>NZ_JBAJMW010000001.1:0-768440 GCF_036881825.1 Tersicoccus mangrovi | reverse complement strand
ACACCGCCTGCGCCGACCAGCCACCCGCCAGCCGCGTCCCGGCCCGCGTCGCCAACGTCATGACCTCCTACACCTAGGCTGGAAGCGTGTCCACCCGCCCGACGCGCGCCGCGCTCGTCGCCACCTTCGTCGTCTTCGTCTTCAACGGCTTCCTCTTCGCCACCTGGGCGGCCCGCATCCCCGCCGCCGCGCAGCTCCTGCATCTGAGTTCCGGCCAGATCGGCGGCCTGCTCCTGTTCGGCGCCGTCGGCTCCCTGCTCGCCCTGCCGCTCAGCGGGGCCATCGTCAACCGCCTCGGCTCGGCGGCCAGCGTCCGGGTCGGCTCGGTCATCGCGGCGGCGGGCGCGGCCGGCCTCGGCGGGGCGCTCACCGTGTCCTCCGTCACCCTGACCGGCGTCGCGCTCTTCGTCCTCGGCGCCGGTATCGCCCTGTGGGACGTGTCGATGAACATCCAGGGCACGGAGGTCGAGCGGGCGCTGCGCGCCACCGTCCTGCCGAAGTTCCACGCCGGCTTCTCCGGCGGCGCCTTCATCGGCGCCCTCGTCGGCGCCGGCATGGCCGGCGCGGGAGTGTCGCTGCCCGTCCACCTCTGGGGGATCGTCGTCCTCGCGATCGTGGCGATGGCCGTCATCCCGCGCTGGTTCCTGCCGGACAGCGTCCACGAGCCGGACGGCGGCCCGGCGCCCGGACGGCTCGACGCGTGGCGGGAACCGCGCACCCTCGTGCTCGGGCTGATCGTGCTCGGGGCGGCCCTGACCGAGGGCGCCGCCAACGACTGGATCGCCAAGGCCGCCGTCGACGGGCTCGGCGCCGACCAGGCCACCGGCGCCCTCACGTTCGCGGCCTTCGTCCTGTCGATGACCGTCTTCCGCTACGCCGGCTCGTCCCTCGTCGACCGGTTCGGTCGGGTCGCGGTCCTGTACGCGAGCTTCGGCACCGGGCTGATCGGCGTCCTGCTGTTCGTCCTCGGTCCCGGTGTCGTGCCCGCCCTGATCGGCGCGGTGCTGTGGGGTGCCGGCGCGGCCATGGGCTTCCCGCTCGGCATCTCCGCCGCGGCGGACGAGCCCCGACGCGCGGCCGCCCGCGTCTCCGTCGTCACGACGATCGGCTACTCCGCGTTCCTCGCCGGGCCGCCGCTGCTCGGCTTCCTCGGGGATCACGTCGGGATCCGCACCGCCCTGCTGGCCGTCGGCGTCGTCGCGCTGGCCTCCACGCTCGCCGTGCGCGCCGCCCGACCCCAACCCGTGGGGGAACACACCGTCGAGAGCGGCGGCCGTATTCGGTAGCGTGGGAGCCACCGACCCGTCAGCCCCACGAGGGCACGAGAGGCAGCGGCATGATCCAGGTCGACCACCTGACCAAACGATTCGGGGACAAGGTCGCCGTCGACGACCTCTCCTTCACCGTCCGTTCGGGCACCGTGACGGGGTTCCTCGGGCCCAACGGCGCCGGCAAGTCCACCACGATGCGCATCGCCGTCGGCCTGGACCGGGCCACCTCGGGGTCCGTGACGTTCGACGGCAGGCGGTACCGGGAGCTCGCCGCCCCCCTGCGCGAGGTCGGCACCCTGCTCGAGGCGCGTGCCGTTCACCCCGGCCGCACGGCCCGCAACCACCTGCGCGCCCTCGCGGCGACGCACGGCATTCCGCGGCGCCGCGTCGACGAGGTGCTCGGCCTGACCGGGCTCACCGATGTCGCCGGCAAGCGGATCGGCGGGTTCTCCCTCGGCATGGGCCAGCGGCTCGGGATCGCGACCGCGATGCTCGGTGACCCCGGCGTCCTCGTGCTCGACGAACCCGTCAACGGCCTCGACCCCGAGGGTGTCATCTGGGTCCGCAACCTGGCCCGCGCGCTCGCCGCGGAGGGCCGCACGGTGCTGATCTCTTCCCACCTGATGAGCGAGATGGCGCAGACCGCGGACCACCTCGTGGTCATCGCCCAGGGTCGGCTGATGGCCGACGCCCCGATCGACGACATGCTCGAGGGTGAGAGCCAGCCGCGCGTGCTGGTGCGCTCTCCGGACACCGAGCGGCTCGGCCGCGCGATCGCCGGGGACGGCGTCGCCGTCGAGGCACGCGCCGACGGCGCGCTCGTCGTCACCGGCCGGGACCCGCTTCAGATCTCCCGGGCGGCGCTGGACCACGGGTTGCTGCTGAGCGAGTTGACCCCGCTGCGCGCGTCCCTCGAGGACACCTACCTGCGCCTGACCCACGACCACGTCGACTACCGCGCGACCGAGCCGGTCGCCGAAGGGAAGACCCGATGAGCGCCGCCGGCGAAGCCCACGTCCCCGCACACCGTGCGCCCGTTGCCGACGGCAGGACCGGCGGCGGGCCCGCCGGCAGGCCCGGGGCGGCTTCCCGTCCCGGGGCCGGCCCGTCGTTCGGGCGGGTGCTCTCCGCCGAGATCATCAAGTTCTTCGGCCTGCGCTCCACCTGGGTGCTGCTGCTCGTGACCGTCGTCCTGATGGTCGGCTTCGCTGCGCTGAGCGCGTGGGGCATCGCCTCCTTCACCCGCGACAACACCGGCGGCGGCCCGGGCGGTCCCGGTGGCCCGGGCGGGGCAGGAGGCACGGACTTCGTGCACACCGTGCCCTCGTCGGGCCTGTCCCTGGCCATCCTCGTGCTCGGCTCGATGGGGGCCATGTTCGTCTCCGGAGAGTTCGGCAACCGGTCGATCACGGCGACGATGACGGCGGTGCCCGCCCGATGGCCCGTGTTCGTCGCGAAGGCGATCGTGCTGACCGTCGTCTCCTGGGTGACCATCACCGTGTGCGAGCTGCTCGGCTACGTGGTCACCCAGCCGCTGCTGCGCCCGGCGAACCTCGACTTCGCGTTCGACGCGCGGCTCGTCCCGCAGATCGTCTTCCTCTCCGGGCTGTACGCCGCGGCCGTCGCCGTCATGGGGCTGGGTCTGGGCGCCCTGATCCGCAACACGGCCGCCGCGATCGTCGTCCTGGTCGCGATCCTGCTGGTCTTCCCCATCCTGGTGGCCATCTTCCGGCAGGACTGGGTGCAGTGGGTCGCGGCCTTCCTGCCGAGCACCGCGCACACGCAGGCCCTCGATCCGACGGCCTCGGGCAAGCTCGACGCCGCCGGCTCGTGGGCCGTGATCGCGGCGTGGCCCGTCGCCCTGCTCGGGGCGGGCATCGCCCTCGTCCAGTCTCGGGACGTCTGACTGGTAGGATGGGGAAGTCTGTGCTGGGCACGGCTCTGTCCGTGTGCGTCCGCCGTGGTCGCCGCGACGGGGTCATGAGCCCGCACCGACCAAGCGCACGAACCTCCTGCTGCGGAGAGACCGCAGCCGTTAGCCCGAAGGAGGTGGGTTCACTTATGCGTGAATACGAACTGATGGTTCTGATCGACCCCGAGGTCGAGGAGCGCTCGGTCCAGCCGTCGCTGGACAAGTTCCTCAACGTGGTCCGCAACGATGGCGGAACCGTCGACAAGGTCGACTTCTGGGGCCGTCGTCGCCTGGCCTACGACATCCAGAAGAAGAACGAGGCGTTCTACGCCGTCGTCAACTTCCACTCGACCCCGGCCGGTGCTCAGGAACTCGATCGTCAGCTCAACCTGAACGAGACGATCCTGCGGACCAAGATCATCCGTCCGGAAGAGCAGCGCGTCAGCGCCGAGTGATCTTCCGACCGGGTCACCCGACCCGGTCGATCCGATCGACTCACGTCAATCACGGAAGGCAGGGCAGATGGCAGGCGAGACCGTCATCACCGTCGTGGGCAACCTGACGGCCGATCCGGAGCTGCGGTTCACGCCGTCCGGTTCCGCCGTCGCGAACTTCACGATCGCGTCCACTCCCCGGACGTTCGACCGGCAGGCCAACGAGTGGAAGGACGGCGAGACGCTGTTCCTCCGCGCGTCGGTGTGGCGTGAGGCGGCCGAGAACGTCGCCGAGACGCTGACCAAGGGCACCCGCGTGGTTGCGCAGGGCCGCCTGAAGTCCCGCTCGTACGACACCAAGGAAGGCGAGCGGCGCACCGTCATCGAGCTGGAGGTCGACGAGATCGGCCCCTCGCTGCGGTACGCCTCGGCCAAGGTCAACCGCAACGCCCGCGGCGGCGGCCAGGGAGGCGGCGGCTTCGGCGGCGGCAACCAGGGCGGCTTCGGCGGGGGCAACTCCGGCGGTGGCCAGGGCGGCTACGGCGGCGGCAACTCCGGTGGCGGCCAGCAGTCCAACGACGACCCGTGGGCCACGCCCGGGACCTCCACCTCCTCGGGGTGGGGCAACGGCGCGGACTCCGAGCCTCCGTTCTGATCGGTCTTCCGACCGTCGCGTCCCGGCCTCGCCGGGACCACGGGGTGACGCACAAGCGTCGCCCCCATCCCCATTCACCCCATCCCGCGGACCGTGTCCGCGGGCTCCACGAAACATGAAGGAGCACCACGATGGCCAAGGCTGAGATCCGCAAGCCGAAACCGAAGCAGAACCCGCTCAAGGCGGCCGACGTCACTGTCATCGACTACAAGGACGTCGCCCTGCTGCGGAAGTTCATCTCCGACCGCGGGAAGATCCGCGCCCGCCGCGTGACCGGCGTGTCCGTTCAGGAGCAGCGCAAGATCGCCCTGGCGATCAAGAACGCGCGCGAAGTCGCGCTGCTGCCCTACTCCGGCGCCGGCCGCGGCTGAGCGGAAAGGAACCACTTCTCATGGCAAAGCTGATTCTGACCCAGGAAGTCACCGGGCTCGGCACCGCAGGTGACGTGGTCGAGGTGAAGAACGGGTACGCCCGCAACTACCTCCTCCCGCGTGGCTTCGCGCTGACCTGGTCCCGCGGTGGCGAGAACCAGGTCGCGTCGATCCGTGCGGCCCGCAAGGCCCGCGCCGTCGCCTCCCTGGCCGACGCCCAGGCGCTGGCCGCGAAGCTCTCGTCCACGCCCGTGCAGATCAAGGTCAAGGCCGGCGAGTCCGGCCGCCTGTTCGGCACGGTCAAGACCGACGACGTCGCCACGGCGGTGTCCTCGGCCGGACTGGGCTCGATCGACAAGCGCACGGTGGAGCTGCCCGGACACATCAAGTCCACCGGCACCTACCAGGCGACCGTCCGTCTGCACGAGGACGTCTCCGCCACGATCGACCTGCAGGTCGTTCCCCTCTGAGGAACCGTCTGACGGTTTGTTGACGCGAAGGGCCGGGCACCGTGACGGTGCCCGGCCCTTCGTGCGTCCGGATGCTGTCTCTCAGACGAACGCGCCCATCCCGGTGATCGCCCGGCCCACGATGAGCTGGTTGACCTCCTTGGTGCCCTCGTACGAGTAGATCGCCTCCGCGTCGGCGAAGAAGCGGGCGACGCCGTGCTCGAGCACGATGCCGTTGCCGCCCATCACCTCACGGGCCCGGGCGACGGTGTCACGCATCGCCAGGGTGGCCGTGGACTTCGCCAGCGCCGCCTGGTCGTCGGTGTCCTCGCCGGCGTCCTGCAGCTGCGCGAGCCGGACGACGAGGCCGAGCGAGGTGGTGATGTTCGCGAGCATCGTGGCCAGGTGCTCCTGGACGAGCTGGAACTTCGCCAGCGGCCGGCCGAACTGCTGCCGCTGCAGCACGTACTCCCGCGCCTTCTCGTAGGCGCCCATCTGCAGGCCCACGGAGCCCCAGGCCACCCCGCCGCGGGTCACCTTGAGCACCCGAGCGGTGTCGCGGAACGAGTTCGCGTTCTCGAGCTTGTTCGCGGCGGGGATGCGCACGTCGTCGAGCACGATGTCGGCGTTCTGCACGGTCCGCAGCGCGATCTTGCCGGTGATGGCGGTGGCGGAGAAGCCCGGCGTGCCCTTCTCGACGACGAAGCCGAGCACCTTGTCCGTCTCCTCGTCGCGCGCCCAGATGACCACGAGGTCGGCGAACGTGCCGTTGCCGATCCAGCGCTTGGCGCCGTTGAGCACCCAGGTATCCCCCTCACGCCGGGCGGTGGTCGCGAGGCCGCCGGCGACGTCGGACCCGTGGTCCGGCTCGGTCAGCCCGAACGCGCCGACGGCGCTGAAGTCCAGCATCGACGGGATCCACCGCTCTCGCTGCTCGGGGGAGCCGCACAGGTAGATGCTCGACAGGGCGAGGCCCGAGTGGACGCCGAAGAAGGTATTGATCGACGGGTCGACCCGGGCGATCTCGAGGTTGAGGAACCCGGAGAACAGGCGGCTCTGCACCCGGTCCGTGAACTCGGGGTACGTGAGGCCGACGATGCCGAGGCTGCCGAAGCCGGGAATGAGGTGGTGGGGGAACTCGGCGCGCTCCCACGCGTCGTCCGCGATCGGCGCGACCTGCTCCTGGAGGAAGGCGCGCACCCGGGCGATGATCTCGCGCTGCTGGTCGTCGAGCAGCTTCTCGTAGCCGAAGGCGTCGGAGACGTGCGGGGCGAAGGCGGCCGTCGATCCCTCGCTGCCGCTGGTCGGGGTCGTGATGGTGTCGGTCATGCGTCCTCCTCGGACTGGTGCAGGTCGGTGGCGGCGGTGTTGCCGGTGGTGCCGGTGGCATCGCGCGCGGTGATGACGGCGCGCTGAGCGGCGTCGCGGGCGGCCGTCGTCGCGGCGAAACGGCCCAGGGGCCAGGCCTGTTCGAGCTCGTCGACGATCGGCGCGACCGCCTCGGGGGCGAGATCCGGCGTGGCGGAGGTGTCCCACCGGACGAGCATGTCGGCGCCGAGGTGCTCGAGCATGTGGCGGACGCCGCCGGCACCACCGCCCAGGTGGAAGCTCGCGAGCGGTCCGTGCACGGCCCACCGAGGGCCGAGCGACGCGGTGACGATGCGGTCCAGGTCCGTGGCGCTGGCGTAGCCCTGCTGGACGAGCCAGAAGGATTCGCGCAGGATCGCCGCCTGCAACCGGTTGGCGATGAACCCGGTGATCTCCCGGCGCTCGAGCACGGGCTCCTTGCCCAGGGCGGTGAACACGTCCATGGCCCGCGCCAGCGCCTCCGGCGCGGTGCGTTCGCCGGGCACGATCTCCACCAGCGGCAGCACGTGCGGCGGGTTGAACGGGTGGGCGACGAAGAGCCGGGCGGCCACGTCGTCCGGCAGGTCCCGGGCGATGTCGGTGGGCAGGATGCCCGACGTCGACGTCGTCAGCAGCGCCTGCGCGGGGGCGGCGGCAGCGATCCGGGCGAACAGCTCCTGCTTGAACGGCAGCCGCTCGGGGCCGGCCTCGATCACCAGGTCGGCATCGGCGACGGCGGCCTCGACGTCCTCCGCGGCGCTCACGCGCGTCCGGGCCACGCTCGTCGCGTCGGAGTTCACCGTGTCGTCCGTCCCGTCGAACGCGCGGTCGAGGGCCTCGGTGAGGTCCGCGCGAGGGTCGGTGACGCGGACCGTGATGCCGTGGTCGGCCAGCAGCCGTACCCAGGACAGGCCGATGGTGCCGGCGCCGACGACGGCTGCCCGTGCGGGCAGGGTCGCTGGTTGCGCCGCTTGCGAGGTCTGCGACGCGGGAGTGGTGGGATTCATCGAGATGCCTCCTGGTGGGAGAGGAACGGCGAGGCCGGTGCGAGGCTGAGGTCGGCGATCGTCACGGCCCGCCTCGGGGAAGGGAGCGAGGCGTCGGCGGTCAGCGCCCGGTCCACTGCGGGGATCGCTTCTCGGCGAAGGCGCGGGCCCCCTCGGCGGCGTCGTCGGACTCCTTCAGGGCCGTGATGAGCGGGCGCTGGACGTCGAACGCGTCGGCGTCGGAGAGGCTCTCGGTCTGACGGACGATGCGGGTGACGGCCGCGAGGGCGAGCGGGGCGTTGGCCGCGATGCGCTGGGCGAGGTCGAGGGCGACCTCGAGGGACTGCCCGGCCTCGGTCGCCTCCACGGCGAGGCCGAGCTCGGCGGCACGAGCGCCGTCGATCGGTTCGCCCGTCAGCATCATCCGCAGGGCGACGGCGCGCGGGATGCGGCGGGGCAGTCGGAAGACGCCGCCGGCGCCGGCGACGAGGCCGCGGGTGACCTCCGGCAGGCCGAGGCGGGCGTCGCGGGCGGTGACGATCAGGTCGCACGCCAGCGCCAGCTCGAGGCCGCCGCCGAGGGCGTAGCCTTCCACGGCGGCGATCAAAGGCGTGGCGATCTCCGCCTCGACGAGGCCGCCGAAGCCGCGGCCGGGCACGGTCGGGGTCTGTCCGGCGGCGAAGGCCTTCAGGTCCATCCCGGCGCTGAAGACGCCGGCGCTTCCGGTCAGGACGCCGACGCGCAGGTCGGGCCGGGCGTCGAGCTCCGTGGTCGCCTCCGCCAGCGCCGTGGCGAGGCCGAGGTCGACCGCGTTACGGGCGTGCGGCCGGTTGATGGTCATGACCATGACCGGACCCAGCTCGGTGACAAGGAGGGGCCGATCGTCGGTGGCGTCGGTGTGCGTGCTGTCCATGAGGCGATTCTCCGGTAGTCGGGGGTGTAGGGCGATCATCGGGCGGTTCCCGCCGTGGTCAGGCCGGACGCGCCGGCGGTGCCGGTCGTGGCGTCCGTGGTGCTCGAGGTGCCGCCGTCGCCGTCCTCGCGGGCGGTCGCCGCCGCCGTGATGGGCGTGGGCCCGGCCGTGCTGGCCTCGGCCTCGCGGGTCAGCGCCGCGATCCGCTCGTCGTCATAGCCGAGGTCACGCAGCACCTCGACGGTGTCGGCACCGAGGGTGGCGGGCGCTCGACGGATGGTCACCGGGGTCTCGGAGAAGATCATGCCCGGCAGGGGCGACCGGAAGGAGCCGAGTGCCTCGTCCTCGACGACCGGCACGAGACCGCCGCTGGTGACGTACTCGTCGTCCATCACGCTGTCCAGGTCCGCGACGGCGGCGAAGGGGATGCTGCGGGCGACGCAGAGGTCCCCCCACTGCGCGGTGGTCCGCTGCGGGGCGCGCTCGCGGATCAGCGCGTACAGGTCGGCATAGTGCCGGGCCAGCGTCGCGTTGGTGGCGAACCGCTCGTCGTCGGCGAGTTGGTCCTCCTCGAGAGCGGCGAAGAAGTCGTGGATGTTCTTCGGGGTGTACGGCAGGATGCAGGCCCAGCCGTCGGCGGTCTCGTACGCGCTGTGGCCGGCCGAGAGCGAGCGGGGGAAACCGGCCGGGCCGAGGGCCGGCTGGAAGGTCTGCCCGGAGAGGTGCTCGACCAGGTTGAAGGACAGCAGGACGTCGGTCATCGGGACCTCGATGTGCTGGCCGCGGCCGGTGGCCCGCTGGTGCAGCAGGGCCGCGAGCACCGAGTAGACGATGGTCAGGGCGCACACCTTGTCGGCGAGGATGGTCGGGGCGTACGTCGGGGCACCGGTCGCGCGCCGCATCAGGTCGGTCATGCCGCCGGCGGACTGGACGATCTCGTCGTAGGCGGCGTGGTCGGCGCGGCTGGAGTCGGAGCGGAAGCCCTGGGCGGAGCAGTGGATGAGCCGCGGGTTGGTCTCCGCGAGGCTCTCGTGGTCGAAGCCGAGGCGGCGCAGCGCGGCGGGGCGCATGTTGGTCACCAGCACGTCGGCGGTCGAGATCAGGTCGAGGATCGCCTGTCGTCCGTCCGGGTCCTTGGCGTCGAGCCGCACGTTGCGCTTGTTGCGGTTGACGTTGACGCTCAGCGGGCCCATGCCCTCACCGGGCTGGGGCTGCGTGCGGCGGCTCACGTCGCCGGCGGGCGGTTCGACCTTGATCACGTCGGCGCCGAGATCGCCGAGCAGCTGGGTGGCGTACGGCCCCATCACCACGGTCGAGAGGTCGACGACCCGAATGCCGTCGAGGGCGCCGGGGGTGAGGGAGGTCTGGTCGAGCATCGTGCTGCCTCTTCCGTTTTGTTTAGGTGGTCTAACTGAATCCACGACTCACGCTAGGTGCCTCTCTCCCCATACAGCGACAAAACTATCCATATGGGTAACAACGATGCGGGGATCGCCGGGAGGACCGTCGACGGGCCGGCTGCGTGGACTGACGAGGCAGTACTCGACGAGACCGGGCGGCGACACCACCGGGCGGTGGACCGGGTGGTCCGCATCCTCGACCTCGTCGTCGCCGTGCCGGACGGGATGACGCTGACCGAGCTGGCCCGGGAACTCGGCGCGCCGGTCTCGTCCGTGCAGAAGCTCGCCGACGGTCTCGTCGCGACCGGCTACCTGGCCGAGGCGCACCGCCGCTTCACCCTTGGGCCCGCGGTGTTCTCTCTGACCCATCGGGCGGCGTCCCGGCCGCCGGTGCTCAGCGTGCGACACGCGGACCTGGAGCGGCTGCGAGCCGAGACGGGGGCGTCGGCCATCCTGGCGGTCCGGGTGGGCGCGGAGTCGGTGTACATGGACTGGGCGAGCACCGACGAGGCGTTCAGCTTCCGGATCAGCATGCAGAGCCGGGCGCACGTGACCGAGACGGCGGTCGGGCGGGTGCTGCTCGCGCACCTGGGCCCGGAGGAGCGACGGCGCATCGTCGCGGCTCACCTACCGGCGGAGGAGACGGTGCGCATGCTCGACCGCCTCGCCGGGATCCGGGAGAGCGGGTACGAGCTGGGCTTCTCGGGGGCGCGGTTGCCGGAGGCGCGGGCGATCGCGGTGCCCGTGGTGGAGGGCGGCGTGACGGTCGCGGCGGTGTCCCTGACGAACCACCGGTCCGAGGTCAGCGACCGGGCGCTGACCGCGCACCGGAGACTGCTGCGCGCCGAGGCGGAACGCTGGGCACAGCGGTGACGCGACGGCACGCAGCGTCGGGGTGAACCCTCAGTGATACGGCTCCGACGGCGCGGTTGTCAACAAGCATGCTGTGGGTTCGACACGCCGGACCACGGATCGCAATCCACAGTATGCACGCGACGTTGTCCCACGTCAGAACGGTGTTCACGAGTTATCCACGAATGAATCCACACCGCCGTCCCCATGGCGTGCACAGTTGTCCACGGCGTTTTCCACAGCCTCCGGCGTGTCGCCCACAGGGTCGGACCTCGGCGGTGGACGGTGAGGTTGGTGCTCCCGCGACCGGGGGCTAACGTGGCCCTGTTCCCCCACACGGCCGGCCTTCACGGGCCACCGTCACCACCGTGGTCGGGACGCTGCGGAGGTTCTGTCGGTAGGCGCCGATAGACCGGGAAGCAGCATCGCGGGCGTCCCGAAAGGACCGCGCGGGTGGTGGCAGGCAGCAGCACGGACAGCGGGAGCAGAGGGGTCGGCGTGTCGATCGGGGAACTGGAGCGCGAACAGCGGTCGAGGCAGGACGAGTTCTCCCGCACCCCGCCGCAGGACCTGGTGGCCGAGGAGAGCGTGCTCGGCGGCATGATGCTCTCGAAGGACGCGATCGCCGACGTCGTCGAGGTGCTCAAGGGCAACGACTTCTACCGGCCCGCGCACGAGAACATCTACGACGCGATCGTCACCCTCTACGGCAAGGGCGAGCCGGCCGATGCCGTGACGGTCGCGGACGAGCTGAACAAGCGTGGCGAGCTCTCCCGCATCGGTGGCCCCGCCTACCTGCACACCCTCATCTCCTCGGTTCCGACTGCGGCGAACGCCGGGTTCTACGCCGAGATCGTCCGGGAACGGGCGGTGCTGCGGCGGCTCGTGGACGCGGGTACCAAGATCGTCCAGCTCGGGTACTCCAGCGACGGCGAGGTCGACGACCTGGTCAACGCCGCCCAGGCGGAGATCTTCTCGGTGGCGGACACCCGCTCGAACGAGGACTACGCCCCGCTCTCGGCGATCATGGAGCACACGATCGACGAGATCGAGTCCGCCTCCGGGCGCGGCGAGGGCATGCTCGGGGTGCCCACCGGGTTCTACGAGTTCGACGAGCTGACCCATGGCCTGCAGGCCGGCCAGATGATCGTCATCGCCGCCCGTCCCGCGGTCGGCAAGTCGACGTTCGCCCTGGACATCGCCCGGTCGGCGGCGATCAAGCACGAGCTGCCCACCGTCGTCTTCTCCCTCGAGATGAGCCGCAACGAGATCGCCATGCGCATCCTCTCGGCCGAGGCGACCATCAACCTGCAGGACCTGCGCAAGGGGTCGCTCCGGCAGGAGCACTGGACCAAGATCGCGGCCGTCTCGCAGAAGCTCAACGACGCGCCGCTGTTCATCGACGACTCCCCGAACATGTCGCTGATGGAGATCCGCGCCAAGTGCCGGCGCCTCAAGCAGAACCACGGCCTCAAGCTCGTCGTGCTCGACTACCTGCAGCTGATGTCCTCGGGCAAGCGTGTCGAGTCCCGCCAGCAGGAGGTCTCGGAGTTCTCCCGTGCGCTGAAGCTGCTCGCCAAGGAGCTGGAGATCCCGGTGATCGCCCTCTCGCAGCTGAACCGTGGCTCGGAGCAGCGCACCGACAAGCGGCCGATGGTCTCGGACCTGCGTGAATCGGGCTCGATCGAGCAGGACGCGGACATGGTGATCCTGTTGCACCGCGAGGACCTCTACAACAAGGAGTCCGAGAAGGCGGGCAGCGCGGACATCATGGTCGCCAAGCACCGTAACGGCCCGACGAAGAACATCGAGGTCGCGTTCCAGGGCCACTACTCCCGGTTCAACAACATGGCCCCGGACGGGATGTAAGTCGCCGCAGTGACCTCTTGCCGCTGGCGGATTGATTTAGCAGAGCGGGAAGACTCGGCCAAATTCCCTTTGCTTAATCCTAGTCGCTAGTGCGCGTTCGATAGAGCGGGAATCAGATGCGCGGGACACCCGCGTCGATCAGCGCGACGCGGAGACTTGCTGCGAAGTCAGGGTCTACGTCGAAGCAGTAGGCGTAATGACCCCATATGTGCGCACAGAACTCAAAGTCTGATCCGAATCCTCTCGAACTTGAGTGGTCTCTTAGGCCGAACTTACGCAGTCCGTGCAAATGCCCTTGTATTCGCGCCTTGTATCGACGGTCCAGCCAAACCTTATTCTGGCCAATCTGCAGGCCAAGCATCTTGAATTCCTTGGCGCTCGGTATAACTCTCGTCTTCTTATTGTTTGGCGCAAAGTCGAACGATAATAAGACTTGACGCAACTCAAGAAGCAGTCTTTCAGACTTCTTCCTACTCATCGGGCGAGGCATGGAGAAGGAGATATCGTCTGCATAACGAGTGACTGACGCGCCTTCTCTAAGTGCGACATCTTGGAGCACCTTGTCAAGGTCGCGACATACTAGGTTCGACAGCTTCCCGCTTGTAGAGGAGCCTTGGGGCAAGACACCCCAGTCCAAAGGCTCATAGACGTAGCCGTCTTCCGCTGGCCCCCGAAGCACGACGCGATGCTCGACAGAGCAAATCAGAGACGTCTCCAGCGCAAGTAGCTCAGGATAGCCCATTGCAACAAACGTCGAATACACTTTCTGAGATCCAATCGATCCATAAAAGTTGGAGACGTCAAGCTGTATCATCGACCGAGCCCCGATGTGCTGCCGAGCCGCACTCGCGACGTTCCTGCCTTTTTCGAAGGCAAAGGCGATCGGGGACACGGGTACAGGGGAAAGGCAATTGCGATAGATGGCCGCCTGAAGCGACTTTAAATGGGGAGACGGTTCATGAATGGTACGAGTTCCACCACTCCTCTTTGCCAACTTTCGCTCTGTGTAGTGGGCGCTGTTGTCAAAAATTACATCTCGCGCAGCGTTATATGACACTCGGGAGATCACGCAGAGATGCATCAGAGTGTAAATAGGAGCGACCCCGAACCTCGCGCAGTCAGCGTCGACTCTGCCTATTTCGCGCGCCAGTCGATTCGAACGCCCGCGTCGGAGTAATTCCTTGGTATATGCATGGGGCGGGACGATGCCTACCATTGGATTCCCTCATGCCGGCGACAATTCATCAGAATTTCGTCGGCCTATAGTTCGAACTCAGTACTTTCTGATATCAAGTTCCAAGCGCCGGCATGAACCCACTATTCGCATACGCCAGCCTGAACGGCTTGCGCGCAGATCGTTAAGTTCAGCCGATCCCCATACGTTCGACGCAATGCGTCAAACGGTACGAGCCGCGTCATCCAGAAAGGACGACAAGTCTAGGCACCTATCCCGCCCCTCGCACTGAATGAGGGTAATACACCACGCCAGCAGCGTCAACTGATAGCTTCATGAAGCGTCTGGCGGATGCGAAGTCTGAGTAGTTGCCCTTACGTCCGAACCTTCTTACTATAGTCCTTCCCTGATCCGTTGGCTTGAATTCTGAATCGAGCCAGCCGAGTCTATGCAGTTCCCCTTCGGCTCTTCGAAACCGGTAGTACGGGGTGGTTAGGTGTTGTACGGCTTGGTTTCTGGCCAGACCAGCCATGGCTAGTAACAGAATTGCCCAGGTAGGATCGCCTGCGCGACCCACTCTCCGTGCTGCTTGGATTAATCTATCTGTTGCCAACGTTTCGAGAAGCGAACTCGTGATTTCAATTGGTGTGTCAGCCTCGCTGATCCCATTCGCCACTTCGACGATATCCGGCGGAATTCGCTTAGCTGGGAATAAGGGGACGTAGGGTTGTTTCTTGTGGGTCATGAATAGCAAGTCGGGCACTGTGTTTGGGCAGGAGGATCCCAGCAGGATGGTACGTGTAGCGCTCCTTCCGTACCCAAGTCCCTTGTTCCGCTTCGACGAAGAGTACTTACGAAAGAAACCTTCTAGAGTGGTACGCGCAATTGGATCTTCTGCGTCATTGAAAGAAAGGGTGGTTTGCAGAGATCGAAAAGAGCTGGACCCGTTGCCGGTACCGCCTGTCGTTGTCTGGTACTGGGTGAGCTTTTGTATAACTCTTGCTTCGCCTTGGGGCGAGGCTGTCCATGACGCGAGGTGCAGGTCTATCTTGTGCGCTGCCAGCAATCCGTAGCTGCACGACTGATATACATGGTCCAGGAAGTCTATAACTTGCTGTCCTGACCCGACATTGTCGGTTATAAGAATGAGAGAAATCTTCGTCGGGGAGGTGCCCAGGGTTCGTAATCCCGGCGTACTCTGAATCCAGTAACTTGGGCGATTTCGGCGCTCATACTCGTCTCGGATAACGATATCCAAGTATTTTTCTGACCCAGAATCGAAATCTCGAACTGCAATGGGTTCGAAGTCGTCATAGATTGCGAACGAGTCGACATTGACTTTCGTTGGCTTCGGGCAGAGATCGCCTTCTGTCCTGCTTCGCCACCATCTCCGTATGTCTTCGCGAGAATTGACCGCTTCTACCATAACGCAAGATCCTGCGGCTACAGCATTATCGACTAATTCAGAGATCAACGCACTAAGATCGCTCTTGATCCTGTCGGTAGGCACAATTCGTAGCGACTGAACTGTGAGCATCGCCAGTTTCCTGTCTTCTTCCGGAAACTGGTCTAACCATCTGGTGACTGATGGACAATCGAGCACTACTTCCCCCTGTGATGGCTTTTCGTCTACAGTATACGCTTCTTGAACGTTTCTAGGCGAGAGTCCCATAGATCCATCTGAAGGTCGAAGCGATTCAGTTAGATACTTGGTACGTGCACTCGCCGCTAAGGCTTTGACGCGGTGTCGTCGCCTGAATGTTCTCCCGCACGGGCGGAGAGGCAAGCATGTGGCCGATGCTCTCGAATGGCTAAGATGAGACCGAGGCCGTCCGCTGGCAGTACGTCCACGGCACCTCGGACGAGAGCCTCGTCGATCCCGACACCTGGCTGCGGGACAGCGCCTGGCTGGCCCGTCCCGGCAACGCCGAGGTCCAGCTCGCGCTCTACGGTGACTACCCCTCCAACCGCGAGCTCTACCCGGCCCTGCACGCGACGTTCCGCGAACACCCGGTGCCGCTGCTGGCCGTGTGGGGACGCAACGACGAGATCTTCGGGCCGGACGGCGCGCGGGCCTTCAGCGCCGACCTGCCCGACGCCCGGATCGAGCTGCTCGACGGCGGCCACTTCCTGCTCGAGACGCACCTGCCCGAGGTCGCCGCGCTGATGCGGGAGTTCCTGGGCGAACTGCCCGCGCGCTGACGGACGGCGCGTAGAACGCGGCGACGCCGTCGGGACGGTCGTCGCCCAGCAGGTCGTCGGCGATGCTGTACCCGCGGGTGGACAGCAGCCACGCCAGCAGGGCGTACGGCCGGCGGAACGGGGCGAGGGCGGCGGCGTCCACGGCCACGGTGGTGCCCGACGCGTCGATCGACGCGTTGCGGGAGGCCGGCGCCTTCCGGATCGGCACCCCGAAGCGCTACGGCGGCCTCGAGGGCACCGCGCAGGACATGCTCGACGTCGCGGCGGCCACCGCGTACGGCGACGGCGGCGCCGGTTGGACCGTGACGCTGGCCAACGTGTGCGGCTGGCTCGCCGGGCTCATGTCCCGGGAGCTGCAGGACGAGATCTGGGGCCAGGACCCGGACGCGTTCGTCACCGGCGTCCTCGCCCCGACCGCCCAGGCGACTCGCGTCGACGGCGGCTACCGGGTGACCGGGAAGTGGTACTACAACTCCGGCTCCTACCGGTCCACGTGGGCCGGTGTCGGCATCCCGATCCCCAACGAGGCCGGCGAGATCGTCAACCAGGGGCTCGCCGTCATCCCGCGCACCGACTACGAGATCGAGGACACCTGGTTCGTCACCGGCATGCGCTCGAGCGCGAGCAACTGCATCGTCGTCGAGGACGTGTTCGTGCCCGACCACCGCGTCATGATGGTGCCGCCGGCCATCGGCGGCCAGTACCTCAACCCGGACGTCGCGGACGAGCCCGTGCACCGCGCTGCGTTCGTGCCCGTGCTGGCGCTCGTGCTCATCGGCGCGCAGCTCGGCCTCGGCCGCGCCGCGTTCGACTTCGTCGTGGAGAAGGCCGCCACCAAGGCCGTCCCGTACAGCTTCTTCCAGACGCAGGCGGAGTCCACGGCCGTCCAGCTCGAGCTCGCCCGCATCGCCCAGCTGCTCGACACGGCGGAGCTGCACGCCCGGCGCGCCGCCGCGGACATCGACACCGCGGCCGTCGCCGGCACGTACCCCGACTACCGCACCCGGGCGCGGGTGCGGGCGGACACCGCGACGGTCGCCGAGTCGGTGACCCAGGTGATCGACCGGCTGCTCTCGATCCACGGCGCCGGCTCCTTCGCCGAGTCCAGCCCGCTGCAGCGGATCTGGCGGGACTCCAACACGGCCGCCCGCCACGGCGTCGTCAACCCCCTCGTCTCCTACGAGGTGTACGGCAAGGCGATCGTCGGCGACGAGCGGCCCGTCGTCTCCCCGCTGGTCTGACCCCGTTCCCGGTCCGGTCGCACCGGCGACCGGACCGGGCGTTCCCCCACCGACCTCCCGTCCCGCGGCCCCGTTCGTGCCGCGGGGCGGGACCACCACGACCACAGGAGAATCCGTGCCCGGTCTGATCGACGTCCACGCCCACTTCATCCCCGACTGGTACGCCGACGAGGCGCGCGCGGCCGGCCACGTCGAGAGCATCGACGGGATGCCGGGCTGGCCCGCCTGGAGCGAGGACGCGCACCTGGCGCTGATGGAGGCGAACGGCATCGACCGCTCGCTGCTCTCGCTCTCCGCGCCGGGCCTCCACTTCGGGGACGACGCCGCGGCGGTGTCGCTGGCCCGCCGGACCAACGACTTCGCCGCCGAGATCGCCTCCCGCCGACCCGACGCCTTCGGGGTCTTCGCCTCCCTGCCGCTGCCCGCGGTCGACGCCTCGGTCGCCGAGGCCGTCCGGGCACTCGACGAGCTGGGCGCCGACGGCATCGCCGTCAAGACGAACATCCACGGCGCCTACCTGGCCGATCCGGCGTTCGAGCCGGTCTGGGCGGCGCTGGACGAGCGGGACGCCGTCGTCTTCGTCCACCCGACCGCCGCGCCCGGTGCGGAGGTCACGACCTTCGGGCGCCCCTCCCCGATGCTCGAGTACCTCCTCGACACCACCCGCACGTTCGTCGACCTGGCCGTCTCAGGGGTGCTGGAGCGCTTCCTTCGGATCCGGTGGATCGCCCCGCACACGGGCGGGGTGCTGCCGCTCGTCGCCACCCGGATCAGCATGTTCCAGGAGGCGTTCGGGGAGCGGCTCGCCGGTGACCGGGCCGCCGTCGGCACCGACACGCTCGCCAGGCTGCTCCCGAGCCTCTGGTTCGACCTCGCCGGGACGCCGCTGCCGTCCGCCGCTCCCGCCCTGGTCGCCGCCGTCGGGCACGACCACCTGCTCTACGGCAGCGACTGGTGCTTCACGCCGCCGCCGCTGGTCGCCGCGCAGATCGCCGGCCTCGATGCGGGCTGGGGCGACCTCACCGACCCCGGCTGGCGGGAGCTGACCACCCGCAACGCGCGTACGCTGCTGGGCGGGAGGTGACGGTATGACGCTCGCCCTGACGAACTCGACCGTCGTCGACGTGGAAACCGGGCAGACCACCCCGGGCCTGACCGTCGTCGTCGACGGGGACCGCGTCGCCGCGATGACCACCGAGGCCCCCGACGGGGCACGCGTCGTCGACACCGGCGGCGCCTACATGGTGCCCGGCTTCAACGACATGCACGCCCACGCCCTCGAACTGGCCGACCCGTCCGGCGCCCACGAGCTCATGGTGGCCTTCGGGATCACCGGGTACCGGCAGATGTCCGGCTCCGACGCCCTACTCGCTCGGCGCCGGGCCGGGGACTTCGCCGAGTCGGCGGACGCGCCGTCGCTGCTGCAGCTGCCCGGCGCCCTGCTCACCCCGCTCAACGCCGCCGGCGAGGCCGACGTGCGGGAGACCGTCCGCGGCCAGCACGCGCACGGCGCCGACTTCATCAAGATGGGCATGGTCGCCGCGGCGCACTATCCCGCCGCGCAGGACGAGGCCAACCGGCTCGGCATCCCGCTCGGCGGCCACCTGCCGCCCACCACCATGGCGGAGGACGCCGCCGCGGCCGGCATCCGGTTCATCGAGCACCTCGGGCCCGGCCTCGGCCTCCTGGCCTCCTGCGCGAGCAACGCGGACGAGATCCGCGCCGACCTCGCCGCGCTGAAGGCCCCGCGCCTGCCGAGCGCGAAGCTCCCGTTCATGGATCGGGTGTTCGCCGCGATCCTCAAGCGCATCGTCGTCAACCCGCAGCTGCGCACCAGCCCGGAGCAGGTCGCGATCATGCGCAAGGCCCTGGACGCGTACAGCGACGAGCGGGCGCGGGAGCTGGCGGGCGTCCTCGTCGACCACGGGACCTGGCAATGCCCCACCCTGATCCGGGAGAAGACCAACGAGCGCGGCGACGACCCAGGCTGGGCCGACGATCCGGACCTGCGGTTCATGGCGCCGCGGACCCGCGCGCTGTGGGAGAAGACCGCCACGAAGGCGACGGCGCTGCCGGAACAGACGCGGCGGGTGTTCCACGACCTCTACGACGCGCAGCTGCGCCTGGCCGGGGTGCTCGCCGAGGCGGGCGTGCCGATGCTGGCCGGCAGCGACGTCACCGGCGCTTCCTGGGAGATCCCCGGCGCGAGCCTGCACCGGGAGTTCGACGAGCTCGCCGCCGCGGGGCTGAGCCCGCTGCAGGTGCTGCGGACGACGACGTCGGAACCGGCCCGGTTCCTCGGCCGGGACGACCTCGGCGCCGTCGCCGCGGGCAGGCGCGCGGACCTGGTGCTGCTGCGCGAGGACCCGACCCGGTCCGTCGCGGCGCTGCACGGCGTCGTCGGCGTCGTCCGCCACGGCACCTACCGGTCCGAGGCCGACCTGACCGCGATCAAGGACCGCGTCGCCCGCGAGCACACCGCGGGCTGAGGGCGGCCGGCACCGCGAGCGAGGACGCTGAGCGACCGATCTCAGCCGGCCGCTTCGGCCTTCAAGTCCGCGACCATCTCCTTGGCCTCCTGCTTCGAGCCGGCCGAGGGGGTGGAGCCCCACAGGGCCTTTCCGTTGGACTCCGGCACCCGCTGGATCGAGATCAGCCCGATGATGCCGGCCGCGATCAGGTAGTACGCCGGCCACATCAGGTTGCCGGTGCCGCCGACGAGCGCCTTCATCACGGTCGACGTCGTGCCGCCGAACAGCGAGACGGAGATGTTGAACGCGATGGACAGGGCGCCCGCACGGACGACCGTCGGGAACAGGGACGGCAGCGTCGACGGCATGGTCGCGCTGAAGCAGATCAGGCTCAGGCCCATGATCAGCAGGCCCGCGAGCACGCTGACCCCGCCGGTGCCGCGGATCAGCAGCAGGGACGGGATCGAGAGCACGATCAGGGCGACCGAGCCGATCCGCACGATCAGCTTGCGGCCGAACCGGTCCGAGAGCCGGCCGATGATCGGGATCATGACCACGCACACGGCCATCACGATGATCTGCAGGATCTGCGAGGTCACCTCCGAGACGCCGCCGGAGCCCTGGATCCGCTGGATGTCCGGGAAGAACGTGGGCATGTACGCGGTGAGCATGTAGTTGGTGACGTTCCACGCGAGCACCAGGCCGATGCAGGCGAGCAGGTTGGGCCACAGGGAGAAGATCTTCTTGAACTCGCCGGAGACCTTGTTCTCCTTCTCCCGATCCTCGGACTCCTTCTCCAGCGCCAGGTACGCCGGGGTGTCCGCGAGACGGGACCGCAGGTACACACCGACCAGGCCGAGCGGCAGGGCGAGGAAGAACGGCAGCCGCCAGCCCCAGGAGGTCAACTGGTCCTCGGTGAGCAGGACGCCGACGAGGGTCGCGATGGAGGCGCCGAGCAGGTAGCCGATGAACGTGCCGACCTCGAGCAGGCTGCCGAGGAAGCCGCGCCGCCGGTCCGGCGCGTACTCGGCGATGAACGTCATCGCGTTGCCGTACTCACCGCCGGTGGAGAAGCCCTGCACCAGCCGGCAGGCCAGCAGCAGGAACGGGGCGCCGAGGCCGATGGCCGCATAGCTGGGCAGGACGCCGATCGCGAAGGTGCCGAGCGCCATCATGATCATGGTGACGGCGAGGACCTTGTTGCGGCCGATGCGGTCCGCGAGCGGACCGAAGAACATGCCACCGAAGGGGCGGACCAGGAAGGCGACGGCGAACAGGCCGGCGACGATGATGCCGCCCGCGACGCCGGCGTCCTTGGGCAGGAAAACGCCCTCGATGGTGGTCTGGAGGTAGCCGTAGACGCCGAAGTCGTACCACTCGGTGACGTTGCCGATGGCAGCGGCGCCGATGGCGCGCTTGATCACATCGGGCTTCGTGACGGTGATGTCCTCGACGCGCCACCGCCGCCGGACATTGTCGGGACCGAACATGAGAACCGCTACCTTTCGTGGGGACCACTCCCGGGGCGGAGCACGTCCACCCTACGCCCGGGCCCACCCGGGCCGGGAGGCCCCCCGGAGGACCGAGAATCGCCCTCGTCCCGGGAATGCCGGGGATCGAGGCGGCCTTGACACCGGTGAGCACCCCGCTCGGACGTGAAGGAGAACACATGTCGCGCATCACCGTCATCGGCGGCACCGGATACGCCGGCGCCCACCTCGTGGCCGAGGCCGCCCGCCGCGGCCACACCGTCACCTCGATCAGCCGCACCGTCCCCGACGAGCAGCTCGACGGCGTCACCTACCGGGCCGGATCGATCACCGACGACGCCGTCGCGGCGGCCGCGGTGGACGCCGACACCGTCCTCGTCACCGTCTCCCCGCGCGGTGCGATGGCCGGGCAGGTGGCCCCCGCCGCCGAGAACGTCGCCCGGCACGCGCAGCAGCACGGCACCCGGTTCGGCATCATCGGCGGGGCCGGATCGCTGCGGGTCGCCCCGGACGGGCCGCTGCTCATGGACACCGACGACTTCCCGGACGCCTTCAAGGCGGAGGCTGTGGAGATGACCGACGTCCTCGACTGGCTGCGCGAGCAGGACGAGACCCTCGACTGGTTCTTCGTCAGCCCCGCCGCCGGCTTCGGCGCGTACGCGCCCGGCGAGGCGACCGGGACCTACCGCACCGGCGGCGACGTCCTCCTCACCGACGAGAACGGCAACTCCGACCTCTCGGGCCAGGACCTCGCCGCCGCCATCGTCGACGAGATCGAGCGGCCGGTCCATCACCGGCAGCGGTTCACCGTCGCCTACTGAGCTCATCCCGACCGACCAGACGCTCACGGAACCGACCCCCGAGAGGCTGCCCATGTCGACACCCGACGGCTCGTCCTCGGAGGAGCTCGTGCCCGAGCCCGAGCTCGAGCTCGTGCCCGAGCAGCGGCTCGCCGGCGGCAACATGGGGCCGGTGAGCCGTCGGGGCGACGTCGTCCTGCGGACCACCGGCCCGTGGACCCCGGCGGTGCATCGCCTGCTCGCCCACTGCCGTGCGCAGGGGATGGACGGCGTGCCCGAGCCCCGCGGCGTCGAGACCGACGACCAGCACGGCGAACGCGAACGGCTCGAGTACCTGCCCGGTGACGTCCCCGCGTACCCGATGCCGGCCTGGCTGTGGGCGCAGGAGGCGCTCGACTCCGCGACGGACCTGCTGCGCCGCTTCCACGCGGCCTCCGCGACCGCCGACCGCACCGGACCGTGGCGCTCGGCGTCGCACGAGCCCGTCGAGGTCCTCTGCCACAACGACGCGGCCCCGTACAACATGGTGTTCCGCGACGGCCGGGCGGTGGGCCTCATCGATGCCGACCACGCATCACCGGGCCCGCGCGTGTGGGACCTGGCCTACCTCGCCTACCGGATCGTCCCGCTGACCACCGACCGGGCGGACGGCTTCACCGACGCGCAGCGGGACGCGCGGCTCGACCGGCTGCTCGCCCGGTACGGTGAACCGGCCGTCACCGCCGACGTCCTGCGCGAGACCACGGCCGAACGCCTCGACGAGCTCGCCGTCTTCTCGGTCCAGAAGGCCGTCGAACTCGACAACCCGGAACTGGCCGAGCACGCCGCGCTCTACGAACGTGACGCGCTCGCCATCCGTGCCCGGATCACCGACCGCTAGCGGGTCCCGGTCACGGTGCCCGTGGCCGCGGCCTCGAGCGAGGCGAGGGACCGGTCCAGGAACTCCGGCTCGAACGGCGGGACGTTGACGTACTGGCGCAGCTTCTCGGGCACGGCCGACCAGTCGTAGGTCAGGGTCACCTCGGTGCCACCGCCGGTTCCGCCCCCGTCCGTACCGGTCGGCTGCAGGTCGTACCGCCACGTCCAGCCACCCGAGCGGATCGCTCCCTCGTGTTCTTGGCCGGGACGCCACGCGATCGTCCGGTCGGGTTCGAGCGCGATCACCGTGTTGTGCATGACGTAGTCCCCGCCCGCGCCCACGTGGAACATGTTCATCGCGAAGACCTGGCCGACCGCGGTCAGCCGCTCGGTGTCCCGCGCGTCCCTCACCCAGTCCGTGGGCTCGGTCTCCTGGTGCCGGGTCGGATCCGTCAGCACCGCGAAGATCGCCGCCGGGGTGGCGTCGATCGTGTGGGAGCGGACGAAGCGTTCCTCGGGGGGCGCCTGGGTCATCGGGTCGTCTCCTGCGTCGTCGGGGCGGTGGCGGCGGGGTCCGTCGCCTGGGTGGTGCGGGTGCTGGTGCTGGTGCGGGCCGGCGTCGGGTCGCACGTACCGTTCGGCCCATACAGCCGGGCGATGTCGGGGGAGTCCAGCCATCCCTCGTACGTGGTGTTCCGCGGCCAGCCCTCCGGGGAGTCCTGCCACTCCTCCTGCCGGCCCCACGGAAGCAGGTCGATCAGCGGGAAGGTGTGCGTGAGCTGCTCGGTGCCCCGGCCGTCGGTGTGCCAGGTGCGGTAGACGGTGTCCCCGTCGCGCAGGAACACGTTGACCGCGAAGCCCTCGCCGGGGCCCGCGCCCATGTCCGCACCGAACGGGCTGTCGTCGGTCGAGTACCAGGTCATCCTGTTGCCGACGGTGTCGCGGTACGCGAGGGCCTCGTCGATGGGGCCCTGCGTGACGACGACGAACCGGGCGTCGTAGGTGTCGAGGAAGTCCAGCCGCGTGTACTGGGACGTGAAGCCCGTGCAGCCGCCGCACTGCCACTGCTCGCCCGGGAACCACATGTGGTGGTAGGTGATCAGCTGCGAACGGCCGTCGAACACGTCGACCAGCCGGACGGGCCCGTTCTCGCCGGCCAGCGTGTACTCGGGCAGGCGCACCATCGGCAGGCGACGCCGCTGGGCGGCGATGGCGTCCAACTCGTGGGTCGCGGCCTTCTCGCGCCGGCGCAGATCGTCCAGCTGCTGCCGCCAGGTATCGGGGTCGACCACCGGGGGCAGTGCTGCGGGGGTGGCGTTCATGTCCTTCTCCTCATCGGTCGTGGGTGACAGATCGCCGTGCGACGTCCATATGTGGACGCTGTACACATACGATGGCACAGGCCGGGTGGAGGTTCAATGGGTAGCATCGCGAGCATGACCACCATGACGATCGCCCGGGTCCCCGAGGCCAACGCTCCCTTCGAGATCACCGAGGTCGAGATCCCCGAGCCGGGTCCCGGCCAGGTCCGTGTCCACGTGCGCGCCTGCGGCGTGTGCCACTCCGATTCCCTGACCGTGGCCGGTGCCATGGGCAACGACTTCCCCCGCGCGCCCGGTCACGAAGTGGCCGGCGAGATCGACGCGCTCGGCGAGGGTGTCACCGCCTGGACGGCCGGCCAGCGGGTGGGGGTCGGCTGGTTCGGCGGCTGCGATTTCACCTGCGACTCCTGCCGCCGCGGCGACTTCATCGCCTGCGAGAACGGTCTCGTGGCCGGCATCGCCTACGACGGCGGGTACGCCGAGTACATGATCGCGCCCGCCGAGGCCCTCGTCAGCATCCCCGACGACCTCTCCGACGTCGACGCGGCCCCGCTGCTGTGCGCCGGGGTGACGACCTTCAACGCGCTGCGTGAGTCCGTCGCGCGGCCCGGCGACGTCGTCGCCATCCTCGGCGTCGGTGGACTCGGCCACCTGGGTGTCCAGTACGCCGTGAAGATGGGCTTCGAGACGGTCGCGATCGCCCGGGGCTCCGAGAAGGAGTCCCTCGCCCGCGACCTCGGCGCCCACCACTACATCGACTCGACGACGTCGGACGTCGCGGAGGAGCTGAACAAGCTCGGCGGCGCCTCGGTCGTGCTCGCCACCGTCACCGTCCCGGACGCCATGACCCCGGCGCTCGGCGGCCTGCGGCCGCGCGGGCAGCTCGTCGTCGTGGGCGCCTCGGCGGACCCGATGCAGGTGCCGCCGTTCGCCCTCATCCCCGGCTCGACCGCCGTGCAGGGGCACGCCTCCGGAACGTCCAAGGACTCCGAGGACGCCCTGCGCTTCAGCGTCCTGACCGGGGTCAAGCCGACGATCGAGACGGTGCCGCTCGAGGAGGCCCAGCGGGCCTACGACAAGATGATGGCCGGCGACGCCCGGTTCCGGATGGTGCTCACCACCGGCAAGTGAGCCCGACGGCGTGCCGTATGCCTCATGGGGCATACGGCATGCCGCTCACCGTCCGAGGCAGGTGCACACGCACGCCCGGTTGCCCTCGGCGTCGGCGAGGACGGTGAAGGTGGGCGCCGGCGAATCGTCCACGATCGTGCCGCCCGCGGCGACCGCGGCCGCGATCCGCTCGTCGGCGACGTCGTGCGGGACCCACACGTCGAGGTGGAACCGCTGCCGCGGCGTCTCGTGCGGGTCGGTGTGCTGGAACCAGATCAACGGTGTCTGCCCCGTCCGGTCCACGACGTCGTCGCCGTCCACGTTCGTCGCCGACCCGGTGAGCAGCGCCGCCCAGAACGGACCGAGCGCCGCGACGTCCGCGGTGTCGAGCCCGAGCTCGACGAGGGCCAGCTTCTGCGGCGTCGCCTCGACCCCGAGCCCCGCCGCGATCTCACTGATGCGCCGGGCGAGCTCGACGTCGCGGTCGGTGACCCCGCCGGCGTCGTGGCTGAGCAGGCGGAACTCGACGGAGGCGTAGCGCAGCGTGACGTCCGGGTGGTGGTCGGCCTCCTCGGCGGCCTGCGCCGCCGCGTCGACCAGTGCCAGCCCCGTGCGGAAGTCCCGGGTGCGGTACCGGGCATGCAGCCCCTGGGCCAGGCGCCGCCAGTCGGTCAGCGACGCGTCGAGGATCTCGGTGACGGTGAGGGTGTCCATGCCGTCATCGTGGCAGGGATCGGCGCGCTCGGACAGGGCGGCCGGTCAGGTCCTGTCCGCGGTGCGGACGCACTCTCCCGACAACCTCGCGAGCCTCACGAGAGGATGCGATACGTGCTCCAGCCGGAGCCGACGACGATGCGCGGCGCGAATCGCCCGCCGATCAGCGGGTAGTACGACAAGGAGCCGTCGACCGCGCTGCGGGCGAGCACACCCTTGCTGCCGGCCCCGTTGAACCCGAACACCACGGAGACGGACGAGATGCCGTTCCACCCGCGGCCCAGCACCGCCCGGGTCTCCGGCACGAAGCCGCCGGCGCCGTTGCCGCGGTAGAGCAGCAGCAGCCCGTCGCTCCGCTTGGCGATGAGATCCTGGCGGCCGTCCCCGTCGACGTCGACCATCGTCGTGGTGGTCGTGCCCCAGCCGCGCCCGATCACGGTACGGGCACCGAGCCGATTGCCGGCGTTCGGGTACTGGTAGAGCACGCCGTCCGGGCCGCGGGCGATGATCGACGTCGCTCGCCCGTTGACCCAGGGGCCGGGGGTGACGGCCCACCCGTTCCAGCCGGTGCCGAGCAGCACGCCCGTACCGAGGCCCGGCGTCGACCGGCCGGGATAGAACCACAGGGTGCCGTCCGCGTGGCGGCCGATCACGTCGAGCCGGCCGTCGCCGTTCCAGTCGACGACGGCACCGCCGGTCACACCGCCCCAGCCGGCGCCGACCGCGACCCGCTGTCCCAGCGTCCCGCGTCCGGTGGCGGGGTAGCTCCACAGGGTGCCCGCCGGATCGATGGCGCCGAGGTCGGCGGACGTCGCGAAGGCGGGCCGCGGCGGGGTGCTGAAGTACTGCTCCATGGTCGCGATGCCGCGGTTGCGCATGTCCGCCGCCAGGGTCGGGCCGACGTAGCGCAGGTGCCACGGCTCCCACGTGTACCCGGTGATCGCGGTGTAGCCGTTGGGGTAGCGGACGATGAACCCGTACCGCCAGGCGTTCGCCGCGACCCAGCGGCCACCCGGGGTGCTGCCGAAGCAGCTGCCGAGACCGCAGCTGCCGTCCGCGTTGCCGACGTCCACGGCGAGCCCGGTCTGGTGCTCGCTGTGCCCGGGGTGCGCGGAGATCGTCTCGGCGTACGCCAGGCCGTACTGGTTGACATAGCTGGCGAAGAGCGCGGCCTGTTGGTCGTACGAGCGGTACGCGCTCACCGTCGCCAGGGGCGATCCGGCGGCGGCCGCACCCGCGCAGAGCCGGCCCAGCGCCGTGGAGGTCACCGAGCGCATGAGGTAGCCGCCGGGACCCCGCACGAGGTCCGGCGGCACGTAGCGCAGCGGGTCGAGCGGCCGCTGCTTGGTGACGAGCACCTGCACGTTGTTCGGGTCGGTGATGGGGACGGCCGCGACGGCGCCACCGGCGGTGATCAACTGCGTCGCCAGGACGCCGGCGACGGCGGCGAGCGTCGCCAGACGCCGCGGCACGACGGCGAACCAGCGGCGGCGCCCCACGGCCGCCGGGTTCGAGGAGGAACGGAGAAGGTGGTCCACAGCGACCATGGCGATGCCTCATCGACTCGATGCGCACGACCCCCACTGGCGGTGCGACCCACCGGACAGACTACTCGCGAAGGTGGCGGCTCGGCGCTTGGCAGGACACGATGGGCGCGGACGGATGTGCCGGACGGGCGACGGACGAGCAACGGTGCGAGTAACCCGTCCACGAGGAGAGCGGCGGCCATGGAGAGCCGGTTCGATGCCGAGGTGTGGCACTGGCGCGGCCCCGCGCCGTACCACTTCGTCAGCCTCCCGCCGCCGGTCGCGGCGGAGGTCCGGGACCTGGCCGCGGAGGTCACCTACGGCTGGGGCATGATCCCGGCGCGTGCCCGGATCGGCGGGACGACGTGGACGACGGCGATGTATGCCAAGGACGGCACGTACGCGCTGCCGGTCAAGGACGCCGTGCGCCGGGCGGAGAGCATCGACCTCGGCGACGTCGTCACCGTCCACCTCGAGGTGCCCGGCACCTGAGCCCAGGCCCTCGAGCGACCCCGGTGGTCCGCTTCCCCGTGGGACGATCGGACGATGGCCGCTCCGAGGATCACCGAGGCACTGATCTCCGCAGTGACGGCGGCCGCGACGGACGCCATCGGTGCGCCCGTGCACCTCGACCCCGCGTGGCGACCGCCCGTGCAGGGCGCCGTCGGCCACCTGCTCGGGCTGAGGGTGGCGGGGGAAGCGAGGGACCATCAGAGCGAGCCGCTGGTCGTCAAGGTCTTCCCGGCTGCCGCGGAGGAACGCGCCGCGACGGAGGCGCACGCCCTGCGGATCGCCGGGGTGCTCGGTGACCTGGTGCCGCGGCTGGTCGCGCGGGGCCGGTCCGACGACGGGATGCCCTTCGTGATCGTGAATCGGCTGCCCGGCGCCCGATGGGCGGATCGGCGGCCGGGGCTCTCGGCGGCGGAGGAGCGTCACGTCGTCGCCGAGGTCGGTGCGATCGCCGGGCGTCTGCACGCCGTGACCGGTCCCCACTTCGGCGCGCTGATCGACACGGGGCCCGATACCGCCGCCGACGCAGCCGGGACCGCAGGGGAGCGCCGGCCCGGTCTGCGGTCCTGGACGGACGCCCTCGTGGAGGGGACGGTCGCCGGGTTCCGGGCCGCCGGGGGCGAGGAGGAACTCGCGGCCGGCATCGAGCGCCTGGCCGGTACCACGCCGCTGGACGAGGAGATCCCGCCGTCGTTCTGCCATCAAGACCTCAACGGGGGCAACGTCCTGCTGCGGCACCTCCCCGGCACCCTGCCCGCGATCAGCGGCGTCGTCGACCTCGAACGCGCCGAATGGGGCGACCCGATGCACGACCTGGCGCTGACCGTCATCCACCTGATGCACGAGCGCGAGAGCGGCCTCGTGCCCGCGCTGCTCGACGCCCACGGTGGCATCGACGACGCGGCGCGGGCGAGGCTCCGGCTGCACGTGGTGCTGCGGATGGCCTCGGAATGGGCGTGGGTGACGATCGACCGGCCCGCCGACCGAGAGCTCAAGACGGCGACGCTGGCGGCCTGGATCCGCGAACGGGTGTGACGCTCAGGCGCGGCGCCGCCGTCCCCGGAGCAGCAGGGCGGCGGGAATCGCGGCCAGAGCGGCGAGCACGAACACGGGCATCCCGTTGATCACGCCGATGCCGCCGAAGCTGTTGATCGAGGCGAACGATCCGACGGATCCGATGGACGCGATCGAGCCGGAGGAGCCGATCGACGCGACGGACCCGGCCGACCCGATCGAGGCGAAGGAACCGACGGATCCGACGGACGCGATCGACCCCACCGACGCAACGGAAGCGATCGACCCGGCGGACAGCACCGACGCGAGCGAGCCGGCGGACGCGACGGAGGCGAGGGAGCCGTTCTCGGCGGCGGCGTGGGTGGTCATGACACCATCATGCCGACTCGGCGGTGCGCGCCGAACAGGGGCAGGGAGACTCCCGTCGATCGGAAGGAACCGGCGAGGTCAGCGCACGGGAGCGCGTGTGACTGCGCCGGAGTGCGTATCGGTCAGCGCGCCGGATGGGGTCCGACGCCGTGCGTGACGTCAGCGACTGAGTCGGCGGGCGAGGAACGCGGTCCCGAGAGCGAGGACTGACCACACCGCCATCGAGAGCGCCATCGGGACGGCCGTGTGCTGCCCGGCGATACCCGTCAGGGGGCTGACCAGGCCGCCGAGCACGAACTGCAGCAGGCCGAGCACCGCAGCGCCGGCGCCGGCCAGCCCGGGCACCCGGCTCTGTGCCTGGGCCACCGCGTTGCCCATGATGAAACCGATCGCGGTCTGCCCGATGAGCAGCTGCACCAGGGTCATCCACCCCGTGACGCCGCTGAGGATCAGCACGAGGCCGACGAGATTGACGGCCGCCATCACCATGACGGCGACGCGCAGGATGGCCGCCGGCTCCACGCGGTCCACCAGCCGGGCGTTGACCAGGCCACCGACGATGGCGCCGCACGCGTTGACGGCGAAGGCCACCGAGTACGCGAGCGCGGAGAAGCCCAGCACGTTCTGGATCACGAACGAGGACGCCGAGATGTAGGAGAACAGGGAGCCGAACGAGAAGGCGAACGTGAACGCGTACGCCATGAA
This sequence comes from Tersicoccus mangrovi, assembly GCF_036881825.1. Taxonomy (NCBI): domain Bacteria; kingdom Bacillati; phylum Actinomycetota; class Actinomycetes; order Micrococcales; family Micrococcaceae; genus Tersicoccus; species Tersicoccus mangrovi. Next base: position 738,475 of record NZ_JBAJMW010000001.1, on the reverse strand, counting down.
GGAGCCGGTCCGCATCACCCGCAGCGACAGGCCGAGCACACCGCGCAGCGCGTGATGCCGGGCCGCCGGCGGCAGCGTCTCGGGCACGACCACGACCGAGCAGACCAGCATCACCGCCCCGAACACGGTCAGCGCCCAGAACACCGCCTGCCACGGGGCGACGGTCGCGATCACCCCTCCGAGCAGCGGTGCGACGACCGGTGACACCGAGGTGATCGTGGCGAGGATCGAGTAGAGTTTCGCCGCCTGCCGGCCCGTCGCGATGTCCGCCACGATGGCCCGCGCGATGACGACGCCGGCCGCTCCGGCCGCCCCCTGCAGCGCCCGCAGCGCGATCATCACCCCGATGCTCGGCGCGAACACGATGAGCACCGAGCAGACGAGGAACACCGCGTTGCCCGCGACGAGGAGCCGGTGCCGGCCCAGCACGTCCGAGACGGGGCCGAGGAAGAACTGCCCGAGTGCCATGCCGATCATGTACGAGGTCAGGGTCAGCTGGACGGCCGAGGCGGAGGTGCCGAACCACGCACTCAATCCCGGCATGGAGGCCAGGTACATGTCGGTGGCCAGGGGGCTGACCGCGCTGAGGATCCCGAGCGCGCCGATCAACACGGCGCGATCCCGCCCGCCGGACAGGCGCAGGCGGGACCGGACGGGTTCGTCGGGGGTCGCGGAGGTCATCGATTCCTCGAGGCGGCTGGTCAGGGTGCTGTCGGTTCCATCTCTAGCACGCCGGCCCACGACGGCCACCGTCCGCGGCGCCCCATGACCGGGAATCCGGCCTCGTCCGGGGCCCATTCCGCCCCGGCGGGGACACCCGTGCATCCGGGGACGGTGCGCGACCGGTAGCACGAGTGTCCCGACCCACTCGGACCGGCTCACGCGCCGGTTCCCTTCCCCCGGAGGAACCACCATGCGCACCACCCTTGCCGCCGCGGCCGTTCTCGGCCTCGCCACCGTCGGTCTCGCCACCGCGTCACCCGCCACCGCCGCCGACGGCGACGCGCAGCTCTCCGTGCTGCACGCCGTGCCCGGCACCACCGTCGACGTCTACGTCGACGGCGCCCTCACCCTGGACAACTTCACCCCCGGCACGCTCGCCGGCCCGCTGCCGGTGCCCGCCGGCAGCCACCAACTGGCGATCACGGCGCCCGACGCCGCGGACGCCTCCTCGCCGATCATCGGCCCGGTCGCCGCCGACCTGAAGGCCGGGGGCGACTACACCGCCGTCGCGCACCTGACCGCCGCCGGCAAGCCGGGCGCGACGCTGTTCACCAACGACACCTCGACCGTCCCGACCGGACAGGCGCGCCTGACCGTCCGGCACGTCGCCGCCGCCCCCGCGGTCGACGTCCTCGCCGGCGGCAAGGCCGTGCTGAGCGGGCTGACCAACCCCAAGGAGGCCTCCCTCGAGGTGCCCGCGGGCACCGTGTCCGCCGCGGTCGCGCTCGCCGGCACCACGAAGCCGGTGATCGGTCCCGCCGACCTCGCCCTCGGCGAGGGCACGACGACGGTCGTCTACGCGTGGGGCTCGGCCGCCGACGGCACCCTCGCCCTCGCCACCCAGACCGTGGGCGGCATGCAGCAGAACCCGAACGGGGTGCCAGCGGGTACCACCGGTGCCGCCGCCGATCCCGGGCCCGGGGTCGCCGTCGGTGCCGTGCTGGGCGTCGCCGCCGTCGCCGGCGCCCTGGTGCTCTCCCGCCGGGCGGCCCGGGCGGCTCACACCCGAGCCTGAGTGGAGCCCCAGCTCGATGATCCGCCCGTCCGACCCTGCCGATGCCGCGTCCCCTCGGCACCGGCAGGGTCACCCTTCCCGTCGATCCCCCGGACCGGTCCCGGCCCGGGGTGTCGGCGGTCCTCCGCTGCGTCTGACGCGCGGTTCGACCGTGCTCGGCGTCGCGGGGCTGCTCGTGCTCGGGTCGACGGGACTGGCCGCCCTGCCGGCACCCGAACCGGGGGAGCCCACCGGGTTGACCGTCGGTGCGCCCACGAGCACAGCACCGGACCCGACCTCGTCGACCGCCTCGTCGACCGCCTCGTCGACCGCCTCGCCGACTCCGGCGTCCACGGCGCCGTCATCCGCGGCCCCCCGCTCAGCCGTCCTCGGCCGCGTCCCCCTCGCGAAGGCCGTCCCCGCTCCCGCCCGCGCCGTCGCCACCCCCGTCGAGGTGCGCGCGCCGGCCCAGGACCTCGCCCTGCCCGTGGACGCGATGGGCGTCGACGACCGCGGTGCCCTGGCCATCCCCCTGACGCCGGGCCGCATCAGCTGGTACCGGTACGGCCCCGCGCCCGGCAGCGCCGCCGGGTCGTCCGTGTTCGCCGGCCACGTCGACGCACCCTGGGGCAAGACGCCGCTGTACCGGATCAAGGACCTGCGGCCCGGCGACACCGTCGACGTCGTGCTCAGTACCGGCAAGGTGCTCTCCTACCGGGTCCGTGCCGTCGACGCGATCACGAAGGCGCGGCTGGGATCGACCGACCTGTTCCGGCGCGACGGCTCCCCCGTGCTGCGCCTGGTCACCTGCGGCGGCCCGTGGCTGCCCGAGGCGCAGGACTACCGTGACAACGTCGTCGTCACCGCCGAACCCGTGCGGTGAGCCCTTCCGTATACTCGCGGTCAAGCAGACACGGGTCCGGCCCCGCCGTCGTCGATCGGGGCGGTCGATCACGGGAGTCGGCATGAAGCGCACCGCTCCGGTGTGGGATGCCGCGGCTGATCCGCGGTTCCGGGAGGGTGACCCGGAGGTGCTCGAGCGTGCGTTCCGGCACTGCGGCGCCGTCGTCCGGGGGCTCGCGCTGCGTGCCGTCCGCGATCCCGACGTCGCCGACGACGTCGTGCAGGACGTGTTCGTCCGGGCCTGGACCTACCGGGCCAGTTTCGACCCCGAGCGGGCGGTGCTGCCTGCCTGGATCATCGGCATCACCCGCCGCGTGATCGCCGACCGGGCCCGGCAGCTGGCCACGGACCGCAGCCGCACCGCCGACCTGGCCGATCACGACCCCGACGCCGCGGTGCCCGGCGAGGACGAGGTCGAGGCCGCCGTCACCCGGCTGATGGTCCGCGACGTGCTCGCGACCCTGCCCGACCCGCCGCTCTCCTTCCTCCACCTCGCGTTCTACGAGGACCTGACCCACCGGCAGATCGCCGACCGCACCGGGGTGCCGCTCGGTACGGTGAAGAGCCACCTGCGCCGTGGCCTGCTCGACCTGAGACGACGGATGGAGGCGAGCCGTGAAGCATCTGGATGGTGACACCGTCGCGCTGGCCGCCCTCGGGGAGGACGTCGGCGACGCCGCCCGGGCCCACCTGGACGGGTGTGCCCACTGCCGGGCCGAGGTCGTGGACCTCGCCGCGCTCGCCGACGCCGCCCGGACGAGCGGCCCGGAACTGGAACCGCCGTCCGACGCCGTGTGGTCCGGCATCCGGTCGCGGATCGACGCGAGGACGGACACGGAGACTGGCGCGGCGTCGGCGCCGGCCGGTGCATCGGGTGGCGGTGCCGCGGGCGGAGTGCCGGGCGCCGTGCAGGACGGCGCCTCCCCGGCGCCCGAGCGCGACTCGGCCGCGTCCGGGCCGGGTGCGCGTCCCGGCGCGTCCAACCGCCCGGCAGGTCGCCCGGGGGGCCGGGCAGGTCGCCGGGCGGGCCGGGACGAAGCCGCTCGGTCCGGTGCCGGCAGCGCGCCGCGCCGCCGTCGTCGTCCCGGCGCCCGGACCTGGAGCTTCGTCGCCGGGGCCGTCGTCGCCGCCCTCGTCGTGCTCGGCGTCGCGTGGGGCATCAGTGCGCGCTCGGGCGGCCAGGTGCTCGCGACCGCGAACCTCGCGCCCGTCGCGGCGTCCGGCGGCACAGGGTCGGGCTCGGCGGAGCTGGAGCGCACCGCGAACGGCATCGAAGAACTGCGCCTGCAGGTCGGCGGCGACCGCGTGCGCGGCTACCCCGAGGTGTGGCTGATCGCGAAGGACGGCAGACGAATGGTCAGCCTCGGCACCCTGCACGACGGGTCCGCGGTGCTGCCCGTGCCCGCAGGACTGGACGTGCACGACTACGCGACGGTGGACGTCTCCGACGAGCCCTTCGACGGGAACCCGGCCCACTCCGGCGACTCGGTGCTGCGCGGCTCGCTCACCTTCTGACGCCCGGCCTCCCGACTCCCGGTCCACTGGTCGATAGATGACGGAAATCCAGCCGCACAGCGCTCAGAACCGTCGAGAAGTGACCACTCAACGAGCTGGCGCCGGGTCCGGTCGAACGTCCGCGGCGTGGCGGCCGGCCGGACGGGACAGCCGGCCGGGCCACCAGATGGCCGGCCCGACCTGGTAGGTCAGCGCCGGGACCAGCAGCGTGCGCACGACGAAGGTGTCCAGGAGCACCCCGAAGGCCACGATGAACGCGATCTGCAGCAGGAACAGCACCGGGATGACGGCCAGGGCGGCGAACGTCGCCGCGAGCACGACGCCGGCCGAGGTGATCACCCCGCCCGTCACCGCGAGGCCGCGCAGGATGCCCGGCCGGGTGCCGTGCCGCGCGGACTCCTCCCGCACGCGCGTCATGAGGAAGATGTTGTAGTCGATCCCCAGCGCCACGAGGAACACGAAGCCGAAGAGCGGCACCGAGGGGTCCGCGCCGGGCAGGTTCAGCACATGGTTGAACACCAGCGAGGAGACGCCCAGAGCGGTGGCGAACGAGATCACCGTCGTGATGATGAGCAGCACCGGCGCGATCACGGCGCGCAGCAGCAGCATCAGGATGACGAGGATGACGGCGAGGGTCAGCGGGATGATCAGCGTCCGGTCATGGATCGACGTGTCGTTGGTGTCGATCGCCGTCGCCGTCTCCCCACCGACCAGGGCCACGCCGGCGAGGTCGGAGCGCAGCGAGCGCACGGTGGCCTCGGCGGCTGCACTGTCCGCCGGATCCGTCAGGGTCGCCTGCAGCAGCACGTCGCCGTCCGCCACCGTCGGTTTCGGTGCCGGGGTGCCGGGCCGTCCGACGGTCCCGACGCCGTCTTTCGTCACCGGCGCCGAGCCCGACGGCGAGTCCGCGCTCGTCACCGTCACGGCGTCGACGCCGTCGTGCGCGAGCAGCACGTCGGCCGCGCGTTGCAGGTCGCCCTGCTCGACGATGACCGAGGCGGGGGAGCCGGAGCCGCCCGGGAAGTGCTCGGCGAGGGCCTTCTGACCGTCGCGGGCGTCCGAGGTGCCGATCACGAGGTCGCTCTGCGGCACCCCGTCCGCGCGCAGGCCCACGATCCCGGCGGCACCGGCCAGCAGCAGCGCCACGCACGTGATCCACACCGTCCGCGGCCGACGGGCGACGAGGCGGCCCACCCGGGCGTACAGGCCGCGGGGGTCGACGGCGTTGTGCCGGTGTTCCGGCTCGAACCGGGGCCGCCGGGGCCAGTACGCCGCCCGGCCGAACGCGAACAGCAGCGCCGGGAGCAGGGTGAGGGCCGCGAGCATCGCGAACACGATGCCGAGCGCCGCCACCGGGCCGAGCGACTTGTTCGAGTTCAGGTCCGAGAGCAGCAGGCACAGCAGGCCGACGATCACGGTGCCCCCGGACGCGGCGATCGGCTCGACGGCGCTGCGCCAGGCCGCGAGGGTCGCGGCACCCTTGTCCGGCGTGGACCGCAGCTCCTCCCGGTAGCGGGCGGTGTAGAGCAGCGAGTAATCCGTCGCCGCGCCGATCACGAGGATGAAGAGGATGCCCTGGGTCTGCCCGGTGAGCGTGAGGATGCCGGCCTTCGCCAGCCACCACACCGTCAGCAGCGCGACGCACAGGGCGAACATGCTGGTCGCCAGCACCGCGACCGGCAGCAGCAGGGACCGGTAGACGATCACGAGGATGACGAGCACCGCGGCGAGAGCCACGAGCAGCAGCACCCCGTCGATGCCGGCGAAGGCGCCGACCAGGTCCGCGGTGAAGCCGGCCGGTCCCGTGATGTGGACGGAGACGCCGTCGGGCGCGGCCCGGGTCAGGCGGTCCCGCACCTGCTCGACGACGGTGGCCACCTCGCCGGAGGAGCTGATCGGGACGAACGCCTCGGCCGCCCGCCCGTCCTTCGCCGGGATCAGGGGCGAGATACCGCTCTCGACGCCGTCGATCTCTTTCAGCCGTGTGACGGCGGTGGTCAGTGCCTGCCGGTCCTGCGCGGTGAGGGTGCGGTCGGCGGTCATGACGGCGACGGCGGGGAGGGCATCGGAGGACGTGAAGTCGCCGAGCCGGTTCTGGACTTTCGTCGCGTCGGCGCTCGCGGGCAGGAAGCTCGTCTGGTCGTTGGAGGAGACCTCGTCGACCTTGCCGAAGTAGGGGCCGCCGATGCCGGCCGCGACGAACCAGATGGTGATGAGCAGCGCGGGCAGCACGATGCGCAGGGCCCGGCCGCCGGGGCGCCTGCCGCCTGCGCCGCCGCCTGGACGGGTGCCCGGCGCGGTGGTGGTCGGTGTGCGCGTGCTCATGATCGTTCTCCCGGTCGACGCGATGATCTTTCGCCAAGCTAACAAATAGCTCGGCGAGAAGGAAGCCGCCTAGCATGGACGCCGGAGGTGCACTGATGACGGAACAGCAGGCGGCGGAGTCCCGGGAGGGCGCGGCGGACCCTGCCGCGATCTACCGGCTCGACGCGAGCGATCCGCAGGGCCGCCTCGTGGACCGGGCCGGCCTGACGCCGGGCGACATCGCCCAGATCGACCGGCTGATGGGCGCAATGGGCCGGCTCAACGGCGTCGAGCGCGACCTCGCCGAACAGTCCCAGCGGTACATGCGCCTGAACGCGACGGACATGCGGGCCATCCACTTCCTCGTCGTCGCCGCCCACCGCGGCGAGGCCGTCACGCCCGGTGCGCTCGCCCGGCACCTCGGGATCGCGAGCGCCTCGACGACCAAGCTGCTCGACCGGCTCGAGGCGGCCGGTCACATCACCCGCACCCCGCACCCGACCGACCGGCGGTCCCAGGCCGTGCGGGTCACACCGGGCACCCACGAGACGGCGATGAACACGGTCGGCCGGGTGCAGGCGCGCCGGTACGGGGCCGCCGCGGACCTGACGCCGCAGGAACGGGAGGTGGTCATCCGCTTCCTCGACGCGACGGCCACCGCGCTCGCGGGCTCCGGCGGGCTCGACGCCGACGGCGCAGCCGCCGCGGACGCCGGCGGCGACGTCGCCCCCGCGGGGCCGGGTCGCCACGTGGACGGCCCTGTGACCTGAGCACGGCGTGCACTACCGTCGGGACATGAGCACCCCCCTGCCGGTCACCAGTGCGCCCGCGCATCGGGCTCTCGCCGCGCAGGGCATCGCGACGCTCGAACAGCTCAGCACCTACCCGGAAGCCTGGGTGGCCTCACTGCACGGAGTCGGCCCGAAGGCGATGCGCCTGCTGCGCGCCGCCCTCGCCGACGCCGGGTACGGCTTCGCGGCCGGTCGCCCACCGGCGACGTACGGGGTCGCCGGCCAGCAGACAGACCAGCAGACAGACCCGCAGACAGCTCAGCAGACAGACCGCGAGACAGGAGATCGCACGTGACCGATCAGAACAGCACTCACTCGGACACCCCGCTGCGCGTGGCGGTGACCGGCTCCTCCGGCAAGCTCGGCGTCGCCGTCGTCGAGGACCTGGTCGCCCACGGGCACCAGGTGATCACCCTCGACCAGGTCAAGCCCGCGGACCCCGCGACCGGTGCCCGCGTCGACCTGACCGACTACGGCCAGACGATCGACGCCCTCGGCGGGATCGAGGACCGGCACGACGGGATCGACGCCGTCGTGCACCTGGCCGCGCTGCCGTCGGCCGGCCTCGCGCCGGACGTCGCCACCTTCGAGAACAACATCCTCGCCAGCTACCACGTGTTCCGTGCCGCGCTGCGGCTGGGCATCCGCAACATCGTGCACGCCTCCAGCGAGACGCTTCTCGGCATCCCCTTCGCGCAGGACCCGCCGTACCTGCCCGTCGACGAGGAGTACCCGGTACGGCCCGAGTCCACCTACTCGCTGGTCAAGCACCTCGAGGAGACGATGGCCCACCAATTCGTGCGCTGGAACCCGGACCTGAAGATGGTCGGGCTGCGGTTCTCCAACGTGATGGCGGTCGAGGACTACGCGCAGTTCCCGAGCTTCGACGCCGACGTCACCAGCCGCGACTGGAACCTCTGGGCCTACATCGACCGGCGCGACGGTGCCCAGGCGGTGCGCAAGGCGCTGACCTGGCAACACACCGGGTACGAGACGTTCGTCATCGCCAACGACGACAGCGTGATGTCCCGCAGCAGCGCCGAGCTGGCCGCGACCCGGTTCCCGGACGTGAAGGTCACCAAGGAGCTCGGCGAGCACGAGAGCCTGCTCGCCAACGCGAAGGCCAAGCGCATGTTCGGCTTCGCGCCGGAGCACTCCTGGCGCGACCACGTGTGAGGACCGCGTCGACTCCATGAGGTGGCACGAGTTCCTCGGGCTGACCAAGCCGCGGGGCACGCCCCTCCGCGGTGAATTCGTCGCGCTGACCGTGTCCGCTCTGGTGGCAGCGGCGCTGCTGGCGATGTTCGCCCCGCAGACGCTGTTCTGGCTGGCCGCGCTCGTTGCGGCCGGCGTGTTCGCGGGCGTGCTCCTGGCCGTCACCGTCGTCGGTCGCCTCCGTGATCGGCGGGGGGACGTCGAAGGGCGCACGCCCGGATGACCCGCGCGCGTTTCGTGCTTCCCGGACGGCGTCCCCGGGCGTAGCCTCCGAGCCATGCGGATCACCCGGGTGACCACCGGCGTCACCGATCTGGACGAAGCGGAGCGCGTCTGGTCGCACACGCTGGGACTGCCGGCCGTCCGTCACGGCGAGGCGCTCGTCGTCGCCGTGGGGGACGCGACGTTGACGCTGGAGCTGCGGCCCGACGCCGACGTCGCCGACCACCTCGCACTCGCGATTCCCGCCGACGCGTTCGACGCCGCGCGGCGGTGGCTGACCGAACGGTGCGACCCTGCTCGCCCGGGACGGCCAGGACGAGTTCACCGGGCCGCCGGGGTGGGACAGCCGGTCGCTCTACTTCGCTGGGCCGTCGAGGGCGGTGCTCGAGCTCATCACGCGCGAACGGCTGCCCGACCGGATCGGCGAGCAGCCGTTCGGCCCGCACCACCTCCTGGGAATCAGCGAGGTCGGCGTCGCGGTGCCCGACGTGCCTGCCGCCGTCCGCACGCTCGCCGAGGTGGCGGGCCTGACGCCGTTCGCCGGCACCGAGTCCGCCGACTTCGCCGCCGTCGGGGACGACCACGGCCTCCTGATCCTGGCCGAGACCGGACGCGCATGGCTGCCCACCCGGGACCGGCGGGCCGCCGCCGCACCGTTGTCCGTCCGCCTCGTCGCCGGGTCGGCGGAGGATCCCTCCGGTCCGCACCGCGACACCGGGGGGACGACGTGCACCGCACGGCTCGGCGCCGCGACCATCACGGTCGCCGCCGGATGCCGGCCCGGCTGAGGCGCGGACCAGGTCCTGTGGCCCGAGCGCACGTCACACGGCGACCGCGCCGGGGTCCCGGCCGACGGTGAGGGCCTAGCGTGGGAGGCGAACGACGTCGCCGGATCCACTCGTCACGAGCGGGCCCGGCGGCGGCCCGCCGACCGAAGGAGTGCTGCGATGGCCCTGTTCGCCGTCACCTACCGCTACGCCGACGACACCGCTCGCCTGGACGAGCACCGGCCCCGGCACCGCGCCTTCCTGCGCGGCCTGCACGAGCAGGGCCGGTTGCGGCTCTCGGGCCCGACCGAGAACGGCGCGGCCCTGATCGTCATGGAGGCGGACACCGCGGAGGCGGTCGAGGCCGACCTCGACCAGGACCCGTTCAAGCTCGAGGGACTCATCGCCGAGCGCACCGTGCAGCCGTGGACGATCGTGATCGGCAGCCTCGACGGCCAGTGACGCCGTCATCGGCTCAGTCCGTTGCGACGGTCTCGGGTTCCCCGGACTCGTGGCCTTCGCGCGCGATGTCGCGAACCCGCGCCGTGAGGTGCGTGTCGACGGTGATCGCGAGTGCGGTGATCATCAGGGACAGCCCGACGGACGCGAGGGTGTCCGTCAACCAGTGGTAGCCGAGGTAGAGGCGGCTCACCACCTGCACGGCCATCGCCACCGCTGCGACGACGAAGAGCACCACGGTCACCCATTGCCGGTGCGTCCGTGACGCGACGAGGAGCGCCCCGATGAGGAAGAAGTCGCTGGCGCCCATGACGTGTCCGGACGGAAACGAGAACGTGTGGTCCGGGCCGAGGAGCATGAGCCGGACCGGTGGGCGGGGGTGCCGCACGACCGGCGCGAGGAGCTCGGCCGACGCGACGCCCAGCAGCATCCCGCACGCGAGGACCACGGGCCGCCAGGCGTGCCGGGCGAGGAACGCCCACGTGATCGAGACGACGGCGACGACGATCGGCATGCCGACCGGCCCGAACACCGTCGCGACGACGTCCATCACCCCGGTCCGTCCCGGATCGCGCTGCGCGTCGAACCACGACTCGACCGGCAGGTCGAGTCGCTGCACGCCCGTGTGAGTGAGGACGCCGACGAGCATCGTCGCAAAGACGACCGCCCCGACGAGAGCGAGCACGACCGAGCTGCGGAGGAGCAGCCGTCGTTCCCCCCGGCCGACCGTCCGGACATCAGGAGCGAACTTCCGCCGCCACCAACCGCGGTTGTCGTGGGTCATCGGTGATTCTGGAGTCGAGTCATACACGACATTGTCGAGCAGCGGCTTTCCAGGAACGACCAAGGGTGATCCGTTCAGGCGGCCGTCAGTGCGGGATGTGCTCCTGGTCCCGGTGGGCCACCGTCTCCAGCTGGAACGTCGAGTGCTCGATCGGCATCGCGAAGTGCTCGGCGACGCAGCGCTGCAGGTCGGCGAGGATGGCCGGGGCGTGCCCGTCCCGCAGACACTCGTCCTCCAGGGTGACGTGACCGGAGAGCACCGGCGTGCCACTGCCGACGAGACTTGCGTGCAGGTCGTGGACGTCCACCACGTGCGGCATCGCGAGGATGTGCTGCCGTACGCTCCCCAGGTCCAGCCCGCGCGGCGTGCTCTCCAGCAGCACGTCGGTGGTCTCCTTCAGCAGCCGAAGCGTGCGCGGGATGATGAGCGCTCCGATCAGCAGGGATGCGATCGAGTCGGCACCCGTCCAGCCCGTCGTCGCGATCACGAGGGCGGCGATGATGACGGCGATCGAGCCGAGCGCGTCGTTGACCACCTCGAGGAATGCCGCCCGGCTGTTCAGCGAACCGCCGTGGCCGCCCGCGAGCACGGCCATCGACACGAGGTTGCCCACGAGGCCGACGACGCCGAACCAGATCATGGCGCCGGACGCCACCTCGGGCGGTTCGACGAGACGGCGGATGGCCTCGACGATGACGAAGACGCCGACGATCAGCAGCAGGCCGGCCTGCATCGAGGCGGCCAGCACCTCGGCGCGGGCATACCCCCAGGTGCGGCGCATCGTCGGCGGCCGGCGGACGAGAGTCGCGGCGATGACGGCGATGAGCAGCCCCGCGGCGTCGGTGAACATGTGGCCGGCGTCGGCGAGCAGGGCGAGGCTGCCGGTGACGACGGCGCCGACGGCCTCCGCCACGAGGATCAGCGCGGTGATGCCGAAGGCGACGAGCAGTCGACTCCGGTCGGCCCCAGCGTTGCCGTGCGCGTGGTCGTGTGCCATGACCGCCTCCTCTCCTCGTCCGCTCGTCCTCCCTCCAGTGTGACGCCTCGACTCTGCCCGCGCATGCGTGACGGTCTCGATGAGGGGGCGGCCCGCTTGCCTGCGCTCGCTACCATGAGGTGACCCGATTCCGGGTGCGATCCCTCTCATCGACTGGCTGAACACCGATGCTCACCACCCTGCCCCCGCCGGGCACCGCTGCGTCCGTCGCCGTCGTCGGGCGTGGTCGACTCGGTCGTGTGCTGGCCCGCGCCCTGCGCGCCGCGGGCGTCCCCGTGCTCGGCCCCACCGGGCGGGGCGACGCGATCCCGGCGGCGGACATCGTGCTGCTCTGCGTCCCGGACGCGGCGATCGGTGACGCCACGGCCGCGGCCGCCGGGCGTGGCCGGCTGATCGGACACACCTCGGGCGCGACGCCGCTCGGTGCCGCGGACTTCGGGCTGCACCCGCTGCAGACCTTCACCGGCAACGAGGACCCCGCCGTCTTCCATGGCATCACCTGCGCCGTCGCCGGCCGCGACGAGGACGCCCTCGCCACCGCCACCGGCCTGGCCACCCTGCTCGGCGCTCACGCCCTCCCGCTGGCGGACGGGCAGCGCGCCGGGTACCACGCCGCGGCCTCGATCGCCTCGAACTTCCTCGTGACCCTGGCCGACACCGCCGAGCAGGTCGCCGCCTCGGCCGGCATCGCGCCCGAGCAGGCCCGGGCCATGCTCGCACCCCTGGTGCGGCGAACGGTCGAGAACTGGGCCGAGCAGGGTCCGGAGCGGGCGCTGACCGGTCCCGTCCGCCGCGGGGACACGGCCACCGTCGAGCGCCAGCGGGCCGCGGTCGCCACCCGGCCCGAGCTGCTGGTTCTGTTCGACGCGCTGGTGGCGCGCACATCCGACGTCGCGCGCCGGGTTGACGCGACCGACCAGCACAGCACCGACCAGCAGGACGAGAAGCCGATGAAGGACAGCAGGCAATGAGAGGCACCACCCGATGAAGATCGTCCGCACCATCGCCGACCTGATGGCGGCCGTCGCCGATGCCCGCGTCGCCGGCGGCACGGTGGGCCTGGTTCCGACGATGGGTGCGTTCCACGAGGGCCACCTGACCCTGATGCGCCGGGCCCGGGAGGCCAACGGGACCGTGGTCGTCTCCCTCTTCGTCAACCCGACCCAGTTCGGCCCCGCCGAGGATCTGACGACCTATCCGCGGGACGAGGAGCGGGACGCCGCGCTCGCGCAGGCCGAGGGCGTCGACATCCTGTTCGCCCCGTCCGTGGACCAGATGTACCCGGCCGGGTTCGCCACGACCATCCACGTCAGCGGTGTCACGGACGTGCTGTGCGGCGCCCACCGGGGTCCGCACCACTTCGACGGCGTCGCCACGGTCGTGACCCGGCTCTTCGGCCTCGTCCGCCCCGACGTCGCGTATTTCGGGCAGAAGGACGCCCAGCAGGTGATCGTGGTCCGGCGCGTCGTCCGGGACCTCGCCCTGCCGGTGCGGGTCGAGTCGGTGCCCATCGTCCGCGAGGCCGACGGCCTGGCGATGAGCTCCCGCAACGTCCACCTCGACACCGACGCCCGGCAGCGTGCGCTGGGCCTGAACCGGGCCCTGGCCGCCGCCCAGACCGCCGTCGACGCGGGGGAGCGTGACGCCGCCGCCGTCCTCGCCGCCGCCCGCGCGGATCTCGACGCCGCCGGCGTCGACCCGGAGTACCTCGAGCTGCGCGACCCGGACGACCTGCACGAGCTGACCCGGCTCGACCGACCCGCCCTGCTCGCCGTCGCCGCCCGCGTCGGCGCCACCCGCCTGATCGACAACCGTCTGCTGACCCCGCCCACGAGGAGTGACGCCTGATGCGCCGCACCATGCTCAAGTCCAAGATCCACCGCGCCACCGTGGTGGGCTCCGACCTCGACTACGTCGGATCCATCACCATCGACCCCGACCTGCTCGAGGCGGCGGACATCCGCGAGCACGAGCAGGTGCACGTGGTCGACGTGAACAACGGCTCCCGCTTCGAGACGTACACGATCAGCGGGGACCGCGGGAGCGGCGACATCCGTGTCAACGGCGCGGCCGCCCGCCTCGTCCACGCGGGCGACACCATCATCGTCATCTCCTACGCGGAGTACGACGAACTCGACCTCGAGGACTACGCCCCCGTGGTCGTGCACGTGGACCGGGACAACCGGATCATCACCGTCGACGACGCCGTCGACCGCCTCCTCACGGAACGCCGGTGAGCGCCCGCGGGACGCGCCGCGCCGCCATCGGCGACCTCGCCGCGAAGAAGGCGGCGGGTGAGCCCATCGTCATGGTCACCGCCTACGACTACCCCGGTGCCCAGGTGGCCGAGGCCGCCGGCGTCGACGTCGTCCTCGTCGGCGACTCGGGTGCCATGACCGTGCTCGGTTACGAGAGCACCGTGCCGGTCACGGTCGACGAGATGATCATGCTCGGCCGGGCGGTCCGGCGGGGCATGACGCGGCCGCTGCACGTCGCGGACCTCCCGTTCGGCTCCTACGAGGCCTCGGACGAGCTCGCCGTGACCACGGCACAGCGCTTCGTCAAGGAGACCGGGTGCGACGCGGTCAAGATCGAGGGCGGCGGGCGCACGGTCGACCGGGCCGCCGCCATCGTCGCCGCCGGGATCCCCGTGATGGGCCACGTCGGCCTCACCCCGCAGACCGCCGGCGCCCTCGGCGGGTACCGCGCGCAGGGCCGCACCGCGGACGAGGCGCTCGCCGTGTGCCGGGACGCCCTGGCGCTGCAGGGAGCCGGCTGCTTCTCCCTCGTGATTGAGGCCGTTCCCAGCCCGCTGGCCGCCGCCCTGATGCCGCGGCTCCACGTCCCGGTGATCGGCATCGGGGCCGGCCCGGCGGTCGACGGGCAGGTCCTCGTCCTCCACGACCTGCTGGGTATCCACGACGGGCCCGCCGCGCGCTTCGTCAAGCGGTACGACGGGCTGCGGGAGCGCATGATAGACGGGGTCGCCGCCTACGCCGCCGACGTCCGGGCGGGCAGCTATCCCGGCCCGGAGCACCAGTACGGCATGCCCGAAGCGGAGTCGGCGCGGCTGGCGGAGCTGCTCGGAGACCTGGAGGACGGGGCGAACCGCTAGCCGCCGCGCGTCCGGCAGGATGGAGCCATGCCCGCAACCTCCGCCGACCACGCCCGCTCCCTGACGAAGGACACGCGCCTCTGCATCTCGCTGGCCGCCCGGCCCTCGAACCACGGCACGCGGTTCCACAACTGGCTGTACAACGAGCTCGACCTGGACTTCGTGTACAAGGCCATGACGACCACCGACATCGCCGCGGCGATCGGCGGTGTGCGGGCCCTCGGCATCCGTGGCTGCTCGGTGTCGATGCCGTTCAAGGAGGCCGTGATCCCGCTCGTCGACGAGATGGACGCCTCGGCCACCGCGATCGACTCGGTCAACACGATCGTCAACGACGACGGGCGGCTCACCGCCTACAACACCGACTACCTGGCCATCGCCTCCCTGCTCGCCTCCCGCGCGGTGGACCCGGCCTCGTCCGTGCTGGTGCGCGGCTCCGGTGGCATGGCCAAGGCCGTGGTCGCGGCCTTCGCCGACGCCGGCTTCACCGACGTGACGATCCTCGCGCGCAACACCGACGCCGGCTTCGCGCTCGCGAGCCGCTACGGGTTCGCCCACCGGGTCTCCGCCGACGCGGCGGACAGCGCGGACGCGCGGGCGGACGTGCTCGTGAACGTGACCCCCATCGGGATGGAAGGGAGCAGCATGCAGGGGGCGGACGCCGACGCCCTCTCCTTCGACCGGGCCGTGATCGACGCCGCGACGGTCGTGTTTGACGTCGTCGCGATGCCCGTGCGCACCCCACTCGTCGCCGCCGGGCAGGCGGCCGGGAAGACCGTCGTCACCGGTGGCGAGGTGATCGCCCTGCAGGCCGCGGCCCAGTTCGAGCTCTACACCGGCACCCGGCCGACCCCCGAGCAGGTCGACGCGGCGGAGGCGTACGCGGCGGCTCACTGACGGCGTGGACGGGCGCCGATCCCCGGCTTCATGCGCTTGACTGGTGCCATGCAGCTCACCTCCGGCCCTGCCGCGCGACGTCCGCGACCCGGCGCCCGCGTGACCGCCCTCGTCGCCGCCGGCCTGCTCGCCGGCTCGCTGACCGCCTGCACGGACGCCGGGGATCCCATCCAGCCGGCCGCGGACAAGCTGGCCGCCGCCCTCTCGGCCCGCAACACGGACCAGATCGCGTTCACCGGAACCACGGGCGCCGCCGTCACGAAGCAGCTGGCGACGCGGTCGGAGCAGCTCGGGGGCCTTGCGCCGAAGGTCACCGTCACCCGGGTGAACCGGCCCGACGACAACACGGCGAACGTCGCCCTGGACGTCACGTGGGACGTCGACGCCACGGACCGGGACTGGACCTACGCCGTCACCGCCCAGATGTCCCGGAAGGACGGGCACTGGTCGGTCACCAACGGCGACGGCCTGATCGACCCCTCCCTGCAGCCGGGAGAGCAACTGGCGCTGCGGCGGGTCGCCCCGGCGCGCGGCAACATCCTCGGCGCCCGGAACAGCCGTCTCGTCACGGCTCGCCCCGTCGTCCACGTCGGACTGGACAAGGCGAAAGTGCCGGCCGCCGACCAGAACCGGGCCGCCCGGGCGATGGCCGCCGCCGTCGACATCGATCCGGCCGGCTACGCCGCCGCCGTCAAGGGCGCCGGCAAGCAGGCCTTCGTCGAGGCCATCACCTACCGGGACGACAGCAGCCACGACGCCGAACGCCGTCGCGCGGCCGCCGTCACCGGCGCGGTCGAGGTGGCGGACAAGATCCCGCTCGCCCCGACGGCCGGCTTCGCCCGCGCCGTGCTCGGCACGGTGGGACCGGTGACGGCCGAGATGGTCGCCCAGTCCGGCGGCCGCTATCGCGCCGGGGACACCGCGGGCCTCTCCGGTCTCCAGGCCCAGTACGAGGACCGGCTCGCCGGCACCCCCGGTGCGCGCGTCCTCGCCGTGCCCGCCAAGGGCGACCCGCGCGTCCTGTTCGAGAACCAGCCGCAGGCCGGCTCCGACGTCCGCACGACGCTGGACCCCACGCTGCAGACCCTCGCGGAGGGCCTGCTCGCCGACCAGGAACCGGCCAGTGCGCTCGTCGCCATCAAGCCGAGCACGGGGCAGATCCTCGCCGCCGCGAGCGGCCCCGGCAGCAAGGGCTACAACACGGCGATGCTCGGGCAGTACGCGCCCGGGTCGACGTTCAAGGTGGCCACCTCGCTCGGCCTGCTGCGCACCGGCGCGACCCCGCAGACGAGGGTGCCCTGCACCCCGAGCGTCACCGTGGACGGGCGCACCTTCAAGAACTTCCCCGGCTACCCGACCGCGTTCCTCGGCACCGTGCCGCTGCAGACCGCCATCACCTTCAGCTGCAACACCGCCTTCATCTCGCAGCAGGGCCGGGTCTCCGATACGGCGTTGACGTCGGCGGCGGCGAGCCTCGGCGTCGGGCGGCCGAACCAGACCGGCGGCGCCGCCTTCCTCGGCTCGGTGCCCACCGGCGTCGGCACGACCGACCACGCCGCGTCGATGATCGGCCAGGGCAAGGTGCTCGTCTCCCCGCTGACGGCGGCGACGATGGCCGCGTCCGTGGCGCACGGCGCCACGGTCACGCCCCGGCTCGTGGAGGACGCGACGTCGTCCTCGGCATCGCCCAGTGCCTCTGCCTCTGCCTCGGCGACGTCATCGACGTCGTCGCCGTCCGCGTCGGCCACGCCGGCCGTGCCGCTGACCGGCACGGAGGTCGCCGGGCTGCGCACCCTGATGCGCTCCGTCGTCACCGGCGGCGGCGTAGACCCGCTCAAGAACGTGCCCGGCGGCCCCGTCTACGCCAAGACCGGCACGGCCGAGTTCGGCAACGCGTCGCCCCCGCAGACCCACTCGTGGATCATCGCGTACCAGGGGGACCTGGCCGTCGCCGTCTTCGTCGAGGTGGGCGACCACGGGGCCATCACCAGCGCTCCGATCGCGGCCCGCCTGTTCACCGACCTGGCCCGGTAGGCCGACACGGTAGCGGTCCGCAGCCGTCCGGCCGGGGACGACGGCGAGGTGAGGCTCCCCTTCGTCACGGGGCTTCACACGGCCGTGACCGCAGGTGGGGCCCGTGGTTAGCCTCGACGAATGCTTCTCTCCGGACTGGCGGTCGGTGCCGCCCTCGGTTTCGCCATGCAGCGCGGCCGCTTCTGTGTCACGGGTGCGTTCCGAGACCTGTGGATCACGCGGAACACGCGGTGGTTCACGGCGTTCATGGTCGTCGTCGCCCTCCAGAGCGTCGGGGTGTTCGCCCTGAACGGGCTCGGCGTCATCCACCTGACCACCCCGCACTTCGCCTGGCTCGCGACGATCGTCGGCGCCTTCGTCTTCGGGTTCGCCATCGTTCTGGCGGGCGGCTGCGCGACCGGGACGTTCTACCGGTCCGGCGAGGGTCTGGTCGGCTCCTGGATCGCGCTGGCGATGTACATGCTGGTCGCGGCCGTCGCCAAGTACGGTCCCCTCGGGCCGTCCACCAAGGCGTTCCGGTCCATCACCGTGCCGGGCGCCACCATCCACGAGTCGCTGGGCATCTCCCCGTGGCTGCTCGTGCTGCTGCTCGTCGCCGGCGTCGGGCTCGCCGTCCGCCACCACCTGACCCGGCCGAAGCGCGCCGTCGCGACCCTCCCGCCCGAGCGCACCGGACTCGCGCACCTGCTGTTCGAGAAGCCGTGGCACCCATTTGCGACCGCCATCGTCATCGGCGTCCTCGCGATCGCCGCGTGGCCGCTGAGCTGGGCCACCGGCCGGCACTCGGGCCTGGGCATCACCACCCCGTCCGCCAACGCGCTGACCTGGCTCACCACCGGGGACACCGACCTGATCGACTGGGGCGTGCTCCTCATCGCCGGCCTGCTCGTCGGGTCGTTCATCGCCGCGAAGGCCAGCGGCGAGTTCAAGATCCGCGTGCCCGACGCGCGCACCACGGTCCGCTCGATCGCCGGCGGCGCCCTCATGGGTCTCGGCGCCTCCTGGGCCGGCGGCTGCACGATCGGCAACGCCATGGTCAGCACCGCGACCTTCGCCTACCAGGGCTGGGTGTCGCTGCTCTTCATGGTGCTGGGCACCGGCGTCGCGACCCGCCTGTTCATCACCGGTCGCCGTCGCAACCGCTCGACGGCGACGGCGGCGTCGCCCGCGCCCGTCCCCACCTGATCCACTCGATTCCCTGACGAAGGAGACTCCCATGACGCAGCACGTTCTCGAGACCGACGGCCAGGTCTGCCCGTTCCCGCTGGTCGAGGCGAAGCAGGCGATCGACGCCCTGCCCGTCGGCGACGAACTGGTGATCAACTTCGACTGCACCCAGGCCACCGAGGCGATCCCGCAGTGGGCGGCCGACGAGGGCTACCCGGTGACCAACTTCGCCAAGCGCGGCGCTGCCGAGTGGACGATCACTGTCCAGAAGGCCTGAGTCACGCGGTCGCCGGGGCCGACTGAAGCGGGTGGAGCACCTCGTCCCGGCGCATCCGGCCCGCCAGCCACGCCGCCACCCCGGCGACGGGGCTGAGCACGGCGATCGCCACGAAGATCACCGGCACGTCCACCACGGTCGACAGCGGCCCGGCGACGGCCATGGACACCGGCATCAGGGCGAGGGAGACGAAGAAGTCCAGGCTGGAGATCCGGCCGAGCAGCGCCGGTGGCACCCGCCGCTGCAGCAGCGTCCCCCAGATCACCTGCCCGACACCGCTGGTGAAGGCGCACACGAACAGGGCCGCGGCCATCACGGCGAACGACCTCGTGAACCCGACGACGGCCATCGGCACCACGCCGAATCCCCACACTGCCATCATCAGCGTCAGGTACCGCCGCGGCAGTGGCACGGACGCCGTCAGCAGCGAGCCGACCGCCCCGCCGGTGCCGTAGATCGCGAGCAGGAAGCCGAAGGTCTGGCTGCCACCGCCGAGCTGATCGCGCACGAGGAACGGCATCAGCACCTCGAGCGGTCCCATGAACATGAGGACCCACACGACGGCGAACAGCAGGGTCCACAGCAGCCACGGGGTCCGCACGGTGAACGCGACGCCCTCGCGCAGGTCGGCGACGACCGAGCGCAGCTGCGAGGCCACCCCCACGCGGGAGGACGCATCGGGATCCGGCGTCGTGACCACGACGTCGACGGGCAGAACCGTCGCGTCCGGAACCGCGCGCTCGGGCACCGTCGTCTCCGGCGCGGCCGACTCAGGTCCAGCGGGTACCGGGCTCTCGGACGTCTCCCCGTGCGGAAGGGGGCTCCCGCTCACCCGCAACGGGGCCGTGTCCAGGGACCGGGGGAGTCCGACGAGCAGGACGACGAAGGCAGCGGCGTGGCAGGCGGCGATGGCGAGGATCGCCGGGCCGGGCGCGAGCGCGGCGACCAGGACACCGGCGACGGCAGGGCCGGCGGCCTGCTGCAGCAGCGGCCGCACGGTGCCCTCCATGCCGTTGGCCGCGAGGAGCTGGTGGTCCGGAAGGATCTGGGGCAGCAGCGCCGACCAGGCCGGGTAGAAGAACGCCACGGACAGGCCGAGCACGAATCCCGTCACGCACAGCGGTGCCAGGCTGAGCGCGCCGGTCACAGACAGGACGCCGCTGAGGGTGACGGCGAGCAGGTTGGCGATCTCGACGGCGAGCAGGATCCGCCGACGGGGGAGCCGATCGGCGGCCACGCCGCCGAGCAGGACGAAGGCGAGCATGCCGACGCTGGTGACCGTGGCGACCAGGGAGAGCTCCAGGGCTCCGCCACCCAGGGCGATGACCTGGTAGACCATGGCGACCGCCCACATGCCGCTGCCGACCATGGACGCGGACAGGCCGGCGACGAGCACCCGGTACCGGGCGTCGGCGAAGGGGGCGAACGCTGCCGGCAGTCTCACGCTCGTCAGCCTAGACGGCGCCTCCGACGGCGGTTTCACCGGATCCTCACCGGCGGCCCTCGACGAACCGTAAGGCTACTGATTAGTGTGGGTCGTGACCATGTTCGACCAGGCAAGGGGTATTCCGATGGCCAACGCACTGCTCTCCCGTTCCCTTCACGACCTCAGCGCCGCCGCCTGGTTCGGTGGCTCGCTCATGGGTGCCGTCGGCGTCAACGGCGCCGCTGCCGCCGCCAAGGACCCGGCCGAGCGCACCCGCCTGTCCACCATCGGCTGGGGCAAGTGGACCCCGGTGGTCGTCGGCGCGTTCGCCGCCCACGCCGTCGGCGGCATCGGGCTGATCCTCGAGAACAAGGGCCGCGTCGTCGGCCAGACCGGCGTCGGCGCCAACACGCTGATCAAGAGCGCCGTCACGGTCGCCGGCATGGGCCTCTCGCTCTACTCCGGCGTGCTCGGCCAGAAGGTTGCCAAGCTCTCCGACCAGGGCGCGGTCGGTGCCACCGAGCCGCACCCGAACGCGTCGCCCGAACTGAAGTCGGCGCAGCAGCAGCTCAAGATCCTGCAGTGGGCCATCCCCGTCGTCAGCGGCACGGTGATCGTGCTCGGGGCGCAGCAGGGTGAGCAGCAGCGGCCCACCAACGTGGCGAAGGGCCTGCTGAAGAAGCGTCGCTGACGCAGCTCCGCGTTGACGATCCGGCGGGCCGGCTCCGGCCCACCGCCGCTCGGGCCCCGGTGCGCGCACGTCGCACCGGGGCCCGACGTCTGTCCGGGGCGCCTCGACACGGCCGTGTCATGACCCCGGCTGACGACGGCGCAGGCCGCCGGTTCCCCCGCCGAGCGGCCTGGGGAAGAATGAGAGTACGGGCACCGTTGCTCCATCACCCCCTTCTTCGTCTTGAGGACACTCATGCCTTCTGCCCTGCCCGAGGATCCGGCGCCCCGCACCGGCCGCACCCAGGTCGTCTGCGAACCCGATCCCCAGTCCGGCGTGCAGCCGATCGTGCCGGCGTCCGTCGACACGGCCGTCGCCCAGCCCGGCTCCCGGTCGACCGGCTCGACTCCGGCCGAGGTCGAGCGCATCCCGGCCGGCGGCGTCGCCGTCATCGTCACGATGCTCGTGGCCGCCTTCGTCGTCATCCTCAACGAGACGATCCTCAACGTCGCCCTGCCGCGCATGATGGTCGACCTCGGCGTCAACGCCACCACGGTTCAGTGGCTCTCCACCGGGTTCCTGCTGACGATGGCCGTGGTCATCCCGATCACCGGCTTCGTGCTGCAGCGGTTCTCCACGCGCGCCGTCTTCGGAACCGCGATGGGCCTGTTCAGCGCCGGCACCCTGCTCGCCGCGCTCGCGCCCGGGTTCGGTGTCCTGCTGGTCGCCCGCGTGATCCAGGCCGGCGGCACCGCGATGATGATGCCGCTGCTCATGACGACGATCCTCACCCTCGTCCCGCTCAGCCGGCGCGGGGCGGTGATGGGCAACCTCAGCATCGTCATCTCCGTCGCCCCGGCGCTCGGGCCGACGGTCTCCGGCCTCATCCTGCAGGCCTTCTCCTGGCGTTTCGTCTTCGTCTTCGTGCTGCCGATCGCACTCGCGGCGCTTGCCTACGGCGTGTGGAAGCTGACGAACGTCAACGAGGGCGGCGACCAGCGGTTCGACATCGTCTCCGTCATCCTCTCCGTGCCCGGCTTCGGCGGCCTCGTCTACGGCCTCAGCCACATCGGCGAGGGTCAGGGCGGCAGCGTGGACCCGGTCGCGATCGCCGTCATCGTCGGCGCCGTCGTCGTCCTGGCCGTCTTCGTCGCGCGGCAGCTCCAGCTGCAGCGGCGGGACCGCCCGTTCCTGGACCTGCGCACCTTCCGATTCCCGATGTTCAGCATCTCCGTGGCCATCATGTGCATCGCCATGGCGGTGCTGCTCGGTTCGGCGATCATCCTGCCGATCTACCTGCAGACGGTCCTCGGGCTGCCGGCGATCGTGACCGGGCTCGTCGTGCTTCCTGGCGGCCTGCTGATGGGCGTCATGGGGCCGATCGTCGGGCGCCTGTTCGACCGGCTCGGGCCGCAGCCGCTGACGGTCACCGGGTCCGCCCTGCTGGTCGTGGTGCTGTGGCTGTTCTCGCGGATGGACACGACGACGCCGGTGTGGGCCGTCGTGGTGCTCTACCTCGTGCTCACCCTCGGCCTGGCGCTGCTGTTCACGCCCTGCTTCACCGGCGGCCTCAACCCGCTGCCGCCGCACCTGTACTCGCACGGCTCGGCCATCCTGTCGACGCTGCAGCAGGTGGCCGGCGCTGCCGGTACCGCGGTGCTGGTCTCGATCATGAGCGCAGCGGCGGTCACGACGACGACGGCGGCCGGCACCCGGGTCGACCTGGTGCCCGGCATGCACGTCGCGTTCTTCGTGGCGGCCATCGGCGCGCTCGGCGCGGTGGTGCTGTCGCTGTTCACCCGGCGCGAGGCGTCGGCAGCGGGTGGTCACGGGGGGCACTGAGAGGTTCGGGGCTCGGGCTTGGCGGCTGTAGGTGCCGTCGTCCTTCGCCCGGTCCCACGACACGCCGGCGTCCTTTGGGATATAGCGCTACATCCCGGATTCGTCCGGCGTGTCTGGGGATGGGCTCAGAGACTGGGGTCCGGCGCGTGTCGGACGACTGGCCCGTAGCGTCACGGGCCAGCAGCTGACGGGTTCCGCTGTTGTCGACGACGGTTAGGCTCATCACGTGGCGTATGGGGGAGTATTCGGCGATGACGACGATGATCGGCTGCGTCGTGAGGCGATGGCTTGGCTGACCATCCGCACGAATGACGGCGCGGATCCGTTGACGTGGCTCGACATCGAGGACTTTCGCTTCGACGACGACGGCATCATCCTTCGTAACCGGTATAAGGGAATCTGGAAGCCGCGTCAGCTGGAGTCGGCATTCTCCATCACCACGGCGTACCGTGCGCCGGGAGCAGATCGTCCGTACGAGGACGCTATTCATGCCGATGGGCGCATACGCTACAAGTGGCGAGGTGACGACCCTGATCACCCCGACAACCGTGCGCTACGTGAGGCAATGCGGCAGAGAAAGCCGCTCATTTGGTTCCACGGCGTCGGGCGGGGACTGTATCAAGCAATATTTCCCGTCTTCCTCGTTGCTGAGGAGCCCCAGATGCAGCAGTTCGTCGTCGCGACGGACGGAACGCAGGACATTCCTGTGGCGCCAGCTTCTGTTGCTGAGGAAGCACTCCGCCAGTACGTCGAACGGACAACGCTGGCACGCGTTCATCAGCCGGTCTTCCGCTCGATGGTGATGCGCGCCTACGACACACGGTGCGCTGTCTGCGAGTTGAAACACGGTCAACTTCTTGATGCCGCGCACATCACCCCGGATAGCCACGCCGATGGGATTGCCGCGGTCACCAACGGGTTGGCGTTGTGCAAGATCCACCACAGCGCATTCGATGCGCGCATCTTGGGAATCGACCCCGACTACACCGTCCACATTCGTCCCGACCTTCTCGATGAGATCGACGGGCCGATGCTCCGTTACGGCTTGCAAGAGCGGCACGGGCAGAAGCTCATGGCTCTACCGAAGTTGCGCGGTGAAAGACCCGACCGGCAGAGGCTGGAGCACTCCTTCGAGCGTTTCCGCGCCGGCTGAGTGGTGCAGCTACCGTGGAGCCGAACTCCACCGAAAGGACCCCACACATGAGTGAGAACCACGAGGACCTGACCTTCGGCTCCCTCGGCCCCGCCGACAGCGAGGTCGTCATCGACCGCGAGTTCGCCGTCGCCAAGGAGCTCGTGTTCCGCGCCTTCACCGACCCCGACATGGTGGCCGCCTGGTTCGGCCCCGAGGGCTGGCCGGTGCCGCGCGAGACCGTCGAGATCGACCTGCGCGAGGGCGGCGCCTACCGCCTCACCATGGTGGCCGAGGACGGGTCGGGGCAGTCCCCGGTCGACGCCGTCATCGAGGTGCTCGACGAACCGCACCGCATCCACAGCACCGAGGCGCCTCAGCCGATCACGGGCCTCACCGAGCGCAGCCACCTGAAGCTCGAGTTCGAGGACGGCCCCAGCGGCGGCACTCTCCTGCGCCTGCGGCAGGGGATGTTCCCGGCCGCCGTCATCGCCCCCGCGACGGAGGGCTGGCACAGCTCCTTCACCAAGCTGGACGCCCTGCTCGCGCAGACCTGGTGACGTCGCTGCGGTGACCATTCGATTTCAGGGGTCACAGCGGCTGGGAAGCCCAGAAATGCGATTCTCGACGAGGTGGTGGACGCCGGGGGCGCGGACGTCGCGCGAACGAGCCGCCCCGCCGCCTACCGGACGATGAGCACGTCCAGCCGACGCGGCCCGTGCACGCCCTCGACCCGCTCCAGCTCGATGTCGCTCGTCGCCGACGGGCCCGAGATGAGCGTCGTCGGCCGTGTCGGCTCCAGCCGGGCGACCGCCTCGGGCACCAGCGCGACGATCGTGTCGACCGGCACGAGGCAGATGTGGTGGTCGGGCACCAGGGAGATGGCCCGGCGTCCCTGATCGGCGGAGCCGTCGAGGATGATCGTGCCGGTCTGGGCGATCGAGACGGCGCTGCTCGTGATCACGGCGCCCGCCTGGTCCAGCATGTGCACGTCCAGCGGCGCGTCCTCGGTGTCCACCATCCGCCGCGCCGCCGTCGCGATCTCGGCCAGCGGATGTCCCGCCTCGTCGAGGGCGGGCGGGACGACGTACGAGTCGGCTCCGTCGAGGCGGCGGGCGACGGCCGCGGGCACGTCGGCCGCGTCGACCACCTCGACCTCCGCCCGGTAGTCCACGAGCCGGTCGACCAGCTGGTCGATCCGCTCCTGCTCGCTCATCGTCGAGGAGTGCCGGTAGTCCCGCGGCACCTCGACCGGGGCATGGCCCGCACGGGCGTCATCCGTCTCCGCGCACCCGTCGTCCAGCGCAGAGCGGACGCGTGCGAGGATCTCCTCTTTCGCGCTGCGGCCGGCCGCGGGGGAGACTCCGGCCGTCGCCGTCCCGTCGCTCACGGCCTCTCCTCCGAACCGGTCGGTTTCGATCCGGTCGGTCCCGACGCGCTCGGTCCCGACGACGTCGCCTCCGTCGCGTTGCCCCCAGTGGACGCCGCCTTCTGCCGCTTCCGCCACATGGTGTGAAACGACTCGCTGGGTGGGGCGGGGACGTCGCGGCTGGACGTCCACTTGCCCGCGAGGCCGGGCAGCCGGGAGAACCGCCGGTCCTTCCCGGCGAACAGCGAGGCGAGTGGCATCACCCGTTCGGCCGCGGCCATCCGGCGCCCGTCGCTCATCATCCACTGGGCGCCCTTGAGCGCGACGTCGAGCTGGCTGGGACGCGCTCCGGACGACTTCCGCGCCTCGACGTCCTTGCCGCGCAGGTGCACGAGGATCTCCGGGATGTTGATCTTGACCGGGCACACGTCGTAGCAGGCCCCGCACAGCGAGGAGGCGTACGGCAGGGACCCGTTCTCACCCTCTTCGACGCCCGTGAGCAGCGGCGAGAGGATCGCGCCGATCGGCCCCGGATACGTCGAGCCGTAGGCGTGACCGCCGGCGCGCTCGTACACCGGGCACACGTTCAGGCACGCCGAGCACCGGATGCAGTGCAGCGCGGATCGGCCCACCTCGTCGGCCAGCGCCGCCGTCCGCCCGTTGTCCAGCAGGATCACGTGCACGTTCTGCGGTCCGTCGCCCGGTGTCACGCCCGTCCACATCGACGTGTACGGGTTCATCCGCTCACCGGTGGAGGACCGGGGCAGCAGCTGGAGGAACACCTCGAGGTCGGCGTAGCTGGGCAGCAGCTTCTCGATGCCCATCACGGTGATCAGCGTCTCCGGCAGCGTCAGGCACATGCGGCCGTTGCCCTCGGACTCGACCACGGTGAGCGTCCCGGTGTCGGCGATGCCGAAGTTGGCGCCCGAGACGGCCACCTTCGCGGCGAGGAACTTGGCCNCGTCCCGGTGTCGGCGATGCCGAAGTTGGCGCCCGAGACGGCCACCTTCGCGGCGAGGAACTTGGCCCGCAGGTGCTTCCGGGCGGCCATCGCGAGCAGGCGCGGGTCGTCGGAGAGCGCGGGGTCCACGTCGGTCATCTCCCGCAGGAAGATCTCCCGGATCTCGCTCCGGTTCCGGTGGATCGCAGGGACGAGGATGTGGCTGGGGGTGTCGTGCCCGAGCTGGACGATCAGTTCGGCCAGGTCCGTCTCGAACGCATCGATGCCCACGTCCTCGAGGTACTCGTTCATGCCCATCTCCTGCGTGGCCATGGACTTGACCTTGACGACCTCGCGACGCCCGTTCGGCAGCACCGGCGCGTACCGTGTGGCCAGCTCCTCGACGATGCGGTTCGCCTCGTCCGCGTCGCGCGCCCAGTGCACGACGCCGCCGCGCGCGGTCACGTTCGCCTCGAACTGCTCGAGCAGACTCGGCAGCTCCGCCATCACCCGCGCCTTGATGGCCGAGCCCGCGTCGCGCAGCGCCTCCCAGTCGTCGAGCTCGCCGACGACCCTGGCCCGCTTGGCGCGGATCGTCGATGTCGCCCTCCCGAGGTTGGCGCGCAGCTGCTCGTTGGCCAGCTCGCGACGCGCGTAGTCCGGGAACGGCTCGCGCTCGACGATGTTGCCGGTCCCGTGCGCGGGGCGCACGCGCGGCATGCCGAGGTCCGTGCTCATCGCAGACTCCCTCCGGAGAGCTGGGCCACTCCGTCGTAGACCAGCGGATCCTCCCGCGTGCTGGCGAGGATCTGGGCGAGGTGGACGGTGCCCGCCCCGGTGGCGGCCCGGGACATGCCGCCGCCCATGTGCATGAGGCACGAGACGTCGCCGCCGGCGCACAGGGGCGCCCCGGTCGCGACCACGTTGGCCACCTTGTCCTCGAGCATCGCGGTGGAGACCTCCGGGTTCTTGACCGAGAACGTGCCGCCGAAGCCGCAGCACTCCTCCTCGTGCGGCAGGTCCCGCAGCTCGAGGCCCTCGACGGTGCGCAGCAGGTCGCGCTGCCGGTCCCCGAGCCGCAGCAGGCGCATCCCGTGGCAGGACGGGTGGTAGGTGACCGGGTGCGGGAACCAGGAGCCCAGCTGCGCGGCGGCGTCGGTGACGCCGAGGACGTCGGTCAGCAGGGCGGAGAGCTCGTACGTGCGGGCTCCGACGGCGTCGGCGCGGTCGGCCAGGCCCCCGTCTCCGGCACGGCGGGCGACCATCGCGTGCTGGTGCTTGACGGAGGCGACGCACGAACCGGACGGGGCGACGGCGACGTCGTACTCCTCCGACTCGAACGCCCGCACATGGTTGGCCACGACGGGCAGCGCGGCGTCCAGGTAGCCGGAGTTGACGTGCATCTGCCCGCAGCACGCCTGCCCGGCCGGGAAGACCACCTCATGGCCGAGCCGCTCGAGGAGCGTGACCGTCGCGACGGCGACCTGCGGGTACATGGCGTCCACGAGGCAGGTGGCGAACAGGGCGATCTTCATCCGGTCTCTCCTGAGCGGTCGTGGCTTGCGGTCATGGTATCGCCGGGCGTTGTCGTGGCTCCCTGATCCAGCGGCTCAGCGGCTCAGTCGCCGAACCGGATGATCTGCCGCACCGCCCGCCCGTCGGCCAGCTCGTCCATGGCCGTGTTGAGGTCCTCGAGGCCGATGGTCGACGAGACGAGCTCCTCGACGGGCAGCCGGCCTTCCCGCCACATGGCCTCGTACGTGGGGATGTCCCGCGCAGGCACGGCGGAGCCGAGGTAGGAGCCGATGATGGTGCGGGCTCCGGCGGTGATGCCGAGCGGGGCGATGCTCGCCCGCGCGTCCGGCGAGGGGAGGCCGACGGTGACGAGGGTGCCGCCGGGCGCGGTGGCCGTCACTGCCGTCTCGAACGCGCGCGGGTGGCCGGCGGCCTCGATGACGACGGGCGCCGTGACGCCCTGCTCGGCGATCTCCGCGGGGCTGTAGGCCGCGCCGGCGCCGAGCTCGCGGGCCCGGTCCAGCTTGTCGGGGTTCGCGTCGACGCCGATCACGGTGCCGCGACCGGACGCGGTGACCGAGAGGGCGACCAGCAGCGCGGCCATCCCGACGCCGCCGAGCCCGACGACCATGACGTCGTCGTCCGGCCCGGGCCTGCCCGCGTTGAGCACCGCGCCGCCGCCGGTGAGCACGGCACAGCCGAGCACGGCGGCGACCTCGGGCGGCACGTCGTCGCCGACCGGCACGACGGAGGCGCGGTGCAGGACGGCGTGGGTCGCGAAACCGGAGACACCGAGGTGGTGGTGCACGGGCTGCCCGTCGCGGTGCAGCCGCCGCCCGCCGCCGAGCAGTTCGCCGGCCTCGTTCGCGGCGGAGCCGTTCGTGCAGGGCAGCCGGCCCCCGGTGCGGCAGGCGGCGCACTCCTCGCACCGCGGCAGGAAGACGGTGACGACGCGCTGCCCGACGAGCAGGTCCGTGACGCCGTCCCCGACCTGCTCGACGATGCCGGCGGCCTCGTGGCCGAGCAGCATCGGCGTCGGGCGGACCCGGTTGCCGTCGACGACGGAGAGATCCGAGTGGCACACGCCGGCGGCCTCGATCCGCACGAGCACCTCGTCCGCGCCGGGGGCGTCGAGGTCGAGCTCGCCGATGGTCAGCGGCCGGCTGGACGCGAAGGGCCGCTCACGGCCGGTGGACTCGAGCACGGCTCCGGTGATGCGCATGCTGCCCACCCTAGGGGCGACGTGGCCCCTACAGGCGGGGAACCGCCGCCAGGAGGTCCCGCGTGTAGCCGGCCCGCGGGTGCGCGAGCACCTCAGCCGTCGCGCCGGACTCCACCGCGCGGCCGTCCTTGAGCACGAGCACCTGGTCGCACAGGTGGGCGACGACCCCGATGTCGTGCGAGACGAGGACGAGCGTGAGGCCGAGCTCGGCGCGCAGCCCCTGCAGCAGGTCGAGGATCTGGGCGCGGACGGTGACGTCCAGGGCGCTGAGCGGTTCGTCGCCGACGAGCAGGCGGGGCCGGTGCACGAGCGCCCGGGCGAGGGCGATGCGCTGCCGCTGCCCGCCCGAGAATTCGTGCGGGTAGCGGTCCACCATGTCCGGCTCTAGCCCGACGGCGGTGAGCACGCGGGCGACGGCGTCCGCCTCACCGGCGGATCCCGCGTCGGAGCCGGCACCACCCGCCAGCCCGAGGGCATGCAGCGGCTCCGCGACGATCCGGCCGACGTCCATGCGCGGGTCCAGCGACGCGTACGGGTCCTGGAAGACGATGCCGGTCTGCCGCCGCAGCCACCGCAGGTCCGCGCCGCGACCGCGCCGCACGGGACGGCCGTCGACGGTCACCGTGCCGCGCGTGGGGGTGTCCAGGCCCAGCAGCAGGCGGACCAGGGTCGTCTTGCCCGAGCCCGACTCGCCGATCACCCCGAGCGACGCCCCCTCGGCCAGGTCGAGGTCGACCTCGTGCAGTGCGGTGCGCACGGGCCGCGGCCCGGTCAGCCGTTCCCGGCGCAGCGTGTGGTCCCGGCCGAGGCCGCGGGCGGTGACGAGGGGCGCAGTGCTGCCCGCGTCCTCGTACCGGTCGCCGTCGTGCGGGAGAGCCGTGCTCATCGCGTCACCTCCGTGCCGGGCTCGCCCGGCGTCAGCCCGGTCGCCCGCGCCGCCGAGACGAGACCGCGCGTCACCGGGTGTTCCGGGGCGTCGACGACCCGCGCCGTCGGGCCGGCCTCGATGATCCGTCCACCGGCCATGACGACGACGTCGGTGCAGACGCGGGCGAGCACCGCGAGGTTGTGGGTGATGAAGACGAGGCCGGACGACTGCTCGGCGACGAGCCGGTCGAACAGGTCGAGGATGGCCGCCTGCACGGTCACGTCGAGCGCCGTCGTCGGCTCGTCCGCGATCAACAGCCCCGGGTTGCAGGCGACGGCGATCGCGATGCCGACCCGCTGGCGCTGCCCGCCCGAGAGCTCGTGCGGGTACCGGTCGACGATCCGCTCCGGCTCGGGCAGGCCGACGCGGGTGGCGAGGTCGACGGCGGCCTGCCGCGACTGGCGCCGGTCGAGCCGGTAGTGCAGCCGCAGCGGCTCGGACATCTGCCGGCCGATGCGGCGCAGCGGGTTGAGCGCGGTGCGCGGCTCCTGGAAGACCATGCCGATCGCGTCGCCGCGGATCTGCGCGAGCTCGCGCTCGCTCGCACCGAGCAACTCCCGCCCGTCCAGGGTCACCGAGCCGGTGGCCGTCGCGGCGGCCGGCAGCAGCCCGGTGAGCGCCAGGGCGGTGAGCGTCTTGCCGGAGCCGGACTCGCCGATGATGCCGAGCCGACCGCCGTCGGGCACGGTGAACGAGACGCCGTCGACGACGGCGCGCCCGTCGATGGTCACGGTCAGGTCGGAGACGGTCAGGGTCATCGCTGCCCCCTCGACTCGATCGCGCGGACAGACGCCGACGCGCACGTCCACTGGTCACACGATGCCGCTTTCCCGGCCGATCGGGGCCGAGAACCGTCATCTATCGACCAGTGGATGGAGAGGTGGACGGAGAAGTCGGAGGAGCGGAACGTCATCGCCTCACGCCCCCAGACTCAGGGCGCCGGCGGACTCCGCGCCACGGCGGCGTCCGGAGCGGGACGAGCCGAGCGTGGGGTCGCTGGCCTCGCGCAGGGCGTCGCCGAGCAGGTTGAGTGCCAGCACCGTGACGGCGATCGCCGCGCCGGGCCAGAACGCGGCCAGCGGGTGGGTCGTGACGTGGTCCTGCATCTCGGCGAGCATGCGGCCCCAGCTGATCACCGACGTCGGCGCCCCGTACCCGAGGTAGGAGAGCCCCGCCTCGGCCAGCTGGGACAGCGCCATCGTCAGGGACAGCTGCACGATGAACGCCGGCGCGATGTTCGGCAGGATGTGCCGGGCGAGGATCCGCCCCCGGGTCAGCCCGGCGGCCTCCGCGGCGAGCACGTAGTCGGCACCGGCGACGCCGCGGAACTCGCTGCGCAGCACCCGCGAGGCGCCCACGCCGTACCCGATGCCGACGGCGATGACGACGACGGCGAGCGACCCGCCGAACGTCGCCGCGAGCATCATCGCGATCAGCAGCGTCGGGAACGCGATGAGCACGTCGACGAGGATGGCGACCGGCTCCCGCACCCACCGCGCGGTCAGGGTGCTCAGCGCGCCGAACACGAGCCCGACGACGGCGGCCAGCGCCGCGGAGAACACGGCGACCTGCACCGCGACGCGGGACCCGACCATCACCCGGGAGAGGATGTCGCGGCCGATCTGATCGGTGCCGAACCAGTGCGCCGGGTTCGGGGCGTCCCACAGCCGGGACGAGGCCGCCATCGGGTCGTACGGCGTCCACACGAGGGAGACCAGCGCGGTGAGGACGATGACGGCGAGCACGACCAGCGCCCCGACCCCGACGGGCGAGCGCACTAGGCGGCGGACGGCGCCGGGACGACGACGTCGCCGTGCCGACGACGGCCCGGACGAGGCCGCGCTCACGCGACCACCTCCCGCTGCCGGGGGTCGATCAACCGGTGCACGACGTCGACCAGCGTCCCGACGGCCAGCACGAGGGCGGTCAGGATCAGGATCGTCGACTGCACCTTCGGCAGGTCCCGGTTGCCGACGTCGGCCACGAGCATCCGGCCCAGCCCCGGCAGGGCGAACAGCTGCTCGATGACGACGGCCCCGACGATCAGGCCCGCGACCTGCAGGCCGAGCACCGAGATGATGGAGAGCCCGACACTGGGCAGCCCGTGGGTCACGAGCGCCCGCGTGCGGGTCATGCCCTTGGCCGCGGCGGTGCGCACGTGGTCCTGGCCGAGCGCGGTGAGTGTCGCGGAGCGGACGAACCGCATCAGCACGGCGCCCTCGACGACGCCGATGGTCAGCGCCGGCAGCATGAGGGAGTGGAACGCCTGCCACGGCCGGGCCCAGCCGTCCAGCGGGAATCCCTGCGCCGGGAAGAGCCCGAGCCCGAGGGCGAGGACGGCGATGAACATCATCCCGGCCCACACGGCGGGCACGGCCGCGAACAGCTGGCCGACGACGCCGAGGATCCCGCCGTCGGGGTGGTGCCGCCGCACCGCCGCGACGACGCCGAGGGGCAGGGCGATGAGCAGCGCGATGAGCAGGCTCAGCACCGTCAACGGCACGGTGACCTGCATCTTCTGCGCCAGCTCGTCCGCGACGGGCACCCCGGTGAGCAGGGACCGGCCGAGGTCGGCGTGCAGGACCCCGCCGATCCAGTGCAGGTACTGCACCACGAGCGGCTCGTCGAGACCGAGGCCGGCGCGGATCGCGGCCAGCTGCTGCGGCGTCGCCGTCGTCCCGCCGATCACCTGCGCCACGTCCCCGGGCAGCACCCGCAGCGCCAGGAAGATCAGCACGCTCGTCACCCACAGGGCGACCAGCAGCAGCCCGAGGCGGGTGAGGAGGAAGCGGAGCACGGGTTCCAGTCTGGCAGGTCGCCGCCGGTGGCCGGACACGCACGGCCAGCCCGGGCGCGTGCCGCGCGACGGTGGTGCCGCCCGGAGCCAGCGGTCATCATGGAGGCATGGGAAAGCAGTATCGAGCGATCGCCGAGGCGAACAGCCGGAACCCGCAGGACTGGGGCCGTGCGATGGCGTGGGCCATGTCCGACCTGTCCACCCAGGCCCTCGCCGACGACAGTCACGAGCGCCTCTTCGGGAAGGACCTCGTGATGCGGGTCGACCCCACCGACGAGGGGGTCTCCATCAGCCTGTGCTGGGACGCGCCCGAGGGCGTCGAGCGGACCGACACCGGGGCCATCCCGATGGGAACGGGTCACGACCGTGACGACGACGTCGCCGACCCCGAGGAGGGCGCGGCCCACCCGACGTGATCGGGAGCGGGCCCGCCGGCGGAGCAGCTACTTCGTGAGGTAGACGCCGCCCAGGTTCAGGCGCGACGTCGTGGCGTCCGTCGGGAAGCCGTGCACCTTGTCCGAGACGGCGGTCAGCGCCTTGCCGCTGTAGAGCCACTTGGCGGGGGCATCCTCGGCCACGAGCCGGGCGGCCTGCTTCAGGTCGTCGCCGGCCTGCTGCTCGCTGACCGCCTGCTGCGCCTGCTGGTAGAGCGCGGTGACCTTCGGGTTGCGGTAGTTGAAGTAGTAGTCCGGGTTCGCGTAGTTCCCGAAGTCCCGGGCCTCGGCGTGGTTGACGAAGCTGAGGTCGTAGTTCTTGTTGGTGAACACGTCGGTCAGCCAGGTGGGGAACTCGACCTGCCGCACCTTGAGCGTGACGCCGACGGCGGCGAACTGGGAGACCAGCAGGTCCGAGACGGTCGTGCCGTACACGTTCGGGATGGTCAGCGTGAGGGTGAGCTTGCCGACGCCGGCCGCGGCGAGCAGCTTCTTCGCGTTGTCCGGGTTGTAGGCGTTGATCGAGGTCAGGTCCACGTAGCCGGGGTCGAGTTCCGGGATGGGGCTGCCGAGCTTGGTGCCGCCGCCGTTGATCGCCTTGATGATGGCGTCGGTGTCGATGGCCTGGCTGAGCGCCTGCCGCACCTCGAGCTTGTTCAGGGGAGCGCGGCCGCTGTTGTAGGCGAGCGTGTACTCGTCGTTGGTCCGGCCCTCGGCGATCGTGTACCCGCGGGCGCCGCGCACCTGGTCCAGCAGCGTCGGGTCCAGGGCGGTCTGCACGTCGACGGAGCCGGAGAGCACGGCGTTGTTGGCCGAGGCTGCCTGCGGCAGGTAGGTGAAGTCGACGCCGGCGAGCCTGGCCTTCTCGCCCCAGTAGCCGTCGTAGCGCTTCAGGGAGAGGGTCGAGCCCTGCTTCCAGGAGGCGAGCCGGAAGGGGCCGGTGCCGATGGCGGTCGAGGCGAGGTCGTTGCCCGCGCCCTGCTTGAGCACGAGGCCCGCGCGTCCGGCGAGGGCGAACATGAGGTTCGAGTCCGGGTGGCTCAGGGTCAGCCGGATGGTGGTTCCGTCGGCGGTGATGGACCGCACCGCGGCGAGGTCGGCGTGGTTGGCCAGGCTCGCGTCGTTCTTGACCTGGGTGAGGGAGGCGACGACGTCCTGCGGCGTCAGGGCCGCGCCGTTGTGGAAGGTGACGCCGTCCCGGAGGGTGAAGGTGTAGGTCTTCCCGTCGGCCGAGACCTCGTGGTGGGAAGCGAGGGCGTCGCGGTACTGACCGTCGGCGGTGCGGGAGACGAGGCCCTGGTAGACGTTGTCGATGAGGGCCTGGTCGAGCGCCACCCCGGCCGTCCTGCGGATGTTCAGGTTCGTCGGTTCGAGCCGGAGGCCGAGGCGCAGCGTCGCGCTGGTGTCGGCGTCGCCGGTGCCCGCGGACGACGAGGCGGTGGGCCGGCCGTTGAGATTGCTGATCACCGCGATGGCCCCGACGACCAGGGCGAGGACGATGACGCCGATGATGATCGGCAGAACCGGGCCGCGCCGGCGACGCCGCTCGAATCCGACGCGCGAGGGGGATCCGGGCGACGGTGTGCCGGGGGCGGGCGTGCGGGGGTCAGACATGGGGTCCTCATCGTTGAAGCAGGTGGGCAGCGAACGGAAGCTTGACCCGTCAAGCGAAGAAGTCTAGACGCCCGGACGGTCCTCGGCGTGAGGGGTTGGTCACACCGACCTCGGACGGGCCCGGAACAGGATTCAGCCGGGGCTCAGGCCGGTGAGGGCCGCTCGCCGAAGGCGCGGATCAGGTCGGCGAGCGCGGCGGGGGAGTCCTCCTGGACGTTGTGGCCGGAGTCGAGGTCCACGACGTCGTCGCCCGGTGCCCGGCGCAGGAACTCGGCCACCTGCGCGGTGTCGACCACGCCCTGCCGGCCGCGGATCAGCAGCACGGGGATGGTCAGGGACGTCAGGGGCTCCCACAGGGCGGACGTGTCCCGTCCGGCGGCCATCGCGACCTCGGGGTCGAGGTGGGCGAGGTGATGCTTGAACTCGTACTGCCCGTCGTCGCGTCTGCGGGTGTTCAGGGTGACGCCGCGGGTGAGCGCGCCCCGGTCCGGTCCGTAGCCGAACGCGAGGGCGCGGTCGATGATCTGGTCGCGGCTCGGGTACTGGCGCTGCCCCGTCATGAACTCGCGGATCTGGGCGAGCGTCGGCTTGCCCGGGGTGGCCGTCGGTTCCTCGCCGCCCGGGTCGGTGGCCGGCGCCCCGGCGGCGACGGGGGTGGATGCGGCGGGCGTGGACGGGGCGCGTTCGGTCGACGCCGTCTCGCCCGCGTTCTCGCCGACCGTGCCGACCGTGCCGTCCCCCGGGGCGTCGTCGGTCGGCAGCGTCGGCACGATGTCGACGAGGATCAGGTGGGAGACGAGCTCGGGGTGCTCGGCGGCCAGCACGATGCCAGTCAGCCCGCCGAGCGACTGGCCCACGATCACCTGGGGACCGGCGCCGAGCCCGGCCAGCACGTCCGCGACCGCCTCGGCGTTGCGGGCCGGGCCGTAGTCGGCGTCCTCGCGCCACGTCGAGTCCCCGTGGCCGGGCAGGTCGATGGCGAGGGTCCCGACGTTCAGGCACAGCACCGTCGGGTCCCAGGTGTGCGCGTTCAGGCCGGCGCCGTGCAGCAGCGTCACCTGCGGCGGGTGCGAGCCCCACTCGATCGCGGAGACCACCGCTCCGTCCTCGCGGGTGACGCCGACCCGTCGGTGTGCGGGCAGCGCCGAGCCGATGCCGACCCGGTCGGCGTCCTCGGGCAGGAAGGAGAACTCGTCCGGCTCGGCGGGCCGGTCGGTGTTCTCACCGGCGCCCTCGGCGGACCCGTGCTCGGTGGACGCGTGCGGATCGGTCATGGTGCTCCCTCGACGGACGGCCCTGTCACTTCCCATCCTGCCGCACGGTCGCCGCCGGTCCGCGGCTCGGTGGCGGATCGCTCGGCACGGCGGTAGATCATCGCCGTCACGCGGCGTTCCCGGGTCCGGTCCCGTCGGTGCCGGTGTCTAGGCTCGAGAGGTGAGGACGACTCCACGCCGGACGGTGACGCAGCCCGCGATCTCCGGCGTCAACCGGCGGATCCTCGCGCTCGCGGTGCCCGCGCTCGGGGCGCTCGTCGCCGAACCGCTCTTCCTGCTCGCCGACTCGGCCGTCATCGGCCACCTCGGCGTCGACCAGCTGGCCGGCGTCGGGCTGGCCGCGACCGTCGTGCAGACCGCGGTGGGGCTCATGGTGTTCCTCGCGTACTCGACGACGGCGGCCGTCGCGCGCCGGATCGGAGCCGGGGACCGGGCGACGGCGCTCGCGATGGGCCGCGACGGCATGTGGCTCGGCGTTGCCCTCGGCGTGGTGCTGGCCGTCGTCGGCTGGTTCACGGCCGGCCCGATCGTCCGTGCGCTCGGGGCGGACGGCGCCGTCGCCGGCTTCGCGACCGACTTCCTGCGCTTCAGCATGCCCGGGCTGATCGCGATGCTGCTCGTGCTCGCCGCGACCGGTGTGCTCCGCGGCCTCCAGGACACCCGCACCCCCCTCGTCGTCGCCGTCGGCGGCTTCGGCCTGAACATCGTGCTCGAACTGGCGCTCGTGTACGGCGCCGGCTGGTCCGTGGCGGGCGCCGCGATCGGCACGTCGGTGGCCCAGTGGGCGATGGCGCTCGTCTACCTGGTGATCCTCGGCCGGGCCTTCGCGGTACAGCACCTGAGCCTGCGCCCGTCGGTCGCCGGCGTCGTCGCCGCCTCCCGCGTCGGCTCCTGGCTGATGCTGCGCACGCTGAGCCTGCGCGTCGCTATCCTCACCACCGTGGTCGTGGCGACGGCGCAGGGGCCGGTGAACCTCGCCGCGCACCAGCTGACGATGACCATGTTCAACGCGCTGGCCATGGTGCTGGACGCGCTCGCCATCGCCGGCCAGGCTCTGATCGGCAAGGAACTCGGCGGGGCGAACCTGCCGCTGGTGCGGGCCCTGACCCGGCGGATGATCGTCTGGGGCGTGGGGTTCGGCGTCATCACGGGGGTGGTCCTCGCCGTCGCCGCGCCCTGGTTGGGGCTGCTGTTCACGGGGGACGTCGCCGTGCGCGGGGCGTTCACGGTGGCGGTCCTGGTGCTGGCCGCGGGGCAGCCGGTGTGTGGCCTCGTGTTCGTGCTCGACGGCATCCTCATCGGTGCGGGGGATGCCCGCTACCTCGCCCTGACCGGGCTCGTGAACCTGGCCACGTACCTGCCGCTGCTCGCCTGGGTGCACGTCGGTGGGGCGCAGGGCGTGGCCGCGCTGGCCTGGCTGTGGGCGGCGTTCGGCATCGGGTACCTCGCCTCCCGCGCGATCACGCTGAGCCTGCGCGCCCGGACGGGGGCCTGGATGGTGACCGGCGCGCTCTGAGGACCGCCCGGACGGGCCAAGGACCGGCGGGACGCCGCACTAGACTGGACGGGATGTCTTCCTCCGTCCACGGGCCCCGCCATCTGAGCCGCGCCTGGCCGCTGCTGCTCGTGCGCGGCGTCGTGTGCGCCGCCTTCGGGTTGACCACCGCGTTCTGGGCGACTCCCGGCGACACCGCGATGCGCCTGATGATCGCCGCCTACATGCTGCTGCTCGGCGTCGTGAACTGGCGGCTCTCGGTCACCGTGCAGGACCGGCGGGTGCTCTCCTACGCCCTGACCATCGCGATCTTCGGGCTCATCGTGCTCGTCGCGCCGAGCCGGGCGATGCTCGCGTTGGTCGCCGCCCTCGGGTTCACCCTCTTCGGGCTGATGGAGGCGACCGTGGCGTGGATGTCCCGCCGCGCCCACCCTGTCGTGCGCGACGGCGCCATCATCGGTGTCGCGATGGCCGGCTCCGGCATCATCCTGCCGCTCGTGCAGGATCTGGGCCCCCACGGCATGCTCGGCGTCCTCGGCGGCGGCGCCATCATCAGCGCCGTCATCATGCTCATCGGGGCCCTGACCGTCCGGCACGAGGCGGCCTCCGGGTCATTGCCCGCCTGACGACGACGTAGACTGGGAGTACCGGGCCGCCCGCACCACTGGCGGCCCGTTGTCGTGAAGGAGGAGTGCCCGTGCCGCAGGACCGGCAGCGGTCGACGCGAGGAATCAAGGCCACCGTCAAGGCGCCCCTGATCTTCTCCGCGGTGCTGGCCGCCGTGACCTTCGTGGTCGTTCTCTTCGCGGCCTCGGGCGGGACCGCCAATCAGATGCGCTTCGACACGGCGTCCGTCGCCGCGGCCATCGCGTTCATCGTCTCGCTCGTCGTCGCTGCGATGCTGATGATGATCGAGAAGCCCAACGCCGATCACCTCGGCAAGGGCAGCGGCATCAACCGGGTCTCCTCCCGCATCCCCGGTGGCGCCGCGAAGGCCCCCACCGACCCCCATCACGTCGAGGACCCGGAGTACGGCCAGCGCCACGCGGCCGACGACGACTGATCCCTCCAGCCGTCCGGCTCGGCACGCCGCGAGAGCCCGCCGGGACGGCGAGGAGCCGGCAAGGATGTCGCCACCCTCACCGGCCCCCCGGGTACACG
The DNA here is from genome assembly GCF_036881825.1 of Tersicoccus mangrovi. Taxonomy (NCBI): domain Bacteria; kingdom Bacillati; phylum Actinomycetota; class Actinomycetes; order Micrococcales; family Micrococcaceae; genus Tersicoccus; species Tersicoccus mangrovi. The sequence continues at coordinate 699,492 of NZ_JBAJMW010000001.1, read as the reverse complement.
ACCGCCCGTGACGGGCCGCCGCCGGACTCAGCTGCGGCCGGCGCCGATCCCCGTGCGGTGCGGAGCTCCCGAGCCGAGCGCGAGCGCCTGCTGGAGCGCGAAGTACTGGGCCTTCGGCTGGAAGGCAGCGTCGTAGATGGTGGCCGCACCCTCGCCCGCGAACACCCCCGGGACCCACGAGTCGCCGTCGTCGAAGCCCCACACGGTATACGAGATGCACCGCTTGACCGCCATGCAGGCCTGCAGGGTCTGGGTATACCCGGCCACCTGGGCGGACTGCTCGGTCGGGGTGACGGGCAGCGGGGTCCGCACGTCGACCTCGGTCTCCGCGACGTCGAGGCCCAGGGCGGCGAAGCGCTGCAGGTTGGCCTGCAGGTCCGGAAGCGGGTACTGCGTGTCCAGGTGCGTCTGGAAGCCGACGCCGTCGATCGGAACCCCCTGCGCCTGCAGGTTCTTCACCATGGCGTAGACCGCATTGCTCTTGGGCCCGGTGTACTCGATGTTGTAGTCGTTGTAGAAGAGCTTGGCCTTCGGGTCGGCCTGGTGCGCCCAGCGGAAGGCGTCCGCGATGTACCCGGGGCCCAGCTTCTGCAGCCAGATGCTGTCGCGCAGGGTGCCGTCGTCGTTGAACGCCTCGTTCACCACGTCCCACTGCCAGATCCTGCCCTTGAAGTGCGTGACCTCGTCGGTGACGTGCTGGCGGAGCACGGCCCGCAGCTGGTCGGCGCTCATCTGGGGGGCGGCGGCGGTGAGCCAGCCGGGCAGCTGGCTGTGCCAGACGAGCGTGTGACCACGCACGAGCTGGTGGTTCGCCTGCGCGAAGGAGACGAGCCGGTCGGCGGCACTCCAGTCGTAGGTGCCCCGGGTCGGTTCCACCACCTCCCATTTCATGACGTTCTCCGGCGTCACCGTGGAGAACTGGGACGCGGTGATGGAGCGGTAGGTCGGGTTGTTCGCGAGCTGATCCGTGTTGACGGCGGTACCGATGCGCAGGCCGATGCCGGAGGCGAGCGAGCGCAGGGAATCGGAGTGGTGTGACGCCGCTGCGGCGTTCGACGGCGCGGGTGCCGGCGTCGCGGGTGCCGCCGTGGCGGCGGTGGGGGCGACGAGAACGGCGCTCAGGCCGAGGACGCCGGCGAGCAGGGGACGGTGCAAAGCCATGGATACTCCTGGGTGCGATGGGGTACTGCACGGGGATCTGCCGGCTGATTCCAGCGCGCGGCCGTCGTGGCCGCTCCGGCGTCCGTTCTGCGCCGTCCGGAAGAGGAGCGACGCATCGGTGTCCCGGATCGAGTCGACCGGGAGACACGGCGTGAAGGCGATGAGATCGAAAAGAGAGCGCTCTCTTTTCTGGGTCAAGTGTGGCAAGTGACTCAGGTCACGTCAAGATGTCGCCTTCTGCGCGGTGCCCGTCGAGCCGCCCGGCGACGACGGTCAGGTCGTGGGCAGGTCCGACGGCGTCACCGAGCAACGGCGGGTCAGTTCAGGCGCGATGACCCGGCTGACCGGGCGGGATCCCGGAGAGGCGAGCAGCTCCAGCAGGGCCTCGACCATCATCGATCCCATCTGCTCCAGCGGCTGGCGGACCGAGCTGAGGGGCGGCTCGAGCGTCCCGGCCACGACGAGGTCGTCGTAGCCGACCACGGAGACGTCTTCGGGAACCTGCCGACCGGAGGCCCGGATGACGCGGAGCGCACCGACCGCCATGAGGTCCGAGGACACGAATACCGCGTCCAGGTCGGGGAAGCGCGTGAGCAGGGTGCCCATCGCCGCTTCGCCGCCCTCGACGGAGAAGTCGGCCCGGGCGATCGCGTCGTCGGCCAGCCCGTGCTCGCGGAGGACGTCCCGCCACCCGGCGGTGCGGTCGATCGCCACCCCGAGGTCGGTCGGACCGGCGATGTGCGCGATGCGTGCCCGGCCGGCGTCCACCAGCTCCTGCGCCGCGATCCGGCCGCCGGTGTAGTTGTCCACGTCGACGTAGGAGAACAGCTCCGGGTGCTGCGGCGGGCGGCCGAGGTAGACCACCGGGAGCGGGACGTCGCGCAGCTGCCCGGGCAGGTATGAGCTGTGGGCCTCGAGCACGACCATGGCGCCGTCCACGTGCCCAGCCTCCAGGTAGCGCCGCAGCCGGTCCTCGTCCTCGTCGGAGTCGGACGCGAGCAGCATCACCAGCTGTTTGGACGCCCGGGCGATGCCCGTCATGACGCCGCGCAGGGGCAGGGCGAAGAACGACTCGCTGCTGGCGGCGTTCATGGCGGAGAGGTCCGGCTCGGTCAGGATGAGGGCCACCGACCCCGTCCGTCCGCCGGCCAGCAGGCGGGCGGCGGTGTTGGGGCGATAGCCGAGGTCCTCGACGGCCTTCGCCACGGCGGCGGCCGCGGCGGGCTTGACCGACGACAGTCCGTTGATCGCGCGCGACGCGGTTGCGCGTGACACGCCGGCCGCTGTCGCGACGTCCTCCAGCGTCGGCGCCGTGGCCGCACCGGGACGCGTCGGCGACACCGGGGAGGACTCCATGCCCGCATCGTAGCCCGCCGTCCGGGCCGTCCGGCTCAGCCCACCGCGCCTGGCTCTCCGGCCGCCGCGCCTGGCTCTCCGGCCGCCGCGCCTGGCTACCCGGCCGCCGCGGCCTGGCTACCCGGCCGCCGCGGCCTGGCTACCCGGCCGCCGCGGCCTTCCGTGCCCGGTACGCGGCCACGTTCGCCCGGTTCCCGCAGTTGCCCACGTCGCAGTAGCGCTTGGACCGGTTCTTCGACAGGTCGACGAGCACGGCGTCGCAGTCCTCGGCCGCGCACACCTTCAATCGGTCGCGCTCGCCCGCACGGATGACGTCGACCAGCGCCATCGCCGTCTCCACCCCGACGCGTTTCGCCAACGGATCGGTCTGAGCGGTGGCGTGCAGGTGCCAGTCCCAGTGGTCGTGCTTGACCAGCTGCGGCAGGGCTCGGGCGTCGGCGAGCAGCGCGTTCACCGCCGTCACGAGGTCGTCCTCGGAGAGGGTCCACAGCTCGCGCACGCGTTCGCGCAGCGCCAGCATCTCGCCCAGCTCGGCCTCGCCCCCGGCGCGCACGCCCGAGTACTGCTCGCGGTCGAGGAAGGCGTCCAGGTCCGCGGGCGTGGTCATCGGATCGCCGCCCTCGACGGTGGTGTTGACCAGACGCGCGGCCGAGAGCAGCGACATCTCTGTGTCATGAGCAAAGACCATGTTGACTCCTGACGTCGCCTCGATCTACTGTCACGAGTGTAACGACTTTGACTCATGACAGCCCTGGAGGGAGGTGCGCCATGGCCTCCCAGCGTCCCCTGGCCGCCGGTCTGATCGCCGCACTCGTCTCCGCCGCCGTGTTCGCCACCTCCGGCAGCTTCGCCAAGGCGCTCCTGGACGCCGGGTGGACGCCGGGCGCCGCCGTCACCGTCCGCATCACGGGCGCCGCCCTCGTGCTCGCCGGCCCCGCGATCGTCATGCTGCGCGGCCGCTGGGGCGTGCTGCGCCGGTACGGGTCGATGATCTCCGTCTACGGGCTGGTCGCCATCGCGGGTTGCCAGCTGTGCTACTTCAACGCCGTGCAGTACATCTCGCCCGGCATCGCCCTGCTGCTCGAGTACCTCGCGCCGATCATGATCGTCGGACTCGTGTGGCTCCGCACCCGGATCCGCCCCGGCGCCCTGACCCTCGCCGGATGCGGCTTCGCCATCGGCGGTCTGCTGCTGGTCATCAACGTCTTCGCGGGCGTGTCCGTCCACCCGATCGGCATCCTGTGGGGCGTGGGCGCGGCCGTGTGCCTCGCGGTGTTCTTCCTGCTCGCGGCCCGGTCCACCGAGGACCTCCCGCCGCTCGTGATGGCGACGGCGTCGATGGTCGTGGCCGCGGTCGTACTCATCGCCTGCACGGTGTCCGGTGTGCTGCCGGCGCGCTTCGCGTTCACCGACGTCACGTTGGCCGGCGCGCGCATGTCCTGGCTGGTGCCGGTGATCGGCGTCATCCTCGTCTCCACCGCGGCCGCCTACGTCACCGGCATCATCGCGACCCGCGCTCTCGGCTCGACGATGGCGTCCTTCGTCGGCCTGACCGAGGTGATGTTCTCGATCCTCTTCGCATGGCTGCTCGTCGGGGCGACGCCGATGCCGATCCAGCTGGGAGGCGGGGTGCTCATCATCGTCGGCCTCGTCCTCGTGCGGGTCCAGGAGGCGCGGTCCGGCGGCACCCGGCAGCCCGCGCTCACCGACGTCGACCTGGCCGACCCGGCGACGGGCGCGCTCCCGGTGGTGCGTCAGCCCCAGTGAGGCAGGCCCGCGTCAGCCTCCGGGTGTGAAGCGCCGCAGCCGGAGGCTGTTGAGCACGACGAACACCGAGCTGAATGCCATCGCGCCGCCGGCGATCATCGGGTTGAGCAGGCCCAGGGCCGCCACCGGGATGGCGAGCACGTTGTAGGCGAAGGCCCAGAACAGGTTGGACCGGATGATGCCGAGCGTGCGGCGGGACAGCTCGACGGCGTCGGCGACCTGGCCGAGGTGATGGCCCATCAACGTGATGTCCGCGGCGTCGATGGCCACGTCGGTGCCGGAGCCCATCGCGAGCCCGAGGTCGGCCTGGGCGAGGGCCGCCGCGTCGTTGACGCCGTCGCCGGCCATCGCCACGGTGGCGCCGCCGACCTGGAGCCGCTCGACCACCGCGACCTTCTCGGCCGGGCTGACGCCGGCGTGCACGCGCTCGGCGTCGATGCCGACCTGCTCGGCCACGTACCGCGCCGAGTGGGCGTTGTCGCCCGTGAGCAGCACGGGCGTCAGGCCGAGCCGGCGCAGCCGGGCGATGGCGTCCGCCGCGCCGGGCTTGACGGCGTCCCGGAGGGTGACGAGGCCGGCGACCCGGCCGTCGACGGCGACGAGGACCGCGGTGGCGCCGTCCCGCTCGGCCGCGGCGAGGCTCAGGCGCGTCTCGTCGTCGACGTCCACCCCGCTCGCCCCGAGCCACTCCTCGCGCCCGACGACGACCATGTGCCCGGCGCCGCCCTGCTCGGAGAACGGCTCCACGACGAGTCCGCGGACGCCGCCACCCGGTGCGGAGGCGAAGTGCTCGACCGTCGCGGGGGAGGGCTGCGTGCGCGCGATGGCCCAGGCGATCGGGTGCTCGCTGGCGTGCTCGACGGCGGCGGCGAGCCGCAGCAGGCGCGTCTGCCCGCATTCGACGTCCTCGAACGCTTCGACGTGCTCGACGGTGAGCCGCCCGGTGGTGACCGTGCCGGTCTTGTCCAGGACGATCGTGTCGACCCGACGGGTGTCCTCGAGGACGGCGGGACCCTTGATGAGGATGCCGAGCTGGGCGCCGCGACCGGTCCCGGTCAGCAGGGCCGTCGGCGTCGCCAGTCCGAGCGCGCACGGGCACGCGATGACGAGCACGGACACGCCTGCGGTCAGCGCCGCCGTCGCGTCGCCCGTGGTGAGCAGCCACACGGCCGCGGTGACGACGGTGATGGCGAGGACCACGGGGACGAAGACCGCGGAGACCCGGTCCGCGAGCCGGGCGATGGGCGCCCTGCCGTTCTGGGCGGCGCTGACCAGCCGGCCCATCTGGGCCAGGGCGGTGTCGGCGCCGACGGCCGTCGCCCTGACCAGCAGCCGGCCGCTCGTGTTGACGGTCGCGCCGGTCACCTCGTCGCCGTCGGTCACCTCGACGGGCACGGGCTCACCGGTGATCAGGGAGGTGTCGACCGCGCTCGCGCCGTGCACGACGACCCCGTCGGTCGCGATCTTCTCGCCGGGGCGGACGACGAAGGCGTCGCCGACGCGCAGCTGCGCGACCGGGACCGCGACCTCGACGAGACGGCCGTCCTCGCCGCGGCGCAGTACGGCCGCGGTGCGCGCGCCGAGGTCGAGCAGGCGCCGGAGGGCCTCGCCGCTGCGGGCCTTCGCGCGGGCCTCGGCGTACCGGCCGACCAGCAGGAACGTCGTGACGACGGCGGCGGTCTCGAAGTAGAGCGGGACGTGGCCGTGGCCCGGGTGCGCGGTGAGGTCGGGCTGGACGAGCAGCTGGACGAGGGAGAAGAGCCAGGCGACGGCGACGCCGAGGGACACGAGCGTGTCCATGGTGCTGGCGCCGTGACGGGCGTTGACGGCCGCCGCGCGGTGGAACGGCCAGGCGGACCAGGTGACGACGGGCAGCGAGAGGGCGGCGACCACCCAGCCCCACTGCGGGAACCGGAGGGCCGGGACCATCGCGACGAGGAAGACGGGAACGGTCAGGACGAGGGCCGTGATCATCCGCGGCCGCAGCAGCGCCGCCGCGTCAGGCCGGTCGCTGGGGGCGACGTCGGCGTCTGCCCCAGCGGCGTGCTGGTCTCCGTCTGCATCGGTGGCGTCGGCGGGGGCAGTGGCCGGCCGCGCCAGCCGGGCGCCGTACCCGGTCGCCCGCACGGTCTCGAGCAGCTGGTCGTCGGTGACGCCGGCGGGGACGGTCACGCGAGCGGACTCGAGCGGCAGGTTGACGACGGCGTCGACGCCCTCGATCCGCTTGAGCTTGCGCTCGACCCGATTGACGCACGAGGCGCACGTCATGCCCTCGATGGCCAGGTCCACCACACGGGTGTCGGTACTCATGACCCGTCTACCCCTCCTGCCGGCGGCTGCGCCGGCATCGTTCGTGTCCGCTGTCGCGACGTCAGTTCGCGTCGGCGCCGAGCATCACGTAGCCGGCCTCGGCGACGGCCTCGCTGATGGCGCTCTCGCTGACCTGGCTCGTCGTCGTGAGCCGGGCGGTGGAGATGCCGCCGTTGACGAGCTCGACCGCGACGTGGTCGACGCCGTCCAGGGCGCCCAGTTCCTCGGTCACGGCGTTGACGCAGTGGCCGCAGGTCATGCCGGAGATCTTCACGGTGGTGGTCATGGATTCCTCGTTCTCGGTCGTGGCGGTCGGATACTCGTCGTCGGGCAGGTCAGGAGGCCTGCAGCATCGCCTTCATCTGGGCGATCTCGGCGCTCTGGCTGGTGATGACGCGTCGGGCAACGCCGACCCCGTCCTGATTCTGCCCCGTCGCGACCTCGTCCTTCGCCATCGCGACCGCGCCCTCGTGGTGGCCGATCATCTGCGCGAGGAACATCGAGCTCGCGGTGGTGCCGTCGGCGTCGCGCAGGGCCTTCACGTCGTTGTCGGAGACCATGCCGCTCATGCCCATCCTGTGGGCGCTCGTGGTCGCCGGGGCGCCCCAGGAGCTGAGCCAGCCCGTCATCGTGGTGATCTCGGGGGCCTGGGCGGCCTTGATCTTCTTCGCCAGGGCGGTGACCTGCGGCTTCACGCCGGTCTTGGCGAGGATGATGTCGCTGAGCTGCACGGCCTGCTGGTGGTGGGGGATCATCATCTGCGCGAACATGACGTCGGCGTCGTTGTGCGCGCTACTCGACGTGGTGCTCGAGGCGGAGGCGCCGGCCGTCGCGGGCGCGGACGTCGTCGAGGTCATGCCGACCATGCCGGACATCGCGTGCCCGCTGTGGTCGCTGCTCGCGTCCGTCCCGCCGGCGCAGCCGGTCGCCAGGAGGACGGTGACGGCGGCGACGCCCAGAGCGGCGAGGCCGCTGCGACACCTCCGGGAGGCGGACGTGGGTCGGACGGGGGTCATCGCTGTGGGTGCCATTGTCGTCAGACTATACCCCCACGGGGTATAGGAGACAAGGGGGGAGACGGCGTCGGCCGCCACGGAGGATTCCGTGACGGCCGACGTCAGGCCAGGATTCGAAAGGCTCAGCCCTCGGCGGCGACGGCCGTGGCCATCGCGTCCGCGTCCTCGAGCGCGGCGAGGTACCGCTCGGCGTCGAGCGCGGCGGAGCAACCCGAGCCGGCGGCGGTGATCGCCTGGCGGTACCGGTGGTCCACGGCGTCACCGCAGGCGAAGACGCCGGAGAGGTTCGTCATCGTGGTCGGGGAGTTGACGACGATGTAGCCCTCGTCGTCCAGGTCCACCTGGCCCTTGACGAGCTCGGTGCGCGGGTCGTGGCCGATGGCGACGAAGATGCCGGTGGCGGCATGCTCGCGCTCCTCGCCCGTGACGGTGTCGCGCAGGGTCACGCCGGTGACCTTGCCGTTGTCGCCGCCGTGGATCGCGGTGACCTGACTGTTCCAGGCGAAGCTGATCTTCTCGTTGTCGATGGCGCGCTGGGCCATGATCTTCGAGGCCCGCAGCTGGTCGCGGCGCACGACGATGGTGACCGACTTGCCGAAGCGGGTGAGGAACGTGGCCTCCTCCATGGCGGAGTCGCCGCCGCCGACCACGATGATGTCCTGGTCGCGGAAGAAGAAGCCGTCACACGTGGCGCACCACGAGACGCCGTGGCCGGAGTAGCGCTGCTCCTCGGGCAGGCCGAGCTCCTTGTAGGCGGAGCCGGTGGCGAGGATGACCGCGGGGGCCTGGAAGGTCTCGCCGTCGGCGGTGGTGACCGTCTTGAGGTGGCCCTGCAGGTCCACGGACGCGGCGTCCTCGAACAGGATGCGAGCACCGAAGCGCTCGGCCTGCTCCTGCAGGTTCTGCATCAGGTCCGGGCCCTGCACGCCGGTGGGGAACCCGGGGAAGTTCTCCACCTCGGTGGTGTTCATCAGGGCGCCGCCGCTGGTCACGGAGCCGGCCAGCACGACGGGGTTCAGCCCCGCGCGGGCGGCGTAGATGGCGGCGGTGTACCCGGCGGGGCCGGATCCGACGATGATGATCTGCTCAGTCACTGCTGCTTCTTTCCTCTGGCGGTTCTCCGGAAGTCCGGTCTGCCTCGGCGGCTCACGTCCGACGGCGGTGCGCGGGGGCTGCCGTGGGGTTCTCGCTCGGGTCGATCGGCGTCTGTGGAAAGAACGCCGCGTCCCGGGGTGGCATTCCCACGATACCGGGGCGCGGCGCGTATCCCGGGCCCCTTCTCCGGTGCTGCTCCGGCCGAACTCTGACCTTGCTCTGGTCAGCCACATCGGTGCATGTCAGGATGCCGCCAAGACATCGGGGGATGGGTCGGCCGGTCTCGACGCCGGCCCGGGGGCGGCCGAGGACGACGCGCGCCGGTGGGCGCAGGCGGAGCAGCGGGCGGCCGGGGTGGTGGTGCCGGACGAGTGGTCGGTGCTGCGGCGCTTCCTGCTCGTGGAGCTGCCGCTGGTGCTGGTGGGGTGTATGGCGCTGGCGGTAGTGGCGACGCTGATCTGGGGTGACGGGCGGAGCTGGCTCGGATTGGCGCTGGTGGTGACGGCGCTCTTCTGCGTGTTCCGCCATTTCCGGCGTCGACTGCGCCGGGATCGGCATCCTTTGAACTCTGCTCACGGCGCCGTCCTCAGCTGGCAGCAACGCAAGAGCATCCACCGGCAGGTGAAGGGACGCGAGCCCGTTGAATTGGCCCACCTCGCCGTCGTGGGACTCGTCGCTCGACGTGAACGACGAGACATGATGCGCAGCATGCCCGCGGTCGTCGGCATGGAGCTGTTGCTGTTCGGCAACGCCGTGTCGGGTTGGAATCGCGGGTGGGTCAGCGTCTACGTCGTTCCCGCTGCGATCGTCGGCCTCGTCATGCTCCTTGGGGCGGTCGGCCAGATCCGTCGGACGAGCGCCTTCCTCCGTCGCTACCCTGAGCCGTCGTCGGAAGCGCCGTCGGCGTGAGCGACTGGTGGGCACGGACGCCCGACGGCGAGCACAGCGACGTATGGCGCTGGAACCGGGCCCAGCGAGAGGCGGAGCGGAGTCCCGCGCCGGACCTGCGGCCGGCCTTCCGCCGCTTCGTCCTGGTGGAGGTGCCGGGGCTGCTGATGCTCGGGGTGGGTCTGGCTGTCGCGGTGGCGCTGCTGCGCGGTCGTGAGAGTGACGTGTGGCTGGCCGCCCGCTGGGGCCTTCTCGCCGCCGTCCTCGGCATGATGGGATTCGGCCTTGTGCACCTGACCCGAAGCCTGCCGGGGTTGTCGAATGTCCTCGGGGTGCTGTCTCCGGCACAGCGGGGGCGCGTGCAGCGGCAACTCCGCGGCGCCGTCACCGTCGCGCCGCACGAGCTGGTGGTCACCCGCGCAGCGGCACGTGAACGGCAGGCTGCCATGCTGCGGCTGTCCTTCACCTTCATCCCCATGGGTTTCCTGGACCTCGTCCAGGCGGCCAACCCCCGGAACGACTCGGGCCTCGATGTGATCTGGGTCGTGCTCATCGCGGCGGTGGTGGCCGCCGCCGTCGTCGCGTGGTGGCAGTACCGGCGGGCTGCGGTGTTCCTGAGAATGCACCCCGAGTCCTCCCCGTCGGCTGTCGATGGGGGAGGATGACGTCATGCAGGCACGCAGAGACCGACGTCCGCAGCAGAAGCGCACCTGGGTGGAGTGGCTGAGCGCCTGGATGCGCCGCCGCAGGTGGCGCTGACCGCCGTCGTCGCCGTTCCGCCGCCCGCGCTCGCGCTCAATGGGACAGGTATTCACGAATGGGACAGGTAGACACCGCCTCAGCGGTACTAGCTGTCCCAACGGCGAAGTGGCGGCCGGGGACGGGTCGATCAACGGCATGGCCGCTCAGCGGTCGAAGTACTCCGGGCGGTCCAGGTCGGCCAGCAGCGCCGGTCCGCTCGGCCGCCACCCGAGCAGGTCGCGGGTGACGTTGCTCGACGCGGGACCGTCCGCACCCGCGTAGGCGGCATAGACGCCGAGCCGCAGGAACGCCGATCCTCGAGACCGGCCGACGGCGGGGACCCCCAGTCGCCGGCCGATCACCTCGGCGACGGACCGGAACGGCACGCCCTCCTCGGCGACGGCGTGATAGCGGGCCCGTGGCACCGCCCGCTCGGCCGCGAGCCGGAACACCGCCGCCGCGTCGCGATGATGGACGGCGGGCACCCGGTTCGTCCCGTCGCCGACGTACACCGACTCGCCGTGCTTCCGGGCCAGGGCGATGAACCGGGGGAGGGTGAAGCGGTCGCCGTCGCCGTGCACGATGGGCATCCGCACGACGGACGCGTTCACCCCGCGATCGGCCAGGCGCATGATCGTGCGCTCGACGTTGCGCCCCAGCGGTCCGGCACTCGACGACGCCGGATCCTCCTCGGTGACGAGCGGCCCGGACCTGATCGCGGGAGCGAAACCGCCCGCGGCGACGAGGGGTCGGTCGGTGCCGGCGAGGACGTCGCCCACGGCGTCGAGCGCGCGTCGTTCGATCCGGCTGTTCCGGCGGAAGAGGAGCACGCCGGCGTTGTCGAACGCGGTGTGGATGACGGCGTCGCTGCGTGCCGCCGCCGACCGCAGCGCGGCGAGATCCTCCAGCGAGCCGGGATGCGGATCGGCGCCCATCGCCCGGAGGGTCGCGGCGGACGTGGCGCTGCGCGCGAGCGCGAGAACGGTGTGCCCGGAGGTGAGCAGGTCGCGGACGACGGCGGCTCCGACGAAGCCCGTGCCGCCGGTCACGAAGACGCGCATCAGGACTCCCGGTGGGCCGGCCGGCGCGGACTCATGTAGTCCCGCATCCGGGTCACGAGCCCGTCCCGACGCGTGATGATCCACAGGTAGCTGAGGTCGAACGGCTCACCGGTGACGGCGTCGGTGTGATGGCCCTCGGCCTCGACCAGCAGCTCCTCGCCCCGGTCGTCGACCCGGATGTGGTCGAGGCTGCCGAACCTGACGCTGCCTCCCATCGCGGCCATGTACCGCCGGATGGCGGTCTTGCCCTCGAGTCGTCGTGGTTCGGGCGCGAAGGGGAACTCGTGCACGGCGTCGTCCGCGTACATCGCCATCCACGCCTCGACATCGCCGGCCGCGAGTCCCTGGGCGGCCTGCACCAGCCACGTGGGCGCCGTCGTCTGCTCGGTCATCACACTCTCCTCTAGAATTACGGACCATGAGTCCAGATGACGCTAGCACCATTACGGACCAACGGTCCACAAACGAGCGACCGCGTCGTGGTCGTCCTCCCGTCCCCAGGGAGTCCGTGCTCGCCGCCGCGGAGACGCTGCTCGCCGGGACCACCAGTCCGGCCGCGGTGTCGATGGACGAGATCGCCGCCGCCGCCGGCGTGGGCAAGGGCACGCTCTTCCGCGCCTTCGGCAGCCGCGACGGGCTGCTGGACGCCGTCTTCGCCAGCCGGCTCGACCCGCTGCGGCAGGAACTGAACCGACCGGGATCTCCCGTCGGGCCCGACGTCCCGGCCGCCGACCGACTCGTCGGCGTCCTGCTCCTGCTGCTCGACTTCAAGCTGGACAACCCCCGGCTGACGACGGCGCGCGAGATGAACGGCACGGCGCTCCTGCAGGCGCCGCACTATCGGTGGGTGCACCGTCTGCTCCAGGACCTCGTCGCCAAGACGGGGCGGACGGCGGACTCGGCCGACGTGGCGGCCCACCTGCTCCTCGGTGCCCTGCGGGTCGAGGTGATCACGGAGCTGCAGGCCGCGGGGATGACGCGGGAGCAACTCGGCCGCTACCTGGAGGACGTCGTGCACCGGCTGGTCGGCCCAGATGAGCACTGATCGGCGTCCATTCGAAGCGCGCCGCCGCGGGTCGTGCTGGTGGGCGTGGTGGTCGCTCCGGCGCCGTCATCGATTCAGCGCCTCGTGGCGATCCGCCGATGGGACCGTTGTCACCGTTCGGGACGGTTGAGCACCGTCATTCCGGTAAGAGCAGTCCCAACTGGCGCTGGACCGAGCCCTACCGCGCCGGGGAGCGGAGTGCCCCCATCGCGGCGACCACGACGAGCGCCACCCCGGCCGACTCCAGCCAGCCGACGTGCTGGGCCAGCAGGACGGCGCCGGTGAGGGTCGCGACCGCCGGAGCCAGCGCGATGAGCACCGAGAACGCCGCGGCCGGCATCCGGCGCAGCGCGAGCAGTTCGACGGCGTACGGCACCGTCGAGGAGAAGAGGGCCACGAGGGCGCCGAGGGCGAGGACGCCCGGGTCGAGCACCGCCGCTCCCGCCTGCGCGAGGCCGATCGGCAGGGCGAGGATCGTGCCGACCGTCATCGCGATCGCCAGGCCCTGCAGCCCCGAGAAGGCCGCCCCGACGTGCCGGGACGCCAGGATGTACGCCGCCCACATGGCCCCGGCGCCGAGGGCGAACAGGACACCCGGCCCGGTCAGGTGGCCGAAGCCGCCGCTGCCGAGCAGACCCACGCCCACCGCCGCGAGCAGTGCCCACAGCCATGCCGCGGCCCGCCGGGCGAGAATGACGGAGAGCACGAGCGGGCCGAGGATCTCGAACGTCACCGCCGCGCCCAGCGGGATCGAGGACAGTGCCGCGTAGAAGAGCAGGTTCATGACGCCGATCGACACGCCGAACAGCGCCGCCGCGGCCCCGTTCGCCCGGGTGATTCCGCGCAGGGTCGGCCGGCTGACGGCCAGCAGGTACAGCGCGGAGAAGAACAGGCGCAACAGCACCATGCCCGCCGGACCCGTGCGGGGGAACACGAGGACCGCGACGGCGGCGCCGATCTCCTGGACGAACAGCCCGAAGACCACCAGCCCGGCGGCTCCGGCGGTGGATCCGGAGGGGGCGGCGGGCGTCATGGAACCACGGTACGTCCCCGTCACGGGCAGGATGGGCAGCACAATGGTGCACGGAGTCCGGGGAAACAGCGACCGATGAGGACAGGCAGCCGATGATGTGGGACAAGCGCGAGGACATGGTCGTCCATGGGCAGGAGCCGTTCAACGCGGAGCCACCCCCGCAGGCCCTGGCCGGTGATCCGATCACCCCGGTCGACACCTTCTACAGCCGCAATCACGGCCCCATTCCGGAGATCGACGCCGGCAGCTGGCGCCTCACCGTCGACGGCCTCGTCGACACCCCGCTCACCCTCGACCTGAGCGACCTGCGCAGCCGGTTCGCCGAGCACACCCTCCCCGCGACCCTCCAGTGCGCGGGCACCCGCCGCACCGGTCTGATCGCCGTCCGCGACATCCCCGGCGAGACGCCGTGGCGCGAGGCCGCCGTCTCCACCGCCACCTGGACCGGGGTCCGGCTCGCCGACGTGCTCGCCGCCGCCGGCGTCAGCAACGATCCAGACGACGACGCCGCTGTGAAGAACGCCGTCCGGCACGTCGCCTTCCTCGCCCCCGACGTCGCACCGGGCCCGGGTCAGCAGTTCGGCGGCTCCGTCCCGCTGGGCAAGGCCCTCGGCCCCGAGGTGCTGCTCGCATGGGCCATGAACGGCGAGCCGCTGACGGCGGTGCACGGGGCGCCGCTGCGCGTCGTCGTCCCCGGCTGGATCGGCGCCCGCAGCGTCAAGTGGGTCGAGCGGATCACCGTGCAGACCGAACCCTCGGAGAACTGGTTCCAGGCAAATGCGTACCGGATGCTGCCGGCGGATGCCGGGCCCTCCGCCGTCGAGGCCGGTGAGGGCTTCTCGCTCGGTGAGCTGGCCCTGACCAGCGCGATCCTCGAGCCGGTCGACGGCGCGACGGTGCCTGCGGGCCCCGTCACGGTCACCGGCTACGCGCTCGCGGGCGGCGGCCGCGGGGTGGCCCGGGTCGACGTCTCGGCCGACGGCGGCGCCACCTGGACGCAGGCCGACCTCGGCGAGGACCGCGGCCCCTGGTGCTGGCGGCAGTGGACGACGACGACGACGGTCGACGGCGACGGCGGACGTGCCGGCACGCTCGAACTCGTCGCCCGCGCGTGGGACACGTCCGCTGCCCTGCAGCCGGAGGATCCTGCCGGGCTGTGGAACCCGAAGGGCTACATGAACAACGCCTGGCCTCGCGCCCGCGTGCAGGTCGCCGCGGCCGTCCAGGCGGGAGACGCACAAGGCCGCATCGCGTGAGCGCGTCCTCGACGCCGGGCGCGTCGCAGCCTGCCCAGCCGCCCGCCGAGGCCGGCGACGAGCCAGCCGCGCGAGGAGCGCTCAGCCGTCGGCTCCTGCCGGGTGGCCGCGAGCCGGACCCGCGCTTCACCCTGGCCAACGAGCGGACGTTCCTCGCCTGGATCCGCACGTCACTGGCGCTGCTCGCCGGGGGCATCGCGATCGAGGCCTTCGCCGTCGGCGTGTTCGAGGCACCCTTCCGCAAGGCCGTTTCGGTCATCCTCATCGTGCTCGGGATGCTGGTCAGCGGCGGCGCCTTCACCCGGTGGGTACGGGTCGAGCGGGCGATGCGGGAGAAGCGGCCGCTGCCGTTGCCCCTGATCGCCCCGATCCTCGGCTTCGGCGCCGCCCTGGGCGCCCTCGTCGTGCTCGTGCTGATCGTGCTGCGCTGAGCCGAGTGTGTCGATTCGAGAATGCTGAGCCGAGACCTGAGCCGATGATGAGTTCCCGCGCATGGCCCGCGACCAGCGACCCCGGACTGCAGCCGGAGCGGACGACGCTCGCCTGGTCCCGCACGATGCTCTCCCTGCTCGTCGCGAGCGCGGTCGGGCTGCGGTGGCTGCCGCACTACGGGCCGGCCGTCCTCGCCCTGCCCCTGCTGACCGTGGCGGCCGCCGCCGCCGTCGTCCTCGGTGCCCGACGGCGCCACACCCGCAGCGTGCACGGCATCCACCGGGAATCGGTCCACGCCGCCGTCGGGCCCGTGGCGGCGATGACGCTCGTGTGCCTGGCGCTCGGGGTCGTCGGCCTCGTACTCGTATCCGCCGACTGACGATCGATGGCGACGACTGACCGGAATGACGCCGGCGGCCGCTACTGCTTGGTGTCCTTGAGGGAGCCGGTGATCCCGCCCGATGCCCGGCCGGCGAGGCACATCACCTGCCGGTCGGTCTGCTCGGTCCAGCTGCGCTCGGTGGGATGCAGGTCGATCATCGTGTACTGGGAGCGATCCAGTGGCACACCGACGAACTCGGCGTACGCGGTGCGGCACTCGCGATCGGCGGACGCGGCCGCCGCGTCCATGCCCGGGAACGTCGGCTCCGTCATCGTGTGCGATGCGTACGCCTCGAAGGCGTGCGGCGCGTCGCAGGGCACGATGTCGATCGTCTCCGTCGTGCCGGTCTCGTCCAGCGCTGACGTGCAGTCGCCCACGGTGACGGCGAAGGCGCTCGTGCGGGCGGACTCGGTGACACGGCCCAGCCCGTCACGCGGCGGGTCCGTCACCGTCGACCCGCACCCGGCCAGGAGGCTTGCCGCGATGAATCCCACGGGCAGCAGAAGCCGAGCGCGCATGCCGGCCTCCCTCCCGGATCGCGGGAGCCGCGGTCCCCTCCGCCGTTCAGCGTAGCCGCGCCGTCCGCGAGGAGGCGCTGCCCCGGTGGGGATGGTGCGGGGCGTCCGCGCTCCGTAGACTCCGTGCACACCGGCGCCGCGCCGGTCCCCCGCCTGCGACGACGGAGTCATGATCGGCGACCTGACCTCGACCTCAGCACAGGGCCGTGCCCGGCACGCCCACCAGATCCTCGGCGACGACGCCGCCGATCTGGGAGGTCTGCGTGCCGTCGTCCGGTCCTCCTGGCTGCGCTCGCTCGACCTGCGGTCCGGTGCCGCGCCCGCCCCGGCGCCCGGCGGCTTCCTCGACGAGCTGGACCGCTACCGCCGCGCTCACCCGATGGCCACCGTCATGCCCGTCATCGACCGGCTGCTGGTCCGGCCGAGCGCGTCCACCGGGCTGCTCGTGGCGGTCGGCGACGAGCTCGGCAACCTGCTGTGGGTCGAGGGTGACGACGACGCGGTGCGGCGGGCCGAGTCCCGCTCCTTCGCGCCGGGCATGGACTGGTCCGAGGCCGTGATGGGCACGAGCGCCCCCGGGACGGCCCTGGCCACCGGTTCCGGCGTGCAGATCAGCGGCGCGGAGCACCTCAGCGAGCTGGCGCACATCTTCTCCTGCACCGCCGTACCGCTGCACGACCCGGACACGGGCGCCGTGATCGGCGTCGTCGACATCACCGGAGGGCCCGACGCCGTCGCCCCGCACACCCTGACCCTCGTGCAGGCCACGGTCGCAGCCGCCGAGGCCGAGCTGCGGATCGCCCGGCTCACGCGAGAGCAGGAGCGGGACCGGGCCGGGGCCCGGCCGTCCGGCGGTCGCGCCGCCGCCGGACCCGCCCTGCACCGCAACACGCTGCAGATCACCGGCCGGGACCGCGGCCTGCTCAGCCTGGCCGGCACGAGCCGGGAGCTCAGTGTGCGGCACACCGAGATCCTCACGCTGCTGACCCGGCACCCCGACGGGCTGACCGCACAGGAGCTGGCCGACCTGCTGTACGCGGACCCGGACCCCACGACGCTGCGCGCCGAACTGGTCCGGTTGCGCCGGGTGCTCACGGGGCTCGGAGCGGCGGGTGTGCTCGCCTCCAACCCGTACCGGCTGACCGTGGAGCTCACGGTCGACGCCGACCAGGTGGTCCGGTACGTCCGGCGCGGGGCCCACCGGCTCGCCCTGAACCTCTACCGGGGCCGGCTGCTGCCGCGCTCCGCCGCCCCGGGCATCGCGGCCCTGCGGGCGGAGGTGTCCGCGCACCTGCGCGAGTCGATGCTCGCCGACGCCGGGCCGGACGCGCTGATGACCTATCTGGAGCTGCCCGAGGCTGCCGACGACGTCGACGCGTGGCGGCTGGCGCTGGACATCCTGCCGCCCCGGTCACCGCGCCGGGCGGGGGTCGTCGCCCACCTGGAGAGCCGGGAGCGCTGACGCGCGTTGCCTACCGGCCGGGGCGCGCCATCGGCAGGTGCGGGATGTCGTCCTCCGCGTACGGGTCGCCGCTGACGGCGAAGCCGAACCGGGCGTACCAGTCGGCCAGGTGCGCCTGGGCGCCGAGCAGGATCGGGGCGCCGGGGGCGATCTCCTCGCAGCTCTCGACGGCCGCGCGCATCAGGTCCGAGGCGACGCCGCGCCCCCGGGCCACCTCGCCGGTGGCCACCCGCCCGATCCGCATCACGGGCGCGCCGTCGGCCGCCGCCTCGCGCAGGATCCGCAGCGTCGCGACCGGCAGGCCGTCCTCGCCGGATGCCCACATCAGCTCGGCGCCGGGCTCGATGTCCCGGCCGTCCAGTTCGTCGTAGGCCGCGCCCTGCTCGACGACGAACACCTGCACCCGCAGCCACAGCAGGCGGTAGAGCAGCGTCGGGTCACAGGCGGCGACGGGGGCGCGATGGATCTCGAAGGGCACACCCCCACGGTAGCCACGCCGGCACCGCACCGCTGCAACCCCACTGCAACCCCTCGGCGACCCACGCCGTCCTAGCGTGATCCGCATCACGTCGATGACGACGTCCGTCAGGAGGACCAGCATGACCGTCTACGCGCAGCCGGGCCAGGAAGGCTCGGTCGTTTCCTTCAGGTCCCGGTACGACCACTGGATCGGGGGCGACTGGGTCGCCCCCGTCAAGGGCCAGTACTTCGAGGACATCTCCCCGGTCACGGGCAAGCCGTTCTGCGAGGTGGGACGCGGCACCGCCGAGGACATCGAGGCGGCCCTCGACGCCGCCCACAAGGCCGCCCCCGCCTGGGGGAAGACCTCGGTCGCCGAGCGGGCCGTCGTCCTCAACCGGATCGCGGACCGGATCGAGGAGAACCTCGAGATGCTCGCCGTCGCCGAGACCTGGGACAACGGCAAGCCCGTCCGGGAGACCCTGGCCGCGGACCTGCCGCTGGCGGTGGACCACTTCCGCTACTTCGCCGGCGCCATCCGTGCCCAGGAGGGCGGCATCAGCCAGATCGACGAGGACACCACGGCGTACCACTTCCACGAGCCGCTCGGCGTCGTCGGGCAGATCATCCCGTGGAACTTCCCGCTGCTGATGGCCACGTGGAAGCTGGCCCCCGCGCTCGCGGCCGGCAACGCCGTCGTGATCAAGCCCGCGGAGCAGACCCCGGCCTCGATCCTCGTGCTGATGGAGCTGATCGGGGATCTGCTGCCCGCCGGCGTCGTCAACGTCGTCAACGGGTTCGGTGTCGAGGCCGGCAAGCCGCTCGCGTCGAACAAGCGGATCCGCAAGATCGCGTTCACCGGCGAGACCACCACCGGCCGGCTGATCATGCAGTACGCCTCGCAGAACCTCATCCCGGTCACCCTCGAACTCGGTGGCAAGAGCCCGAACATCTTCTTCGAGGACGTGGCCGCGGCCGACGACGCGTTCTACGACAAGGCGCAGGAGGGCTTCACCATGTTCGCCCTCAACCAGGGCGAGGTGTGCACGTGCCCGTCGCGGGCGCTGATCCAGGAGTCGATCAAGGGCGACTTCCTCGACGCCGTCGTCGAGCGGACGAAGAAGATCGTCCAGGACAACCCGCTGGACACCGCCACCCAGGTCGGCGCGCAGGCGTCCAACGACCAGCTGGAGAAGATCCTCTCCTACCTCGACATCGGCAAGCAGGAGGGCGCGGACGTGCTCACCGGCGGTGCCCGGGCCGAGCTGTCCGGTGACCTGGCGGGCGGCTACTACGTGCAGCCGACCATCTTCTCCGGCCGCAACAGCATGCGGATCTTCCAGGAGGAGATCTTCGGTCCGGTCGTCTCGGTCACCTCGTTCACCGACTACGACGAGGCCATCCAGATCGCCAACGACACCCTCTACGGCCTCGGCGCCGGGGTGTGGAGCCGCAACGGCAACGTCGCCTATCGCGCCGGCCGCGACATTCAGGCCGGCCGGGTCTGGGTGAACAACTACCACGCCTACCCGGCTCACGCGGCCTTCGGCGGGTACAAGTCCTCGGGCATCGGCCGGGAGAACCACCGGATGATGCTCGACCACTACCAGCAGACGAAGAACCTGCTCGTCAGCTACGCCGAGAGCAAGCTCGGCTTCTTCTAGGCCGCCGCGCTGTGCACCGGACGGCTCCGGACCGCCGCGGGCGGAGCCGTCCGGGCGGTCGCCCCTGCCCCGGACCGTCCGGCACCGACGCCGGCGGGCTCGTGTTCGACTCCGAGAGGAACCCCCATGACCACCATGAAAGCCGCCGTCGTCGAGTCGTTCGGCGCCGACCTGGCCGTCACCGACGTCGAGGTCCCCACGCCCGGCCGCGGCCAGGCCCTGATCAAGCTCATCGCGTCGGGCGTCTGCCACACCGACCTGCACGCCGCGCAGGGCGACTGGCCGGTCAAGCCCGCCCCGCCGTTCATTCCCGGCCACGAGGGCGTGGGCACCGTCGTCGCCGTCGGCGAGGGCGTCACCCGGCTGAAGGAGGGCGACGTCGTCGGCAACGCCTGGCTGTGGAGCGCCTGCGGCGAGTGCGAGTACTGCCGCACCGGGTGGGAGACGCTGTGCGAGGCGCAGACCAACGGCGGCTACAGCGTGGACGGGTCGTTCGGCCAGTACATGCTGGTGGATGCCCGGTTCGCGGCTCGCGTACCGGACGGCGCCGACCCCTACGAGGTGGCGCCCGTGCTGTGCGCCGGCGTCACCGTCTACAAGGGCCTCAAGCGGACCGAGGTACGCCCCGGCCAGTGGGTCGTCATCTCCGGCATCGGCGGGCTCGGGCACATCGCAGTGCAGTACGCCGTCGCGATGGGCATGCGGGTCGTCGCGGTCGACGTCGCCGAGGAAAAGCTCGCCCTGGCGAGCCGGCACGGCGCCGAGGTGGTGGTCAACGCCTTCGCCGAGGATCCGGCGCAGGCCGTGCAGGACGCGACCGGCGGGGCGCACGGCGTGCTCGTCACCGCGGTGCACCCGAAGGCCTTCGGTCAGGCGATCGGGATGACCCGGCGCGGCGGCACCATCGTCTTCAACGGCCTGCCGCCGGGCGACTTCCCGGCGCCGATCTTCGACATCGTGCTCAAGGGCCTGACCATCCGCGGATCGATCGTCGGCACCCGGCAGGACATGGAGGAGGCGCTCGCCTTCTACGCGGAGGGCAAGATCCACCCGACCGTCTCGAAGCGACCGCTCGGGGACATCAACGCTGTGTTCGACGAGATGCACCACGGCAAGATCGACGGCCGGGTCGTGCTGGACTACGAGGCGGTCGATGCCTGAGTCGGCCCTCGACGCGCGGGTCGTCGTCGCCGGGGAGACGGAGTCCCGCGTGGCTCTCTGCCCGGCGGCGATCGCCCTGCTGCAACAGCTGTGGGACCAGCACGGCCCGCTGATGTTCCACCAGTCCGGCGGGTGCTGCGACGGCTCCTCGCCCATGTGCTATCCGGCCGGAGAGTTCCTGACCGGGGACGCCGACGTCCTGCTCGGGGTGTTCGACCTGCCCGCGGGGGACGCCTCAACCGGCGGCGCCGCTCTCGGGGAGCTCGAGTTCTGGATGTCGGTGGAGCAGTTCGCCTACTGGCGGCACACCCGGCTGCTCGTCGACGTCGTCGACGGCCGCGGCAGCGGCTTCTCCGTGGAGGCGCCCGAGGGTAAACGCTTCCTCATCCGCAGCACGCTCATCGGCACGTGAGGGATTTGACCGGTCAGTGTGACGGATCGCGCTCGCCCGGGATGACCCAGGGGAAGGCGTCGGCCCGGGACCGGGCACCCTGGGCGGCGCGGGAGCGGTTCGGCTCGTCGACGTCGCCGAGCACCGCCTCGGACAGCCGGACGATCTCGGCGAAGTCGGCGGGGTCGAGCCACGCCGGCCGGGTCGCGAACAGCAGGTCCTCGCTCGAGGTGTTGCCGCTGGCGCCGGGCGCGAAGGGGCAGCCGCCGAGGCCCCCGAGGGCGCCGTCGACGACGGAGGCGCCGGCCGACGCGGCGGCGAGGGCGACTTCTCCCCGATGACCGGCACGATGCCGGGGAAGCCGACGTCCTCGAGCACCTGCTCGCCGGTCGAGACGGGCAGGCGCTGAATCATGTTCCAAGCGGCGTACTGCTCGTCCTCGACGATGTGCGCGGGCCGCGGACCACCCGGCGCAGTCTCGCCGACATCAACCCGGTCTAACCGCCGGGACCGGTCGGCACGCTGATCCCCAGCCGTGCCATCCGCCGGTACATGGTGGCCCGGCTGATGCCGATCTCCGCTGCGGCCCGACCCACGGTCGTGCCGGGCCGGGCGAGGCTGCGGATGATCTCGTCCCGCTCGAGCGCCTCGAGCCGGGTGAGGCGGGACCGGGCGGGGCTGAGCACGTCCGGGGGCAGGTGCTGGACGTCGACCGTGTCGGTGCGCGAGGCCGCCGCTCGGACGACGCGGACGAGTTCGGCGGCGTTGCCGGGCCACGCGTGGGAGGTCAGGGCGTGCTCGGCGGCGCGGGTGAACGCCACCTCACGCAGCCGCGCCTCACGGGCCGCATGCCGGGCGATCGGCATCACGTCCGCCGTCCGCTCCCGCAGGGGCGGCAGGTCGACGACGGTGGCCACGAGCGCCGCGAGGGGCGGCGGTACGTCCGGCAGCAGGCCGGCCGTCGTCGCCCAGAGCGCCGCCCCGGCGCTCCCGGCCGCCCGGAGGATCCCGGCCTGCATCTCGTGGGCGGCCCACGCGGGCAGCGCGTCCACGTTCTGGACGATGACGGCGGTCTCGGGCTTCGCCAGTTCGGGCATCCACAGGGAGAGCCAAGCCTCCACCTGGGTGGGGTCCGGGGTGTCGGCCGCGAGGATACGCACGCCCGGTCGTGCTCGCCGCAGGGCCTGCGCCAGCACGGTCGCCCGGCCCGAGCCCCGCTCACCGACCACCGCCACGGGTCGCCCCGCCGCCAGCGCCCCGGCCGTCCTCTCGACGGCGTCGCCCCAGGCGGAGGACATCTCCCGGAGGGTCTCCGCGGTGGGAGCGAGGCGGAGTCCGTGGATCCGGAACACCGCTCCGGCCGGCTGCGGCCGTGGTGTCCGGCCGCCCGCGCGAGCGAGCATGAGGGCGGCGGTGTTGCCGGCGGCGGACTGGGCCAGGGCGAGCAGGAGGCCATGGGACTGCCGGGACCAGGTGGTGATGTTGACGCTGCCCTCCAGCCGGCCGGTGAGCGGGTCCAGCACGGGAACGGCCGCGCATGTGTACCCGGCCAGGCTTGCGTTGTAGTGCTCCTCGGCCCGCACGAGGCTGGGGGACCGGTCGGCGAGGGCGAGGCCGAGACCCGTCGTGCCGGCCTCCCGCTCGGAGAACGCGAAACCCGGGGCGAGATGAACCCTGTCCAGGGCCTGCAGGAGTGACGGGTCCGAGCTGATGCGGTTCAGGACCAGCCCGTCCGGGTCCGTGAGCATCAGACTGACCGGCTCGTCCGCGAGCGTGGCGTGCAGGGCCGTGAGCACCTCGCGCCCGCACGTGAAGAACAACGAGTCCGCGATCACCTCCCCGGTCCACACCGGATCGATCGACTCGGGGGAGACCCCGTACCCCTCGCTGCGCTGCCACGACGCGAGGATGCGGCGGGATGCCGGCATCACGGCACCCTGCGACGTCGCGGTCGACCGCCGCGAGTGATGGTCCGGCATCCGCACCGCACTCCTGCCTCAGCGCCGAGGTCCCCGCTCCCTCTCGAGGATAGACCGCTACTGTGACCCACGTCTCAGAATGAGACACCGCGACCGTCCCGGCGCCGCGCCGTCGTCCCTACCGTGATGTCCACGGCGACCACGACGGTCGCGAGAAGGAGACAGTCATGTACAGCAAGGATGGCGAGCGCTACTTCATCGTCGATGCGCACATCGCCCTCTGGGACGCCCGGCCGGAGAACCAGCGCAACATCCACGGCAAGCAGTTCATCGACTGCTTCTACGACTACCACCGCAACCTCTCGCCCGAGTCGGAGCTGTGGACCTATGAGGACTACCTGTATCAGGGTGGCGAGCGGTTGATGAAGGACCTCTTCACCGACGGCTACGTGGACCACGCCATCTTCCAGCCGGCGTACCTCGGCGAGTTCTACAAGCGCGGGTTCGGCCAGACCGAGGAGGCGTACGGCCTGGCCGCAGCCCATCCGGACAAGCTGACCTACAACCACTGCTTCGACCCGCGCAACGGGGAGAACGGGCTCGAGCGGCTCCGCGCCGACCACGAGCGGATGGGCTTCACCGGCGTCAAGCTCTACACCGCCGAGTGGCACGGGGACTCCCGCGGGTACAAGCTCTCCGACCCGGAGACCTACCGGTACTTCGAGGAATGCCAGAAGCTCGGCGTGAAGAACATCCACGTCCACAAGGGCCCCACGATTCGCCCGCTGGACCGGGACGCCTTCGACGTCGCCGACGTCGACCACGCCGCCTCAGACTTCACCGACCTCAACTTCGTCGTGGAGCACGTCGGCCTGCCGCGGCTCGAGGACTTCTGCTGGATCGCGACCCAGGAGCCCAACGTTTACGGCGGTCTGGCCGTCGCGATGCCGTTCATGCACACCCGGCCGCGGTACTTCGCGCAAATCCTCGGTGAACTCCTCTACTGGATCGGTGAGGACCGCATCTTCTTCTCCAGCGACTACGCCCTGTGGACCCCGCGCTGGCTGGTCGAGCGGTTCGTGGACTTCCAGATCCCCGAGGACATGACGGAGTACGCGCCGCTGACCGTCGCCCAGAAGAAGAAGATCCTGGGCCTGAACGCCGCGGCGATGTACGACATCCCGGTGCCCGAGGAGCTGCGGGTCCCGGAGGCGGACGAGACGGCCACCGGGCCGCGGCAGTCGGAGCTGGCCGACATCGGGGCGGGGACCGCCGGGGACGCGCGGTGACGGCGGTCCAGGCCGAGCGGCCACCGGTCGAGGTGGCCGGCGTCCTCGGATCCGGCGCCGACGACCCGCTGCGGGCCGCCGTCGTCGCGGCCCTCGCCACCGTGGTCGACCCGGAGCTCGACGAGCCGATCACCGATCTCGGGTTCGTCCGCTCGATCGACGTGCACGCCCGGCCCGGCGGTGACGCTCCGGCGTCGTCGTCGGCCGCGGTGGCGGCCGTCATCCACCTCCGCCTGCCCACCTCGTTCTGCTCGCCGAACTTCGCGTACCTGATGGCCTCGGACGCCAAGGACGCGGTCGCTGCACTGCCCGGGATCGACACGGTGGTGGTCGAGCTCGACGACCACCACGACTCGGACCTGATCAACGCCGGCCTTGCCGCCGACGCCGGGTACCGGGGCACGTTCCGGCACGAGGCCGAGCAGGACCTCGAGGAGCTGCGGCTGACCTTCAAACGGAAGGCGCACACCGCCGCGGCCGAGCGCTGCCTGACCGAACTCCTGCGCGCCGATCCGTCCCTGGTCGAGGCGGCCGTGGGCACCGTGACGCTCGCCGACCTGCCCGCGGGACGGCACACGGATGCGCTGGTGCGCCGGCGCGAGGCGCTCGGCCTGCCGAGCCGGCCGAACGCCGTCGTGCTGGTCGACCAGGACGGGCACGGCTACCCGCCCGACGCCGTGCCGCTGGCCCTGCGCCGCGCCCGGTCCACGCGCATCTCGATCGACGGCAACGCCCACTTCTGCCGTGGTCTGCTGCGCACGCGCTACGCGGGGTCCGGCACCGACCAGACGGAGCGGGTCGACGGCGCCGAGCCGGCGGACCATCACCACCTCATTCCCATCCACGTGAAGGAGAGCTGACATGAGCACGATGCGCGCGGTGCAGGTCGTGGGCTACCACGACGACTTGACGATGGCCGAGGTCCCGAAGCCCGAGGCGAATGGGCCGTGGGACGTCGTGGTGCGGATCGGCGGCGCCGGGGTGTGCCGGACGGACCTGCACATCCTCGAGGGCCAGTGGGCCGAGAAGTCGCAGGTCGCCCTGCCCTACACGATCGGCCACGAGAACGCCGGCTGGGTCGACGCCGTGGGCAGCGCGGTGACCAACGTCAGAGCGGGCGACAAGGTGATCCTGCACCCGCTGATCACGTGCGGCCTGTGCCGGGCCTGCCGATCCGGGGACGACGTGCACTGCGAGAACAGCAGGTTTCCCGGCATCGACACCGACGGCGGCTACGCCGAGTACCTGCTCACCTCGGCCCGCTCGGTGGTCAGGATCGACGACGCGCTCGAACCGGCCGACGTCGCCGCGCTCGCCGACGCCGGCCTGACGGCCTACCACGCGGCGGCGAAGGCGGTGAAGCACCTCACCCCGCGGGACACGTGCGTCGTGATCGGCGCCGGCGGCCTCGGCCACATCGGCATCCAGGTGCTCAAGGCGCTGACGCCGGCCCGGATCGTCGTCGTCGACCGCAACCCGGACGCGCTGCAGCTCGCCGAGTCGATCGGCGCCGACGTGGGCGTGCTCGCGGACGGCTCTCAGGTGGAGAAGGTGCTCGAGCTGACCGGAGGGAACGGGGCCGAGGCCCTGATCGACTTCGTGGGTGAGGGCGGGGCCACCGCCGAGGGCGTGGCGATGCTGCGCGGCGCCGGCAATTACTACGTCGTCGGGTACGGCGAGAACATCTCCGTGCCCACCATCGACCTGGTCTCGAACGAGATCAACATCATCGGCAACCTGGTCGGCTCCTACAACGACCTCCAGGACCTGATGGCGCTCGCGGCCCGGGGCTCCGTCACGCTGCACACCCAGAAGTACGCGCTCGACGACTTCGCCCAGGCGATCGCGGACCTCGACGGCGGCCGTGTCCGGGGCCGGGCGATCCTCGTGCCGTAGCCTGTCGTGCACAGCGACGGACCTGCGGAAGGACACCCGTGACCTCCAGCCCAGCAGCCCTCTCGATCCGGTGGTACTCCCGATGACGGCGACGCTGGACGCGCAGGTGGTGGTCGCGGGGGAGAGCACGTCGCGCGTGGCGCTCTCTCCCGCGGCGATCGCGCTGCTGCAGCAACTGTGGGCGCAGCACGGACCGCTGATGTTCCACCAGTCGGGGGGTGCTGCGACGGGTCCTCGCCCATGTGCTATCCGGCGGGCGAGTTCCTGACCGGCGACGCCGACGTGCTGCTCGGCGTCTTCGACCTGCCCGCGGCCTCCCCCGGGGCCGGATCGCTCGGAGAACTCGAGTTCTGGATGTCGGCGGAGCAGTTCGGTTACTGGCGGCACACCCGGCTGCTGGTCGACGTCGTCGACGGGCGGGGCAGCGGCTTCTCCGTCGAGGCTCCCGAGGGCAAGCGGTTCCTCATCCGCAGCACCCTCATGGGCGCCTGACGGCTCCCCCTCGCTGACTGGTCAATAGATGACGGTTTCCGGCCGATCCAGGGCGGGATTTCGACGACAATCGACCAGTCAACGCCGCCGGCCGGCGCGGCCGGTACGGGGCCGGGCGTCATGTTCGGTGGTTCGCCGCAGAACCGTCGGTGCCGGCGCTTAGCCTTGGAACACCAGGGGCGGGCCGGAGCGAGGGGACACCGGTGGAACGAAGGACACTCGACGACGGGCTCCCGGTCGTGCCCGCGACGCGCGCCGACCGGGAGCCCGATCGCGGGTTCGACCGCTCCGATCGGCCCGGCCACATCGGCGGCCTGGACGGCCTGCGGGCGCTCGCCGTCGTCGCCGTCCTGCTCTACCACCTCAGCCCCTCGCTGCTGCCCGGCGGCTATCTCGGGGTGGACGTCTTCTTCGTCGTCTCCGGCTTCCTCATCACGAGCCTGCTCATCCGTGAGCGGGAACGCACCGGGACGCTGGCGCTCGGTCGGTTCTGGCTGCGGCGCGCACGTCGCCTGCTGCCGGCCCTTGCCGTCGTCGTGGCCGTCAGCGTCGCCCTCGGGTTCCTCGTAGGCCGCGATCTGCTGGTCGGCATCGGTCGGCAGACCCTCGGCGCCCTCACGTTCTCCAACAACTGGCTGGAGATCGCGGCCGGCTCCAGCTACTTCGCCCACACGTCGCCGCAGCTGTTCGTCAACTTCTGGTCCCTCGCGGTCGAGGAGCAGTTCTACCTGCTCTGGCCGTTCCTCTTCCTCGGCCTCGTGGCGCTGCCCGTGCGGTGGAGCACACGCGCGTGGATCGCCGCGGGCGCCGCCCTCGTCTCCGCGCTGATGATGGCCGTGCTGTACACGCCGGGCACCGACGCCACGCGCGTCTACTACGGCACGGACACCCACGCCTTCGGCCTGCTGCTCGGGGTCGCCCTGGCCTTCGCGTGGGCCGGAGGCCGGGGACTCGATCTCGGCCGTGCGCTGTGGCGGCACCGCCGGGTCCCCATCTCGGTCGGCTCGCTCGTGCTCCTGATCGGGGCGATGACGGTCGTTGCGTCCGACGGCGCCTTCGCCTACCGCGGCGGCATCCTGCTGACCTGCCTCATCACGACGGTTCTCGTTCTCACGCTGCTCGAGGGGGCCAGCCCGGTGCAGCGGATGCTCGACAGCCGGCCCGTCGCCTGGGTCGGGGAGCGGTCCTACGGCATCTACCTGTGGCACTGGCCGGCGCTCGTGATCGCCGACGCGCTCGTGCCGACGGCGATCGGCAGCACCGGCTGGTGGACGGTGCGGATCCTCGCGCTGGTCGTGACCGTCGTGGTCTCCGCCCTGTCCTACCGGTGGCTCGAGGTACCGATCCGCCGACACGGGTTCCGGTCGGCGGGTCGTGCGGTCGCCGATGCGGTCGTGTCGGGCGGCCGGAGCGTGACGGCGCCGCGCGTGCTCGCCGGGGTGGCGGGGCTCGTCGTGTTGTTCGCCGTGCTCGGGGTGATGACCGCGCCGGCGAAGTCGGCGGTGCAGGCGACGATCGAGCAGAACCAGTCGCTCATCACGGACACGGCGCCGGCCCCGCGGGCGCCGGCTTCTCCCGGCGCCCCTGGTGCGTCGCCCGGTGCACCGCGGGCGACGGCATCGGCCTCCCCGACTGCCTCCGTCTCTGCTTCCGCCACCGCGTCAGCCGCTCCTGTGCCGTCGGCGCCGGCGTCCTCCCCGCCGCCCGGCGACGGGGGACCGGGGCTGGCGTACCCCGCGGGGCAGGACATCATCGCGATCGGCGACTCGCTCGTCGTCACCAGCGCGGACGGCCTGAAGGACCGGTTCCCCGGCCTGGCCTTCGACGCGCGATCCAACCGGCAGTGGCCCGACGGCGTCGCCGCGGTCGACGCCCGGCTCGCCGCCGGGACGATGCCGCGGGCGGTCATCCTGCACTTCGGCACGAATGCAGGCGTGCCCGATCCCGGTGTCGTGCGGCAGGTGCTGGACAAGCTCGGACCGGACCGGATGGTCGTGCTCGTCAACCTCTACGGGGCGAGCTCGTTCGTGCCGGAGGCCAACCGGGCGTACGCGGACCTGGTCCAGGGCCGGCGCAACGTCATCGTCGCCGACTGGAACCGGGCCATCGCGGGCCGGGTGGACCTGCTGCAGCCGGACCAGATCCATCCGGGCATCCTCGGCGCGCACCTCTACGCGGACACGATCAAGCAGGCATTCCACGACCTGGCGGTGCGCACGGGCGGCGCGGTACCGGCGGACTGGGCGATCAGGAAGGACTACTGAGGCGGAGCGACGTCGTCAGTCCAGCGGCAGCGACCCGAGGATGCGCTGCAGCGCTTCCCGGTCCTCCGCCGTGAGCGCTCCGAAGAACTCCGCGTTCCGCTCCGCACGGGCGGCGTCGATCTGCTCGACGAGGCGCAGTCCGTCCTCCGTGGGGGAGACGAGGGTGGCGCGGCGGTCCTGCGGGTCCGGCTCCCGGGTCACCAGACCCTTGGCCTCGAGGGCGTCGACCACCTCGGTCGCGGAGCGGGCGGCGATGCGCAGCCGGTCGGCGACGTCGCGTAACCGGGCCCGGTCCGTCTCGCTGATGCTCCGCAGCGCCCGGGCGTGGTGCGGCGTGATTCCCCACGGCTCGAGCTGCGCCAGGGTCCGCCGGCGCATCGTCCGCGAGACGGCGTGGAACAGCTCGGCCAGTTCGCGGGGATCCGGGGCGTTGCTCACCACCCCAGTCTACCTATTGCGGGGCTGCCACATAGTGAGGTAACCTCCTGAATAGTGGCGAGTCGCCCGGGTGTCCGTTCCCCGCCGACCGCCGACCTCGTCGCCAGGAGGACGCATGACCGAAGCCGCCATGATCGATGGACTCTCCCGTTCCCGCGGTCCCGGCCGCGTGGACCCCGCCGACGCCGCCCTCCTCGCGGAGTCCCCCGTCTCCCTCCGCCGCGTCGCCGGCCTCTTCCGCCCCCACGCCGCGACGCTGACCGTCGTCTTCGTCATCATCGCGATCGCCTCCGTCGTCGGCCTCGCCCAGCCCTTCCTCGTCAAGGAGGTGATCGACGTCGCGCTGCCCCGGCGGGACGTCACCGTCCTGCTCTGGTGTATCGGGGGCATGATCGCGGTCGCCGTCGTCACCGCCCTGCTCGGCGTCGTGCAGACGTACCTTTCCACCGCCGTCGGGGAGCGCGTCATGCACCGGCTGCGCACCGACGTCTTCACCCACGTCCAGCGCCAGTCCCTGGCCTTCTTCACCCGTACGCGCAGCGGCGAGGTGCAGTCCCGCCTCACGCACGACATCTCCGGCATGCAGGCGGTGTTCACGACGACGGCCACGTCGATCGCGGCGAACCTCACCACCGCGGTCGCGACCGCCGTCGCCATGCTCGCCCTGTCGTGGCAGCTGAGCCTGATCAGCCTCGTCGTCATCCCGCCGGCCGTGTGGCTGAGCCGCCGGGTGGCCCTTGTCCGGCGCGACGTGACCGCTGAGACGCAGCGCCACCTCGCGCAGATGCACTCGCAGGTCGAGGAGAAGCTCTCTGTCAGCGGCGCCCGGCTGGCCAAGACGCTCGGCACGACGGCGCGGGACACGGCCGCCTTCTCGGCCACCTCCGAGCGGCTCGTCGACCTGGACATCCGCTCCCAGCTGGCCGGCCGGTGGCGGATGGCGACGATGAGCATCGTCTTCTCGGCGATCCCCGCGGTGCTGTACCTCGTCGCGGGCCTGCCGGCGACGTCCGGCGCCATGACCATCGGCACCCTGGTGGCGTTCATCGCCCTGCAGACGACGATCTTCCGGCCGATCATGGCACTGCTCAACGTCGGTGTGCAGTGGGTGTCCTCGATGGCGCTGTTCAGCCGGATCTTCGGCTACCTCGACCTGCCCGTCGAGATCGCCCCGCCGGCGCACCCGGTGCCGCTGGACCCGGCCACCGTGCGCGGCGAGGTCCGCTTCGACGGCGTCTCCTTCGGCTACGGCCCCGGCCGCCGGGTGCTCACCGGCATCGACCTGACGGTGCCTGCCGGCGGCTCGCTCGCCCTCGTCGGGCACACCGGTGCCGGCAAGAGCACGCTCGCCTCGCTCGTCCCGCGACTGCAGGACGTCGATGCCGGGTCGGTGTCCATCGACGGCGTGGACGTGCGGGACCTCGCGCCCGAGACACTCGCCGCGATCGTCGGCGTCGTCTCCCAGGAGACCTACCTGATCCACGACACCATCCGCGCGAATCTGCTGCTGGCCGCGCCCGATGCGACGGAGCCCGAGCTGTGGGACGCCCTCGGTACCGCCCGGCTCGCGACCCTCATCTCCAGCCTGCCCGAGGGGCTCGACACCGTCGTGGGCGCACGCGGCCACCGGTTCTCCGGCGGCGAGCAGCAGCGCCTCGCCATCGCCCGCACCGTGCTGCGCGACCCGCGCGTCCTCGTCCTCGACGAGGCGACCAGCGCCCTGGACAACGACACCGAGCGAGAGGTGCTCGCGGCCCTCGACGCGCTCTCCTCCGGCCGGACGACCATCTCGATCGCCCACCGGCTCACCACGGTGCAGACCGCGGACGAGATCGCCGTGCTCGACGGCGGCCGCGTGGTCGAGCGGGGCACGCACGACGAGCTGCTCGCCGACGGTGGCGCCTACGCCCGCCTCGTCCACGCCGTCGAGCGCGAGCAGGAGCGACCGGCCGCCTGAGCGTTGAGCCCCGGACGGCGGACCCCTCTCGAGCGATTCGCCCTGGGTAGGGCCGGGTTGCGCCCGGTGGGCGGGCGATGTGCCGGCGGGGGGCGGGACGACGCGTCAGCCGTCCACTCGGCGGGAGAGCAGCGTCGAGTGGGCGGATGTTGTGCCGGCGGGGGCCGGGACGACGCGTCAGCCGTCCACTCGGTGGGAGAGCAGTGCCCAGTGGGCGGGCGATGTGCCGGTGGGGCCGGGACGACGCATCAGCCGTCCACTCGGCGGGAGAGCAGTGCCTAGTGGGTGGTCGACGTGCCGGCGGGGCCGGGACGACGCGTCAACCGTCCACTCGGCGGGGAGAGCAGCGTCGAGTGGGCGGACGATGTGCCGGGGACGGGTGGGACGACGCATCAGCCGTCCACTCGGCGGGAGAACAGCGTCGAGTGGGCGGGCGATGTGCTGGCGATGGTCGGGACGACGCGTCAACCGTCCACTCGGCGGGAGAACAGCGCCCAGTGGGCGGACGATGTGCCGGCGGGGGCGGAGCGACGCGTCAACCGTCCACTCGGTGGGGGGTGGCGACGAGGGAGCGGCGCACAGTCCCCAGGGTGCTGGTCTCAGCCGAGAACCAGCAGCAACCGGCCGCGACGAGCCGTCGGACGCCGCGACGCGACACACGTTGTGTACGACGTTCACATCGGCCGCCGGCCGTGGGTAGAGTCGGCAGACATGGCCCGCTCCACGTATCGACACGGCGATCTGCATCGCGCGTTGATCGACGCCGGGCTCCAGCTGGCCCGCGAGAGCGGCCCGGACGCCGTCGTGCTGCGCGAGACGACGCGCAAGGCGCAGGTCGCCGCGAGCGCGGCCTACCGGCACTTCGCCGACCGGGACGCCCTCGTGCACGCCGTCTCCATGGCCGCCCAGGCGCACCTGGCGGAGGCGATCGAGCAGGCGCAGGCGGCGGAACTGGCGAAGCTGCCGGACGACGCCGACGACGTCGCCCGCTCCCGCGCCCTGCTCCGCTCCGTCGGCGCCGGCTACCTCGGGTTCGCGTGGGCCGAGCCGGGCTGGTTCCGCACCGCCTTCTGGGTGCACGAGGACCTGCGGGACGCCGCCGCCCCGATGGCCGCGGGGCCGGCTGGCAAGACGCCGTTCCAGATGCTCGGGCACGCGCTCGACGCGATGGTGGAGGCGGGCGTGCTGCCGGCCGATCAACGACGCGGCGCCGAAGTGCTGGCGTGGTCCACCGTGCACGGCATGGCGACGTTGACGATCGACGGACCGCTGCGCGTCATCGACGCGGCGACGCGGCTGGTCCTCGCCGAGCGGCTGCTCTCCATGGTCGAACGCGGGCTCTAGCCGGCCGAGGCCGCACCCGCTGAGCCGGCGCTGGGCGTCGGCGGCGTCAGTCGCACCACTCGTCAGTCACCCAGGATCTCCCACTCCTCGATCGGGCCGGGCACGACGTCGAACAGGGGATGAGGCCGGCGCTCGGCGGCGACCACGTGGGCGTGCCACGCCGCATCCCGCGCCTCGGTCTTGACGAGCAGGTGCGCCCACTCGTGGTCGAGCTGGCCCGACGTCACCGTCATCCGCGCCGGGGGCACCGCCACCGACGGCGGCACGACGATCAGGCCCCGGTTGAACGTGAACTCCCGCGCGTCGGCCTCGTCCGCCAGTCCCGCGAGATACGCACCGACGGAGGCCACCGGGTCCACCATGCGCCGGAACCGGGTCAGCTGCGGGTGCCGGGTGTAGCCCTTCGTCTGCCCGCGCAGCACCTTCTGCGCCAGGAGGGTCTCGCGCCAACAGGCCACCAGCCCCCTCCGGTCCAGAAGGGAGGGGTGAAGACTCCACAGACGCATCCAGCGAGCTTATCGGCGGCACGGGTAACCTCGGGACCGGCGGCCGGCCCCCGAGCACCGGGACCCCCGGAACGCCGACCGATCGCGACACCCCGAGGACGGAACCGAGACCGATGACGACGCCGACGACCCGCTGGGACGCACCCGAGAACGAGGTGATGCGTCGGCTCTACGAGCACCGGTTCCGCGGGCTGCACGCCGACGGGGTCGACGTCGACGGAGAGGGCCGACTCGTGGACGCCCTGCTCGACCGGCAGGCGACCGTCCTCGACGCCGGCTGCGGCACCGGCCGCCTGGCCGCCCACCTCACCCGGCAGGGTCACCGGGCCGTCGGCGTCGACAAGGACGCCGCCCTGATCCGCGCGGCCCGCGAACTGCAGGACGAAGGCATTCCGTTCCTCGAGGCCGACCTCGCCGAGCTCGACGGCGCCACGTTGACCGGTGCCGGGCTGCCCGCGCGATACGACGCGATCGCCGCGATCGGCAACGTGCTCGTCTTCGTCGCACCCGGCTCCGAGCGCACCGTGCTCGACCGATTCCGTGCGCTGCTGACCGACGACGGCGTCCTCGTCACGGGCTTCGCCACGGACCGTGAGTACACCGTCGAGCACCTGGACCGGGACGCCACCGCGGCCGGGTTCACGCTGCGCCAGCGCTTCGGCACCTACCAGCTGGCCCCGTTCACCGCGGACGCCGGTTGGGCGGTGTCCGTCTTCGACGCCACACCCCGCCCATAGATCCTGTCGATGACGTGCTGTCCCATCATTGATTGGACCCGAGGAGCCGCGGCGGCCACACTGTTCGGTGACACGGATCACGCCGGCTCGGGCCGGCCGAGGCGCAAGGAAGCACACTCATGGCCGTCACCACCCGCACCCCCTGGACGTTCGCCCTCTGTTGGTTGACCGTCGTGTTCGAGGGTTACGACATCGTCGCGCTCGGCGCCGCGATCCCCCGGCTGCTGGACAGCCACCACGCGGGCATCACCGCCCTGGACGCGACCTTCATCGCGACCATCTCCCTGGTGGGCGTCGGCATCGGCGCGGCCGCGATCGGCCCCATCACCGACCGGTTCGGCCGCCGCATCCCGCTGATGCTGTGCGTGCTCGTCTTCTCGGTCTTCACGCTGATCTTCCCCGTGCTGCCCAGCGCCGGGCTGCTCGGACTCGTCCGGTTCCTCGCCGGCCTCGGCCTCGGCGGCTGCATGCCGGTGGCTGTGACGATCATGCAGGAGAGCGCCCGGGACAACGGCAAGGCGCACTCCAGCACCATGACGATGACGGGCTACCACACCGGTGCCGTCGCCGCCTCGCTGCTCGCCATCGTCTTCGGCGCCCACTGGGGCTGGCTCTTCACCGTCGGCGGCGTGCTCGGGCTTGTGCTGCTGCCGGTCATGTGGGCGAAGCTGCCCGAGACCAGCGAGGTCGCCGGCGCAGCCGGCAGGAACGCAGCGCACGCGCGGGTGCGGCCCTCCGACGTCCTGCGCCAGCCCTACCTGCGCACCACGCTCGGCCTCTGGGTCGCCGCGTTCATGGGTCTGCTGCTCGTGTACGGCCTGAACACCTGGCTGCCGCAGCTGATGCGCGGTGCCGGCTACGGCGTCTCCAACTCCCTGCTCATGCTGTTCGTGCTCAACGTCGGCGCCATCGTCGGCCTGCTGGCCGGCGGCCGGATCGCCGACCGGCGCGGGGTCAAGGGCACGACGATGTTCTGGTTCGGCGCGGCCGCGGTCCTCCTGCTGGTGCTGAGCATCCGCATCCAGAGCGAGTTCCTGCTCGACGTCGTCGTCTTCGTCACCGGGGTGTTCGTCTTCTGCGCCCAGGTGCTCGTCTACGGTTTCGTCGGCTACCTGTACCCGCGCCGGATCGTCGGCACCGGCATGGGTCTGACCTCCGGGGTGGGCCGTATCGGCGCCATCGTCGGCCCGTGGTTCACCGGCCTGCTCGTCGCGGCGGGGTCTGCCTACCCGGGCGGGTTCTACCTGTTCGCGGTCGCCGCGGTGCTCGGCGTGCTCGCCGTCGCGATGATCCCGAAGCCGCGCACGACGACGCCGGTCGACGAGGACGCGCCGCGCGCCGCCCGCGCCGCATGACCGGCAGCGCCCACGAGCGGGTCCGAGGAACCGGCTCAGGCCTCGACGTCGGCGCCGCGCACCGCCCGCGCCGCATGACCGGCAGCGCCCACGAGCGGGTCCGAGGAACCGGCTCAGGCCTCGACGTCGGCGCCGCGCAGCGCTGCCGCCACGAGGTCACGGAACCAGGCGGCCGCG
Organism: Tersicoccus mangrovi; assembly: GCF_036881825.1. NCBI lineage: Bacteria > Bacillati > Actinomycetota > Actinomycetes > Micrococcales > Micrococcaceae > Tersicoccus > Tersicoccus mangrovi. The sequence continues at coordinate 663,920 of NZ_JBAJMW010000001.1, read as the reverse complement.
CCCGTCCCGGCGATGTCCTCGTTCCAGGACAGCGTGACGTCGAACCGGGGCACGTCGATGGGCAGCTCGCGCATCACGATCGGCCAGCGTTCGGCCCACAGCGCCGCCAGCTGCGCGGGCACGATCGCGGCCATGCCGCAGCCGGCCACCACGCCGGGCAGCGTGGAGAAATGGTGCACGTAGAGGCCGATGCGGCGCTGGATCCGCATCGACTCGAGCACGGCATCGGCCTGCCGGTGGCCGAGCGCCGGGTCCACGGCCACGTGCGGGACGGTGAGGAAGGCCTCCAGCTCGATCCGGTCGCCCTCCGGTGCCCGGTCGGCGGGCAGCACGCACACGTACCGTTCGCGGTGCACGAGCGTGCGGTGCCCGGAGGCGTCGATCGGCACGCTCGCCACAGCGGCGTCGACGTCGCCGTGGGCCAGCCAGCTCGCGACGCGCTCGATCTGCATCGGCACGGACTCGACACTGACCCGGGGCGCCCGGTCGGACAGCCGCTCCATGATCTGCGGCAGGAACGTGGCCTCCCCGACGTCCGAGAGCGCGATGCGGAAACGGCGCTCACTGGTCGCGGGGTCGAACACCCGGTCCGCGTCGACGGCGTCGTCGACGGCCGTCACCGCCCGGCGGAACACGAGCGCCAGCTCGACGGCGCGCGCCGTCGGCGCGACCCCGGTGCCGGAACGCACGAACAGGGGATCGCCCAGATGCCGCCGCAGCCGGCCGAGGGCGTGACTGACCGTCGGCTGCGTCAACGACAGGTCCGCCGCCGCCCGCGTCACACTGCGGGTGTCGTAGATGCTCAGGAACGTCCGGAGCAGATTCAGGTCCAGGCTCACCCGCCCATCATGCGGCAGAACCGGGACGAAGCCAGCAGAAGGAGAACACCGTGACCACCGTGAACGAAGCCGCCTGGGAGCTGCTGCGGCGCAACGGCATGACGACCGTGTTCGGCAACCCCGGCTCCAACGAACTGCCCTTCCTCGCCGGCATGCCCGAGGACTTCCGGTACGTGCTCGGCCTGCACGAGGGGGTCGTGCTCGGCATGGCCGATGGTTTCGCCCAGGCCACCGGCCGCCCCGCGTTCGTCAACCTGCACGCGGCGTCGGGCAGCGGCAACGCCATGGGCGCCCTGACCAACGCCTGGTACGCCCACACGCCGCTCGTCATCACCGCCGGGCAGCAGGTCCGCTCCACCGTGGGCCAGGAGGTGATGCTCTCCAACGTCGACGCGACCGTGCTGCCGCGCCCGCTCGTCAAGCACGCGGCCGAGCCGACCTGCGCGCAGGACGTGGTCCGCTCCCTCTCCCAGGCCCTGCACACCGCCACGCTGGACCCGGCCGGCCCGGTGTACGTCTCGGTGCCCTACGACGACTGGTCGGAGGCGGTCGGGACCGACGTCGCGCACGTGCTCGAGCGCCGCGTCGCCGGGGGTGGCGGTGTCGCCGAATCCGAGATCACCCGGATGGCGGCCCTGCTCGACGCGGCGGCGGCGCCGGTCCTCGTGCTCGGCCCGGATGTGGACAGCGCCCGCGCCAACGACGACGCCGTCGTGCTCGCCGAGCGGCTCGGGGCGGACGTGTGGGTCGCGCCGTCGGCCTCCCGTTGCCCGTTCCCGACCGACCACCCGGCGTTCCGCGGGGTGCTGCCCGCCTCCGTCGCCGGCATCACGGAGCGGCTGACCGGCCACGACCTCGTCCTCGTCGTCGGCGCCCCCGTCTTCCGCTACCACCAGTACGACCCGGGCGAGTACCTGCCTGCCGGCACCCGGCTGCTGCACGTCAGCTGCGACCCGGGCGAGGCGGCGCGCGCGCCCATGGGTGACGCCGTCGTCGCCCCGATCGGGCCCGCGGTCGCGGCGCTCGCCAAGGCCGTCACGGAGCGGGACCGCCCCCAGCGCTGGGAGAGGACGGACGACGCCGCGACACCCGCCGCCTCCGCTTCGGGCACCTCAGCGTCGGGTCGCCTCGTCGCCGCCGACGTCCTCGCCACGATCGACGAGCTCGCGCCCGAGGACGCCGTCTACGTCAACGAGGCGACGTCCACGGTCGGCGACTTCTGGGCCACCATCTCGATGCACCGGCCCGGCAGCTACTACTTCCCGGCCTCGGGCGGCCTCGGCTTCGGGATGCCCGCGGCCGTCGGCGTGCAGCTGGCCGATCCGCAGCGGCGGGTGATCGCCGTGATCGGCGACGGCTCCGCCAACTACGGCATCACCGCCCTGTGGAGCGCGGCGCAGTACGGCATCCCCGTCGTCTTCGTCATCCTCGCCAACGGCACCTACGGCGCGTTGCGCGGCTTCGCCACCAAGCTCGACGCGCTGAACGCCCCCGGCCTCGACGTGCCCGGCATCGACTTCGTGGCACTCGCGGAGGGTTACGGCGTCACCGGCCGGCGCGCCTCGACGCTTCCCGACCTGCGCGACGCGGTCACGGTCGCCCTCGCGGCGGACACCCCCACCCTGATCGAGGTCACGACCGAGGCCCTCGCCCGCTTGTGACAGCCGGGATGTGACCGGGAACACGTCGGCCCGCCCGACCGTTGCTCACCCTGACACCTCGTCATCACCACCCCCTCTCTCGAAGGAGCACCGATGAGCCTGCTGGACACGTCCACCTGGGACGGCAAGATCTTCCTCGACGGCTGGCGCGCCGGCCGCGGCGGCGCCGCCGATGCGCTCGAGCCCGCCACCGGCCAGGCGCTCGGCAGCTACGGCGTGGCGACGGCCGAGGACGTCGCCGAAGCGGCCGAGAAGGCCGCCGTCGCGCAGCGCGCCTGGGCCGCCACCAGCCCGGAGGACCGGGCCGCCGTCCTGCGGCGCGCGGGAGACCTCTGGCACGAGCACGCCGAGGAGGTCGAGGACTGGATCATGCGCGAGTCCGGTGCGATCAAGCCGAAGGCCCAGCTCGAGACGCACATCGCTGCGAACGAGTGCTACGAGGCGTCCGCACTGCCGAGCCACCCGGCCGGTCAGGTGCTCGCCACCAACGACGACCGGTGGTCCTTCGCCCGGCGCAAGCCCGTCGGCGTCGTCTCCGTGATCGCTCCCTTCAACTTCCCGCTCATCCTCTCCATCCGGGCCGTCGCTCCCGCCCTGGCCCTCGGCAACGCGGTGCTGCTCAAGCCGGATCCCCGCACCGCGGTCTGCGGCGGTGTCGCGCTGGCCCGGGTGTTCGAGGAAGCCGGACTCCCGGCCGGGCTGTTCGCCGTCCTGCCGGGCGGTGCCGAGGTCGGGGCCGCCGTCGTGGAGGTGCCGCAGGTCCAGGTCGTCGCCTTCACCGGCTCGACGGCGGCCGGCCGCGCGGTGGGCGAGGCGGCAGCGCGGAACCTGAAGAAGGTGCACCTCGAGCTCGGCGGCAACAACGCGCTCGTCGTCCTGCCCGGTGCCGACGTCGCGAAGGCGGCCTCGGCGGGGGCCTTCGCCTCGTTCCTGCACCAGGGGCAGATCTGCATGACGACGGGCCGGCACGTGGTGCACGAGTCGCTCTATGACGCCTACGTGACGGCCCTCGCCGAGAAGGCCGAGAACCTGCCGGTCGGCGACCCGATCAGCGGCACCGTGGCGCTCGGACCGATCATCGACGAGAAGCAGCTCAAGCGGATCGACGGCATCGTCCAGGACGCGGTGCTCCACGGCGCCCGGCTCGCGGCGGGCGGGTCGAACGACGGCCCGTTCTACCAGCCGACCGTGCTTGCCGACGTCGCGACCGACAACCCGGCGTGGACGCAGGAGATCTTCGGGCCGGTGGCTCCCGTGGTGCCCTACGCGACGCTCGACGAGGCGGTCGAGCTCGTCAACGACAACGAGTACGGCCTCTCGGTCGGCATCCTCGGTGACGTCGGGACAGCGATGACGCTGGCCGACCGGATCGAGTCCGGCAAGGTGCACATCAACGAGCAGACCGTGATGGACGAGGCCAACGCCCCGTTCGGCGGCGTCAAGTCGTCCGGCAACGGGTCGCGGATCGGCGGCGCCGAGGCGAACATCGACGCCTTCACCGAGGTGCAGTGGCTGACGGTCCGCCCGGAGATCGCGGACTACCCGTACTGAGCCATCACCTGACGCGCGCGACGACGACCGCTGGCCGGAGCATTCCGGCCGGCGGTCGTGGTGTTCCGGTCAGGCGCGGCGGTGTTCGGCGATGACGCTGACCACACCGTGGGCGAGCACGCAGGCCACCATGGCGACGCCGATCGGGTTGTAGCCGGCGCCCTGCAGCAGCACGGTCGGCGCCCATGCGTCGGTCGTGACGAGCGTCCCGGCGCCACCCGTCATGGAGGTGAGGCTGACGCCGGTCGCCAGCAGCAGGGCGAGCACCCCGACGATGCCGATGCGCAGGGCCGGCAGGAACTGGATCACCGCTGCCATCACGGCCGCGAGGGCGACGGTGACGATCATCAGGGCGGTGGCCTCGGGTAGCGGCCGGGCCAACGGACCCGTCTCCGCCGCCACCGCGGACAGCAGCGACGACGAGACGACGCCGGTCAGATAGGCGAAGACGAGGCCGACGGCGCCGCCGGTGACGAGCCAGTGCCGGTGCCCGGGACACGCGCCCTCGGCGGTGATCGCCGCGCCCGGCACCTCGGTATGGACGTGGTCTTTCATGGTGGGCCCCCTGCCCGCTGGGCGCCCCGGAAGTGGTTCGTTCCGGGGGTCCGCAACCCTTGTTGAGGTGACCGTACGTCACCGCACGGGCTCCCGCCAGATGCTCTCGTCACCTACCGGCCGGTACCGACTTCTACCCGTCGGTAAGCCACTTTCTACCCGTCGGTAGTTGATTTCGGGCGGTGCCGTCAGGGTGTCGAGAGGCTGTCCGAGAGGTCCGGTCAGACGTCCGCGCGTGCCCGTGCGACGACGTGGCCGCGGGCCGAGTTCGGGAAGTCGGCGAGGAAGCGGCGCACCGAGTCGGCGTCGACGTCGGCGCCGAAGAGGGCGGTGTTCGGCTCCATCGCGACGCCGGCCGCGAGGGTCCCGGCGGTGACGGCGTCGAAGCCGAGGGCGTCGACGATCGCGGAGGCGGCAGCGACGTCGGCGGGGTCGTCACCGGCGACGGCGATCGCCGTGCGGCCGGGTGTCCCCGTCGGCCGGGCCTCGTCCTCGAGGTCGTGGTAGCCGACGTGGTTCAGGGTCTTGACGACGCGGGAGGTGGGCAGGAAGTCCTGCACGAGTTCGCTCGTCGAGGTGCGCGGATCCGTCAGGTCGTCCCGGATCCCGTCGACCTCCCACCAGTAGTTCGTGGCGTCGAGCACGAGCCTGCCGGCCAGTGCCTCGACGGGAAGAGTGCGGTACTTGCCGAGCGGGATGGCGAGGATGACGGCGTCGGACTCCCGTGCCGCGTGCTCGGCGGTGACGGCCGTGGCTCCGGGGACCAGCACCTCCACGGTCAGCCTGATCCGGGCGGGATCGCCGCTGCCGGCCACGAGCACCCGGTATCCGGCCGCGACGGCCAGGCGAGCCAGGACGGTGCCGAGCTTGCCGGCGCCGAGGACGCCGAGGGTAGGGATGCTGGTCGATGCGTTCACAGGAGATGTCAACCCCTGGTGGCGCGACCTTATGCCGGCCCCCGGTGTGAGACGCAGGGGTGTGAGGCCCGTTCCGGACCCCCGCTCAGAACCGTCCGCTCAGAACCGCCTGCTCAGACGAAGCAGGCCACCAGGGCGCCCGCGAGCATGGCAGGGCCGAACGGGAAGGAGCTGCGCAGGCCGCCGCGGCGCGTGAGCAGCACACCCACCGAGATCACCGCACCCACCGCGAACCCGAGGAACGCACCGGTCATCAGCGTGGTCCACCCGTCGAAGGCGAGCGCGAGCCCGAGGAGGGCGGCCAGCTTCACGTCACCCATGCCGAGGCCGGCCGGATTGATCAGCGCGAGCACGAGGTAGAGGACGAAGAGCAGTACCGCGCCGACCACGGCGCGGATCGCCGCACCTCCGTCGGCGCCCGCGACGGCCGCCGCGAGGACGAGCACCGCGACGACGCCGAGCGCGGGCATCACGACGGCGTTGGGTAGCAGGCGGTGGCGCAGGTCGATGGCGGCCAGGGCGACGCCGATCGTGGCGACGAAGAGGTACAGCGCCAGCTCCGGGGTCACGCCGAACCGCCAGGTCAGCGCGCCGAAGACGAGCGCGGTCAGCGATTCGAGCAGCACGGGCGGACGGCACGGAGGTGCGGTGTCGGCCGGGTCGAAGGCGGCCGCGAGGTGACGGGCGTAGTGCCCGGCTGCCAGGCCGGCCAGCATCGCGAGGGTCAGCAGGAGCGGAGGGACCGCCTCGGCGACGCCCGTCATGGGTTGAGGGTGTTGATGACGCCGATAGCCGCGGGGCCGAGCATGATGATGAAGAGCACCGGCAGGATGCAGAACATCAGCGGGAAGAGGACCTTGACCGGGATCTGCATCGCCTTCTCCTCGGCCCGCTGCCGGCGTTTGAGTCGCATCTCGGCTGCCTGGGTACGGAGGACTCCGGAGATCGCAATGCCGTACTGGTCTGCCTGGATGATCGAGCGGACGAACCGGCGCAGATCCGTGACCCCGGTGCGCTCGGAAAGGTCCGTGTAGGCCTCGCGACGGGAGCGACCCACCTGCATGTCCTGGATCGTGCGGACGAGTTCCTCGGAAAGGGCGCCCTTGCCGTTGTAGGCCGCGCGGCTCATGGCCGCCTCGAAGCCGAGGCCGGCCTCGACGGCGATGGTCATCTGATCCAGCGTGTCCGGTAGTTCGCGCGCAATGGCTGCCTGTCGTTCCATTCCGCGGCTGTAGAGGAGAAGGTCGGGCACGAAATAGCAGAGAACGGTGGCGAAGACGGCCAGCAGCAGCCGGCGGACATCTGGCGAACCGACGGCGAACAGCAATCCGAGTACGGCGGCGCCTGCAGCAAGGACCACTTTGGCAGACAGCACGCGCCACATCGGCCAGGCGGCGGGCCGCCCTGCGCGCGCCAGCTGCTGGTCGAGCCGAGCGATGAAGCTCTGCGGGGTGAATCGTCGGGCGAAGTCGGCGAGCTGTTGACCACGGCTGGGGCCGTCACCGGCGTCCATCGGAGCCGTTGTCATGCCGCGCGCGAGATTCCGCTGCACAGCCCGGTCCCGGTACAGGCGTGGTGACAGTACCGCCCAGCCGAGCAGGGGTAGAGCGATCGCCATGGCGGCGATGGCGACGGCGACGGTCAAGGGCATGGTGATGGTCCTCGTCAGAACTTGAAGCTGATGACTTTGCGCAGCCAGAATCCGCCCGCGATGAGCAGGATGCCCGCGGCGGCAAGCATTACCAAGCCGAGCGGGTTGCCGAGGAGCTGCGCCGGATAGCTGGGAGTCATGAGGAACAGAAGGCCACCGAGTGCGAACGGCAGCACCATGAGCACGATGGCGGAGATCCGGCCCTCCGCACTCAGCGCCTTGACCTGACGCCGGATCTGGTTGCGCTCGCGGATCGTCTCACCCACCTGATCGAGCACCTCGGCGAGGTTGCCGCCCACTTCGCGGTGAATGGCGATGGCCTGCGCCACCCAGGTGAAGTCCTCGCTGCGCATCCGCTCCGCCGCCGCATCGAGAGCCTGGCTCAGATCGCGGCCGAGGCGCGTCTCGTTGGTGATGCGCGTGAATTCCTCGGACGTCGGGGCGTCCGCCTCGGTCGAGAGGGAGTCGATAGCCCGCGCGAGGCTGTGTCCGGCGCGCAGGCCGCTGGACATGAGTTCGAGCGTGTCGTCGAGCTGGTCGGCAAAAGCGGCCCGCCGCCTGCCAGCCAGGAAGCCCAGGAGAAAACGGGTGCCGAGGGCGGCTACGACGACGACAAGTACGGCACCCAGCGGTCCGGCGACAAGCGTGACCAGCAGGGCGAGTGCCGCGGTGACGGACCCTGCCAGAACGATGAATTCGGCCGGCTTCATCCGCAGTCCGGCGGACTCCAGCGCGGCGGCGAGGGCAGGGGCGCTCCTCAACTGCAGCAGCATGCGCTCGATCAGGTTCGTGGTGGCGGCGGTGAAGTCGGCCAGACGCGATTCCTGCGGTGTGGTGGCCGCCGAAGGACCGGTACGCGAGAGCGAGATCTTCGGTCGGGGCGGAAAGATCACCAGGTAGACGGCTCCCAGTGCGGCCAGGCCGAGCACAAGGCCGAGGATGAGGAGCAGGGGGGAGGGCCCGTCCGGGATCGCAGCGTCGGCGGCGACGGGAGCAGCGGCGTCCAGCCAGATCGTGGCTGTCATCGGCGTGCCGCCCCGGCGGGTACCGCCGGTGCCGCGCCGAAGACCCGCGGGGACAGCTCGATGCCGAGCTCCTCGAACCGGTCGGTGAATCGCGGGCGCACGCCACTCGGAACGGGCTTGCCGAGGAATCGGCCGTTGGCATCCAGCCCGGCGCTGTAGTCGAACACGAAGGCGTCCTGAAGGGTCACGATCTCGCCTTCCATGCCCTGGACCTCGGTGACGTGGGTGACGCGACGGGTGCCGTCACGCAGGCGGGTCAGCTGGACGATGACGTCCACGGCGGAGGCGATCTGCTCTCGCACTGCGCGCAGCGGCAGGTCCATGCCCGCCATCAGCACGAGCGTCTCGAGGCGGGAGATCGCATCGCGCGGCGAGTTGGCGTGCACGGTCGAGAGGGAGCCGTCGTGGCCCGTGTTCATCGCCTGCAGCATGTCCAGGCTCTCACCGCCGCGGCACTCGCCGACGACGATCCGGTCCGGCCGCATACGGAGGGAGTTGCGGACCAGGTCGCGGATGGTGACCTCGCCCTTGCCCTCGACGTTGGACGGGCGACTCTCCAGCGTGACGACGTGCTCCTGCTGCAGCTGCAGCTCCACGGCGTCCTCGATCGTCACGATGCGCTCGTCGGCCGGGATGAAGGAGGAGAGGACGTTGAGCAGCGTCGTCTTGCCGGTACCGGTGCCGCCGGAGACGAGGATGTTCAGCCGGCCCTTGACGCACGCGTCGAGCAGTTCGGCCATCTCGGGGGACAGAGTGCCGAAGCCGATCAGGTCGTTGACCTGGAACGGGTCGGTGGAGAACTTGCGGATGGTCAGCGAGGAGCCGCGGACGGCCAGCGGGGGGATGATCGCGTTGACGCGAGAGCCGTCGGAGAGGCGGGCGTCGACCAGCGGCGAGGACTCGTCGATGCGTCGGCCCACCTTGGAGACGATGCGCTCGATCACGCGGCGCAGGTGCTCCTCGGAGGTGAACTGGACGCCCGTCAGGGTGAGGCGGCCGCGGTACTCGGCGTAGATCTGGGAGGGTCCGTTGACCATGATCTCAGTGACCTGGTCGTCGTCGAGCAGGGGCTGCAGCGGGCCGTAGCCGATGACGTCGTCGGTCACCTCCTTGATCAGGCGCTGGCGCTCGTCGCGGGAGAGCGGGACCGCTTCCGCCTCGACGACGCGGATCAGCTCCTCGTGCACCAGTTCGTAGAGGGCTTCCTCGGTCAGGGACGCGTCGAGCAGGCGCGTGCCCATGCGCTCGAACAGCTCGTCTCCGGCACGCTGCTTGAGCTTGGCCAGGGCGTCGTGCTGTCCCGCCGAGGCGGACGTGCTGATCCAGGTGGTCGAGGACCGTGCGGCGGATGCGGACATGGCCGTCCAGGTGACCGGTGTTCCGGACGAGAGATCGGTGACCCGCTCCGCCGGCGCCTGGCCATCCGAGCGGTTCTCGGACGAAGCGCTCGGCGCAGGCGCCGAGGCCGTGCCCGGAGTCGATCGACGGGACGCCGGTTCGGTCGACCCTGCCGAGGACTGGTGCGAGGGCGTCGCGTTCGGTGTCCGTGCCGGAGCGCTCGGTGTGGCGGTCGTCGTGCCGCCGTCGGCGGCGGCGAGTCGTTGGGCGAGGTTCACGATGCCCCCTTGCGGTGTCGTGCGGTGCTGGTGGGCCGGCTCTTCGGTACGGGCGGCTCGAATCGGCGCACCAGCTGACGGAGGTTGCGCCCGGCCTTGTCCCGGGTGCCGGCCTGCAGCAGCGGCACGCCACGGTTGGTGGAGAGCCGGACCGAGCGGCTGAACGGGACCACGACGTCCGCCTTGTGCCCCAGGGTGGTCTCGATGTCCTGCTGGGAGAGACCGTCGCGGGTGTCCGAGTTGTTGATGACGACGTGGCGGTGGGCCGGCACGAGGCCGAGCTGCCGCAGGATGTCGAGCTCCTTGCGCAGGCCCCGGACGCTCGGCACGTCCGTGCCTCCGACGAAGACGTGGTCGGTGGCGCGGTCGAGCGCGGCGAGCGTCGCGGCGGAGAGCCCGGCGTCGGTGTCGACCACCACCCAGGAGTACTGGGCGGCGAGCTGGTCGATCAGGTGGGTGATGTCAGCGGCAGTGATCTGCGACTCGTCGGCCGGCGAATCCGGCGCGCAGAGCGCGAACAGCCCCGACGGGTGCGCGCTCAGGTAGGACTTGAGCACCATGGTGTCGCGGGCCGCGGCGCGGCCGACCGCCTCGGAGAGGGTCTGCTCCGGGGCGAGCTGCAGCGTGTGGGCGACGTCCCCGAACTGCAGGTCGAGATCGACCAGAACGGTGCTCTGCGGTGCCGTGGCGGCAAGACCCACGGCCAGGTTGGTGGCCACCGTGGTCTTACCGGCACCGCCCTTGGGGGAGAGCACGACGACGACGCGGCCGCGGGTGGACCGGCGCTCACCGTCCGCGTCCTGCAGCCCGGCCGCAGCACGCCGGTCGGCGGCAGCACGGGCAGCGCGACGCAGTAGATCGCGGAACTCGACGTCGTCGATGCCGGGCGCCACCAGGTCCCGGATGCCGGCGCGCATCGCGGCGACCGGCAGGCCGCGCTCGACCGGGCGCACGAGCAGCACGGTGATCTCGGGGTGGGCGGCGTCGAGGGCGCTCGCGATGGTCAGCCCATCGGCGATCGACAGGTCGGGGGACAGGATGACGACGTCGGGCCGGAACCCGTCCCGCGAGACGGAGAACAGCACACCGGGATCGGCCGGAAGCGCCGGATCGCTCCAGTGGTCGAGGTCCCCGCCGACGGCGTCGGAGACGCGGTCGACGAAGGCGTCGTCGCGGCTGATCACCAGGAACTGGCTCACTTGAAGACTCCGTCCACGTTCAGTTCTCGCGTCCCCGTCTCGGAGGCCGTCGACGGTTCCTTGGTCAGCCAGATGGTGCCGTTCTCGGCGGCCCACACGATCTTCTCGACATCCGGAGCGGTCCGCGCCAGTGTCACGAGAACAGCGCCGCTGGGAACGGCGGCAGCACTGGGCGAACCCCCGCTACTGGACGGGCTTGCGCTCGACTGGGCCGCCGGCGCCGCGGTGGGAGTGGGAAGGCCCTGCACGCTCGTCACGAGCACCTTGTGCATGGCGAGGTGAGTGATCGCGTCGCTCAACGGGTCCTTCTTGACGTTGTAGCTGATGACGATGCCGACCGTGTCGCCCGGCTGGAGCTGGCCGCCGACGACGCGCTGGGGATCCAGCTGGATGGTGATCTCCTGCATTCCTTTGGGCACCGCCACCCCTTGCTTCTCCTCCTTCAGTGACGCGGGATCGACGAAGCGGCTGGTGAGCAGTTGTTCGCCGGGCAACAGACCGGTCGAGGGGACCTTGCCGTCCAGCTGGGAGAGCTCGGTGACGGCGCCGTCGGCGACTGCGCTGGCGGGCACGGTCTGCCGGCCGGTGTACTGCGGCAGCTGGTCGGAGGTCGTGCCCTTCGGGATGGCCTTGCGCACGACGTAGACCTGCCGGGACTCGGCACCCTTGAGCGCGCGCTGGTCGGCGCCCGAGACGTAGTTGGTCAGGGCGACGGCAGCAAGCACGGCGAGCAGGATGGCCACGACCGCGGCGATGATGCGGACTTTCACTTCGTGATGCTCCTACTGGCTCAGGGAGACGAAGGACGCGTTCAGCGTCGGACCACCGAGCCGGGATACCGACCACTTCGCGACGGTGTCGAGACTGACGAGGCGGATGAACGAGCCCTTGATGCCGGTGCACTTGTCGCACGCGGCGGACGGGTTGGTGGTCCAGTTGCCGGGCCAGCTCGCATCGGTGATCTTGAAGGCGGCGAAGCCGTAGACCGTGTAGGTAGCGTTCTGGCCCTGGCCCTGAGCAGTGGAGTAGATGGGCAGGAGGATGGTGGTATTGAGGATCTTCGACTTGTCGCAGGGTGGGGCGCTCTTGCCCGGGTCGCTGCCCACCTGCACGAGGATGTCGACGTTCGCCGCGCAGTTGCCGCTCTCGTCCAGCCACCCGAAGCCGCCCGGGACCACGTTGCCCTTGTCGTCCGTGCAGGTGTTGTCCGTGGTGATCCAGCGCTCCGTGTTGGCCGGGGTGCCGTTGTAGATGCAGTGGGCGATGGTGAAGGGGAAGACGACCGCGGCGGAGGGACTGCCCCAACTGGCCTTCGCCGATGCCGAAACGGTACTCGTCGGCACACCGACGATGGCCGCGAAGGTGTTGGTGAGAACGTGAGCTCCGCTCGCAGTCAGCACACCGGTCTTGACGGTAACTGTGCCGGCGGCGGTGTCGACCGTCGTGGTCGCCTGGGAGGCGCCGTCGTTGGCGTTCTTCCCCGCGAAGGAGAGGGCGGTAGCGCTCGGGCTTCCGCAGTTGCCGGCGGCGCAGTTCTGCGCGACGGCGAGCGCTGCCGCGTCCGCCCCGTTCTGCAACTGCCGGCGCTCGACGTAGATGCCGCCGACGTCGATGACCAGGGCGGTGATGCCGAGCAGGACGACCATGCACAGGGCAACGATGACGGCAACCGCACCTCGCTCTTCCTGCATAGGAAGTGCGTGACGAATGTAGTGGCTAAGCCACTGGCTCATCCTCCGCATTGCATGGTGCTTCTTCCGGTGACGTTGACCGCAGCGCCGAACATTCCAGTGAGAAACCTCATCCGATAGGTGGCAGTCACAGTGACGGTGGGATAAGTGCCGCCGGTGCTCGGCTGACAGGTAGTTCCGGTGCTGAAAGCGATAGCGATCTGGGCGTTGGTCAGCGCAGGGTTGAGCGATGGAGTGGCTGTGCGCGCTGCCGTCATGGCCGCGACCGGGTCGTTACGCACGGCCACGACGCGTGCGGCCTCACGGGCGGCGCCGGACAGTTCGATCTGTGCGTTGTAGACGCGACCGAACTCGATGATGCCCATCAGCAGGAGCAGGAGAACGGGAACGACGAGGGCGAACTCCACTGCCGCCGCTCCCCGCTCGGACCTTAAGCGAAGGAGGTGCTGGCAGCGTGTGGCCGATCGCAGCGGTCGAGCGGGGGACGACACCGGGGTGCCGTCCCCCGCCAGGTACCCGTTCCCGAAGTGTGTCATCTCGGGAACCGTGCTTGACGTCTGGTGTCGGGTGCTAGCCGTTGATACCGATGCGAGCGGGAAGACCCTGGAAGAAGTCACGCAGCGCCGGGCCGAAACCGACGAGTCCCGCGACGAGAAGAACGGCGATGAGGCCCACGAGCAGCGCGTACTCGACGGCGGTGGCCCCAGTCTCCTCGCGCCGCAGGCGCTGCTGGAAGGTGAATCCGAGGGTGGACAGTGTGGCGATGAACTTGACCATGGTGATGGCTCCCCTGTGAAAGCCGGCCCGACGCCGGCGAGATGGTGGTCGAGGGACGGCCCGGATCGGTCGGAGAACCGACCCGCCCCTCGGACGACACTGTCGGCACGGACCGCCGGACGGTAAGCAGCCTGTGGAGCAACCGATACCATCGAATGAACGCCCATGTCAGAGCACTGTTCATCAATGAAAGAGAGCGCGCCGGACGGCCGACTGGCATGCTGTCCGCATGACGACGGTGGCCGGTCTGGACGGGTGTCGAGGCGGATGGGTGCTCGCGGTGGTCGAGGCGCGTCGTCGCGGGCTTCGACTGCGCGACCTGCGGGTGATCCGCTCGCTCACCGAGCTGGATCGAGCGGGACGGATGGCGTGCATCGGCATCGACATCCCGATCGGCCTGCCGGAGCGGGGGACGCGGGACGCGGACCGCACGGCGAAGGCCGCTCTGGGAGACCGCCGTTCCTCGGTGTTCTGGACCCCGACCCGCGCGGCCCTCGCCGAGCCGACCCGCGCCGCGGCCGACGTCGTCAACCGCGCTCACGACGCGGGCGGCCTCTCGGCGCAGAGCTTCGGCCTGTTCGCCAAGATCCGTGAGGCCGACGCCTGGGTGCGCACCTCGAGGGACCGGGTCGTCGAGGTGCACCCCGAGGTGAGCTTCACCACGCTGCTCGGGCACCCCGCGCGCTTCGGCAAGAAGACGACGGCCGGCCTCTTTGAGCGGATGGAGGCCCTGCGGGCCGTGGGGCTGGACCCCCTTCCGGCGCGGGATCTCGAGTGCGCGCCGGACGATGCCGTGGACGCGGTGGTGGCCGCCTGGTCGGCCTGGCGCGCAGCGGAGGGGACGGCAGTGGCCTACCCGCCCGACCGCGTCCTCGATTCCACGGGCCTTCCGATGCAGATCATCGCCTGAGCCTCAGGCGACCGACGCCTGCTCCCGGACCCGTGTCCGCGCGACCGTCGACGGGATGAACGCGATGGCGATCGCCGCGATGAGCAGCGGCACGATGAAGAGCAGGTAGACGCCCGACTGCGGCCACCGTGCATCCAGGAGCGCGCCGGCCAGGGCGGGCGAGATGATCGCGCCGATGCGTCCGACGCCGATCGCCGCGCCCATGGCGGTCGATCGCTCCGCCGTCGCGTACTCGGTCGGCGTCAACGCGTACACGCCGGCCATCGCTCCGTTGGTGAAGAAGCCGATCGCGATGGCGGCGGCGAGCACGGGGCCGAGCTGGCCGATGGTCAACGCGAAGGCGAGGAAGCGGTCCCCCCCGCGAGATTCGACGGTTGAGTTGCGGAAGCCCGTCACCCGCGATGATGGTGATCGCGCTGCTCGTGGCAGGGCCGGCGGCATGGTTCATCCGGCGCTCCCTGCGGATCGTGCAGCGCTGTGGTGCTGCCAGACCTTCCTGCTCGCAGTTGGTCCATCTACCATGGACTACATGACGACCGTCAACGTCGCTGAGGCCAAAGGGAGGCTCTCCGAACTCGTGGCTCGTGCCGAGGCCGGCGAGGAGATCATTATCGCCAGAGCCGGCCATCCTGCGGTCCGACTGGTTCCGGCAGTTGCGCAGACCCGTCGTTTCGGTCTCCTCGATGTCCGCGTGCCGGACGACTTCGACTCGCCCCTGGCGGACGAGGAACTCGTCGCGTGGGAGTGAGCTACCTGCTCGACACGCACGTGCTTCTCTGGCTGCTCGGTGATCCGGGTCGCGTTCCGGCGAGCTGGCGTGCGCGGTTGGCCGACCCGGAGACGACGCTCATCGTTTCCGCCGCGTCCGCCCTCGAGGTGGCGACGAAAGAACGTCTGGGCAAACTCCATGCCCCCGGTCTGGTCGCCGGGTGGGACGATCATCTGCGGTCGGCCGGCATGAGTTCCCTGTCGATCACCAGCCGTCACGCGACCGTCGCCGGAACGCTCAACTGGCAGCATCGGGACCCGTTCGACCGCAACCTCGTCGCTCAGGCGCAGTGCGAGGGTCACGTCCTGCTCACGGTGGACCGCGAGGTCCTCGCGTACGGCGACGTCACGACCGCGACCTGGTGACCCGGACGATCGGCTCCCGGCGGGCTCCGCAGCGTTGACGGCAGCTCACCCGTCGTGCTGACGCCGACGGTTCAGTCCACCAGCGACTGGGTGCCGACGACCGTCGCGAGCGCGAGGCGGTCGGCGTCCTCCGTGCCGGGTTCGGCCGTGTAGATCATGATCCGCAACCCGTCCGTGGCGTCCACGAGCGTGTCGCAGTCCAGCGTGATGGGACCGACCACGGGGTGGACGACGATCTTGCGCCGCGACGGGTCCGGCATGGCGGTGAGCGCCCCACCGTCCCACAGCTCCCGGAACCGTGCGCTGTGCGCGGTCAGGTGCGCGACGAGGCGGCGCACGCCCGGGTCGGCCGGGTACCGGGCGGCGGTCACGCGCAGGTCGGCGGCCATGCGGGCCTGCAGCTCGGCGCGCTCCTCGTCGTTCTGGGCGGCGCGGCTGCCGGAGCCGAGGAAGTTGCGCCAGATCGCGTTCCGCTCGAACCCGGTGAGTCGGCTCGTGTCGCCCATCAGCGCGTCGTATGGGGCGTTGGCGACGACGAGGGTCATGCCGGCGTCGTACACGGCCACCGGGGTGTGCGCGAGCCGGTCGAGGAGCCGCTGCACGCTCGGCGGGACGTGGGAGGGCACGAGGTCCCGCCCCGGTGCGGCGAGACCGGCCAGCTGGTGGAGCAGGTCCCGCTCGGCGGCGGAGAGCCGCAGCCCGCGGGCGAGCGCCTCGACCACCTGCGCCGACGGCGACGTC
Source organism: Tersicoccus mangrovi (assembly GCF_036881825.1). Classification (NCBI taxonomy): domain Bacteria; kingdom Bacillati; phylum Actinomycetota; class Actinomycetes; order Micrococcales; family Micrococcaceae; genus Tersicoccus; species Tersicoccus mangrovi. Next base: position 647,653 of record NZ_JBAJMW010000001.1, on the reverse strand, counting down.
GCGCGGCCCTGCTCGAGGCGGGTGAGGTAGTCGGTCGAGATCCCGGCGAGGCCGGCGAGCTCCTCCCGGCGCAGCCCGGCCGCACGCCGTCGTCGTCCCGCGGGCAGGCCCACGGTCTCCGGGTCGACGCGGTCACGCCATCGGCGCAGCGCGGGACCGAACGCGGAGGACTCCATGGCACCAGTGTGCGTCAGGCGGCTCGCCGGTGTCGTGGCCCTGCCAGTCCCAGGATGACCGGACGGCTGCCTGAGGCTTGCGATCCGGCCCAGACTGGAGGACATGACTGAGACCCCTGCACCCCTCGCCCTCGTCACCGGCGCGTCCTCCGGCATCGGGAAGGCTTTCGCCGAACGCCTCGCCGCTGACGGCTACGACCTCATCCTGGTCGGCCGCCGCCGTGAGCGCCTCGACGCGCTCGCCGTTGCCCTGCGTGATGCGCATGCGACGGTCACGGCCGACGTCCTCGTGGCCGACCTCGCCACCGACGCGGGCATCGACGCCGTCGCCCAGCGATGCGCGGACCGGCCCGTGACGCTGCTGGTCAACAATGCCGGCGTCGCCCACTACATGCCGCTGGCCGAACTGCCGCCCGAGAAGGCGCGCGAACTGGTCGGCGTCAAGGTCGTGGCCCCGACGATGCTGACGCGGGCGGTGCTGCCCGGCATGCTCGAGCGCGGCAGCGGCACCGTCCTGAACGTCGCGGGCATGCTCGCGTTCTCCGGCCCGGCACCGGCGGCTCCCGCCCCGGGCCAGCGCGCCGTCTACGTCGCGAGCCTCGCGGGCACCGTCGCGATGTCGCAGACGCTGCACGCGGAGCTGGCGGCGACGGGCGTCGGGGTGCACGTCGTGTGCCCGGGCATCGTCGCCACCGAGTTCCACGAAGTGCAGGGCATGGACCTCTCGGCGGTGCCGCGCATGAGCGCCGAGGACGTCGTCACCGCCGCGCTCGTCGGTATCGCGCTGGGGGAGACGGTCATCGCCCCCGGGGTGGAGGACGCGAGCCTGCTCGGCCGGGTGTTCGACGCGGACCTCGCCGCCTTCCACGGGCAGAGCCCGCAGCTCGCGTCGCGGTACCGGCAGGGCTGAGGGCGCCGGAGCGCTTCAGGACAGCGTCAGCGCCATCGGCGCCGCGGCGGCGTCCAGTCGCGGGGTCCCGGCGTCCGCGGTGCGTGCCGCCGCCCGCCCCGTGAGGGCGCCACTGGCGCACTGAGACCGGAGGGAATGACCGCCGGGCGGCCGGTCCGCGATGGGGCGGGCCGCTTCGGCGTCCGCGGCATCGTCATCCGCTCGCCCGACGGGTCCGTCCGTGCGTCGTCTCCCTGCCACCCTTTCAGCTGGGCGGCCAGCTGACGGGCCAGACCGGGCTGGTAGTTCGTCCGGCTGTGGACGTTGACCCAGGCGCCCCAGTCCACGAAGCTGCGGGCGGTCTCGATGCTCAGCCGATGATCCGTGGGCATCCCGCTCGTCGTGACACCCTCTCCGTGGATCACGATCATCGCGGTGACCAGCAGATGCGGGTATCGGACGGCCATCCGGTCCACGGCGGCCTTCATGTGATTGTCGATCGTGCGTCCCGAGACGGTGTCCCGGACCTGGGACCACTCGTTGAGCGTGTAGTCGCCGGGGCGATACATCTTCGAGTCGATGAGCAGCAGATTGGTGCCGAAGAGGACGGCATGGTCGATGTCCGCGTTGCGCGAGCCGGGGAAGCGCAGGCCGTGGAACACCGCGACGCCGGGAATCAGCGCGAAGAACTTCAGCAGTTCCGCGGTGTACCGCTCGCCGTCGACTCCGCGGGCGACCCGCGCCTCGCCGAAACGGTCGACGGCGGCGGCGACAGAACCTGGGCTGCCGAAGACGCGGGACGGCGGCTCGCAGTGATTGAGGTCGGGCAGATAGCTGCCCAGGGTCTGGATGCGGCGGTACTTCGGGTCGAGGCGCAGCCTGGCAGCCCGGGGAATCGCCGCGGCCATGATCAGCAGATAGGCGCTCCACCACCCGTTGCACCCGGTGAGATACCAGGGCACCAGAGAGACGAGCGCGATGCCGACGACGGCGACGTGACCGATACGGCGGGTGAGCACTTCGAAGCGCTCCGTCGGGAAGGTGCGCACCACGGCGGCAAGGGTCAGGGCGAGCGCGAAGAGGAGTGCCGTGCCCGTGAACGACGGCAGGTGGGCGTGAGTGGCCAGCCATCGCGCAGGCATGTAGACGTCGGGCCCGATCTTGACGGGCCGCGGGAGCACGGCGTCGAACGGCCGGGTCAGCGCGACGAACGCCAGGCCGCCGAGCCAGACAAGTCCGGTGACGAGGAGGAATCCGAGCTGCCGACGAACGACGGCATTTCGGGCCATCACCGCCGCGGTGGGCTGAATCGGCTCGGTGATGGCGTCCAGCCACGCGGGCCGGGCGTCGACGCCCGTCGCTTCCAGTACCTCCGCGTCGACCGACGGTGTCGCCACCGGCTGCATGCGTCCCCCTGTCGCCTCGATTCCGGGCGCAACGACATCCGCCCTCTCCAGACTGTCGGCCGGCCGGGGTCCGACGTAACGTCGGACGGGGACCGGAGAGCAGACACGGCAGGAGCGAACACGTGAGCACCACGCAGAACCACGACATGTCCTCGATGGCGGTCGGGGCGACCCTGCACTGTCTGACCGGCTGTTCGATCGGCGAGATTCTCGGCCTGTCGGTCGGCACCTTCGCCGGATGGGGCAACCTGGGGACGACCGTGCTGTCGATCGCGCTGGCCTTCGTCTTCGGCTACAGCCTGTCGTCGCTCCCGCTCCTGCGTTCGGGGGTCGCCGTCGGCGCGGCGCTGAGCCTGGTGCTGGCCGCGGACACGCTCTCGATCGCCGTCATGGAGGTCGTCGACAACCTCGTGGTGCTCGTCGTGCCGGGCGCGTTGAACGCCGGCCTGACCAACCCGATCTTCTGGGCGTCCATGGCGCTCTCGCTCGCGGTGGCCTTCGCCGCCGCTCTGCCCGTCAACCGCGCGCTGCTGCGTCGCGGCAAGGGGCACGCCATCACCCACCACGCGACGAGCGACGCGGTGCCGATGAACAACACTCCGCTCGTCGTCGGCATCGCCTGCTTCCTGGCCGGCGGCCTCGTCGCGTCGCTGGGCTCACTGCTCTGAGTGCAGATGCCCGCCGACGTCCCATCGGCCGCACGGCTTCGTCGAGTGGACGGCTGGCGTTCTCGTATGCGGCTGATCGGCGCACCTGCCGTCCACTCGGCCGCACGGCTTCGTCGAGTGGACGAACGACGTCGCCGGACCAAGGGATCCAGAGCATCTGCCGTCCACTCGGCGAGCGGCCGTCGGTCGCCGAGCCAGCGGATCGCCGCGTTGTCCACTGATGGCGGCGTTGGTCGCGGCGATCAGTGACGAACCCGGCAACCTGCGGGCGAGAGAATCAGGCGGGACGAGCCCTACGCCCGCCGCGCCAGCTTCGCCGCGATGCCGATGTACGAGCCCGGCGTCAGCCGCTGGAGTCGGCCCTCCGCGCCGTCGGACAGGCCGAGCTCGCCGACGAACTCCCGCAGCCGCGCCTCGTCGACCCGGTGCCCGCGGGTGAGCTCCTTGAGCCGCTCGTAGGGGTTGTCCATGCCCGGGGTGCCGGCGATGGCCTCGGCCCGCATGACCGTCTGGATCGCCTCGCCGAGCACCTCCCAGTTGTGGTCGAGGTCGTCGGCGAGCGTCTCGCCGGCGACGTCGAGCTGCCGCAGACCCTTGGCGACGTTGTTCAGCGCCAGCAGACCGTGCCCGAGCGCCACCCCGACGTTGCGCTGCGACGACGAGTCCGTCAGGTCGCGCTGCCAGCGGGAGGTGACGAGCGTGGCGGCGAGGGTGTCGAGCAGCCCGTTCGCGATCTCGAGGTTCGCCTCGGCGTTCTCGAACCGGATCGGGTTGACCTTGTGCGGCATGGTCGAGGAGCCCGTCGCGCCCGCCACCGGGATCTGCTTGAAGTAGCCGATGGAGATGTAGCTCCACACGTCCGTGCAGAAGTTGTGCAGGATGCGGTTGAACCTGGCGACGTCGGCGTACAGCTCGGCCTGCCAGTCGTGCGACTCGATCTGCGTCGTCAGCGGGTTCCACGTCAGGCCGAGGCCCTCGACGAAGGTGCGCGAGACCTCGAGCCAGTCGACGGCGGGCGCGGCGGCCACGTGAGCGGCGAAGGTACCGGTGGCCCCGTTGATCTTGCCCAGGTACTCCTGGCGGCCGATCCGGGCGAGCTGCCGGTCCAGGCGGTGCGCGAACACCGCGAGCTCCTTGCCGAGTGTCGTCGGCGTCGCGGGCTGGCCGTGTGTGCGGGAGAGCATCGGCGTCTCGGCGTGGGCCTCGCCCAGCTCACGGATCTGGTCGACGACGCGCTGCGCGGTGGGCGCCCACACCTCGCGGACGGCGTCGCGGATGCCGAGCGCGTACGCCAGGTTGTTGATGTCCTCGCTCGTGCACGCGAAGTGGACCAGCGGGGTCAGCGCTTCGAGCCCGAGGGCCGGGAGGCAGCGACCGATGAAGTACTCGACGGCCTTGACATCGTGCACGGTCTCCCGCTCGATCGCGGCCAGCTCGGCGATCTCCTCCGGCCCGAAGCCGGTGACGATCGACCGCAGCCCGTCGCGCTGCTCCGCGTTGACCGGGGAAAGGCCCGGCAGCACCGCCTGCTCGGTCAGGTGCAGGAACCACTCGACCTCGACGTGGAGCCGGTTGCGGTTCAGGGCCGCCTCGGAGAGATGGTCCACCAGGGGAGCGGCGTCCACACGATAGCGGCCGTCGAGCGGGCCGAGCGCGATGTCGGTGGCGGCCAGCGAGCGGCGGCCGGAGGGCAGGGTCGAATCCGCGGCGGAAGGCATGGGCCCATTCTCCCACGCGGCACCCGTGCCACCTCGGCGATGACGCCGACCAGGCAGCCGAAGCTCGAGGGGCTCAGGCACTCCCGCTCCGACGTGGGGCGATCTACGGTGGTAAGCATGTCGATCACCGCGTTCACCCATGCCCACGTCGTCCCCGTCGACGGCGATCCCTTCGACGGCACGGTCGTCGTCACCGATGGCACCATCACCGCGCTCGGCCCCGACGTCGAGATCCCCGACGGCGCGCAAACCGTCGACGCCGCCGGGAAGTGGCTGCTGCCCGGCTTCGTCGACGCGCACGTGCACCTCGGAACCCACGAGGAGGCCGAGGGCTGGGCCGGAGACGACACCAACGAGAAGACCGACCCGGTCACCGCCCACGTACGCGCCATCGACGCCATCAATCCCGCCGACCTGGGCTTCGGGGACGCCCTGACGGGCGGCGTCACCACGGTCAACGTCAACCCGGGTTCGGCCAACCCGATCGGCGGACTCTCCGCCGCCATCCACACCGCCGGGCGCACCGTGGACGCCATGGTGCTCAAGTCCCCGGCCGGCCTCAAGTCGGCGCTGGGCGAGAACCCGAAGCGCGTCTACGGGGACCAGAAGAAGATGCCGAGCACCCGCCTCGGCGTCGCCGCCGTCATCCGGCAGGCCTTCGTCGAGGCCACCAACTACCGGGCCACGCGCGACGCCGCCGGCGACGCCTTCGCGGGGCGCGACCTGAAGCTGGACGCGCTCGCCCTCGTGCTCGACCGGGAGATCCCGTGGCGGCAGCACTGCCACCGGGCCGACGACATCGCCACCGCCGTGCGCATCGCCGACGAGTTCGGGTACCGGCTCGTCATCGACCACGGCACCGAGGCACATCTCGTGGCGGACCTGCTGGCCGAGCGGAACATCCCCGTGCTGATCGGGCCGCTCATGACGTCGCGGTCGAAGGTCGAGCTGCGGAACCGGTCCCTGCGCAACCCTGGGCTGCTCGCGAAGGCCGGCGTGGAGATCTCGATCATCACCGACCACCCGGTCGTGCCGATCCACTTCCTCATCCACCAGGCGTCGCTGGCCGTGAAGGAGGGGCTGGACCGCGAGACGGCGCTGCGGGCCATCACGATCAACCCGGCGCGCGTGCTCGGCCTCGACGACCGGCTCGGGTCCCTGACGCCGGGCAAGGACGCGGACCTCGTGCTCTGGTCCGGCGACCCGCTCGACCTGTACTCGCGTGCGGAGCAGGTGTGGATCGGCGGCGAGCCCGTCTACCGGTACGAGGCGCCTGCCGCCTGACGCGGATCACCCTGTCCGGCCGTCCTGACGGTCGGACAGGGACCGGGGCGCGGGAACGGGGTACCGGCAGCAACGGGCAAAGAAGAAGCCGGGACGGGCGCATGTCCCGCCCCGGCGACGCCGGTCGCGCTGGGGACACGACCGGCCGGTGCCGGACGGGTGGGGGGATACCCGACCGGCGGTCTCGGCGATGCTGTCACGGGTGCCTGCCGCGGTCTCAGGACGGCGGGCGGAGCCGGATCTGCCGAGGTGAAGCCTCGGTCGGAACGGTCGATGTGAACGGTGCCCCGGAACGGGGCGTTCTGACGTCGGCTTCTCCTCAAGGATGCCCTGTCGACCTTGACATTCGCTGAACACGGAGCCGATTTCGCCGACGGGATAATCCGGTCGGACGGGGGACGCCGACGGGTGCCGCCGTGAGGCGGTCGGGCTCAGGCGGTGGGGCGCGGCAGCCGGTCGAGCGCCGACGCCGCGGTCAACTCCTCGGCGGTGCGGTTCCACGGCAGGACGCCGAGGACGCGCGCCATGGCGCACGTGTTCGTGGCTGCGGAGAACGCCAGGCCGCCACCGATGACGCCGGCCACGGTGCGCAGCTTCGGGGAGACGAATCGACCGCCGATCAGCCCGGCGAGGACCAGCGAGCCCGCGACCATGCGCACCTGCCGCTCCATGGCCCACGGACCGGCGCCGCGCACGACGTCGCCGCCGGCTCGCGCGAAGGCCGGAACGCCGCCGTCGAGCACGACCGCGGTGTCCAGACCGGCCCCCGTCAGCTTCTGCCGCGCCTGCTCGGCACGGACACCGGACTGGCACACGAGGACGACCCGCTCGCCCAGTCGGGACACGAGGTCCTCCGTGTGGGCGGTGAGCAGGGGCAGCGGCACGTTGTACGAGCCGTCGATGTGGAGGGTCTCGAACTCGGCGGCCGAGCGGACGTCGACGAGCACGAGGTCGTCGTGGGTGCCGATCCACTCGCGCAGGAGCGCGGAATCGACGGTGGTGAGACTTTCGGCGGTGACGGTCACGGGGGTCCTCCTCGGCGCGGTGACGGATCGCGGGCAGAGGACCAGCATGACCCCGCGGCGGGAGCCACCTGAAGGAGCGCGTAACGCGGCGCCATGTGGGTGCCCACGTCAGACGCCGGGCGGACCCGTGCCGATCAGCCGGCGGTCGTCCCCGTGCCGATCAGCCGGCGGACGGGCCTGTGTGACGCGCGGGGACGACGGCGGGACGCAGTCGCCGGGACAGGAGGATCGCCGCCCACACGAGCGCCGAGAAGGCCGCGAGCAGGATGCCGAGCACGTTCAGGTCCACGTCGGCCACGGCGCCGAGCACCGGGATGCCGGACAGGGGCCCGACCACGTCGCGGAGGACGCCGATCAGGTTGGCCCCGCCGACGAGGAAGGCGACGCCGACCGAGACGGCGGTGATCACGAGGTTCAGATCCAGGGTGCGGCGGACGTCGGCCGCGGCGTCCCGGTACACGCGGCTCATCAACACGCCGTCCGCGCTGTCGAAGGCGCTCATGCCCGCGGTGAACAGGACCGGCAGCACGAGGGCGGCGTACCAGGGCAGCCCGGGCGCGAGCGCCCCGGCGAGGACGAACAGGCCGATCGAGGCGGCCGTGTCCAGCCCCAGCCCGAACAGGAAGCCGACGGGGTACATCGCGGCGGGCCGGTTCACCCAGCGCGCGGCTGGGCGGAGCACGCGGTGCAGCACGCCGCGCCGGTCCAGGTGGGCGGTCAGAGCCGCCTCGTCGACGGACGCGTGCCCGGTGCCGGCCCGGAAGCCACGGGCCCCCGCGGACCGGCGCAGCCGGAGCAGCCCGCGCAGGGTCGGCACGTTGAGCAGTCCCGCGGTCAGCAGGAAGAGGCCGGAGACGCTGCCGCCCCAGATGCCGGCGCCCTCGCGCAGCGCCGAGTGCTCGTCGGCCAGGCCACCGGTCAACGACGCGACGCCGAGGGAGAACCCGACCACGGCGAGCAGCACCACGGAGGAGTGGCCCAGGGCGAACCAGAAGCCGGTCGTGGAGCTGGGGCGGCCGCGAGCGAGCAGGCGGCGCGTCGCGTTGTCGATCGCGGCGATGTGATCGGCGTCGAACGCATGCCGCACCCCGAGTGCCCAGGCGCTCAGCGCGAGACCCAGCAGAACCGCTGCGTCGCCCCCGGCGGCCGCCTGCGCCGGGAGCAGCCACAGGACGAGGGCACCGATCCCGAGCAGGTGCAGCCCGACGACGGTCGCCGTCATGCCGCGCACGGCACCGGAGCCGGCGCGCGCGGGTCGTGCGGAGGTCGCGGGTGTCGCGGAGGTCACGGAAGTCACGGTAGCCCTCTCGGGGAGACGATCACGAGCGAATCGGACGGGGAGACGAGGAGGAGAAGGGGCCGGGACGAGTCGGGGGAGAACTCGTCCCGGCCCGTCCGGGACGCACTGGGGACGCGTCCCGGGGCAGGGCCGGAGCAGGTGGGGGGAAACCCGGTCCGGCCGGGTCGGGAAGAACGGGGCCCGGCTGCGGCCGGCGTGCCGCAGCCGGGGAGTGCGACGCGGCTCAGGCCGCCATCGGCAGGCCGGCGCCCGCGGCGTCGCCGAAGGAACCGTCGACGTGCACGGGGGTGCGGCCGGCGCGCTCGAGCAGGGAGGAGGCCACCCCGGCGCGGTAGCCGGAGCCGCAGTGGACCCACACGCGGCCGGCGGGGACCTCGTCCATCCGGGTCACCAGCTCGTGCAGCGGGATGTTGACCGCGCCCTCGATGTGCGACGCGGCGAACTCCTCGGTGCGGCGCACGTCGAGGATCGGCTCACCCGCCGGACGGTCGTTGAGCAGGCCGGCCCAGTCGACCCGGTCGTAGGAGAGCACGGTCGCGCCCGGGGCGAGCTGACGCGGGTCCTCGCCGACGGCGGCGTCGGGGGAGTCGATCCCGATCCGGGACAGGTCGCGGATCGCGTTCTCGACGTCGTCCTGGGAGCCGACGAGGGTCAGCTGCGCCTCGTACGGGAAGATCCAGCCGAGGAACGTGGTGAAGCTGCCGCCGTTGCCGTACTCGAAGCTGATCGTGCCGGCCAGGTGGTCCGCGGCGTAGGCCACGCGCTGGCGCAGGTCGACGACCCACTCGCCGCGGTCCAGCCGGGCGGTCAGCTCGTCAGCGGTCAGGGACTCGGGCACGCTCAGGTCCGCCTCGACCGGGCCGGCGCTGTTGGCCGGGCCCATGTGGACGTAGTAGCTCGGGTACGCGGTGAGGTTCGCGATCAGCTCGCGGACGAAGTGCTGCTCGTCGGCGTCGGTGTACACGTGGTTCGCGGCGAACTGCTCGCCGAGCGTGGACTCGGAGGCGCCGGTCGCGGGACCGGAGGAGCAGAACGAGCCGAAGCCGTGCGTCGGGTACAGGGCCGCCGCGGCGGTGGCCTCCCGCGCCAGCCGGCGGGCGGACGCGTACTGGTCGTGGGTCAGGCCCTCGGTGTGCTCGTGGCCGAGCAGGTCGGTGCGGCCGACCGAGCCGTAGAGCACGCCGCCGCCGGAGAACACGGCCTCGTCCTGCCCGTGGGTCACGACGTAGGAGAGGTGGTGGTGGGTGTGACCCGGGGTCGCGACGGCCTTGACGGTCAGCTCGCCGACCTGCACCGTCTCGCCGTCGCTGATCGGGGTGCGGTCGTAGGCGACCTCGTCCGCGGCGTTGACCAGGTAGGTCGCGCCGTGCTTCCGGGCGTAGATCAGCCCGCCGGTCACGTAGTCGTTGTGGATGTGGGTCTCGGCCACGTGGGTGACGGTGACGCCGGCGGCCTCGGCGGCCTGCTCGACGCGGTCGATGTCGCGCTGGGCGTCGATGACGAGCGCGGTCGTGCCGTCGTGCACGAGGTAGCTGCGGTCGCCGAGCTGGGGGGTGTCGATGACGATGACGTCCATGGTGGTCCTCCTGGGATGGTTCTCGGGTCGGTGAAGCTGGTGAGGTGATGCGGTGTCGGTCAGGACGCGGTGGCGGCGGCCTGCTGCTCGCTCTGGTGCTCGGCGAGCCGGGCGCGGACGTCGTCCATGTCGAGGTCCTTGACCGCGGCGATGACCTTCTCGAGGCCCGACGCGGGCAGCGCGCCCGGCTGGGAGAAGACGAGGATGCCCTCGCGGAAGGCCATCAGGGTCGGGATCGAGGTGATGCCGGCGGCGGCGGAGAGACGCTGCTCGGCCTCCGTGTCGACCTTCGTGAACACCACGTCGGCGTGCTTCTCGGAGGCGGCGGCGTAGGTCGGGGCGAACTGGCGGCACGGGCCGCACCAGGACGCCCAGAAGTCCACGAGGACGACGTCGTTGGTCTCGATGGTGTCGGCGAACTGCTGTTCGGTGATGTCGATGACGGCCATGGGGTACTCCTTCGGGTTGAGCGGGTCGGTGAGGGGTGAGGATCAGGCGGTGACGGTGCGCCGGAGCGGGCACCGGGCGACGGCGAACCAGCAGACGACGGCCCCGGCGGCCAGGGCCACGGCGACGCCCGCGAACGCGAGGCCCGTCGCTCCGGGCAGGTTCTGCGCCATGACGAGGACGCCCATGGCGAGGACGAACACGCCGAACCAGCGGCGCAGGGCGGCTGCGGGGATGCGGTTGACGAGCCGGGCCCCGACGAGGCTGCCGGCGATCGCGACGAGCGTCACCGCGCCGACCAGGGGCCAGTTCAACGTCGCGCTGGAGGTCAGGTGACCGGCCAGCCCGGCCGCGGAGTTGACGGTGATGACGAGCAGGGACGTGCCGACGGCCTGCGGCATGGACAGCCCGGCCAGCAGCGTCAGCGCGGGGACGATCATGAACCCGCCGCCCGCGCCCACCAGGCCGGTGAGCACGCCGACGCCGAGGCCGACGGCGAGGACGAGCGGGACCCGCCGTCGTGTCGGATCCGCCGTCGTGCCCGCACCTCCGCGCCGACCGCGGATCATCGCGATCGACGTCACGAGCATCATCAGGGCGAAGAGGATCATCAGCACCGTGCCCGGGATGAGCCGGCCCAGCAGGCCGCCACCGAACGCGCCGAGCACGCCGGCGGCCCCGAAGAGCAGGCCGGTACGCCAGGCGACCCGGCCGGCCCGGGCGTGGGCGATGACGCTGACCGCGGAGGTCGCGCCGACCACCACCAGGGAGGCGGTGATCGCCTGCGCCGGAGCGAATCCGGCGACCCACGTCAGGACGGGGATGGTCAGGATGGATCCACCCCCGCCGAGCAGGCCGAGCAGGAGCCCGATCAGCACGGAGAGGAGCAGGGTGAACGTGACGGTCATCGGTGACGTCCTTCGCGGTCGTGCGGCAGTCGGATCAGGAGACCGGCAGGCCGGCGCGCTGCCAGGCGATCATGCCGCCGGCCATGGTGTCGGCCGTGAAGCCGGCCTGGTTCAGGGCATCGGCGACCCGGGCGCTCCGGTTGCCGCTGCGGCACACCACGATCACGGACCGGCTCGCGTCCAGTTCCTGGACACGGTCGCCCAGTCGGCTCATCGGGATGTGGATGGCACCGGGAATCATGCCGGCGGCCACCTCGACGTCCTCGCGGACGTCCAGGACCTGCTCGGTCGAACGGCGCCGATCGGCATCGGCAACGGTGATCTCGGACATGACGTCGTCTCCTCGGGGTTCGTGGTTCGGGGTGGGTGACTCAGGCGGTGGGACGGGGGAACTGTCCGATCGCGGTGGCCGCGGTCGGTTCCTCGGTGGCGCGGTTCCACGGCATCTTCCCCAGCACCTGCGCCATGGTGCAGGTGTTCGAGGCGGCGGACCACGCGAGGCCGCCCCCGATGACGCCGGCGACGGCGCGCAGCTTCGGGGAGACGAAGCGGCCGCCGAGGATGCTGGCGAGCACGAGGGAACCGGCGGCCATGCGGACCTGGCGCTCCATGGCCCAGGGACCGGCGCCGCGGACGACGTCGCCGCCCGCCGCCGCGTAGCCGGGCGCACCGCCGGTGAGCACGGCCGCGGTGTCCAGGCCCGCACCGGCGAGCTTGACGCGGGCTTGCTCGGCGCGGACGCCGGACTGGCAGACGAGCACGACGCGCTTGCCCAGGCGGGCCGCGAGCTCGGAGGTGTGCTCGGCGAGCAGGGGGAGCGGGACGTTGTAGGAGCCGCGGATGTGCAGCGACTCGAACTCGGCGGCCGAACGCACGTCCAGGATCAGGAGGTCGTCGTGCTGGTCGATCCACTCGCGCAGGGTGGCGGGCTCGACGGTGGTGATCGTGGCGGTGGTCATGAGGTCCTCTCGACGGGTTCTCGATGGGCTGTGACACCAGCATGACAGATACCCCCGGGGGTATGCAAGACACCCCCCGGGGTATACGATGGAGATCACTTCCGCAACTCGGACACGCCACAGGAGGCACCCGTGCAGCTCGACACCGATGAACTCACCCCCGTCATCAACCGCCTCAAGCGCGCCCAGGGGCAGCTGGCCGGCGTCGTGCGCATGCTCCAGGAGGGGCAGGACTGCAAGGACGTCGTCACCCAGCTCTCCGCGGTCTCCAAGGCGCTGGACCGGGCCGGTTTCGCGATCATCGCCAGTGGCCTGCAGCAGTGCCTGAGCAACCCCGACGAGTCGCTCGACACCAAGGACCTCGAGAAGCTGTTCCTCTCGCTGGCGTGAGCCGCGGTGAAGACTCGACGGGCGTGGCGACCGAGGGCGAGGACAGCATGACGGCGAACGGATCGGCAGGACTGCTGCTGCACGTGTTCGGCGGCGACCCGGCGGCCGTGGCTGCGGGCGCCCGCGTGGCCCAGAACGCGCGACGGGACCTGGGGCCGGTGACGGCCGTCGAGCTCGTCGTCCAGGGCGGCGCCGTGCGGGGCCTGATCGCGGACAGCGAGCCCGCGGCGTCCCTCGCGCCGCTCGACGACGACGCCGGCATCGCGGTGCTGGCGTGCGAGAACAGCATGCGCTCGGCCGACGTCGAGGCAGCGGCCCTGCGCGCCGGCGTCGGGACCGTGCCCGCCGCGGTCGGGCACCTCGCTCGCCGGCAGTGGGAGGGCTGGGCGTACGTGCGCCTCTGAGCCGGTGCAGCACGATCGGTCGGACCCGACGACCTCCCGGACACCTCCACCCGGGGCGACGACCACCCGCACACGACGAAGGCCCCCGGCAGATGTCGGGGGCCTTCGTCGTGGGCCGGGCGGAACGCCCGGGATCGGTTCAGACGGTGAGCAGCACCTTGGTGGCGCGCCGCTCGTCCATCGCCTTGTAGCCCTCGGGCGCCTGGTCCAGGGGCAGCGTCAGGTCGAACACGGCGCCCGGGTCGATCTTCCGGTCCCAGATGAGCTGGATCAGCTCGGGCAGGTACTGGCGGACGGGGGCGGGGCCGCCGTGCAGGTGGACCATCGAGCCGAACAGCTCCTGGCCGGGCAGCTCGACGTCGTGCGAGACGCCGACGAAACCGACGTGACCGCCGTGCCGCGTCGAACGGATCGCCTGCATCATCGACTCCTGGGTACCGACGGCCTCGATGACCGAGTGGGCGCCGAGCCCGTCGGTCAGCTCCTTGATCTTCGCAACACCCTCGTCACCGCGCTCCTCGACGATGTCGGTGGCACCGAACTTCCGGGCCAGCTCCTGCCGGTCGGCGTGCCGGCTCATCGCGATGATGCGCTCCGCGCCCAGCTGCTTCGCCGCGAGGACGCCGAGCAGCCCGACCGCGCCGTCGCCGACCACGGCGACCGTCTTCCCGGGACCGGCCTCGGCGGCGACCGCCGCGAACCAGCCGGTGCCGAGCACGTCGGACGCGGCGAGCAGCGACGGGATGAGGTCCTCGTCGGGCTGGCCCGGGGTGGCGACGAGCGTGCCGTCGGCCAGGGGGATGCGGGCGTACTCGGCCTGCGTGCCGACGCGGCCCATCGGGACGACGTGCACGCAGCGCGACTGATACCCCGCCTGGCAGATCTCGCACGTGTTGTCCGAGGCCATGAACGAGCCGACGACGAAGTCGCCCGGCTTGACGGTGCTGACCGCATCGCCGATCTCGGTCACGACGCCGACGTACTCGTGGCCCATGGGGGCGCCGTCGACGTCGTCCGCCCCGCGGTAGGGCCACAGGTCCGAGCCGCAGATGCAGCTGGCGGCCAGCTTGATGATCGCGTCGGTGGGCTCGACGATGACCGGGTTGTCGCGTTCCTCGACCCGGACGTCGCCGGGCGCGTGCATGATGACTCCGCGCATGAATGTTCTCCTTGGTCTCGGATGGGTTCGGTTCCCATTCCATCGTGCCTCACGCGCGCGGGGGAGTCCCTGTCGGGGGGTGTACCGGGAGGGCACCCCACGGCGGCGCGCGACTGCCTAGGCTGGAGACCATGGATCATCGGGCTGAGGTGCGGGAGTTCCTCATGTCGCGCCGGGCGAAGCTGTCCCCGGAGGACGCCGGACTGCCGGCCGGCCGCAACCGGCGGGTGCCGGGCCTGCGGCGCACGGAGGTGGCGACCCTGGCGGGCGTCAGCGTCGAGTACTACGCGAAGCTCGAGCGGGGCGCGATCGCAGGGGCGTCCGCGTCGGTGCTCGACGCCGTCGCCGGCGCCCTGCGCCTGGACGAGACCGAGCGGGCGCACCTGTTCGACCTGGCTCGCGCGGCGGACGGGATCCCCACCAGTGGGCGGGCGCGACGGCGTGCGACCCCGCCGCCGGTGGCCCGGCCGGGCCTGCAGTGGGCGCTGGACGCGATCACCGAGGGCGTCGCCTTCGTTCGGGATCCCCGGCAGAACCTGCTGGCCACCAACGCGCTGGGCCGCGCGTTCTACTCGCCCGTGATCGGCGACGGCGGCCGCACCCCCAACCTGGCGCGGTTCCAGTTCCTCGACCCGGCGGCCCGTGACTTCTACCCCGACTGGGACCGGTTCGCCCAGATGTGCGTCGGCGTCATGCGGGCCGAGGCCGGCCGCGATCCGCACGACAAGGACCTGCAGGAGCTCGTGGGCGAGCTGTCGACCCGCAGCGAGACCTTCCGGCAGCTGTGGGGTGCCCACGACGTGCGCACCCACGGGTCCGGCCTCAAGCGGTTCCACCACCCCGTCGTCGGCGACCTCACGCTCACCTACGAGGAACTCGGGCTCACCGCCGAGCCCGGACTCGTCCTGCTCATCTACACGGCCGAGCCCGGCTCGGACTCCGCAGAACGGCTGCGGCTGCTGGCCAGCTGGCAGGCCACGCGGACCGCGGAGGCGGCGCCGAGCGCCTGAGGGCCGAGCGCCTGAGGGCAGGCCAGTGAGGGCGGCCCACTGAAACGACGAGCGGGGCGGCCTCCGTCGAACGGAAGGCCGCTCCGCGGTCGGGCAGGGGTCAGAAGAGTGCCGGCTGCGCGAGCTTCGCCAGCTGCAGCGCCTGCTGCGGGAACCAGGCGCCGGCCGCCGGGTCGGTGATCCCGCCCCATTCCGGGTCCGTGGTGCTGCCCGCGATCCCGCGGTTGCACTGGCCGTCGGACTGGCCCGGCGTCTTGATCCACAGGTAGGCGTCGAGCAGCGGGTAGGCCGACGACGGGTGCGCCGCGGGCCGGGCCCCGAGGCCGCGGTCCGGCGGGTTGCACCAGGTCTGCGGGTCGGGGTAGGCGGTGGTCGCGGCCGGCGTCCAGGGGCCGCGGCCGTTCCGGCTCGTGTCGAGAACGAAGCCCGTGGTCGGCTTCACGCCGGCGGCCTGGAGCTCCTGGGCGTAGCGGGAGTCGATGCCGGCGACGTTCGCCGTCGGGTCGGTCGCCGTCGTGCTCCAGACCTTGCTGCCGTCGAGGGCGCCGCCCTGCCAGTTGTTCGCGGGGCCACCGGAGTAGTACTGGTCGCCACAGTCGGTGGGCGTCGTCGTCGCGGCGTCCGGATGCAGGGCGATGCAGTCGGAGATCCAGGTCCCGTACTCGGAGAGGTTCGGCGTCCACTGGTAGTTCGAGACGTTCAACGAGAATCCGCGCACGGAGCCCACGCCGGCCTTCTCGAGCCGGGACGTCGCGTCCGCGACGCTGTGCCAGCCGCTGTGGCCGGCGTCCAGGTACACCTTCGTGTTCCGGTTCCGGGACGCGATGGTCGTGCCCGCGTACTTGACGTCGGCGATGCGGCCGGCCGTCAGGGCGGCGACGTCCTGACCCGGGTAGGCGGCCGGGCAGTCCGAGGGGAGGTTGGCGAGGCCGTCGGGCTCGACGATGACGATCGCCTGCTGCTTCGTCCCGAGACCCCGGACGAAGCCGTCGATCCAGGTGCGGTACGCCGCGTCGGAGCCGGCGCCGCCGGACGAGTACTGCGAGCAGTCCCGGCCGGGCACGTCATAGACGACGAGCGTCGGCACGGAACGCTGCCGTGCGGCCCGTTGCATCGTCGTGCGGACCGACTTCTCGACCTGCTTCGCGGTGCCGTCCGTGAACCACACCGCCTGCGGGGTGGTGACCTCACGGGCGACCAGCGCGGCGTCGTGCACGTCACCCGCGACGAGCAGGGAGCGGATCTGCGTCGCGGAACCGGCGGGGGCGGGCGGGACGTAGTACCGGGTGGACGGCGCGGAATGGGCGGGTGAGGAGTGGGCGGGTGACGCGGGCGCCGCGGCGGCACCGGTGAGGGGAGTGGCGACGACGAGGGCGGCGGCCGTGACGGCCACCGCCATCCGCGTCGGAATACGGTTGACCATGGTGCTCCTGGGTCGAGGGCTGCATGCGCGAGGGGGATTGCCGTCGCCCCGGCTGCTCGAGACCTAAGACACCACCGACGTGTGGATCAAGGAGACCGCACCGACGGTGTGAGCGCAAGCACATTTTCTCGGCGGACGCTCAGCCGACGATCGTCAGGCCTCCGTCCGGTCTCGGGTCGGTGCCGCGCCCGGTAACGGCGCCCCGCCTCAGCCGACCCCGACCGCGCGGCTTCGCCGCTCGACGAGCACGACGTCCCGCCAGCGTCCGGCGAATGGACCGTGCGTCATCCGGCCGAGATGCTCCCGGGTGCCCACGACCCGAAACCCGACCGCGCGGTGGAGCGCCAGGCTCGCAGCGTTCTCGGGGAAGATGCCGGACTGGATCGTCCAGATCCCGGCCCGTTCGGTGCTCGCGATCAGCGCCTCCAGCAGGAGCCGCCCGACGCCGCGCCCTCCGTGCCCGGGGTCGACGTAGACCGAGTGCTCGACGACGCCGGCGTACACGCAGCGGTCGGAGACCGGCGTGGCGGCGACCCAGCCGAGCACGGTCGCTCCTTCGAGGGCGACCTGCCGGTGCTCGGCCGGCCTCGACGCGCTGAACCGCTCCCAGCTCGGGGCGTCGGTCTCGAACGTCGCGTGGCCGGTGGCGATCCCGGCCCGGTAGATCCGCTCGACGGTGGGCCAGTGCTCGGCGGTCATCGCGCGGATCTCGATCGGTGCGGCCATGGAGCCATTCTCCCGGGTCACCAGTTCCCACTCGCTTGTCCCGGGCGCGCTTGTCCGGGCGCGTCGCCGGTCCCGGCTCCCGGGTGCTCGCTGCGGTTCGGACGCCGGGCGTTTCTCCCTCCCCAGACCGCTCCGCGCGGTCCGTCGTCCACATCGGCTCCCGGACGAGGTCGCAGGCGCGGCACCCGGGCCTAGCGTCGACGCGAAGGACGAAGGACGAAGGACGGCAGGCGGAACGGTGGACCGGGTGCGGCGGGACGGTGGGGGCGATGGTGCGCGGCTCGTGGCGGCGGTCCTCGTGGAGGAACTGGCGGCCCGCGTGTGGGCGGAGGACGCCGCCCTGGCCCGACATCACGCCGACCTGCTCCGCTGCGCGTGCGCCACGTGGCAGTCCGTGGCCGCGCGGGCCTACCGGGACGCCCTGCAGTCCGCAAACGGGGGGATGACCGGCGTCGAGACGGAGGTCCAGTCCCTGCACCGGCACCTCACGGCGCTGGCCGGCGACCTCCGGTACGGCGTCGCCGGCGACCTCGTCGACGCCCAGGAACGGCTCGCCGACGCCGTTCTGCGGGGGTACGCCGCGCCGGGTGGCGTGCCGTGACGCGGGTGTCGGCCGTCGGCGGTCCATGCGGAGGGCGCTCCGGTCCGGGTCCTGGCCACGCCCGCCTGCGTGACGTCCCCGGCGTCACGAAGGAGGGCAACGGCCGATGAGCTTCTCCTGGGATCCGATCGGGACGGGGACGGCCTCACCGGTGCCGGTGTTGCCTCCGAGCGGAGGAAGCGCCGGCGGCACCCTGACCGTACGGGGCGGCGTCAACGGGATCACCTGCAGCCTCGAGGAGCTGGACGAGGCGGCGGCCCTGGTCCAGGCCGTCGCGGAGGGTGTGTGTCGGGTCAGTGCGGATCTGTCCACGGTCGCCGACGAGCTGTGGCGGCTGCCCCCGGCCGCGCAGTTCCCAGCGACGGCGGCACGTCTGGCCGGCGGATCCGCTCAGCTGGCCGCCGGCACACTCGGCAGCCGACTGCTCGACCTGGCCGTCGACGTGCGCACCGCACGCGCCGTCTACGAGCGGGGCGAGGCGATCGCCGTCGCGGCCGTCCTCGCCCGCCGGCACGGCGAACTGGAGGTCCTGCGCCTGGCCGGAGCGACGGCGGCCGGAGCGCCGGGCGCCGGCCCGCTCACGGTTCCGCTCGGAGCGGTGGCCGGTGCGGGCGTCGTCGGCTGGTTGGCGGCCCTCGCCACGCGCGCGGGAGACGTCGGTTACCGCGACGCGGTCCAGAGCGAGGTGGCGACCCTGCCGCGGCTGATCGACCCGACCGATCCACCCCTCGTGCTTCCCGCTCTCGACGCCCTGCTGCGGGACTCCGGCCACGCCACGGGCGCGCTCGCCTGGGTCACCGCCAGTGCCGTCGCCGTGGGACGGCGCACCGGCGTCGTCACCCCCGGCACGCTGACCGTGACTCCCGTCGGCCGGCCACGCACCGAGCCCGCGACGCCCGCGACCCTCTCCTCGTTGACGGCCAATCTGCAGGCGGCCGGCGTGAGCTCCCGAGCAGGACCTGACGGCGTCGCCCGCAGCACGGTGACCGTCCGCCGGCTGGACGGCGGCACGGAGCCGGTGTGGGAGATGGACGTGCCCGGCACTACCGGCTGGGAGCTCGCCGACGGCCCCGGCCTGTTCGACCTGGAAGGCAACGCGGAGGCGATCACGGCCATGGACGACCACGGCGTCACCGTCCGGCCCACGCAGGTCGGCGCCCTCGTCACGGCCTCGCTCGCCGCGGCCGGCGCGCCGCGCGGTGCCCGGGTGATCCTCACCGGTCACAGCCAGGGCGGCATCCACGCCACCGCCCTGGCCGCGGACCCGGCGTTCCGCCGCCGCTACGACGTCCGGCAGGTCGTCACGGCCGGCTCGCCCGTCGCCGGCTTCACCGTTCCGGCGCGGACGCCCGTGCTCAGCCTCGAGCACCGCGACGACATCGTGCCGGCCCTCGACGGGCGCCCCAACCCGGATGAACGCAACCGTGTCACGGTCACCGGGTCGGCCGCGCCCCTGCCGGCCGGCGCACGGGATGCCCCGGCTGCCGGCACCCCGCCCGGCACCCGGCGGACCGTCACGGCGCCCGCAGTGATCCGGACGATCGCCGCCGCTCACGGCATGGACTCCTACCGGCGCATCGCGGCCGAGGCCGACGGGTCGGCGGACGCCAGCCTGGCCGCCCAGCGGGCCGGCCTGCGGGACCTGACCCGCGGCGTCGACCGGCAGACGGTGTGGGTGTTCGAGGGCCGCGACGTGCCGGCCGGGACGACGGCGGCGCGTACCGCCGAGGCGTCGCGCGCCCCTTCCCGCAGGTCGGCGCGCTGATGTTCGGGCTCACCCTCGGCTACGGTGTGACCAGGACCACAGCCGGACCCACCACGGGAGGTCACGACGATGCTGTCGGACATCGAGATCGCCAATGCCGCCGACCTGCGCCCCATCCGCGACGTCGCCGCCGAGACGCTGGGTATCGCGGAGGAGCACCTCTCGCCGTACGGGAGGCACAAGGCGAAGGTCGACCTCGGGTACCTCGCGGGGCTCGCGGATCGGCCGCTCGGCCGGCTCATCCTCGTCACGGCGCTCTCCCCGACCCCGCCGGGGGAGGGCAAGACCACGACCACCGTCGGGCTGACCGACGCCCTCCACGGGCTCGGCCACCGCACCGTCGCGTGCCTGCGGGAGCCGTCGATGGGTCCCGTGTTCGGCATGAAGGGCGGTGCGGCCGGCGGAGGCTACAGCCAGGTGGTGCCCATGACGGACATCAACCTGCACTTCACCGGGGACTTCGCCGCGATCGCCGCCGCGAACAACCTGCTCGCGGCATTGATCGACAACCACGTCCACCACGGCAACGCCCTGGACCTGGACACCCGCACCATCACGTGGCGGCGGGTGCTCGACGTCAACGACCGGGCGCTGCGCGAGGTGGTCGTCGGCCTCGGCGGCCACGCCAACGGCTTCCCGCGCGAGGACGGGTTCGACATCGTCGTCGCCTCGGAGCTGATGGCCATCTTCTGCCTGACCGAGTCCTGGGCCGATCTCAAGCGCCGCATCGGGGACATCGTGATCGGCTACAACCGCTCCGCCGCGCCCGTCACGGCCCGGGACCTGCAGGCCGACGGGGCCATGGCCGCCCTGCTGCGGGACGCGCTCGCGCCCAACCTCGTCCAGACCCTCGAGGGCGCACCGGCGTTCGTGCACGGCGGCCCGTTCGCCAACATCGCCCACGGGTGCAGCTCGGTCGCCGCGACCCGCGCCGGGCTGAGGCTCGCGGACTACGTCGTCACCGAGGCCGTATTCGGGGCGGACCTCGGCGCGGAGAAGTTCGTCGACATCAAGTGCCGCAAGTCCGGGCTGCGGCCCGACGTCGCCGTCGTCGTCGCCACCGTGCGCGCCCTGAAGTACCACGGCGGGGTGGCGCTGGCCGATCTCGGCACCGAGGACCTCGCCGCCGTCGAGGCCGGCATGGTCAACCTGCGCCGCCACCTGGCCAACGTGCGCGGCGTCTACGGCATCCCGTGTGTGGTCGCCGTCAACCGGTTCCCGACCGACACCGACGCCGAGGTCGCGCGGGTGGTGGACCTGGTGGCCGCCGAGGGGGTGCGGGCGTTCCCTGCCACCCACTTCGCCGACGGGGGCGCCGGCGCCCAGGACCTCGCCCGCGGCGTGCTGGAGGTGCTCGACGAGCCGTCGGAGTTCACGTTCTCCTACACCTACGACGACGGCGCGACCCTCACGGAGAAGGTCGAGGCCATCGCCACCCGGCTCTACGGCGCCTCCCTGGTCACGTGGGACGCCCCGGCACGGCGGCGGCTCGAGCGGATCGAGCACGACGGCTACGGCGCCCTGCCGGTGTGCGTGGCGAAGACGCAGTACTCGTTCACCACCGATCCCGCCGCCGTGGGCGCCCCGACGGGACACGAGATCCACGTCCGGGAGGTGCGGCTCTCCGCCGGGGCCGGGTTCGTGGTGGTGGTGTGCGGCGACATGATGACGATGCCCGGGCTGCCCGCCGTGCCGGCGGCCGGCCGCATCGACCTGGCCGACGACGGGACGATCCTGGGCCTGTCGTGATCGACCTGTCCCGACGGCGGCCGTTCTGACAGTACCCGTCGGTATGCTCAGGGCATGGTGAGGGGGCCGATCGAGTCGGTGACGTGCAGAGACGTCATCATTCCTGCGCTGATGGCAGCAGGGTGGACGCACGAGCAGATCTCCGAGCAGTACATGCTGCAGAACGCCGACTCCGAGCACGCGGTGCGAAGTGCGCATGGCAACCTTCGGGTCGCAGACTTCGTGCTCGAGATCGACGGCGTTCCGGTGGCGGTCGTGGAAGCCAAGCGACTGTACGGGTCGGCCGCCGACGGCATGGGCCAGGCCATCGACTACGCGAGGCGGCTGGACGTCCCCTTCGCCTTCGCGTCGAACGGCTCTCAGATTCTTCAGCACGACCGCAACGCGGGCAGCGAGCGAGAGGTCGTGAACTTTCCATCGCCGGATACGGTGTGGACCGCGTTCGTCAGAGGCCGTGCCCTCACCGAGCGCGCGGCGGCCACCTCTCGCGTCGGCTACAACCGATCGCTGCGAACGCACGGTGGACGCGATGTCCGAGAGCCGCGCTACTACCAGCGCGTGGCTGTCCAGCGCACGATCGAAGCCATCGACAGCGGACGGACTCGTGCTCTCCTCCTGATGGCGACGGGCACAGGCAAGACCTTCACGGCGCTGCAGTTGATCCACAAGTTGCGAGAAGCGAGCCGCCGCCTCGACGGGGGCCGCACGTACCGCGTGCTTTACCTGGCGGACCGCGACATTCTCATCACCGACCCCATGCGCGACTTCAGTGAGGCCTTCGGCCACGAGGCGGTCGTCCGCTTGAGCAAGAACTCGTCGACGCGAAGCCGGGACATCTACTTCGCCACCTACCAGGGGATCGACAGCGACGCCGCCCCGGAAGCGGCAGGACGCGCCGCGGATGCGACCCCGATCAGCGTCTTCGAGACGCTGCCTCGCGACTTCTTCTCCCTCGTTATCGTCGACGAATGTCACCGCGGCAGCGCCGCCCGGAACTCGCAGTGGCGGTCGATACTCGAGCACTTCGACGCCGCGGTCCAGGTCGGCTTGACGGCGACGCCGAAGCGCGACACGAACATCGACACGTACGAGTACTTCGGGGAACCGGTCTACGAGTACTCGTTGAGGCAGGGGATCGAGGACGGCTACCTGGCGCCATACCGCGTGCGCCGGGTCGTCCTCGACATCGACGCGTTCGGCTGGGAGGCGCATCCCGGACAGCTCGACGCCTACGAGCGCCCGGTGCCGGAGGGCGTCTATACGACGAAGGACTTCGAACGGCGGATCTCTTTGCCGGACCGGACGGCGGCGATGGCCACCTACCTCGTCGAGCTTCTGCGGGAGAACCCCGGCGCGCGGGCAATTGTCTTCTGCGTGAGCGGAGACCACGCCTACCAGATGAAGCAGGCGCTGCTGAACGCCGACCCGGACAAGACGCGACAGGACCCGGAGTGGGTGGTGCGGATCGTCGGCGCCGAGCCGGACAAGGAACGGTTCCTGGAGTTGATGACCGACCCGAGCCGGGACACTCCCCAGGTGGCCACTACCATGCGCCTGTTGAGCACGGGCGTCGACATGGAGGATCTGCGCTTCGTCGTGCTGTGCCGGACGGTGGGCTCCATGGTCGAGTTCAAACAGATCGTCGGGCGAGGAACCCGGCTGTACCCGCTGAAGGGCAAACAGTACTTCGAGGTCATCGACTACACCGGTGCCTCGCTCAAGTTCCACGATCCCGAGTTCGACGGGCCGCTCCCGGCACCACGCAAGGAACGGGTGACCATTGACGGTGAGGTTCTCGTCGACGACGAGGGAGACGATCCCGTCGGCGGAGGTGATAGCGAGGGTCCCGTGCTGTCCGTGGAGGAGCCCACGCCCGTCTTTACCGTCGAGAGTGGTGGTGCTCTTGATGCCGACGGAGCCGGAGGGGCGCCGGTGCGCATGCTGACGATCGAGGGGCAGCCGGTGGAGCTGCTCGGTGAGCGGCTGCAGATCATCGACTCCAGCAGCGGAAAGCTGATGACCATCGAATATCGCTCGTACGCTCGAAGGACAGTGCGCTCGATCTTCCCGACAGTGGCGGCGTTGCGCGACTCCTGGGTGGATCCGACGCATCGACGTGACCTGCTGGAGCGACTCGACTTCGCCGGACTCGATCTCGCGGTCCTGGCCAAGCACGTGCATCTGGAGGACGCCGACCCGTTCGACGTTCTCGCGACCGTGGCGTGGGACCTCGAGCCGCAGACCCGCCGGGAGCGAGCAAATCGCGTGCGGGCGGCGCACGGGGAGAAGATCGACGCGATGAGCACCGCAGCGCGCGAGGTGATCGATACCCTGCTGTCCCGTTATGCCGAACGCGGCGTCGGAGAGATCACTCCCGCCGCCCTGCAGGTGCCTCCCCTGACCGAACGCGGGACGGTATACGAGCTGGCGCAGGCTCTCGGAGGTCCGGACGGGCTGCGAACCTGGATTGATGACCTCCAGCGGTGGCTGTACGAGGACACTGCCTCTGTTTGAGGGTGATGGGTGGGGTTCGCATTGAACTAAAGGAAACTTTGAGTTCGAGCGACTGTAGACTTGCGGGGTGACGCAGCGACGAGAATCCCTCCAGGCGCTGCAGGCCCTTGGCTATCGGCAGGCGGGATACTTCTCTGCCGCTCAGGCCGTCACGGCCGGCTTCAGTCACCAGGCGCAGAAGTATCACGTCGACAGCGGTAACTGGCTGCGGATCGAGCGCGGCATCTTCCGTCTGCGGGACTGGCCGGCCTCCATCGACGACGCTCTCGTGCTGTGGACGCTCTGGAGTCGGCACCGCGGCGTCATCTCCCACGCGAGCGCGCTGGCTGTTCATGATCTCGGCGTGCTCGACCCGGGCACGGTGACCATGACCGTTCCACCCGGCTTCCGGGCCAGTACGCCGGCGGTCCGCACGGTCACGGCCGTGCTGCCGACCACCGACATCGAAGAGCGGGAGGGATACCGCGTGACCACCCCGCTTCGTACCCTGCTCGATGTTGCGGCGACCGAGCGGCAGGAAATGGTGGACGACGTCGTGACCGAAGCGATCGCCCGCGGCGTCGTCTCGCGCCGGGCGCTGCGGCTCCGAGCCGATGACTTCGGGGACCGCGCCGCCCTGCGCGTCGAGCGGGCGCTGACGGCGGGTGACGGATGAATCCGCGAGAGCCGCGCGCGCTCCGGGCCAGTCTCGACGCGCGTCTGCAACTGCTCGCCCACGACCGCGCGCAGGACGTCAACCGCCTCCGGCGACACCTGACGTTCCAGCGGGTCCTGCGACGACTCGACGATTCCTGGGTGCTCAAAGGCGGGTACCTGCTGGAAGCGAGGCTGGGAGGACGCGCCCGCGCGACCAGGGATCTCGATCTTGCCCTGTTCGGCACTGCCGATGATCTGGCCGACGCTCTCGTGGAGGCACTTCACGCCGACGTCGACCACGACGGATTCGCCTTCCGGGTCACCGCCGCTCGGGCGCATCTGGCCGACGTCGAGCAGCTCGGAGGCCCCGGCGCCAGGTTCTCCGTGACGGCTCTGCTGGCCGGACGCACCTTTGCCGACATCAGGATCGACGTCGTCGCGCGGCAGCGCGAGATCAGTGGTGGCACCGAACGGGTGACACTGCCCGTCGTGGTGACGGAGCCGGAGTGGGCGCCGGTCACCGTCACGGCGGTCGACCTGCCTCAGCACGTCGCCGAGAAGTTTCACGCGCTCACCGCTGTCGACGCCCATCCGCGCCCGTCCACGCGGGTCAAGGATCTGATCGATGTCATGCTCGTGTCCGACCTGGGTGTGCTCGATGAGCAACGCCTCTCGGCTCGGCTTCGAGCGGTCTTCGAGGCCCGCAACGGGGCGCCACCGCCTCCGGATCTGCCCGTTCCGCCTGCCGCCTGGGAACTCGACTATGCCGTCATGGCCGCGGAGCACTCGATCTCCGCCCGCACACTCGCCGAAGCAATGACCGAAGCTCGACAGCTCTACGTTCGGGCCCTCGGCACCAGTACGTCTTTGAAGGAGCAGCAATGAACGCCGCAGCGCGTCCGACCACCTCTCGCGCCGAACTGACGGCGGTGATCAAGCGGGCACGGAACATCATGCGGAAGGATCCGGGGCTGAACGGTGACGCCGACCGTATCCCTCAACTCTCCTGGCTGCTCTTCCTCAAGTCCCTGGACGACCACGAGAAGAGCCGCGAACTCGTCGAGGACGACTACCGGCCGGTCATCGATGAGCCGTTCCGGTGGCGTGACTGGGCAGGGCCCGATGTGTCGAAGCCGCGCACCGGGGAGAGCCTGACCGGGTTCGTCAACAACGAGCTCCTTCCGCATCTTGCCGGACTGCGCGGGTTGGCGCGGCAGGGACGCGAGCGCGACGTGGTCGCCCAGGTGTTCTCCGATGTCCACAACCGGATGCTGTCCGGATACCTGCTGGCCGAACTCGTCGAGCAGATCGACCGCGTTAACTTCAACTCCTCGGACGACCTGCACACGATGGCGCTCGTCTACGAATCTATGCTCAAGGAGATGCGGGACTCGGCGGGTGACGCCGGTGAGTTCTACACGCCGCGGCCCGTGGTCCGCTTCATGGTCGACATGCTGGACCCGCAGATCGGTGAGACCGTGATGGATCCGGCGGCCGGCACGGGCGGCTTCCTGGTCGAGGCCCACGAGCACGTCAAGACGAAGGTGTCGTCGGTCCAGGACCGGGAACGGACGCGCGGGACCATCCGCGGATTCGAGAAGAAGCCGCAGCCGTTCCTGCTGGGCCAGATGAACCTGCTGCTCCACAATGCGCACGAGCCGGCAGTGGTGCGGGGCAACGCTCTCCTCCCCTCGCTGACCGAGCAGAAGGACGACGGGGTCGACATCGTGCTGACCAATCCACCGTTCGGCGGTGAGGAAGAGGCGAGCGTCGTCAAGAGCTTCCCGGTCGGCATGCGCACGTCGGAGACCTCGTGGCTGTTCCTGCAGGCGGTCATGGCCCGTATCGACCGTTCCCGGGGGCGAGCCGCCGTCGTCGTGCCGAACAGCACGCTCTTCGACAAGGGCATCGGTGCGGCCATCAAGAAGAAGCTGCTGACGGAGTTCGACCTGCACACCGTGGTGCGTCTGCCCAACGGGGTGTTCGAGCCCTACACGGCCATTCCGTCGAATCTGCTGTTCTTCGAGGCCGGCCGTCCGACGCGGGACGTCTGGTTCTACGAGCTGCCGCTGCCGGAGGGCAGGAAGAAGTACACCAAGACCAAGCCGCTGCGCTACGAGGAGTTCGCCGATCTCGCGACCTGGTGGGGTTCGCCCGGTGCGGGGACGGAGCGGCGGGAGGACCGGACGGAGAATGACCACGCGTGGACGGTGCCGGTCGAGCAGATCGTGGAGCGCGGCTACGACCTGGATCTGCGCAACCCCCATCAGGCCGACAGTCTGGAGAATCGGCCCGTGGCGGAGATCCTCGACGAGCTCGTCGAGGTCGAGAAGGAGATCCTCGAGCTGCTGCAGGGCCTTCGTGCCGAGGTCGGTTCAGGGGCGCGGCGGTGAACGTCAATTGGGTAAAATTCGGTGACGTGTTCCGCCTCGAGCGCCGAGACCCTGGACTCGCCTTCGGTGCCGAGACCCCAGAGATTGGTATCAAGTCGTTCGGACGAGGCGTCTTTCACAAGCCGCCGGTCTCCCTCGCCGACCTCGGCACGAAACGAGTCTTCCGGGTCTGCGAGGGTGACCTGCTGATCTCCAACATCTTTGCATGGGAGGGCGCCGTCACAGTCGCCAGTTCCGCAGAGGAAGGACTCATTGGCTCGCACCGATTTATGACGTGGATCCCAGACCGGCCCGACGTCCACGCTCCGTATGTTCGAGACTACTTCCTCACGATCGCCGGTTTGGAGGCGATAGGGAAGGCATCGCCAGGGTCTGCCGGGCGGAATCGGACCCTCGGGGTTGAGGCTCTCAAGGGCATCAGCATTCCTCTGCCCGACCTCGGCACCCAGCGAGACATTGCGGCGCGCCTCAGCCGCTATCGCGACTTCGTCCCTGTCGTGCGCATCAATGAGAGCAACGATTTGGTTCGTGTGCGCGAGCGCATGGTTTCCGATGCCACCGAGTCAGTTCCGTTGCATCCGATCGGTGATCTTGTCCAGCTTGTTCGAGTGGCCATCGAGTTGGACTCCGAGGCGAGATATCGCCCGATCGGCGTGCGATCGTTCGGCAAAGGACTCATCCAGTACCCGGAAACCGATGCCGACGGTCTCAGCAAGCTCGCGTACTTCGAGGTTCCCGCCGACTCCCTCGTCGTCAGCAACATCAAGGCGTGGGAAGGGGCGGTGACTCACTACCCCGGCGGCAGTCAACTTGTCACGTCAAGCCGATTCCTCTGCTATACGGCCAAGAGCTCCCACGTTTGCACTGCCTTCCTGGCCGAGTACTTCAAGACCGGCGAAGGGACCGCACTGCTCGCCGCGGCATCGCCCGGTTCTGCCGACAGGAACCGAACACTGGGGAGAACGCGATTCGAGCAGATTCGAGTGCCGGTGCCGAGTCTCGACGTGCAGGAGGCACTGCTGATGAAAGTCTCGCGTCTGGGCGACCTCGGGCACCGGTACAGCCAGAGGAAACAACTCGTCGACGCGCTCCTCCCTGCGGCTCGGAACGAGGAATTCCGCAAGCTGCTCACCGACTGAGTGGCCACGGGCGACCGGGTCACCGGGACGCCGTCACCGACCGCCATTCGCTTCCGGCCAGGACGATGTGGTCGAGCAACCGAAGACCCACTCCCGCCGCTGCGCCCCGCAACGCCGTCGTCGTCCGGCGGTCGACCTCGGTCGGCGTTGGGTCGCCGCCGGGGTGGTTGTGCGCGAGAGCAAAGGCGACGCCGTCGCGTCGCAGCACCTCGGCGAGCAGTTCGCGAACAGGGAACGTCGTGGTGTGGGCGGCGCCGTCCGACAGGACGACCACATCGATTACCCGGTTCCTTGTCCCACACACCACCAGGACGGTCCGTTCACGCCGCAGGTCGGCGAACCGCGATTCGACTATCCGGCCGACGTCGGACGAGCAGGTGATCAGCGGGCGCACGTCCTCGCCGTTCATAGCGCGGGTGGCGAGTGCCAGTGCTGCTACCAGTCGCGTCGCCTTGGCGTCGCCGAGACCGGGCTCCCGGATGAGGGTCGTGACGTCCGTCCGCTGCAGCCCGGCCACACCGCCGTGCTTCTGCAGCAACTTCCCCGCTAGGTCGATCGCATTCACGCCGGCGTGACCGGTGCCGATCAGGAGCGCGACCAGTTCGGTGTCAGTGAGTGCCACCGCTCCGTGGTCGCGCATCCGCTCACGAGGCCGTTGGTCTGCGGGTAGGCCGTGAAGGCTGGAAGTGGAAGCCATGGAGAAACCATGTCAGGAACGGGTGGTTGGGTGCTGCGGATTTCCACAGACCGGGTGGCGCTTCAGGCGGCAGCCCGACTCCGGTCAGTCGCGCTGAGCGCGCTGACGCAGCCGGCGCCGCTCCTTCGGCTCCAGCCAGCCGGTCAGCAGGGAGACCACCGAGACGATCAGCGCGGCGAGCACCGCGGTCCAGAAGAACGTGTCGATGATCAGCTTCGCCGGGGTGAACGTGCTCAGCCAGGCGGTCA
This sequence comes from Tersicoccus mangrovi, assembly GCF_036881825.1. Classification (NCBI taxonomy): domain Bacteria; kingdom Bacillati; phylum Actinomycetota; class Actinomycetes; order Micrococcales; family Micrococcaceae; genus Tersicoccus; species Tersicoccus mangrovi. The sequence goes on along the minus strand of NZ_JBAJMW010000001.1, from coordinate 618,443 downwards.
GCCACAGCATCAGTGCGTTGATGATGATGCTGAACAGGCCCAGCGTCAGGCACGTGATCGGGATCGACAGGAACGCCAGTACCGGCCGGATGATCGCGTTCACGAGCCCGAAGATGAGGCTGATGATGACGTAGGCGGCCATGGTCGCGGTCTGGGCGCTGCCGAACGTGCGCACCATCGCGGCGTCGGCGGTGATCGCCAGGCCCGGCAGCAGCCAGGCGGCGACGGCGAGGGCCAGGGCGTTGACCACCCAGCGGAAGAGGAACCGGCTCACGGGCACCATCGTGCCATGGGTCGTACCGGGTGCGCAGGGGTCGGCCCGCGCTCCGGGGGCCGCGGACACCGGCTCGGGCCGGGGAGCGCGGAGGGCCGGCCACCGCCCCCTCAGCGGCCGGGAGCGGACGCCGCTCGGCGGCCATCCGGCGCCGCACCGGTGACTAGGGTGTTGCCCATGACGTCGACCGACCCGACCCCCGCCTCCGCCGACGCGCCCACGCCGTCGCCCGGTGTCCGCCCCCGCGCGGTGCTCGACGCGCTGCCCCGCTACGCGGCGGGCCGCCCCGCCACCGTCGTCGAGGGCCTCGAGAGCTTCAAGCTCTCCTCCAACGAGAACCCGCTGCCGCCGATCCCGGCCGTGCTCGACGCCATCCGCGACCTCACGTCGATCAACCGGTATCCCGATGCCGTCAGCACGCGGCTGCGCGAGCGGCTCGCCACCCACCTGGGCGTCCCGGCCGACGACATCGTCACGGGCGGCGGCAGCCTCGGCGCCCTCAACCAGGTGCTCGCCACCTACGCGGGCCAGAACGACTTCGGCGCCCCGGACGAGGTGGTCTACGCGTGGCGCTCCTTCGAGGCGTACCCCATCTCGGTCGGCCTCTCCGGCGCGTCCAGCGTGCAGGTCCCGCTGCTGCCCGACGGGCGGCACGACCTGGACGCGATGGCGGCCGCCGTCACCGAGAACACGCGGGTGATCCTGCTCTGCACCCCGAACAACCCGACGGGCCCGATCCTCACCCACGACGAGGTGGTCTCCTTCCTCGGCCGGGTCCCGCGTCACGTCGTCGTCGTGCTCGACGAGGCGTACCTCGAGTTCGTCCGCGACCCGGAGGCCGTCGACGGCGTCGCCCTCTACCGGGAGCACCCGAACCTCGTGCTGCTGCGCACCTTCTCCAAGGCGCACGGCCTGGCCGGCCTGCGCGTCGGCTACACCGTGGCCCAGCCGGGCATCACCGAGAACCTGCGGGTCAGCGCCGTGCCGTTCGCGGTCTCGTCCGTCGCCGAGCAGGCCGCGATCGTCTCCCTCGACCACCTCGACGAGGTGCTCGCGCGGGTCGACGGCCTGGTCGCCGAGCGGGAACGCGTCGTCGCCGCCCTGACCGAGCAGGGCTGGGACCTGCCGCAGGCCCAGGGCAACTTCGTGTGGTTGCGGCTCGGGGATCGCTGCGGCGCGTTCGCCGAGGCGGCCGAGCGCAAGGCCCTCGCCGTGCGCCGCTTCGGCGACGAGGGCGTGCGCGTGAGCATCGGGGAGGTCGACGCCAACACCCGGTTCATCGACCTCTGCCGCGAGTTCGGCGCCTGAGCCGGCTGCTGCGCAGCGCCACGCGCGCCGAACCCGGCACCGCGGGTCGTCCGGTGGGCCGTGACATCGCCGGTGCCTGCCGACCTGACCGAGTCTCGCGCTCTCAGGTCGGGACGAATCGGCGAACTCACGCCACGAACGCGCCAGCGGTTCACGGCGTCCGCATCCCGCGAATAGTGGCCGCCGACGCCGATGGCTAGGCTAAGGCCGTCACTGCAGGTCATATGCGCCATGCGGAATACACGGGCCGTCCCCCGTCCGCGCGCTGACGACCCGTCCTTCGCTTTCCAGGGCCACCCCGCCCGGACAGGAGCCGGATCGATGTCTTCCCGCGCCACCACGGGCATCCCCGAGCCGAGACCGGAAGCACCCGGACAGGACGCGGGCCTGCCCGCCGACGACGCGACCGTCGATCTGCCCGAGCTGCCGAGCGCGGACGAGATGGTCCAGCTGCTCGACGAGCAGGGCCACCGGCACCCGCACCCGTTCTTCGACGCCTACCTCGCCGACATCACCGCCGACGAGCTGCGGACCTTCTACCGGGACATGGCCGTCACCCGGCGCTTCGACGACGAGGGCACCGCGCTGCAGCGGCAGGGCCAGCTCGCCCTGTGGGTGCCGTCCCGCGGTCAGGAGGCCGCCCAGGTCGGTTCCGGACGCGCCGCCGCCCCGCAGGACTACATCGTGCCCACCTACCGCGAGCACGCCGTCGCCCGCACCCGCGGCGTCGATTTCGCCGACATCATGAAGCTGTTCCGCGGGGTCTCCAACAGCGGCTGGGACCCCCGCGAGCACAACTTCCACGTCTACACGCTCGTCCTGGCCGCCCAGGTCCCGCACGCGGTGGGCTACGCGATGGGCATCGCTCGAGACGGCGCCGTGGGCAACGAGGACCCCGCCCGCAACGAGGCGGTGCTCGGCTACTTCGGCGACGGTGCGAGCACCGAGGGCGAGGTGCACGAGGGCATGGTCTTCGCCTCCTCGTTCACCGCCCCGATCGTCTTCTTCTGCCAGAACAACCAGTGGGCGATCTCCGTCCCGTCGGCCGTGCAGTCCCGTGTTCCGCTGTCCCGACGGGCCGCCGGGTACGGCTTCCCCGGCATCCGCGTGGACGGCAACGACATCCTCGCCGTGCACGCCGTGACCCGCTGGGCCCTCGAGCGGGCGCACGCCGGCTCCGGCCCGGCCCTGATCGAGGCGTTCACCTACCGGCTCGGCGCCCACACCACCGCCGACGACCCGACGAAGTACCGCGCCGCCTCGGAGGAGGCGGAGTGGGCCGGGAAGGACCCGCTGACCCGGTTCGAGGCCTGGCTGCGCGCCGAGGGCATCGCCGACGATGCGTTCTTCGCCGACGTCGCTGCCGAGGGTGACGCCGTCGCCGCGCACGTGCGCGAGGCGACCCTCGCCCTGTCCCTGTCCGGCCTCGACACCTCGTTCGCCAACGTCTACGGCCAGCCGCACCCCCTCGTCGACGAGGAACGCCGCTGGCACGAGCAGTACGAAGCGTCCTTCGACGACGCCGGCGACGGCACCCACTGAAGGGGATCGACCACGTGACCACGACCCACACCAGCCCCGCGCCGGCCGCGAGCGGCCGCGACACCGCGACGGGCACCACCACGCTGACCATGGCCAAGGCCCTCAACGCGGGCATGCGCGCCGCGATGGAGCACGACGACAAGGTCCTGCTCATGGGGGAGGACATCGGCGACCTCGGCGGTGTCTACCGCATCACCGAGGGACTGAAGAAGGACTTCGGCGACCACCGCGTCGTCGACACCCCGCTCGGCGAGGCCGGCATCGTCGGCACCGCGATCGGCCTGGCGATGCGCGGCTACCGGCCCGTGTGCGAGATCCAGTTCGACGGCTTCGTCTTCCCCGCGTTCAACCAGATCACGACGCAGCTGTCCAAGCTGCGCACCCGCACCGAGGGCAACCTCAGCGCGCCCGTCGTGATCCGGATCCCCTACGGCGGCGGCATCGGGTCCATCGAGCACCACTCCGAGTCGCCCGAGGCCTACTTCGCGCACACCCCGGGCCTGCGGGTCATCACCCCGTCCACCCCGCACGACGCGTACTGGATGATCCAGCAGGCCGTGCAGGGGCAGGACCCGGTGATCTTCCTCGAGCCGAAGCGGCGCTACTGGCTCAAGGGCGAGGTCGACACCCACCGCCCGACAGCGGACCCGTACCGCGCGCAGATCGTCCGCGAGGGTGACGACGTCACCGTCGTGGCCTACGGCCCGCTCGTCCCGGTCGCGCTCGCGGCCGCCGACGCCGCCGCGGAGGACGGCCACGCGATCGAGGTGATCGACCTGCGCAGCATCTCGCCGCTGGACGCCGACACGATCGAGAACTCGGTGCGGCGCACCGGCCGGCTCGTCGTCGCCCACGAGGCGCCGACGTTCGGCGGCATCGGCGGGGAGATCGCCGCGCGGCTCACCGAGCGCTGCTTCTACAGCCTCGAGGCGCCCGTGCTGCGGGTGGGCGGGTTCCACCTGCCCTATCCGCCGGCCAAGGTCGAGGAGCACTACCTGCCCGACATCGACCGCATCCTCGACGCGGTCGACCGCGCGCTGGCCTACTGAGGGGAACGGACATGGCTCAGACGTTCAACCTGCCCGACGCCGGCGAGGGACTGACCGAGGCGGAGATCGTCTCCTGGAAGGTCTCGCCCGGCGACACCGTGGCGATCAACGACGTGCTCGTCGAGATCGAGACGGCCAAATCACTCGTCGAGCTGCCCAGCCCGTGGGCCGGCACGGTCGGTGAACTGCTCGTCGCGGAGGGGGTGACGGTCGAGGTCGGCACCCCGATCATCACGGTCCTCGAGGCCGGGGAGTCCGGTGCGCCCGCGCCCGCCGCGGCGCCGCCGGCCGTCGAACACGAGGACCCGACCCCGCCCGACGTGGGGCCACAGGCCGCACCCGGGCCGCTCGTCGGGTCCGGGCCCCGCGCCGACGCCGTCAAGCGCCGGGCCCGGCACACCGCCGCCCGCCCGCAGCCGACGTCGGTCGGATCCGGGCAAGGCCGCCCGGCCGCGCAGGAGCCGAGGGCCACCGCGTCCGCGTCGGCGTCCGCGTCCACCGACGCGACGGTGCCGGCTCCCGAGCCGAGCCCGCGGCCGCAGACGAGCCCGACGCCGCCGAGCCCGTCGCCGACCAGCCCCCAGCCGAGCCGCACCGTTCCGGCTCCCGCGCCGTCGCGCCCGGCCGGCAACCCCATCGAACGCCTCGTCCAGCGGGTGCTCGCCAAGCCGCCCGTCCGCAAGGCCGCGAAGGACCTCGGCATCGACCTGGCCGACGTCACCGCTTCGGGCGCGGGCGGCGAGGTCACCCGCGACGACCTGCTCTCCTACGCGGAGCAGGTGGCCCGCAACCAGGCGAACGCCCCGCAGTTCTGGGACGCGAAGGCCGACCACGGACGGATCGAGAAGGTGACGGTCCGCGGCGTCCGCAAGGCGACCGCACAGGCCATGGTGCAGTCCGCGTTCTCGGCCCCGCACGTGTCGATCTTCGTGGACGTGGACGCGAGCCGGACCATGGAGTTCGTCAAGCGGCTCAAGGCGTCCCGCGACTTCGAGGGCATCAAGGTGTCCCCGCTGCTGATCCTGGCCAAGGCCGTCATCTGGGCCGCGGCACGCAACCCGCAGGTCAACGCCAGCTGGGTGCCCGGCGAGAACGGCGACGAGATCCACATCAAGCACTACATGAACCTCGGCATCGCCGCGGCGACCCCGCGCGGGCTCATGGTGCCGAACATCAAGAACGCGCAGGACCTGACCCTGAAGGAACTGGCCATCGCCCTCGGCGACCTGGCCACGACCGCCCGGGCGGGGAAGACCAAGCCCGCACAGATGCAGGGCGGCACCCTGAGCATCACCAACATCGGCGCTCTCGGCATCGACATCGGCACCCCGATCATCAATCCCGGCGAGGTGGCGATCGTCGCGTTCGGTACCATCCGGCAGAAGCCGTGGGTGGTCTCGGGCGAGGTCATCCCGCGCTGGATCACGACCCTGGGTGGCTCCTTCGACCACCGTGTGGTCGACGGCGACCTCTCGGCCCGCTTCATGGCCGACGTCGCCGCCATCATGGAAGAACCGGCCCTGCTGCTGGAGTGACGTGGTGCGCCTCGACCTGCGCGGCGTGTTCCGCCGCGAACTGCAGCTGACGTTCACCGGCTCCCCCGGACGGGAGCCGGAGTGGTCCGCCGCGCTCGCCGACGGCGACGACGCCGGCTTCCTCGGCCCGGGCTCGGCGGCCTGGGCGGTCCACGGGTCGATGGCGCCCATCGTCGCCGGCGTGCGCGCCCTGATGATGCAGGCCCTGCATCCGGCCGCCCTCGCCGGCGTCCACGACCACTCGCGGTTCCGGGAGGATCCTCTCGGGCGGCTGGCGGGCACCATCCGCTGGATCTTCACGGTGACTTACGGGGACACGACGACGGCCCGGACGGCGTCCGAGCACGTCCTGCGCCTGCACCGGGCCGTCACCGGGACCTATCGCGACGCCGCCGGGATCGAGCGGGCCTACGCGGCCAACGACCCCGACCTGCTGCGCTGGGTGCACCTGGCCTTCACCGACTCGTTCCTCGCCGCGCACCTGATCTGGGGTTCCTACTGGGGCGGCCGCGGGTCCATCCCGGGCGGCCCCGATGCCTACGTCGCCGAGTGGGCGGTCGCGGGCGAGCTGATGGGTGTGCCCGACCCGCCGCGCACCGCGGCGGAGTTGCGGAGCCAGCTCGACGCCTACCTGACCGGCGGCCGGCTCGCCCACAGCGCACGGCTGGACGAGGTGATGCGCTTCCTCCGCGCGCCGGGACTGAGCCCGCTGCTGCAGCCGGGCTACCGGCTGCTGTTCGACGGCGCCGTCGCCAGCCTGCGGGAGCCCTACCGGGCCCTGCTCGGCCTCGAACGTCGCAGGATCGGTCCCTTCCGGCTGCCCGCCGTCCTCGCGACCCGACTCGTCCTGGCCGGGGTCCGGCTCGCGCTCGGACGCCGCGGCCCGACGGAGACCAGCGCACGACGCCGCCTGGCCCGGCTGCGGGGTGGCAGCACGGCATCGGGAGCGGAGCGTCCCGGGACCGCGCCCTGACATAGGGTGAACGAGGGCCACCGGGCCGTCCCGCGCCGGCAGCGGCCACCCCGCCGCATCGTCAGCGTCGACGTCTCGGGCCAGCACACCGCACGTCGACAGGGCAGGATCATGACCGACACTTCCGAGCATCCCGCGACCGCCACGCTGTCCCTCGACCGCCTCCGGGCCCTCGCCCGTGCCTGGCGCGTGGACACGACGGTCACCGGTTTCGACGGCGTCACCCGCGACATCCCGGCGACCACGCTGATCGCCGTCCTCGCCGCGCTCGGGGTCAGCGTGACCAGGGACGCCGACGTCGACGCCGCTCTCCGCGAGCACGAACTCTCCCCGTGGCGCCGCCTCCTGCCGCCCGTGCTCGTCGTCACCGAGGGCGAGGAGCGGACCTTCGGGGTGCACGTGCCGCACGGGGACGACGTGCTCGTGTGGGTCGAGACCGAGGACGGCCGCAACCTGCCCGTCGAGCAGCGCGACGTGTGGACCGATCCCCGCGACGTGGACGGGACCCTGACCGGCCGTGCCACCTTCGCGGTGCCCGCCGGCCTGCCGCTGGGCTGGCACACCGTCGGTGCGAAGTCCGGCAGCCGCCTGGCCAGCTGCCGTCTCATCGTCACACCCCGCCGCCTCGCGACCGCGGACACCGTCGGCACCACCCGCCAGTGGGGCCTGATGACGCAGTTGTACTCGGTGCGATCCCGCCGCTCCTGGGGCGTGGGCGACCTCGCCGACCTCGCCGACCTGGCCGCGATCAGCGGCCGCGAAGGCGCCGGCTGGCTGCTGATCAACCCGCTGCACGCCGCCGAGCCGGCCCCGCCCGTCGAGCCGTCCCCGTACCTGCCCACGAGCCGCCGCTTCTTCCACCCGCTCTACATCCGCGTCGAGGACATCCGCGAGTACGGCTACCTGCCGGAGGCGGAGCGCGCCCGCGTGGCCGCGCTGGCGGCCCGGTGCTCGGCGGACAACACGAGCGTCGACGCGATCGACCGCAACCCCGTCTACGCGGCCAAGCTCGAGGCGCTGGCCCTCGTGCACGCCGTCGAACGCAGCCCCTGGCGGCAGGACGCCTACACCGCGTTCGTGCAGCGTGAGGGCGCCGGCCTGCGGGACTTCGCCCTCTGGTGCGCCCTCCGGGAGCGGCACGACCCCGACGACGGCGCGTGGGTCAACCCCGAACTCTCCGACGCCGAGATCGGGCGCCTGCGGTCCCAGCTGGCCGGGCGCATCGACTTCTTCTGCTGGCTGCAGTTCGTGTGCGACGAGCAGCTCGCCGCTGCCCAGCGCGTCGCCGAGGGCGCCGGCATGGGCGTCGGCATCCTGCACGACCTCGCCGTCGGCGTCCACCAGCAGGGCTCCGACGCGTGGACCCTGCGCCACGTGCTCGCCCGGGGCGTGACCGTGGGCGCACCCGCGGACATGTACAGCGCCCTCGGGCAGAACTGGAACCAGCCGCCGTGGCACCCGGAGCGGCTCGCCGAGGCCGGCTACGTCCCGTTCCGCGACATGCTGCGCACCATCCTCCGGCACGCCGGCGGCATCCGCGTGGACCACATCCTCGGCCTGTTCCGGCTGTGGTGGGTGCCCGAGGGCACGATCGCCGCGGACGGCACGTACGTCGGCTACGACCACGAGGCGATGATCGGCGTCCTGGCCCTGGAGGCCCAGCGGGCCGGCGCGGTCGTCATCGGCGAGGACCTCGGGCTGTTCGAGCCGTGGGTGCGACGGTACCTGGCCGACCGCGGAATCCTCGGCACCTCGATCCTCTGGTTCGAGTTCGACGAGAAGCACGACCCGCTGCCGGTCGAGCGATACCGCCGGCTGTGCCTGGCGAGCGTGAACACCCACGACCTGCCCCCGACCGCCGGGTACCTCAGCGGCGAGCACATCCGGCTGCGGGAGCGGCTCGGCATGCTCGACGCGCCGCTGGAGCAGGAGCTCGCGGCGGACCGGGCGGAGCAGAGCGCGTTCCTGGCGATGGCGCGGGAGCGGGGGCTGCTGCCCGAGGGCGCGGACGAGGAGCGCACCATCGCCGCCCTCCACGAGCTGCTCGGGGCGTCCCCGGCCTGCATGATCGGCGTCTCCCTGGTGGACGCGGTGGGCGAGAAGCGGGTGCAGAACCAGCCCGGCACCAAGGACGAGTACCCCAACTGGCGGGTGCCGCTGGCCGACGCCGACGGCAAGGCCGTGCTGGTGGAGGACCTGGCCGCCAGCCGGCGCGCCCGCAGCCTGTTCGCCGCCGTCGCCCACGCGTTGCGCTGAGCCGCCCGGCCGCGCTCGCCGGCGCAGCCGACGCCTCCCCTCCCGTTCCGGTACCAATCCGGCGGAGAGACGTGCTCCGAACAGTTCGTGCCAGCACCCGCATTTCGGGGGTGGCGGAGTGTGGACTGTTGCTCGAGACGTGGAGGTGGGGACATGGTCACGCAGCAGATCCGGCAGCGTCCCGCCGGGGTCGAGCGGGACCGTCCGGGGGGAGTGCGGTGCGTCGGGCGGCGTGTGGGGCCGCCCGACGCACCATGCCGCGGACGGGCGGCGGCCTCGGTTGCCGCCCCGACGAGGCGCATGTCCGGCCGGTGTGCCGCGGTTACCTCCCCCAGCGGGGAAGTGACATGCTGGGGACATGAGCACACCGTCGGAATCCGCGAGGGCTTCCGACGCGCACCTGGAAGCAGTGATGATCCGCGTGGCGGCCGGCGATCAGGACGCGTTCAGCGCCCTCTACGACGCCACGTCGGGCCATCTGTTCGCCGTCATCCAGAAGGTGCTGCGCAACCAGGCGCTCAGCGAGGAAGTCCTCCAGGACGTCTACGTGCAGATCTGGCAGAACGCCGGGGCGTACGAGGCCGGTCGCGGGAGGGTGATCACGTGGTGTCTCACGTTCGCCCACCGGCGCGCCGTCGACCGCGTGCGTTCGGTCAGGGCCAGCCAGGAGCGTGACCTCGCCCAGGGCATGAAGGAGTACCAGGAGTCCTACGACGACGTCGAGGACACGGTGACCCTCCGCCTGGAGTCCGAACGGGTCAACCGCGCGATGGAGGACCTGAACTCGGGCCAGGCCACGGTCATCAAGCTGGCCTACTACGGCGGGTACACACAACAGGAGATCGCCCGGATCATGGACCTGCCGCTCGGCACGGTCAAGACGAGGATCCGGGACGGCATGAACAGACTACGCACCACGTTGGGGGTGAGGACATGAGCGACCAGCACGCGAACGATGACGTCTACGACGACGAGGTGGAGGCCGAACTCGGTCTCGCCCTGTCGCCGGTCCAGCCGCGCCCCGAGGTCAAGGCGAGGCTGATGGCGGCGATCGCCGACCTGCCGCAGAACGCGCAGACCACGCACCGGTCGCTCGAGGACCGGGCGCAGACGGACCGGCCGGACGACGGCGTCCGGCCGATCCCCATGGGGGTCGCGACCGACGGCGCCCGTGCTGACGGCGCCTCGCCCGATGCTGCCCCGCGGCACGGCGCCCCCGTGGACGATGACCGCATCGCCCCGGTCGATGAGCGTGCCTCCGTCGACCGGCGGCCGGCCCGCACCACCGCATCCGAGGACGCCGCACCCGACAACGTCGTGCAGCTGAACCGGTGGCGTCGCACCGCGACCTGGCTCGGTGCCGCGGCGGCCGTCCTGCTCGTCGCCGGTGTCGCCCTCGGCGGGTGGGCCGGCAGCCTCAACCAGCAGCGAGCCGAGGCGGAGCAGCGGCTCGCGGCGCAGACCGCGGGGCGCGACGCGGCGCTCGAGGTGTTCACGGCGCCCGACGCCGTCATCCGCGCCGGCAAGGCCGGCAACGGCGGTTCGATGAGCGTCGCCTCGTCCAAGTCGCTGAACCGGTCCGCGGTGATCAGCCGCGACCTGCCGGCACTGGCCTCGGGCAAGACGTACGAACTCTGGTACATCGCCGGGCAGCAGGCCCGGCCGGCCGGCACCTTCTCGGCGTCCGGAAACGTCACCTACACGGCGCTGGAGGGTCAGCTCGACGGTGCGACGCACGTCGGCGTGACCGTCGAGCCGGCCGGTGGCTCGAAGGCCCCGACCACGACGCCGATCGTCCTCCAGCCGACCGAGGCCTGAGCCCCGGCAGCGGGGTTCGCGCTATCGGGTCGTCTCGAGGGCGGCGCTGATCACCCCGGCCAGCCGCCGCACGCCCTCGGCGATGCCGTCCTCCTCGACGGCGCTGAACGACAGACGCAGGCTCGGGCTCGGTCCGTCCGCGGCGGTGAAGGCGCTGCCGGGGACGAAGACGACGCCGGCCTCGATGGCCGGGCCGAGCAGGGCCTCGGTGTCCACGTGCTCCGGCAGGGTCAGCCACACGAAGAAGCCGCCGGTCGGCGTGGTCCAGTGCACCCCGTCCGGCATCGCGTCGGTCAGCGCGGCGACCATCGCCTCCGCCCGCTTGCGGTAGACCTCGCGGTAGGAGCGCACCTGGGCGACCCAGTCGAACCGGTGGAGGTACTCGACGGCGAGCATCTGGTTGAACGCCGGCGGGCAGAGCACGACGCACTCGTTCGCCAGGTAGAGGCGCTGCTTGAGGTGCGCGGGGGCGAGCATCCAGCCCAGCCGCAGCCCGGGCGCGAAGATCTTGGAGAACGTGCCGAGGTAGACGACGTCGTCCGGGTTGTCCGCCCGCAGCGGCCGCGCCGGCTCGCCGTCGAAGGCCAGCATGCCGTACGGATTGTCCTCGACGACGAGGACGTTCGCCTTCCGGCAGACGTCCACGACCCGCTGCCGCCGGTCCGCGGCCAGCACCGCGCCGGACGGGTTGGCGAACGAGGGGATCGTGTAGAGGAACTTGACCCGCTTGCCCTCGGCCTCCACCGCGGCGACGGCCGCCTCGAGCGCATCGGGCAGCAGCCCCTGCTCGTCCGAGGCCACCGGCCGGACGTCCACCTCGTACGCCTCGAACGTGTTCAGGGCCCCGACGTAGGTCGGATCCTCGGTGAGCACGACGTCGCCCGGATCGCAGAACACGCGGGTGCACGCGTCGAGCGCGGACTGGGCGCCGGCCGTGACGATGACGTTCTCGGGCACCGCGTCGGTGATCGCCTCCTCGGCCATCACGGTGCAGATCGCCCGGCGCAGCTCGTCGGTGCCCTGACCGCTGCCGTACTGCAGGGCCGTGGCCCCGTGCTCGGCGATGAGGTCCCGGGCGATGTCGCCGAGTTCGTCCATCGGCAGGGTCTGCAGGAACGGGTTCCCGCCGGCGAGCGAGATGAGCCCCGGGCGCATCGAGATGTCGAAGACGTTCCGCACGGCCGACTGCTTGATGTGCAGCGCCCGCGCCGAGAACAAGGTGGTGTGCCGGTGCGCGTCCGCGAGGCGCGTCTCGACGTCCGGGAGAGGGGAGTTCATGCGGCCAGCCTAACGGGCGGTTTCCTCGTGGTCACCCGCTGATTCCTGATCGATACGCCGCGTCGTCGCGCTCCTAGACTGACGGCATGACCACCGCGAACGACCAGCAGGCCCCCGGGGCCGACGACGCGCACAGCACCCAGGGCTCGTACGTGCACGAGGGCGAGGAGTTCACCCGCGACACCGCGTACATCGAGGGCCGGATCACCCGCGACGCGCGGGACGGCTGGCCCGTCGAGGCGGGCCGGTACCGGCTGATCGCGGCACGGGCGTGCCCGTGGGCCAACCGCACGGTGATCGTGCGCCGCCTGCTCGGCCTCGAGGACGCCATCTCCCTCGGCCTGCCCGGGCCGACGCACGACGCGCGGTCCTGGACCTTCGACCTCGACCCGGACGGCAAGGACCCCGTGCTCGGCATCGAGCGGCTGCAGCAGGCCTTCTTCGCCCGGTTCCCCGACTATCCGCGCGGCATCACCGTCCCCGCGATCGTCGACGTGCCGACCGGTGGCGTCGTGACCAACGACTTCCCGCAGATCACCCTCGACTTCTCCACCGAGTGGACCGACTTCCACCGGCCCGGCGCCCCCGCTCTCTACCCCGAGGACCTGCGGGAGGAGATCGACACCGTCAACCGGCGGGTCTACACCGAGGTCAACAACGGTGTGTACCGGTGCGGTTTCGCCGGCAGCCAGGAGTCCTACGAGGACGCATACGACCGGCTGTTCACCGCCCTGGACTGGCTCGAGGACCGGCTGCGCACCCAGCGGTACCTCGTCGGCGACACCATCACCGAGGCCGACGTGCGGCTGTTCACCACCCTGGTGCGCTTCGACGCCGTCTACCACGGCCACTTCAAGTGCAACCGGTCCAAGCTCTCCGAGATGCCGGTGCTCTCCGCCTACGCGCGCGACCTGTTCCAGACACCCGGATTCGGCGACACCGTGGACTTCGTGCAGATCAAGCGGCACTACTACATCGTCCACCGCGACCTGAACCCGACGCAGATCGTCCCCGTCGGGCCCGACACGACGTTCTGGCGCACGGAGCACGGCCGTGAGCGGCTCGGTGGGTCCCCGTTCGGCGCGGGCACCGCGCCCGCGCCGGTCCACGCGGGCGAGGAGGTCACGCCCGGCCACGGCGCCTGAGGGGGTCGATCCATCACGGGCTGCGTCCGACTCGAACTGCTTGAAGGTTTGACCGTGTGACATCATCGGGGGCATGGCGGCGAAGTGGTTGAACGAGCGGGAGCGGGACGCGTGGCTGTCCTATCTCTTCGCGTCCATGCTCGTTCCCTCCGCGCTGGACCAGGAGTTGCAGCGTGCGGCGAAGATCTCCTTCTTCGACTATTCCGTGCTCGCGCACCTCTCGGAGAAGCGGGACCGGACGCGCACCATGAGTGACCTGGCGGCGTGCACGTCGTCGTCCCTGTCCCGGCTCTCCCACGTGGTGACCAAGCTGGAGAAGCGGGGCTGGGTCGAGCGGTCCGCCTCGTGCGAGGACGGGCGGGTGACCGAGGCGCGGCTGACCGACAGCGGGTTCGAGCTGCTCGAGCGCCTCGCTCCGCAGCACGTCGCCCAGGTGCGGACCCTCGTGTTCGACGCGCTCGACGCGCAGGACGTGCGGGACCTGGACCGCGTGAGCCGGAAGATCCTCGCGAACATCGACGAGGACCACTGGTTCTTCCGGCGCGACGAGGACTGACCGCCCGCACCCTGCCGTGACCCTCCGGTGGCGCCCACCGCGCATCATCAGTAGGCTGATGAACGGTTCGCGTCCCGCCGTGCGGCATCGGTTCCCCGTTCCGCACGGCACCCGAGATGGAGGTGCCATGTCCGACCAGAACGCCAGTAACCAGAACGACCAGACCACCCTGCAGAACCCGGTGGACCAGCACGAGTCGATCAGCCCCTCGAAGCAGCACCAGGATCCGCCGGGTCTGGACAGTGAGATGACGCCGAAGGCCGACCTCGGCGAGTCCACCTACACCGGATCGAACCGGCTGTCCGGCCGCCGCGCCCTCATCACCGGCGCCGACTCGGGCATCGGAGCCGCCGTGGCCATCGCCTTCGCCCGTGAGGGCGCCGACGTCGCCCTCGCCTACACCCCGGCCGAGCAGAGCGACGCCGAGCGCATCGCCGGCCTCGTGAAGGACGCCGGCCGCACCGCCGTGCTCCTGCCGGGCGACCTGCTCGACAAGCAGTACCGGGACGGGCTCGTCGACGACGCCGCCGGGCAGCTCGGCGGTCTCGACATCCTCGTCAACAACGCCGGCAAGCAGGTGGCCGTCGAAACGCTCGAGGAACTGACCGACGAGCAGGTCGAGCAGACGTTCGCGATCAACATCGTCGCGATGTACGCGCTGTCCCGGGCCGCGCTGAAGCACCTGCCCGCGGGCGGCGCCATCATCAACACGACGTCGATCCAGGCGTACGAGCCGTCCCCGACGCTGCTGGACTACGCGGCCACCAAGGCCGCGATCAACGCCTTCACCAAGGGCCTGGCCCAGCAGCTCGCCGAGCGCGGCATCCGCGTCAACGCCGTCGCGCCCGGTCCCATCTGGACGCCGCTGCAGGTCTCCGGCGGCCAGCCGAAGGACGCCCTGCCCGAGTTCGGCAAGAGCACCCCGCTCGGCCGCGCCGGCCAGCCCGCCGAGCTCGCCCCGGCCTACGTGTTCCTGGCCTCGGCCGAGTCCAGCTACGTCCTCGGGGAGACGCTCAACGTCAACGGCGGTATGCCCACCCCGTGACCGCGGGACTTCCCGACCCGGCGACGGGAGGCCGTTCACCCCGTGTTCGGCCTCCCGTCGTCTGCTGTCCCTAGCGTGCCCACCATGGCGGGACGATTCGTGGCCCTCGGCGACTCCTTCACCGAGGGCGTCGGCGACTGGAACGCCGCGCGCCCCAACGGCGTCAAGGGATGGGCGGACCGCGTCGCCCGGCAGCTGGCGCGGCAGGACCCCGCCTGGGAGTACGCCAACCTGGCGATCCGGAGCAAGCGGCTGCGGCAGATCGTCGCGGAGCAACTCGAACCGGCGCTCGCACTCGAGCCGACCCTCATCACCGTCTACGCCGGCGGCAACGACATCCTCGATCTGCGCACCGACGTCGACGCGCTGCTCGCGCAGTACGAGCAGTTCGTCGCCGCGCTCAGCGCGACCGGTGCTCGCATCGTCCTGTTCACCGGGTACGACCTGAAGATCAGTCCCCTGCTCGAGCCGTTCCGGCGCCGGCACGACGTCTACAACGACGGCGTCCGCCGCATCAGCGCCGCCCACGGCACGGACCTGCTCGACTTCTGGGCGCTCACGGCGTACCGGGACCCGCGCATGTGGGACCCCGACCGGATGCACATGTCCACCGCGGGCCACCGGTACATGACCGCGCGGGTGCTCGACCTGCTCGGGGTGACGTACGTGCCGGACCTGCCCGACGACGACCCCGAGCGGCCCGGACTGCGGGACGCGCTGCGAGCGGAGCGGCAGTGGGTCACCGACTGGGTGCTGCCGATGTTCGGGCGCAAGCTGCGCGGCGTCACCCTCGGCGACGACCTCGAACCCCGGTGGCCCGACCCGATCCGGCCGGCGGACGGCATGAAACGGCTCGCCCGGGCACGGATGGCGCGACTGGCCGGGTAGGAACCCCGGCCCTGTCCGGCCCCGCATCCCGTACGCTTCGACCAGCACCACATCAGCAGGGGGACACCGCATGATCGAGGACGCCACCGCGCGCCCGGAGCCGGGCCGTCGAGCCGACGAGCCCGCCACCGCCAGCACCACCGCATCGCCCGCACGCCGCCGCTTCCGGGCCAGCACCACCGTCGGCCTCGGGGTGACCGCGGTGCTGGCCAGCGCGCTGATGACCGGGTGCTCGCCGGACGGGGACGTGATCGACGCGGACTACGCGCAGGTCTGCCAGGACCGCACCAGCCAGCAGCGGGTCGAGGACGACAAGTGCTCGGACTCCGGCCGCGCCGGCGGCCACTACGGCTGGTACTTCTTCCCGATGGGCTCCCGGGGCTCCAGCAACACCCGCTCCCTGCCCGGCGTCGGCGACCGGCTGTCCGGCGGCACCACCTCCGTTCCCGCCGGGGCGAGCGCGAAGTCCGGTGTGCCCGCGAAGGGCTCGTCCAGCGTCAGCCGCGGCGGATTCGGCGGTGGCGGCAAGGGCGTCCACGTCGGCGGCTGACCGATCCCCGCGACCACCCTCCCTCCAACCGACTGAAGGAGCGCGCATGGAGCGCATCCGCAGTACCCCGCGCCCCGACTGGCGGCAGAAGACCGAGGCACAGGGCCTCATCTACTCGACCACCGTCAAGGACGACGGAAGCACCATCGAGTACTGGCACGAGGACGCGTACTACCTGTTCACGATGCCCGAGGTGGAGACGCTCGAGACCGTCACGGAGGAGCTGCACCGCATGAGCCTGGAGGCCGCCCGGTTCCTGGCCACCGGCGCCATGGGCGACCTCGGCATCGGCCCGGCCGCGATGGAGCTGGCCCGCCACTCCCTCGAAGCGGCCGACCCGGCCGTCTACGGGCGGTTCGACCTGGCGTACGACGGCACCGGCCCGGCGAAGATGCTCGAGTACAACGCGGACACCCCCACCGGACTGGTCGAGGCCGCGATCTGCCAGTGGTACTGGCTGCAGGACGTCAAGCCGGCCAACGACCAGTGGAACGGGATCCACGAGGCCCTCGTCGCGGCGTGGGCCCGACGGCGGACCGAGACCGGCCTGACGCGGCTGCACGTCGCCCACGTGGGGGAGGAGGGCACCGGGGAGGACTGGATGAACGCCGCCTACCTGCTGGACACCGCGCAGCAGGGCGGCTGGCAGACCCAGGGTCTCAACATCGCCGACATCGGCTGGGACCGCGACGCGAAGCGGTTCGTCGACCTCGACGACGCCCCGATCGAGGCCGTCTTCAAGCTCTACCCGTGGGAGCTGATGATGGCCGACCCCTTCGGCATGCACGTGCAGGACCATCCCGACGCGGTCACCTGGTTCGAGCCGGCCTGGAAGATGTTCCTGTCGACCAAGGCGCTGCTGGCCGCGCTGTGGCACCTCTACCCGGGCCACGAGAACCTGCTGCCTGCCTACCTGGACCAGCCGGGCCCGCTCACCGAGTGGGTCGCCAAGCCCCTGCACGGACGGGAGGGCGACAACATCGTCATCCACGCCGAGGGCATCGACCTGGTCCAGCCCGGTCAGTACGGCAACGAGGGCTGGTGCTACCAGGCCTTCCACCCGCTGCCCGACTTCGGCGGCAACCGGGCGGTGCTCGGCGCCTGGGTGGTGGACGGCGAATCGGTCGGCGTCGGCGTGCGGGAGTCCGACGGGCTGGTGACGGACTACTTCGCCCGGTTCCTGCCCAACGTCATCGACGCCCCTGCTCCGGTCCTCGCGCCGACGGCGACCGAGGGCAGCCGATGAGCGCCGCACCGGGCCACGAGGTCACCGACGTCCCCACCGGGCCCAAGGGCCTGGCGGCCGGCAGGCTCGGCCTGGCCGGCTCCACGGCGCTCGGCATCGCCTCCACGTCGCCGGCCTACTCCCTGGCCGCGACGCTGGGACTGGTGATCGCCGCGTGCGGCCCGCAGACCCCGATCGTCATGGTCCTCGCCTTCGTGCCGATGCTCGTCATCGCGATCGCATACCGGGAGCTCAACGCGTATCTGCCGGACTGCGGCACCACCTTCACGTGGGTGTCCCGCGCCTTCGGTCGCCGTACCGGCTGGATGAGCGGCTGGGCGATGGCGCTGGCCGGCATCATCGTCCTCGCCAACCTGGCGCAGGTCGCCGGCCAGTACCTGTGGCTGCTGATCGCACCCGACGCCGCGGGGAACACGTGGCTGGTCACCGGCACCGGGGTGGCGTTCATCGCCGCCATGACCTGGGTGAACCGGCGCGGCATCGAGATCGGCCAGCGACTGCAGTGGGCCATGACTCTCGTCCAGTACGCGGGGCTGGCCGTCTTCGCCGCCGTCGCGATCCCCGCGCTGGCCGGCGGTACGGCCCCCGGTGCGGCCAGCCCGTCGCCGGACTGGTTCAACCCGTTCACCGTCGCCGACGGGCACGCCCTCTGGTACGGGATCCTGCTCAGCCTGTTCATCTACTGGGGCTGGGACACCTGCCTGGCCCTGAACGAGGAGACGAAGGACCCGCGCACCACCCCCGGCCGCGCCGCCGTCCTGTCGTCGGTGATCCTGATGGGCACCTACGTGGTCCTGGCCGTGCTGGTCACCGCCCTGACCGGCGCCCGGTCCGGCGACGACGTCGTCGACGTCCTGCACGACGTGAGCGCGGCCGTGATGGGCCCGTGGGCGCCCGTCGTGCTGGTCGCGGTCCTCGTCTCGGCCACGGCCTCGACGCTGACGACCATCCTGCCCACCGCCCGCGGCACCCTGTCGATGGCGGTGCAGGGCGCCCTGCCCGAGGCATTCGCCCGCGTCCACCCGCGATTCCTCACCCCGTCGTTCTCGACCACCGTCGTCGGGGTGTCCGCCGTCGGCTACTTCGTGGTGATGACGGCGATCAGCGCGGACCTGCTGGCCGACTCGATCGCCGCGATCAGCCTGTTCATCGCCGTCTACTACGCGTTGACGGGCTTCGCCTGCGCGTGGCTGTTCCGTCGTGATGCCCGCGGGCCGCGGCAGTGGCTCAACCGGGTGATCCTGCCCCTGGCCGGCGCCGTCATCATGACCGTGGCGCTGATCGCCTCCGCGGTCGACCTGGCCGATCCGGCGTCCGGCGCCACGAGCGTGTTCGGGATGGGCGGCGGACTGGTGATCGGGCTCGTGGCCCTCGCGGCCGGGATCCCGCTCATGGCCGTCTGGTACGCGCGTCGTCGACGGCCGGCCACGGTCGGCACCTGAGCCTGCCGGCCCGGTCGCCGGGACGGCCCCGGTGTGCCGGCGCGCTCAGCGGTGGGGTCGGGTGATCCAGTCGGAGTCGTAGCTCACGGGCGTCCGGGGGCCGCGGTGCGGACCGTGCCCGCCGAATCCGCCGTCGCCCGGTTCGTCGTCCCGGCCCTCGGAGAGCACCGCGACGGTGACGGCGATGGCCGCGGCGATGAACAGGGCGAGCGCGAACATGAGGCAGGCGAGCACGAGCGACGTGCCCGTCTCCTGCGCGCCGGTGGCCTGGGCGAGCGGCACCATCAGGGTGCTCGCCACGAGCAGCAGAAGGCCGAGTACGGCGAGGACGACGGCGATCCGCCCCGGGCGAGTCCGCAGCACGGTCCGCGCCCGCGACGGCTCGCTCGGGCCCGCGTGGCGGGGCAGTCGGCCGGTGTTGACGAGGACGTACCCCGTGACGCCGACGACGGCGAGCAGGGCGGCGACGACGACCAGGACGACACCGGCCGTGCCGCCGACGGTGAGGCCGCCCGTGCCGAGCAGCAGGCCCAGGACGAGGGCGGAGAAGGACAGGCCGCGCGCCATCCGCCGGTAGGCGACCAGTTCGCGGCCGACGAGCTCACGCCGGGCCGACGGCGGGGGCACGGCGACGCGCTGTCCCCAGCGCGGAGGCGCGGGATCCTGCGGGGTCGGCGGCGTGCGGTCCGGGTGGTCACTGCTCACGCCATCGAGCCTATGCCCGCCACCGCGCGGCCACATCCGGCCACGGCCGATCCGGTGGACCGGTCCGGCGTCAGGATTCGTCCGGCGCGCTCGAGGCGAGCCCGGCCGGCGCGAACCCCTTGAGCAGCAGCCACACGCCCAGCGAGCCCTCCCACACGATCTCCGGCAGGGTGAGCACCGCCGAGACCGGGGAGAACTGCGGGTAGGCCCCGAACATGACCGCGATGCCCGACACCGTCATGAGCGGACCACCGATCACCCCGCAGAGCGCCATCGCCCGCGGGACGAGCCGCGAGCGGTACATCATCACCCCGAGCAGGAGGCCGTTGCCGACGCCGACGACGAAGCCCGGGCCGAGCAGGAAGGCCCAGTCGTGGAGCGCGACCAGGGCGCCGGCGACGGCCGCGACGGACGGCTCGGACCCGGCGGAGCGGTGCAGGGAGACCAGCGTGAGCACGGCGACGATGCCGAGCGCGATGAACCCGCACTCCACGATCCGGGCGGCGACGTAGCCGAGCGAGAGGGCCGGGAAGCGGCGGCGCAGCACGGGGAACAGTGCGAGCGCGGTGCCGATGTTGGCCGCGATCAGCACCAGTTCGCACACCGCGCCCAGCAGGGCACCGGTGGCGGTGCCGGCGCCGAGGGCGAAGCGCGGGTCGGTGAGGGCGGTGCCGTACAACTGGGCGCCGGCGATCGCCGAGACGAAGGTGAGCAGGAAGAGGGCGCCGGCGGCCAGGGAGAGCCGCCGGGCGGAGGAGAGTGCGGCGCCGCGCGCGGCGGAGGGGGACGGAGCTGCGATGGTCATGACGGGTCCTTCATCGAGGGTGATCCGACGGCAGGTGTACGGCGTACACCTGGTGATGCGAGTGACTCTAGGTGTACGGCGTACACTCGGTCAAGACCCGAGCGCCGACGAGAGGAGGCGAGCATGAACCCCGCGACCACCGGATCCCCCGCGCCCCGGCAGCGCCTCTCCCGCGACGTCGTCCTGGCGGCCGCCCTCGACCTCGCCGACCGGGAGGGCGACGGCGGCCTGAGCATGCGCACGCTGGCCACCGAGCTGGGCGTGGTGCCGATGGCGCTCTACAAGCACGTGGCCAACAAGGACGAACTGATCGACGGCATCGTCGACCTGGTCTGGGCGCAGGTCGAGCCTCCCGACACCTCCGACGACGTCACGCACTGGAGGCCGGCGATGCGCTCCCGGGCGGCCTCCCTCCGCCGGACGCTGCGCCGCCATCCGTGGGCGGTCGGCCTGCTGGAGACGCGGATGCGGCCGGGGCCGGCCAACCTCGCCCAGCACGACGCGATGATGGGGTGCCTGCGCCGCGCGGGCTTCTCGTTCCGCACGACGGTCCACGTCACCTCGGTGCTCGACGCGTACGTGTACGGTTTCGCGCTGCAGGAGCAGACGCTGCCGTTCGACACCGCCGAGGAGTCCGGGGACGTCGCCCGCCAGAAGCTGGAGCAGCAGCCCGCGGAATTCGCCGCGGCGTTCCCGTATCTGGTCGAGGTGGTCACCGAGCTGGGGGCCGCCGGATACGACTACGATTCCGAGTTCGCGACCGGGCTCGACCTCATCCTCGACGGGGTGGAGCACCTCCGCCCGGCGTGGTCGACCGTGGACGCCCCTCCGCCCGCCGCGGGCGCGTCCCGCTGAGCGGGTGTCCGCTCAGTCCGACAGGAGCGCGAGCACCCCGGACAGCAGCGAAACACCGACGAGGGCGGACGCGGACACCGTCACGGAGGCCCGGGCCCTGGCCGGCAGGGCCAGGCACAGCCCCATGAAGAGCACCGTCGACCCCACGACGAGGATCGCCGGCAGCAGGAACAGCACGCCCAGGTAGAGCCCCGCGTCGGGGCCGCCGGCCACGGTTCCGTACAGCGCCACGGCGAGCACCAGGACCGTAGCGACCAGGAGGATCCCGGCGAACAGCCAGGGCAGTCTGCGGCCGGCCACGGCCCAGACCCCGATCGCCAGGCCCATGACGACGCTCGCCGCCGCCGCCGTCGTCGCCGCGGCGGACACCGCCGCCCGCGGGACGAGGGCCGGCTCCGGGCTCACGGAGAAGGCGATCCCTCCACCGACGACCAGGGCCAGCAGCACCGATCCGGCGACGCCGCCGGTGGCCACGGCCAGCAACCGTGCCGTGTCATTCCTGTTCGCCACGCCTCGACGGCCTCTCGCTCGGATCCCCTGCCACGCAGACGCGGCTGATGTGCCGGGGCGGTCACCTCGTGCTGTCACGCACGGTAGGTCACCGTCCGCCGCCGGACGCGGACGTGGGACCGGAGGGACCGGCGTGGCGCGAGCGCGCGGCACGACCGCCGGCCGCTCGGCCCCGCCGGGTGCCACCAGCCGAGACGGGGTGGCCGGCGCGCCGGACCGCCTGCGAGGATGGCCGGGTCGATCGCGATGACGTGACGACCGCGCCGCACGACGGCGCCGATCCGCGTGGTTCCCCCACGCGTCCGTGACGGAAGGAGCCCCATGACCGCGCAGCTCGCGCCCGGCAACCCCGCCCCCGACTTCTCCCTGCCCGATGCCTCCGGCGGGACCGTGTCCCTGCAGGACCTGGCGGGCAAGCGGGTCGTCCTGTACTTCTACCCCGCCGCCTTCACCCCCGGCTGCACCACCGAGGCCTGCGACTTCCGGGACAACCTCGCCTCGCTCTCCGGCGCCGGCTACACCGTGCTCGGGGTGTCCGGCGACCCGGTGGAGAAGCTGGCCGACTTCACCCGCGAGTACCACCTGAACTACGGGCTGCTCTCCGATGAGGGCGGGGTCGTCGCCCAGCGCTACGGCGCGTGGGGGGAGCGGACGAGGTCCGACGGCACCACGACGGTCGGGCCGCTCCGGTCGACTTTCGTCATCAACGAGGATGGTGCCCTGGTGCTGGCCGACACGAGTGTGCAGGCGGACGGGCACGTGGCGCAACTGCGCCGCGACCTCGGCCTGGACCCGTGAGCCGACAGCCCTGAGCCGGCGGCTCCCGGTGCTCAGTGCCGGGGGCCGCGGGTGAGGATCGGCGGCGCCGTCGCGCGCCAGGACGCGTCGATCAGCTCGGCGATCTCGATCCAGTCGACGCCGTCGGCGCCGTCGCGATGGGTCAGGTCGATGCCGACCCAGCCGGAGGCCGCCATGTAGGCCGGCGCGTAGCTGGACGGCTGGGCCAGCAGGTACGCCTGCTCGGACGGACCGGGATGGACGAGCACCGACTGTTGGTAGCGGGTGATGATGCCCGTCTGGGCGTCCGCCTTCGTCGACCCGCCGTACAGGGCGAAGACCTTGACGGTGCGGAACACCGGCCGCCCGTGGGAGATCAGCTCGCTGGCCCCCGGCAGGGCGAGGGAGAGCCGGCGGACGTGGGCGAGGTACGGGTCGTCCTCGTCGAACATCCGCGGGTGGGCCATGCGAGCATTCTCCGACCCCCGCGCGGTGGCCGACAAGGCCCGCGGCAGGGCACACGGGAACGCCCGGATACCGTGGCGGCGTCCGGGCGTCCGGGCGTTCAGGCGTCCTGGTCGGCAGTGATCAGCGGGCATCGGCCAGGACGCGCTCGTAGGCCGGCACGGTGAGGAAGTCGGCGTACTGCTCGGAGAGCACCAGGTCGGCGACGACGGCCGCGGCCGGCTCGTAGAACCGGGTGTACTGCTCCTCGCCCACCTCGCCGCGCAGCTTCTCCTTCTGCGCGTCCAGGGCCGCGGTCACCAGCTCGCGGGTCGCGGTGTTGCCGGTGTCGGTGTAGACGACGCCGTTGGCGATCTGCTGCCACACCTGCGAGCGGGAGATCTCGGCGGTGGCGGCGTCCTCCATGAGGTTGTGGATGGCGACGGCGCCGTTGCCGGAGAGCCACACGGCCGTGTAGGCGATGGCCACATAGAGGTTGGCGTTCAGCTCGGCCTCGGTGCGCTCGGCGCCGGCGGACGGCACGTCGAGCAGCTGCTCGGGGGTCACCTGAACCTCCTCGCGCAGCCGGTCCACCTGGTTGGGCTTCTCGCCGAGGACGCCGTCGAACACCTCCTGGCACACGGGCACGAGGTCCGGGTGGGCCACCCAGGAGCCGTCGAACCCGTCGTTCGCCTCGCGAGTCTTGTCGCTGCGGACCTTCTCGAATGCGGCCCGGTTGATCTCCTCGTCCTTGCGGGACGGGATGAACGCGGCCATGCCGCCCATGGCGTGGGCGCCGCGGCGGTGGCAGGTCTTGACGAGCAGCTCGGTGTAGGCGCGCATCAGGGGCGCCGTCATGGTGACCTTCGAGCGGTCGGCGAGGACGAACCGGTCTCCGGCGTCGCGGAAGTACTTGATGATGCTGAACAGGTAGTCCCAGCGCCCGGCGTTCAGGCCGGCGGCGTAGTCGCGCAGCTCGTAGAGGAACTCCTCCATCTGGAACGCGGCGGGGATGGTCTCGATCAGCATGGTGGCGCGGATGGTGCCGTGCTCGATGCCGAGGTCCTCCTCCGCGGCGGCGAAGACCTCGGCCCACAGGCGCGCCTCGAGGTAGCTCTCCATCTTCGGCAGGTAGTAGTAGGGGCCCTCGCCGTTGTCGATCAGCTGCTGTGCCACGTGGAAGACGTGCAGGCCGAAGTCGACCAGGGCGCCGACGGCGGGCCGGTCGTCGATCATCACGTGCTCCTCGTCCAGGTGCCAGCCGCGCGGGCGCATCACGACGGTGGCCAGCGGCGCGTCGGTGCGCAGCGCGTACGTCCTGCCCTCGGGGGAGATGAAGGCGAGAGTGCCCCGGGCGGCATCGCGCAGGTTGAGGACGGAGTCGACGACGTTGTGCCACGTGGGCGAGCTCGCGTCCTCCATGTCGGCGAGCCACACCTTCGCCCCGGAGTTCAGCGCGTTGATCGCCATCTTCGCGGGGCTGGCCGGGCCGGTCATCTCGACGCGGCGGTCCTGCAGGGCCGGGGGTACCGGGGCGACCGTCCAGTCGCCCTCGCGCACGTCGCGGGTGGCCGGGTCGAAGGTGATGGTGCCGGCGGCGGCGACGGCCTGCTGCTGCTCGGCGCGCTTGCCGAGCAGCTCGTCGCGGCGGGCGGCGAAGCGGGTGTGCAGCGACTCGACGAAGGCGAGAGCCTCATCGGTGAGGATCTCGTCGGCGCGGTCGACGGGGGTCCGGTCGGTGATCTCGATGCTCATGGGGCACTCCCGTGGGTAGGAAGGGGATCGGATGGTCGGTGATGCCGAGGTGGCGACGGGATGGAACGTACGGTGAGGTCATCCCCGCGCCGGGCTCCCGATCGACAGAGCGCGAGCCCGTCACGATGACGACGGGCCGTCGGGAGCGGCGCTGGGTGAAACCGCGACGCGGTATGCCGCTGTTCCACGATATGGACTTTATGTTCTATTCAATGAAAGTACAACCCGCTCCGGTCGCGCCCGGCAGCGGAGGGGAGGCGTCATGGGCGGCATCGCGGTGGTCACAGGAGCCGGCAGCGGCATCGGGCGGGCGGTCGTGCGGGAGCTGTTCGCGAGCGGTTGGCGGGTGGCGCTCGCGGGTCGCCGGGCCGGGCCCCTCGCGGAGTCCGCGGCCGGGCACCCGGACAGTCTCCTCGTCCCGACCGACGTCACCGTCGAGGCCGACATCGAGGCCCTGTTCGACGCCGTCGTCGACCGCTGGGGACGCGTCGACCTGCTCGTGAACAACGCCGGAGTGTTCGGCACGGCCGCTGCGCCGGATCAGATCGACCCGGCGGTCTGGCGCCAGGTGCTCGACGTCAACGTCACCGGCGCCCTGCTGTGCGCTCGCGCTGCCTTCACCCGGATGAAGGCCCAGGCGCCACGCGGCGGGCGGATCATCAACAACGGTTCCGTGTCGGCGCACGTCCCTCGTCCGCTCAGCGCCGCCTACACGGCGAGCAAGCACGCGATGACGGGGCTGACGAAGAGCCTCTCCCTCGACGGGCGGGATGCGGGGATCAGCGTCGGCCAGATCGACATCGGCAACACGGCGACGGCGCTTCTGGACGACCTCGGCGCCGCCACCGGGGCGCTCCAGGCCGACGGCAGCCGTCGCGTCGAGCCGACGTTCCCCGTCGAGCAGGCCGCCCGCGCCGTCGTCTTCATGGCCTCGTTGCCGCTGGACTGCACGGTCGACTCCCTCGTCATCACCGCCACGGGCATGCCCTTCGTCGGCCGGGGCTGACGGCGGGTCCGGCCGGCTCCGCGCCGCGATCCCGCTCAGGCGGGGTCCGACCACCGGGTGGGCACGCCGTGCGCCGGGGCGACGCCGAGGGTGCGGCTCACACCGTCGTCGGCGCCTCCGTGCCACAGGTCCGCGATCACCGGGAAGCCGCGCCGCCAGCGGTCGCCCGGCTCCATCGCCAGGTGGAGGAACGGGGCCTCGGCCGTGGCGCCGGCACCGATCCGCCGGATCGCCTCCGCGCTCGCGGCGGCCTCCTCCGGGCCGATGTACTGCCACATGACGGAGTGCCACAGCACCGTCAGAGTGCCGGGCCGGGGCTCGATGGCCTCGATGAACGGGAGGGCGCTGATGCGCTGCAGCCGCGCCGGCACCCGGTGGGCGACCTCGATGGCGCCGCGCAGCCGGTCCATCCGCGCCGTCTGGTCCGGCCACACGAACGACATCAGGCGCAGCGCCCCCGCGTCGGTCGCCGCGTCGATCGGGTTGACGTCCGCGCCGACGCGCTCGACGACGTCGACACGGTCCGGGCCGCTCGCCGGCGCCGTCGACCACGCACCGGTCAGGCGCACGGGGGAGTCGGCCGGGCCCCAGGCGGCGCCGTGCCCGTCCGTGTACCGGTAGTGGTCCGCCCGCAGGTTCAGGCCGCCGGAGGTGCCGAGCTCGAAGATGCGCACGGGGGTGTGTGGATCGATCGCCCCGCCGCCGAGAACGGTCAGCAGGCCGCCGAGCAGGGCGGACGAGCGGCCCACCTCGTTCGTCTGCGGGGCGAGGTCCAGGCCGTGGCGCAGCGCGTCGTGGTCGTCGACCAGCAGCCGGTGCAGGGCCGCCCAGGCGCCGTCGACGTCGGCGTCCCCGCCGCAGCTGGGCAGGTGCGCCGCCAGGTCCGGCGCGAGACCCGAGAGGGCGAGCCGGTGCGCTCCGCCGAGCAGCCGGAGGGAGAGGGCGTCGGACTCGGGCCGGTGCTCGTGGCCGGCGACGACGTCCGCGGTCGGCCCGCCCGCGAGCAGGTCGTCGGCCAGGCGCGGCAGCAGGGCCGCGTAGAGCGGGGACCCGAGTCGCTCGCACGCCGCCGCCTGGTGCTGGAAATGGGTGGCGACGTCGGAGAGCAGCACGGTGACCATCCTCCGATCATGCGCCGTCGGGCGGCTGCGGCACCGCCCGGCCGTAACACCGCGTCGTCCACCGGGGTCCGCGTCGGGGTCGCCCGCCGGGGCCGGCGTCGGCGCCGGGTCAGGCGCGGATCAGCGGGGGCTCAGCTCCGCGGAGATCCGGCGTGCCGAGGCCTGCAGAGCGGGCACGGCCCGCTCGCCGAAGTCCTCGCCGACCCGCGTGGTCGGTCCCGAGACGGAGACGGCCATCGGCGTGGGGGCGTCGGGGACGGCGACGGCGAAGCACCGCACGCCCACCTCCTGCTCGTTGTCGTCGATCGAGTAACCCCGGCGACGGATCTCGGCCAGGTCCTCGAGCAGCGACTCGGTGGTGGCGTGGCTGTGCTCGGTGTGCACGGGCATGCCCGCACTGGCGACGATCCGCAGCACCTCGGCGTCCGTGAGCTGGGCCAGGATGGCCTTGCCGACGCCGGTGTCGTGGGTGTGGGCGCGCCGGCCCACCTCGGTGAACATGCGCATCGGGTGCGGCGACGGCTTCTGTGCCACGTAGACGATCATGTCGCCGTCGAGCACGGCCATGTTGGCGGTCTCGCCGAGCTCGTCGACGAGGGTGGCGAGCTCCGTGCGGGCCGCCGAACCGAGCTGCCGACCGGCCATCTCGCCGAGCTGGATCAGCCGGGCGCCGAGCGCGTAGCGCCGGGAGGGCAGCTGCCGCACGTAACCCAGGGCCACCATGGTGCGCAGCAGCCGGTGGATCGTCGGCATCGGCAGTCCCGAGACGGCGGCCAGATCGCTCAGCGAGATCTCCCCGCCCGCCCCGGAGATGGCCTCGAGCAGCTCGAACACCCGCTCCACCGACTGCACGCCGGTGCCGGCGCGCGCCTTCGCTTCTTCCGTCACTCCGGGCTCCTCCCGCTCAGGGCGCCATCACGCCGTATTTTCCACGATACAGAATTGGCTGATCGCTGGGCGCGGTCGAGCGGTGATTATCCTGACGACACCGTGCCCGTCGCATCGACCCTCCCACGGCACCCCGAGACGAGGAGCCCATGCCCCACTCACCGACACCTGCCCGCCCCGCCGGGCGACTCCGCGTCGTCGTCGCGTCGGACAAGTTCAAGGGATCGGCGACCGCGGCCGAGGTCGGGGACGCGCTCGCCGCGGGCATCCGCTCGGTGCGGGCGGACGCCGTGGTCGACGTCGTGCCGGTCGCGGACGGCGGGGAGGGAACGCTGGACGCCGCGCTGGCCTCGGGATTCGTCCGGTACGAGACCGCGGTGCACGGACCGACGGGGGAGTCGCTGACCGCGGCCTTCGGTATGCGGTCCGACGAGGCCCTCGTCGAACTGGCCACCGCCTCGGGCCTGGACCTGCTGCCCGGCGGGGTGCCGGCACCGCTGCGCGCCACGAGCCGCGGCACCGGCGACCTGATCCGCGCCGCCCTGGACGCCGGTGCCCGCCGCCTCGTCCTCGCCGTCGGCGGCAGCGCCTGCACCGACGGTGGTGCTGGCCTCCTGGCCGCCCTCGGGGCACGGCTGCTGGACGCCGCGGGCGAGGACCTGCCCGACGGGGGTGGCGCCCTCGACCGGCTCGATCGCGTCGACCTGTCCGGCCTCGATCCGCGGCTGGCGGACGTCGACGTCGTCCTCGCGAGCGACGTCGACAACCCCCTGCTCGGCGCGCGCGGCGCCGCTGCCGTCTTCGGGCCGCAGAAGGGCGCCTCCCCCGCAGACGTGCGTCACCTCGATGCCGCCCTCGCCCGATTCGCTCACCTGCTGGGGGACGCGCTGGGGCCGTCCCGAGCTCACGCCGAGGACGCGTCGGGAGCCGGGGCCGCCGGGGGCGTGGGCTTCGCCGTGCTCGCTGCGCTCGGCGCACACCGAGCGGTCGGCGTCGACGTCGTCCTCGACCTGGTCGGACTTCCCGACCGGATCGCCGGTGCCGACCTGGTGATCACCGGGGAGGGCAGCCTCGATGAGCAGTCCCTGCACGGTAAGACGCCGATCGGGGTCCTCGCGGCTGCCGGTCGGGCCGGCGTACCGGTCCTCGCCGTCGCCGGGCGGAGTCTTCTCACCGCCCAGCAGGTGCGCGAGGCCGGGTTCTCCGCGGTCCACACGCTGACCGAGCTCGAGCCGGACCCCTCTCGGAGCATGGCGGGTGTGGTGTCGCTGCTGCGGCTCGTCGGGCAGCGGATCGGCGCCGGCCTGCCCGGTGGCGCGGATGTCAGCGGCTGACGCCAACCGCAGACGCCAGCCGCAGACGCCAGCCGCTGACGCGCGGATCAGCGGAAACGGAATCGCCTGTGACCTGGGACACTTGAATCCTCAAGCGTCATCAGCCTACGATGTATTCCGTCAGTACCGCATCCCAAGTTTCCGTGGGGGGAACACTGTGAATGCCTCGTACTCCGTCGTGCTCGACCGTGGTCTCAATGCACCGGATGCTCTCGAACGCCTCGTCCTGCCTGCCGACTCGATGGCTCATGCCCGGCAGTTGCTCGGCAACATCATCTCCGGCCTCAGCCCGCTCTTCGTCACGCGCGGGCGGCGCACCGACATCGTCGGGGTGAAGGAGGATCACTTCATCCTCGTCACCAAGGGCCGCTTCGGCACCATCAAGGACATGACGCGAGCGCAGATCGTCGTCTCCCTCGGCGCCGCGATCGACAGGGCCGCGAAGACGAACGTCGTGCCGGACGTGGTCATGAGCACGCCGGGGCCGCTCGACCAGGACGAGCCGGACCTCCTGGTCTCCTGAGGCTGCTTCCTCGATTAACACCGCTTCGTCGGCGCGCGTCATCGGGGCCGTCTCCCAGCGATGCCTGCTGCCCGGCGCCCCGCGCCGGAATACCTCGCCCCTTCCGCGGTTGTACCCGGAAGAGACGGCGCGCCACGCCCCCACACGCGGCGCTCCCCGACGGACGAGAAGAGAAGGGGTGAACCGTGGTCGCGCTCTCCATCCTCGACCTGGTCCCACGCAGTGAAGGACAGGACGCGTCCGACGCCCTGCAGGCCAGCGCCGATCTGGCGGTCGTCGCCGACGCCACCGGGTACCGGCGGCTCTGGTACGCCGAACACCACAACACGGGCGTCTTCCTCAGTTCCGCGACCGCGCTGCTGATCGGCCGCGCCGCGCAGCTGACCGAGCGGATCCGGGTGGGTTCGGGCGGCGTGATGCTCCCCAACCACCCGCCGCTGACGGTCGCCGAGCAGTTCGGCACCCTCGCCGCCATGTACGGGGACCGCATCGACCTCGGCCTCGGCCGGGCGCCCGGCACCGACCCGCGCACCGCGTCCCTGCTGCGCCGCGGCGACTCGTCCGAACCGGCCTTCGCCGCCGAGATCGCCCAGTTGCAGGCGTGGTTCGGCGACCAGCGGCAGCTGCCGGTCAAGGCCGGCCCGGCGCTCAACCGGCACGTCCCGCTGTGGGTGCTCGGCTCCTCCACCGCCGGCGCGATGGTCGCCGGGCAGCTCGGCCTGCCCTACGCGGCGGCCTCCCACTTCGCCCCGCAGAGCCTCATGGACGCGCTCGCGGTCTACCGCCAGTACTTCGACCCGAAGGCGCCGACCGCCCAGATCGACCGGCCGTACGCGATGGCGGGCGTCAACGTCGTCGTCGCCGACACGGACGACGAGGCCGAGCGCCAGTTCACGACCCACCTGCAGATGGCCCGCGGCATCGTGCGCAACGACCGCCGTGCCCTGCTGCCCCCGGACCCCGCCGCCGTGAACAGCTGGGACCCGTACGAGCTCACGATGGTCCGCTCCCGGCTCACCGCGAGCGCCGTGGGCAGCCCCACCACGGTGCGCGAGCAGCTCGACCGCTTCGTGGCCACGACCGGCGTCGACGAGCTCATGACGGTCACCTACACGCACGACCCGGCCGTCCGGCTGCGGTCCGTGCAGCTCCTCGCCGACGCGGTGCGGCCCACGGCCGAGGCGGACGCCACCACGGTGTAGTGCGGTGGCGCAGTGAACGGCCGGCACCCGATCCTGACCGGCGCCCCGCCGCCGACTAGGCTGAACCCGTCCCGGGCTTCCCGGGGCGGGGAGGGGCGGTCCGTGTCCACCAGCAGGCCGACGAGCGGAGCCGGCAACGCGCCCGGCGCACCGACGACGGACTCCGCCGCCGTGCCCGCGGCCCTCGCCGAACCCGTCGACGCCGTCCGGCCGCGGTGGGTCCTCGCCGTCACCCTCGCGACCCTCGGCGTCAACGCCGTCCTCTTCGCGTGCATCAAGATCTACCTCGCTCTCCAGGCGCAGCAGTTCGACGCCGGCCAGAAGGAAGCGGTGCTCGCGCTCGTCACCGGGGTCGGGGCCGCCGTGTCCCTCATTGCGAATCCGGTCTTCGGCGCGGTGTCCGACCGCACCGTCTCCCGGTTCGGGCGGCGCGTGCCGTGGGTCGTCATCGGGGCCGCCGTCGCCGTCGTCGGCCTGCTCGTGCTCGCGGTCAGCCCTGGCATAGGTGTGATGGTCGTCGGGTGGTCCCTCGTCCAGGCCGGCTGCAACGCCATGACGGCGGCCCTGACCGCCGCGGTGCCGGACCGGGTGCCCCGCCGGCAGCGCGGCCGAATCGGCGGCTGGATCGCCCTCGGCACCACCACCGGGATCCTGCTCGGCATGATCATCGCGAACGTCGCCCGGGACCTGCTGCCCGGCTACGTGCTGTGCGCCGTGGTGATCGTGGCGCTCGCCGTGCCGTACCTGCGCTCCGCGCGGGACGTGCCGCTGCAGCGGCACGAGCGCACCCCGCTGCGGGCCCGCGGCGCGCTCGCCGGCTTCTGGATCTCGCCCCGGCGGTACCCCGACTTCGGCTGGGCCTGGATCACCCGGTTCCTCGTGTTCCTCGGCAACTCGATGTTCACGCTCTACCTGCTCTACTTCCTGCAGGACGCCGTGCATCACCCGGACCCGACGTTCGGGGTGCTGATCCTCACCGGCTGCTACGCGGCCGCCGTGCTCGTCACCGCGGTGATCGCCGGCCCCGCCTCGGACCGGACGGGCCGGCGCAAGCCGTTCGTCATCGGCGCGTCGCTCGTGATCGCGGCCGCCTCCCTCATCGCCGCCTTCGTGCCCACGTTCCCCGGTGCGCTCGTCGCCGCCATCGTGCTCGGCATCGGGTTCGGCGCGTACCTGGCCGTCGACTTCGCTCTGCTGACCGAGGTGCTGCCCGCCGCCGCCGACCGCGGCAAGGACATGGGGGTGATCAACATCGCAGCCTCCCTGCCGCAGGTGCTCGCCCCGGTGATCGCGTGGTCGCTGGTGACCTCGGGCGGCGGCTTCGTCGCCCTGTTCTGCTGCGCGGCCGCGGCCGGCCTGCTCGGCGGCGTGTTCGTCGCCCCCATCCGATCGGTGCGCTGAACCCGTCCGACGCAGATCGAACCCGGCCGGGTGCCTGTCCTAGGCTTGAACCATGCCCGTCCTCCGCAATCAGCGCGCCGCTGCCCTGCCCGCCACCCTCTCCCGTTCCTGGCTGCTCGCCGCCGCCGGGGAGAACGCCGACTTCCCGGCCGCCCTGGCCTCCGAGGCCGATTCGGTCGTCTTCGACATCGAGGATGCGGTGCCCGCGGACGGCAAGGCCGCGGCCCGTGAGCGCGTGCTCGAGGCCCTCGACAACGGCATGTCCGGGTGGGTGCGGATCAACGACATCAACACCGAGTTCTGGCAGGACGACCTCGACGCGCTCGCCAACGCCCCGGGCCTGCGCGGCGTGATGCTCGCGAAGACCGAGAAGCCCGAGCACGTCACCCTGACCGCGATGCGGCTGCGGCCCGGCACGCCCGTGCTCGCCCTCGTCGAGTCGGCGCTCGGCATCGAGAACGCGACCGACATCGCCAAGGCGCCCGGCACCTTCCGGCTCGCCTTCGGCATCGGCGACTTCCGCCGCGACACCGGCGTCGGCGACGACCCGATGGCGCTCGCCTACGCGCGCGGCCGCCTCGTCATCGCCTCCCGCGTCGGTCAGCTCCCGGGCCCCATCGACGGTCCGAGCGTGGGCGCCGCGGGTGACGACCTGATGGCCGCGTGCGGCGTCTCCGCCACGATGGGCATGACCGGCAAGCTGACGCTGAAGGTCGAACAGACCGAGACCATCAACGCCGGGCTGAGCCCGAGCGCGAGCGAGATCATGTGGGCGCACGAGCTGCTCGAGGCGCACGAGCACGGCGGTGCCGGGGGCGACGGCAGCTACCTGCCGCGCCTGGCCCGCGCCCAGAAGATCCGCAATCTCGGCGAGTCCTACGGCCTCTGGAACGAGTGATCGCCGCCCGGTGAGGCGGATTACACAAGCAAAGCGGTTTCTAATCCGCGTAGCACGGGGTTAGGGTTGCCTTACCCGTTCGACGCGGCCCCCGGGTCGCCCTGCCCCGAGGATACCCATGACCCGCGTGCTCCGACTGCTGGCCGTCCTGGTCAGCGGCATGCTGCTGCTCAGCGCCTGTTCGACCGGCCCCGCCTCCGGCGGCGGTAGCTCGGCGAACGCGTCCGGGTCGGGCGGCACCGCCGAGGCCGGGGCGTTCCCCGTCACCATCAAGCACGCCTTCGGGCAGACGACGATCGACAAGGAGCCCACCCGCGTCGCCACCGTCGGGTGGAGCGACCAGGACATGGCGCTCAGCCTCGGCGTCGTGCCCGTGGGCTCGACCAAGATCACCTACGGCGGCAACGGCAAGGGCTCCACCGCCTGGTTCGACGCGAAGCTCGCCGAGCTCGGCGGCACCCAGCCGACCCGCTGGGACGAGAACGACGGCATCCCGTTCGACGCGATCGCGAAGGCGAACCCCGACGTCATCCTCGCGACCAACTCCGGCCTGACCCAGGCGGACTACGACAAGCTCTCCAAGATCGCCCCGGTCGTCGCCTACCCCGAGAAGGCGTGGACGACGCCGTGGCAGACGTCGCTGTCGATGGTCGGCCAGGCACTCGGCCGGCCGGCGGCCGCGAAGAAGGTCGAACAGGAGACCGTCGACCGGATCCGCACGGCCGTCGACCAGCACCCCGCGATCAAGGGCAAGTCCTTCATCTTCGCCGCGGCCATGTCGACGGACACGTCCAAGCTGTCCGTCTACACCTCGGTGGACAACCGGGTGCGCATCCTCTCCGAGCTCGGCCTCACGGTGGCGCCCGTCGTCGAGCAGTTGAACACCTCGAAGGGCGCCTTCTACTACGACGTCTCGGCCGAGCGGGCGCCGAAGCTCACGTCCGACGTCGCGATGATCTACTCCGACGCCAAGGACGTGGTGACGAAGGACAAGCTGCTCAGCCAGATGCCGGCGGTCAAGCGCGGGGCGTCGGTCGTCGTGACGAACGAGCCGGAGGCGGGCACGCTGAGCACCCCGTCGCCGCTGTCCATCCCGACGCTGCTCGCGACCTACCTGCCCCAGCTCGACGCGGCCGCGCAGAAGGCCGGCTGAGCGGCCGCCCCGGCGACCGGCGGCCACGGACCGACCCACCGGCATGAGCACAGGACACGCGACGCAGCAGGCGACGACGACCGGGAGCACC
Source organism: Tersicoccus mangrovi (assembly GCF_036881825.1). NCBI lineage: Bacteria > Bacillati > Actinomycetota > Actinomycetes > Micrococcales > Micrococcaceae > Tersicoccus > Tersicoccus mangrovi. The sequence goes on along the minus strand of NZ_JBAJMW010000001.1, from coordinate 584,070 downwards.
GCCTCCCGGTCGGCGGACGGCCGCGGCCCCCGACGCCGGGTCGTGTCCTCCCGGGTGGCGCTGCTGGCGGTCGGCTGCGCCGTCGTGCTCGTCGTGCTGTCCTTCGCGTCGCTCGCGATCGGCTCGCAGCCGTTCAGCCCGGGCACGGTCGTCGCCGCCCTGACGTCCCCGGACCCGAACGACCCGGCCACCGCGATCATCGGCGCCCGCGTGCCCCGGACCGTCGCCGGGCTGCTGGTCGGGGCCGCCCTCGGCCTGTCCGGCGGCGTCCTGCAGGGCGTCACGCGCAACCCGCTCGGTGACGCCGGGCTGCTCGGCATCAACGCGGGCGCGGCCGTCGCCGTCGTGCTCGCGATCTTCACCGTCGGCGTCGGATCCCTCACCGGCTACGTGTGGTTCGCGCTCGCCGGTGCGGCGGCCGCCACGGTCCTGATCTTCGCCCTGGCCGGGCTCGGGCCGGGGCGGGCGACGCCGCTCAAGCTCGCGATCACCGGAGCGACGGTCAACGCCGGCCTCGCGTCCGTCATCTCCGGGGTGCTGGTCTCCAGCTCCGAGAGCTTCGACGCGTACCGGCAGTGGCAGGTGGGGCTGATCGCCGGCCGCGACTGGGAGCAGGTGCTCGTGGTCGCGCCGTTCCTCGGGGTCGGGGCGGTGCTCGCCCTCGTCAGCGGGCCGGCCCTGAACGGGCTCGCGCTCGGCGACGATGTCGCGCGCGGCCTCGGCCAGCGCATCGGGCTGACGCGGGCGACGGTGTGCGTCAGCGTCGTCCTGCTGGCCGGCGGAGCGACCGCCCTGGCCGGGCCGGTCGCCTTCGTCGGCCTCGTCATCCCGCACGCCGTCCGCTCTCTGACCGGCCCGGACTACCGCACCGTCCTGCCGCTGTGTGCGCTGCTCGGCCCCACCCTGCTGCTCGGTGCGGACATCGTCGGCCGGGTCATCGCCCCGCCGGGGGAGATCGCCGTCGGTGTCATGACGGCGGTGATCGGGGCGCCGGTCTTCATCGCCCTCGTCCGCCGACGGAAGCTGGGAGCCCTGTGACCTCCACCGTTCCCGCCGCCGACCTGGCCGCCGTCGAGCGGACGCTGGCCGGGATCCGGCGCGCCGCCCGCCGCCGCTGGGGCCTCGTCGTCGGTGTCCTCGCCGTGCTCGTGGCCGCCTTGTTCCTCTGCCGCGTGCTGCTCGGCGACTACACCGTGACCATCCCGGACTTCCTCCGCCTGCTCGGCGGCCAGGACATCCCCGGGGCCCGGTTCATCGTCATGGAGTCCAAACTGCCGCGGGCGATCATGGGCCTGCTGACCGGGCTCTCGTTCGGGGCCGCCGGGGCCGTGTTCCAGACCATGCTGCGCAACCCGCTCGCGAGCCCGGACATCATCGGGGTGAGCCTGGGGTCGAGCGCGGGCGCCGTCATCGCGATCGTCCTGATCGGGAACGTGGGTGCCCTGGTGCCGGTCGCGGCGCTGATCGGAGCGCTCGTCGTCGCCACGGTGATCTTCCTGCTCTCGCGGCACCAGTCCACCGCCGGCATCCGGATGGTGCTCGTGGGCATCGGCATCGCCGCCCTGCTGCAGGCCGTCGTCGTCCAGTTGCTCTCCCGCACGGACATCTACCGCGCCAACGACGCCCTGCAGTGGATCGTCGGCAGCCTCAACGGCGCGACGTGGGAGCGGCTGACGCTGCTGACCGTCGGGCTGGTCGTCGTGGCCCCGTTCCTCGCCGCGTACGGGCGACGGCTGGCGATCCTGCCGCTGGGCGACGACCTCGCCGCGGGGCTCGGGCTCGACGTCGACCGCACCCGACTCGCGCTGCTCGTGGTCGGCGTCGCGCTGACCGCATTCCCGACGGCGGCCGCCGGGCCGATCTCCTTCATCGCCCTGCTGGCCGGGCCCATCGCCCGGCGCCTCAACGGCGGCCGCGCCACCGTCGTCATCGCCGCCCTCGTCGGTGCCGCGATCGTCCTCGCTGCCGACTACGCCGCGGCCTACCTCATCCCCGGCACCGTGCTCCCGGTCGGCGTGCTGACCGGCGGGCTGGGTGCCCCCTTCATGCTGTGGCTCCTGCTGAGCCGCCGCGCCACGGCGAGCGAGGGCTGACCATGCGCACGAGGACACAACCGACACCGACCACACCGACCCGGGAGGATCCCATGGCCGCTCCCTTCGACTCCCAGGCCTTCGCCGATGCGACCTCCGCCTCCGTCGCCGGAGCGCGCCGCGAGCCGAGCCTGCGCACCGACGCCGTGACGCTCGGCTACGACGGCCGGACCGTGGTCGACGGGCTGACCGTGGCCGTGCCCCCGGGCCGGATCACCGTCATCGTCGGCGCGAACGCGTGCGGCAAATCCACGCTGCTGCGCGGCCTCTCCCGTCTGCTGACCCCGCAGGGCGGCGCGGTGCTGCTCGACGGCAAGGACGTGCACCGCTATCCCGCGAAGGAACTGGCGCGTCGGGTGGGGCTGCTGCCGCAGTCGCCGACGGCGCCGGAGGCGGTCACCGCCGTCGACCTCGTCACCCGTGGCCGGTACCCTCACCAGGGCTTCTTCCAGCAGACCACCCAGCGGGACCGGGACGCCGTCGCGGAGGCCATGGTCGCCACCGGCACCCTCGACCTGGCCGCGCGGCCCGTCGACGAGCTCTCGGGCGGCCAGCGGCAGCGGGTGTGGTTCGCGATGGCTCTGGCCCAGCAGACCGACGTCCTGCTGCTCGACGAACCCACCACCTACCTCGACGTGACCCACCAGGTCGAGGTGCTCGACCTCATCACCGACCTGAACCGCAGCCGCGGGACGACCATCGTGCTCGTGCTGCACGACGTGAACCTCGCCAGCCGCTATGCCGACCACCTCATCGCCATGAAGGACGGCGCCGTCGTCGCGGAGGGCGCCCCCGGTGCGATCCTCACGGCCGAGCGCGTGCGCGAGGTGTTCGGGCTCGAGTCGCAGGTGCTGACCGACCCGGTCAGCGGCACGCCGATGATCGTCCCCATCGGCCGGCACCACCGGCACCACCGGCCCCCGACCGACAACGACAGCACCCCGGAGCGCGGTCCCACGACGGGCGTCCCGTGGGCCATGCGCCGGCTCGACGACGGCCAGGCCGCGGACCCCGCCACCGCAACCGCAACCGCAACCGAGCCCGCGCGATCCCACGAGGAAGTACGCCCATGACCGCCACCACCACGTCCGCCTCCCCGGTCGTCGCCGTCGACGCCGAGGTGGTCGCCGTCCACCGGCTCAGCCCGCACTACCGGCGCATCGTGTTCGGCGGCGCCGGGCTGGCGGGCTTCGGCCCCGATCGCGACCCGCTCGACCTGCGGATCAAGCTGCTCATCCCGAGCCCCGGCCGTCCCGCACCGACGCTCGAGGTGGGCGACGACGGCTGGTACCAGCGGTGGCTCGCGGCCGACCCGGACACCCGTGGACTGATGCGCACGTACACGGTGCGCTCGATCGACGACACCGTCGACGATGCCGGGAACCTCCGCCGGACCATCACGGTGGACTTCGTGCTGCACGGTGCGGGAGACGACGGTGCTGAAGACGACCGTGCTGAAGTCGACGGTGCCGGCACCGCAGCCCACGGCCCCGCCGGCCCGGCCGCGCAGTGGGCCGCCGCCGCGCAGCCGGGGGACCGCCTGAGCCTGCTCGGCCCCAACCGGGCCGTGGGAGGCCGGTCCGGCATCGAGTTCGATCCCGGCCCGGCCGGACGGATCCTGCTCGTCGCGGACGAGACCGCCGTGCCCGCCGTCGCGTCCATCCTCGCGAGCCACCCCATGCAGGGCGGAGACGTCTACCTCGAGGTCCCGACGGCCGATGACATCCTCGACCTGCCCCCCGTTCCCGGCATCACCGTGACCTGGCTGGCCCGTGACGGCGCCGAGCACGGAGACCTGCTGATCGGCGCCGTCCGCAGCGCCCTGGGGCTCACGTGCGCGCACCGGGACTGCGGGTCGGACTGCGTGCTGCTCGGCTACGCCGCGGACCACATGACGGTGCTGCCCGCGCCGCACGCCGACGCGGACGCCATCGACGCCCCCGACAGCCTGCTCTGGGAGACGCCGCAGTATTCGTCGGGTGGGGAGCCGCTCGAGGACGAGCCCGTGCGGGCGACGCCCTCGACGGCGGTGGTGGACGATCCGCTGTACGCGTGGATCGCGGGAGAGTCCGGCATGGTCAAGCACCTGCGGCGCTGCCTCGTGCGTGAACGCGGCATGGAGCGGCACCGGGTGGCCTTCATGGGCTACTGGCGGCAGGGGGCGGCTCAGCACTGACCCGGGCGCGCCCTGCCCGGTGCCGTCCCTCGGTAGGGTGAGGCGCGTGCCCACCTCCCTGGACCTCGACGCCGCGCTGCGCCGCTTCGACGTCGCCGCCGCGGAGGCCGTCGTCTCCGGCCGTCGGCTGCTGCTCGGGCTGACGGGTGCCCCCGGAGCGGGCAAGTCGACGCTCGCCGAGCGGCTCGTCGACCGTGCCCGCGCGGCCCACGGCCCGGCGGCCGCCGTCGTCGTGCCCATGGACGGGTTCCACCTGGCCAACGCGCTGCTGATCGACCGGGGCAGCCGGGACCGCAAGGGCGCGCCCGACACCTTCGACGACGCCGGCTTCGCCGCGCTGCTGGTCCGGGTGCGCGAGCAGGGGGACCTTGAAGCCGGCCGCGGCGACGGGCGCACCGTCTACGCCCCGCGGTTCGACCGCGAGCACGACGAGTCGATCGGCTCCGCGGTCTCGGTGCCTACCGCCTGCCCCGTCGTGGTCGTCGAGGGCAACTACCTGCTCGTCGCCGACGGCGCCTGGCCCGACGCTGCGCGTTGCCTGGACGAGGTGTGGCACCTGACGCTGCCCGAGACGCAGCGGCACGAGCGGCTGATCGCCCGGCACGTCGCGCACGGCATGGATCATGACGCCGCCCGCGCGTGGGCGCTCGGGCCGGACGAGGCCAACGCCGTGCTGATCGAGGCGGCCGGCACCCGGGCCGACGTCGTCGTCGCCGTCGACTGAACGCGGCCCGATCCAGCCTCGCCGTGTCGGCCCCTGGTCCGCTCAGGTCTCCGGTGGTGGCAGACTGGATCGGTGGTTGAACAGCAGGCTGAACACACCCGATACGTGGCCCTGGGGGATTCCTTCACCGAGGGCGTCGGCGACCCGGACCCCTCCCTGCCGAACGGCGTGCGCGGCTGGGCCGATCGCGTCGCCGAGCAGCTCGCCCTCGCCGACCCTCGGACCGAGTACGCGAACCTCGCGATCCGCGGCCGCAAGTTGGTCGAGGTGGTCGACGAGCAGATCGAGCCCGCGGTGGCGATGGCGCCGACCCTGGTGACCCTCTACGCGGGCGGGAACGACATCCTGCGGCCGCGCGTGGACATCGACGCCCTCATGGCCCGGTACGACGACGCGGTGGGCCGTCTGCGGGCCACCGGTGCCTCCGTGCTGCTCTTCACCGGCTTCGACACCGTCGCCTCGCGGTTCTTCTCCGTCAACCGCGGCCGCACCGCGATCTACAACGAACTGGTGCGGGAGGTGGCGGACCGGCACGGGGCGACCCTCGTGGACTACTGGCGGTTCGAGGAGTACGACGACCCGCGGATGTGGGACGTGGACCGGCTGCACATGTCCACCCGCGGCCACATCACCATGGCCGGCCGGGTACTCGACACGCTGCGGCACGAGCACACCCTGCGGCAGGACCCGCTGCCCGCGCTCGTTCCCGTCCGCCGCCTCGACGCCGTCCGCGCCAACGTGCGATGGACCCGCGAATACGTCGGTCCGTGGGTGATGCGCCGGATCCGCCGCACGTCCTCGGGCAAGTACCTCGAGCCGCGTCGTCCGGTGCCGAGCCCCCTCGCGGTCACCCCTATCGCGGGCTGACGCGCGCGTCCGGCCGCACTGTCGTCGCAGGTCACTGGGGCCGGGGCATGGAAAAGCCCCGACCGGGCACCATCGGGGGAAACGATGCCCGGCCGGGGCCGAACGGGGTCCATCGGCCGAGGCGGACATGCGGCGGTAACTGGCCCTCACGATGACGTGGTTCCCGTACCCGGCGGATGGAGATGCTGGGACCGACCGTCCCACCATCGAGGGAGATACTACCGATCATCCAGCGGTCCACCAACCGGCTCGCCGGAGGCCCGGATTTGCACAGGTCCGGCCGCAAACGTAGACTTGATCGCTGTCGTAGGTGGTATCCACTGCTCGACACCTGATCTTCACCGTCTTCCCCGCGGCGAGGGGTCCGGATCGGCTTGTTCACGCCGATGTACCGGTCCGCCACGACGCCGCAGTCGTTTCGGTGTCCATGGTGACGGGACGCAATCAGCCGCGCATGATCCGCCGACTCCGCGCACGCTCACGCGTGCCGGTCGACGTGAGTCCACAACCGCGTACCGTCCGAGCTATTTGGAGGAGAACATGGCAGCGCACTGCCAGGTGACCGGGGCCCAGCCGGGTTTCGGCCACAGCATTTCGCACTCGCACCGCCGCACCAAGCGTCGGTTCGACCCGAACATCCAGAAGAAGCGTTACTGGGTCCCGTCGCTGCGCCGGACCGTGGTGCTCAATGTGAGCGCTCGCGGCATGAAGGTCATCGACGTCAAGGGCATCGACGCTGTCGTGGCCGAGATCCGGGCGCGCGGGGAGAAGATCTGAGATGGCCAAAGACAAGGACGTTCGTCCGATCATCAAGCTGAAGTCCACCGCGGGGACCGGGTTCACCTACGTGACCCGCAAGAACCGGCGCAACGACCCGGACCGGATCACGCTGAAGAAGTACGACCCGGTCGTGCGCAAGCACGTCGAATTCCGAGAGGAGCGCTGACCCATGGCCAAGAAGTCCAAGATCGCCCGCAACGAGCAGCGCAAGCTCGTCGTCGACCGCTTCGCGCAGAAGCGGCTCGAGCTGAAGAAGACCCTGGTGAACGAGAACGCGACCCCGGAGGAGCGTGAGGAGGCCCGCCTGGGTCTGCAGAAGCTCCCCCGCAACGCGTCCCCGATCCGCCTGCGCAACCGCGACCAGATCGACGGTCGCCCGCGCGGCACCCTCCAGAAGTTCGGCATCTCCCGGGTGCGGTTCCGTGAGATGGCCCACCGCGGCGAGCTCCCCGGCGTCTCCAAGTCCTCCTGGTGACCTCCGGTAGCAGCGTGAACGCGGAGACGACCTGACGTCGTCACCGACCATCGACGAAGGCCCGTCAGCATCGAGCTGACGGGCCTTCGTCGTGCCTGCACCGCCGTCGAGGCTCCCGACCGGCGGAAATGGCGGAAAATCAAGGCAGTTCGGGGGTCGAAACTGCCGGAACGGCGCGAGTCGGCTGGTAGGTTGGCCGATGAGTGGCGGCCCGACGGGTCGTTGCCAGTTTCGAACGAGTACCCGAACGAGTACCAGGAGGACCAGACGTATGGCTAAGAATCGCAGTGAACTGGTGGCCGAGGTCGCCGAGAAGGCCGGCACCACCCAGACCGCGGTGAACGGTGTCCTCGACGCCCTGTTCGACGTCTTCTCCTCGTCCGTGAAGAGCGGCGAGAAGATCACGATCCCGGGCTGGCTGGCCGTCGAGCGCACCGAGCGCGCCGCCCGCACCGGTCGCAACCCGCAGACGGGTGAGACCATCCAGATCGCCGCTGGCCACAGCGTCAAGCTGACCGCGGGCAGCAAGCTGAAGGCTGCTGCTTCCCAGTGATCTCCCGGCCGCGGCATCACGCCGCGGCACGACGACGAGGCGGGGACGACCGACGACGGTCGACCCCGCCTCGTTCCGTGTCCGGGGTCGTGCGTGCGGGCACGGATGACGCCGCGTGTGGCGTGGGTCGCCCGTTTTCGGGCCCGCCACCCCCGTGACGGACAATGGGAGCGTGGTGAGCACGCAACAGCAGCAGGGGCCGCGCCGGGGCCCGACCGGCCGGCCACCCGTGACCCGTGACCCGGACCGGACACCCGCGCTACCCCCGAACGCCGCGTTCTGGCTCGCGCCGGCGGCGGTGGCCGCCGTCATCGGTGTCGTCGCCGGCCTCCAATTGACGGGCGCCGCCGCGCCCCGCTCCCTCTCCGACCCGGGTTCCGTCGTCCGGTGGGGCCTGCCGGTCGCCCAGATGACGAGCTACCTCAGCATGGCCGTCGTCATCGGCTGCCTGCTGTTCGCCGCGACCCTCGTCCCCGCCTTCGCCGACCGGCGCCGGCCGCGGTCCCGCACCGTCCCGGACCGGGACGCCGAGCACCCCGCCTTCCGCCGGTTGATGACCGCCGCGGCCGCCGGCGGCGTCGTGTGGACCCTCGCCGCGATCGTCGTCACCGTCCTGACCTACTCGGACGTCTCCGGCCTCCCGGTGTCCGGTGCCCCGGCGTTCACCGCCCAGCTCGCCTACTTCGTGACGTCGCTCGGCACCGGCCAGGCGTGGCTGACCATCACCGTCATCGCCGCACTCGTCAGCACCCTCGCGCTCGGGGTCCGCAACCTCACCGGGCTCGCCCTGACCACGCTGCTCGCGCTCGGGGCCACCATTCCGCTCTCCCTCATCGGGCACTCTGCCTCCGCGGGCGATCACGAGGGCGCGGTCAGCTCCCTGGGCCTGCACCTCGTGGGCATCTCGCTGTGGGTCGGCGGCATCGGCGCCCTCGCCGTCGCCGCTCCCGCCCTCGGCGCGCTGACCGGCGTGACCCTGCGGCGGTTCTCCGCCCTCGCGGGCATCGCCTATGTACTCGTCTTCGCCTCGGGCGTGGTCAACGCCGCGATCCGGCTCGGGGACTGGGCGGCGCTGGGCTCGCCCTACGGCCTGCTCGTCGTCGCCAAGGCGATCGCGACCGTCGTGCTCGGCGTCTTCGGGTTCGTGCACCGCCGCTGGGTCATCCCGCGCTTCACCGACGGCCGGTTCGGCGCCCGCCGTGTCATGGGCCAGCTCGTCGTCGGCGAGATCGTCGTGATGGCCGCGACCATGGGCCTGGGCACCGCGCTGTCCCGATCGGCGACCCCGGTGCCCGAGAACCTCACTCCCGACGCCTCGCCCGCCTACCTGCTCTCGGGCTACGACCTGCCTCCCGAGCTGACGCCGGCCCGTCTGCTGACGGAGTGGCGCTGGGACTGGCTGTGGGTCGCCGTGGCGCTGCTCGGCGCGGTCGGGTACCTGCGCGGGGTGTGGGTGCTGCACCGCCGGGGCGACGCCGTGCCGGTGCTGAGGACCATCAGCTGGCTGGTCGGCTGCGTCGCGCTCGTCTTCGTGACCTCCGGCGGCCTGTCCGTGTACGGCCGCGTCCTGTTCAGCATCCACATGGTCGACCACATGGCGCTGACGATGGTCGTCCCGATCTTCCTCGTCATCGGCGCCCCCGTGACGCTCGCCCTGCGGGCGATCAAGCCCCGCACCGACGGCACCCGCGGGCCGCGCGAGTGGATCCTGCGGATCGTGCACTCACGGTACTCGGCACTGATCACCCACCCGATCGTGGCGGCCGTCCTCTTCGCCGGATCGCTGCTCGTCTTCTACTACACGCCGCTCTTCGGATTCGCCCTGACCGAGCACGTCGGGCACGAGCTGATGAACCTGCACTTCACGCTCACCGGCTACCTGTTCGTGCTCGTGCTCATCGGCGTCGACCCGCTGCCGCGCCGGCCCGCGTACCCGCTCCGGCTCGTCCTGCTGCTCGCGACGATGGGCTTCCATGCCTTCTTCGGCGTCACCCTGATGAGTTCGACGACGCTGCTCGAGCCGGACTACTTCGGCAACCTCGGGCGCACGTGGGGACTCTCGCCGATCGCCGACCAGCAGCTGGGCGGCGGCTTCGCCTGGGGCATCGGAGAGATCCCGACCCTGGTGGTCGCCATCGGCGTCGCCGTCATGTGGTCCCGCGCCGACAGCCGCGAGTCCCGGCGCCGGGACCGGGCCGCCGACCGGAATAACGAGGCGGAACTGTCCGCTTACAACGACATGTTCGCCCGGCTGGCGGACGGGCCTGCACGGCCCGGCGATCCCCGGACCACGGGCGCGACGGGCGGTACGCCCGTCCGGACGGCCACCACGACGCGCACGAACGACACCGCCCCCGACGACACCGGCGACAGCCCGAAGGAGACCTCGTGAGCAGCCCCACGACCAGCACCACGACCGAGCCCACCGGAGCCGAGTCCGCGGTGAGTCTGCGCACCGACTACCGCGTGCGGGCCTCCGACCTGGTCGGCCGTGGCTGGCTGAACACCGGCGGCGCCGATGTGAGCCTCGCGTCGCTGCGCGGCAAGATCGTCGTCCTCGACTTCTGGACGTTCTGCTGCATCAACTGCCTGCACGTGCTCGACGAGCTGCGCCCGCTCGAGGAGAAGTACGGGGACGTGCTCGTCACGATCGGTGTGCACTCCCCGAAGTTCGAGCACGAGGCCGACCCGGACGCGCTCGCCGCGGCCGTCGACCGCTACGAGATCCACCGGCCCGTCCTCGACGACCCCGAGCTGACCACGTGGCAGGCCTACGCCGCACGGGCCTGGCCGACCCTCGTCGTCATCGACCCCGAGGGCTACATCGTCGCCCACCTGACCGGGGAGGGGCACGGCCACGGCCTCGCCTCGCTGATCACCGAGCTGGTCGAGGAGCACGACGCGAAGGGCACGCTGCACCGCGGACAGGGCCCGTACGTGCCGCCGCCGGCCTCCGAGTCCGCCCTCCGCTTCCCGGGCAAGGTGCTGCCGCTGGGCGACCGCGGCCAGGGCCACTACCTGGTCAGCGACACCGGCCACCACCGGATCGTCGAGCTCGACGCCGACCTGACCACCGTCGTGCGGGCCTGGGGTGACGGGCAGCGCGGTGACACCGACGGCGGCGCCGACAGCGCACGCTTCAGCGAGCCGCAGGGCGTCGCCCTGCTGCCGGCCGACGTGGCCGAGACGGTCGGGTACGACGTCGTCGTCGCCGACACCGTCAGCCACCGGCTGCGCGGCCTGAACCTGGCCGGGGGCACCGTGACGACCGTCGCCGGCAACGGCGTGCAGCGGCTCATCCAGGACCCCGCCGACGCCGCCCGTGAGCCCGCGCGGCTTGCCGGTGCCGACCCGGTGACCGTCGCGATCTCCTCGCCGTGGGACGTCGTGTGGTCCGCCGAGCTGCGGTCCGTGGTCGTCGCCATGGCCGGCACCCACCAGATCTTCGCCTTCGACCCGGCCGCTCCGTCGCTGCGGATCCTCGCCGGCAACGGCAACGAGGGACTGCTCGACGGCGCCGGCCCGGACGCCTGGTTCGCCCAGACCTCCGGCCTGGCCACCGGCCCCGACGGCTCGATCTGGGCCGCCGACTCCGAGACCTCGTCCCTGCGCCGACTGGTGCCCGCCGACGACGGCACCGTCACCGTCGAGACCGCGGTCGGCGAGGGACTCTTCGACTTCGGGTTCCGCGACGGCGACGCCGCCCAGGCCCGGCTGCAGCACCCGCTCGGCGTCACCGTGCTGCCCGACGGCTCGGTGGCGATCGCGGACACCTACAACGGCGCGATCCGCCGGTACGAGCCGGCCACCGGCCAGGTCAGCACGCTCGCGCGCGACCTCGCCGAGCCCTCGGACGCGCTCCTGGACGCCACCGCCGCCACGCCGCTCCTGCTCGTCGTCGAGACCAACGCCCACCAGCTCGTTCGCCTGCCGGTGCCGGCGACGGCCCTGACCGTCGACGAGGGTGCCGCCCGGACGCAGCGCCCGCGCAGCGCCGTGACCGCCGGCGACTTCGGCGTCACCATCCGGTTCAGCGCCCCGAAGGGGCAGAAGCTGGACGACCGGTGGGGGGACCCGACCCAGCTGAAGGTCTCGTCCACCCCGGCCGAGCTGCTGCTCGACGGGGCCGGCTCCTCGACGGGCCTGAGCCGGACGCTCCGGATCAACCCGGACGTCCCCGAGGGCGTCCTGCACCTGACCGCCCGCGCGGCCGCCTGTGACGGTGAGAAGGACGGCCCGATCCCGGATCACGCCGCCTGCCACCTCTACCAGCAGGACTGGGGCATCCCCGTGTCCGTCGGCACCGACGGCGAGAGCGAACTGGTCCTGGACCTGCGCGGCGTCAACGCCTGACACCGGGCATTCACACGACGTCGGCGGGACCCCGAGGGGTCCAGCCGTCGCCGTCTCTCTGCACTCCCTTTCTGCGTCCTCAGCCCGCCGGGCCGGTGACCCGCGGATGGACCGTGACGCCGTCGCCCTCGACGTCGAGCGTCGCGGTGAAGCTGAAGTCGGCCGTCGTGCGCAGCGGCTTCTCGACGCCGGTGTACAGGTCCGTCTCCCGGGTGTTCAGCTCGGCCTGCCCGCTGAGCGGCTGCACCGACCATGCGCCGTTCCGGTAGGTGAGCCGCGGCTGCGGGTACCGCGTGATCTTCCACGCGACGGGTCCGGTGATCAGGTTGTCGGAGAAGTGGTAGAACGGGCACCCCGTGGGGGCGAGGACCTGCTGGCTCGCGCACTGGTCGAGCATCCGCCGCACCTGGTCGTCGACCGAGCTGACCATCGCGGGCGTGGGCGTCGCCGTGAGGCCGAGGGTGTTCGCGTCGCCCAGACCCGTCACCGCCGTGCTCCGGTCGGTCGCCTGCATCATCGCCTCGGACCAGCCGGCCGTCACCTTCGCCGGAGCGAAGCTGAGCACGGTCGCCTTCCCGTTCGGCGCGGCCACCGTCGCCCCGTTCACGCGGGCGCGATCCTGCCCGGGGAAGGTGACGGTGGTGTGCGGCAGGCTCGTGCCGGCGAGCTCCCACCGGTCGAAGAAGAGCCACGTGAAGCCCACGCGGCGCACGGGAAAGGCCGTGGAACCGCGCTGACCGTCGAGCGTGTACTGCGCCGTCACGGTCGCGTCCTCGCCGTTGCGATCCGTGATCGCCAGATCCACGTTCTTCAGCTGCGCGACCGAGCGCTTGAGCGGCGTTCCGTTCAGCAGCGTCGGATTCCCGGCCGGCACCGTCGCGCCGAGCAGCCCCAGCGCACGGGACCCGTCGCCGTCGTGCAGCGCGTCCAGGTACGCGCGCACCGCATGCTCGGGGCCGTAGCCGCGCGCGTTGACCGTGGTCACGACGACGCCGGCGACGGCGAGCACGGCCAGCAGGAGCAGCGTCCAGAAGAGGGCGGCGCGCCGGAAACGGTGTGCCTCGTCGAATCGGCCCGCCACGTCAGCGACGACGGCGGCGCGTGCCGAACAGCCCGCGCACGAACTCGCGACCGACCTGACCTGCGATGTCCGCGGCGACGTCGAGCAGCGGATTGTGCGCGGGGCGGGGAGCGCTGCGTGCGCGCTCCGGCTCCCGGCGCTCCGGCTCGCGGGTGATCTGCTCCTCGATCCGCTGAGCCTCCGTGTCGGTACCGCCCGCAGGGGCGCCGCCGGAGGATGCCGGGGCCGTCGTGCGGGCGTTGAGCTTCTCGTAGGCCGACGGGGAGTCGACGGGCGTGCCGTAGGCCGCCTGCCCCGGCGACGCGGCGACGGTCGCCTGCATGGCGTCCGCGGGCGCGGGACCCATGAGGGACCGCGGCGCGATCATCCGCGTCCAGGCCACCGGGGTCGGCGCGCCCCGCTCGTTCATCACGGTGATGACGGCCTCGCCGGTGCCGGCGGAGGTCAGCACGGAGGTCAGGTCGTACGGGCTCACGGGGAACGTGGCGACCGTCGCCTTGAGGGCCTTCGCGTCGTCCGGGGTGAAGGCGCGCAGGGCGTGCTGCACGCGGTTCGCGAGCTGTCCCAGCACGTCACCGGGCACGTCCTTCGGCGTCTGGGTGACGAAGAAGATGCCCACGCCCTTGGAGCGGATCAGGCGCACGGTGGTGAGGATCGAGTCGAGGAACGCGGGGGAGGCGTCCTTGAACAGCAGGTGCGCCTCGTCGAAGAAGAACACCAGCTTGGGCTTGTCCACGTCGCCCACCTCGGGCAGATCGGCGAACAGGTCCGCCAGCAGCCACATGAGGAACGTCGAGAACAGGGCCGGCTTCGTCTGCACGGTGGGCAGCTCGAGGCACGAGATGACCCCGCGCCCGTCCGCCGCGGTGCGCAGCACGTCCTTGCTGTCGAACTCCGGCTCGCCGAAGAACTTCTCCATCCCGTCGGCCTCCAGGCCCACGAGCTCGCGCAGGATGACGCCGGCGGTGGCCTTCGACAGGCCGCCGAGCTCGGCGAGGGACTCCTTGCCCTCGGGCGAGGTCAGGTGGGTGATGACGGCGCGCAGGTCCTTGAGGTCGTACAGCTCCAGGCCCTGCTGGTCCGCCCAGTGGAAGATCAGCTGCAGGCTGGACTCCTGCGTCTCGTTCAGGTCCATGATCCGGGAGAGCAGGATGGGGCCGAAGCTGGAGACGCGGGCGCGCAGGGGGACGCCGGTGCCGTCGCCGCCCAGCGCGTAGTACTCGACCGGGAACGACGCGGGGGACCAGTCCATCCCGACGTCGGACGCGCGGGCGGTGATCCTCTCGTTCGGCGTCCCCGGGGCCGACAACCCGCTCAGGTCGCCCTTGATGTCCGCGAGGAACACCGGCACGCCGGCGGCGGAGAGCTGTTCGGCCATCAGCTGGAGGGTCTTCGTCTTGCCCGTGCCGGTGGCGCCGGCGACGAGGCCGTGCCGGTTCATCATGGCCAGGGGCAGCCGGACGGGCGCATCGGCGTGCACCTGCCCGTCCACGAGAGCGGCGCCCAGCGCGATGGACGCGCCGCTGAACGTGTAGCCCTCGGCGATGGCGCGGACCTGATCCGTGGAGGTCTTCTCGGTCATGCGCCCAAGGCTAGCCCAGCAGGGGTCGGATCCGCCCAGCTCAGGCGAGCATGGCGGCGACGACGACGAGAACCGGCACGGAGAGCACGGTGGTCACGAGCACGGTGTCCTTGGTCTGGCCGACGGCCGTCCCGTACCGGGCGGCGACGACGTAGGCGTTCTGCGCGGTCGGCAGCGCGGCCATGACGACGACGGCGAACAGCGCCCGCCCCGACAGGCCCAGCACCAGGGAGCCCAGGGCGAGGGCGACGAGCGGCTGGACGAGCACCTTCGACGTCGTCGCGGAGGCCACGTCCAGCCACTGCGACCGGTCGCGCAGGGGGCGGGAGCCGTGCAATCCGATCCCGAAGGCGAGGAGCATCCCGGGCACGGCGATGCCGCTGATCAGCCGGAACGGCTCCATGACGAGGTCCGGCAGGTGGACGCCGGTGACGGAGAGGACGATGCCGACCACGGAGGCGATGAGCACGGGGTTCGCGGCGACCTGCCGGATCCGGCGCAGCGCGCTCGTCCCATGTCGGGCTGTGGCGACGTCGAGGGACGCGGTGATCAGGGGCGTGAGCAGCGTCATCTGGAAGACGATGATCGGGGCGGCCACCGCGGCGTCACCGAGCACGTAGACCGCGATGGGGATGCCGAGGTTCGCGGCGTTGACGATCGAGCCCGTGGCGCCCGTCATGATGGCCACCGGCCAGGGCCGCCGCAGGACAAGCCGGGACCAGAGCAGGTAGAGCGCGAGCACGATGCCGGCGCTGGCCGCGGCGACGAACAGCTGCACCGAGAACACGCGGTGCAGGTCGGTCCGGCCGAAGGTGACGAGCATGAGGGCCGGCGTGCCGACGAAGAACACGGTGCGGCTGAGCACCTGCTGTGCGTCGGGGCCGAGCACGCCGGAGCGGCCGATCAGGTAACCGATCCCGATGACGACCCAGACGATCGAGAATCCGGCGAGGACCCCGCTCACGCGGGGGGAGTCGTTCCGGTGTCGCTGCGCGCGCGGTCGAGCAGCTCCCGCCAGGGGCCGTCGAGGCGGGACTCGGCGATGGTGATCCGGTGGCCCTCGGCGGCGAACACGTAGCTGAATCCGTCACGGACCTCGGGGGCACTGCTGCGTGCGGTGACGCCACCGTCGTTCATCCGGCCGTCGCTCGTCCGGCCGTCGCCCATCTCACCGACCAGCCGGGTGGCCGTCTGGTCGTCGACCGTCACCACCCACTGCCGGCGCAGGCCGGCGAATCCGCCGGTGCGCGTGATCGTGATCTCCATGGCTGCCTCCCGGTCCCCATTCTGGCCCGGGGACGGCGTCGACGGGAATCGCGACCCATCAGTCCCCGGCCGGTGCGTCGGCGGCGCGGACCGCCTTGCCCGGGGTCACCCCGACCCCCTGCCACGCGTCGGTCACGGCGCTCACCTCGGCGCTGTCGGCGCCGTACCGGTCGGCGGCGACGTCCAGCGTCTCCTGCGCGAACCGGGCGAAGTCCGCGCTCGCGGGCAACCGGTCGGACGTGACGGTGTCGTACCAGATCCGGCCCGCCCGCTCCCACGCGTTGCCGCCGAGCGCCGTCGCCGCGAGGTAGAAGGCGTGGTTCGGGATGCCCGAGTTCAGGTGCACGCCGCCGCTGTCCTCGGTGGTCTCGACGTAGCCGTCCATGTGCGCCGGCTGCGGGTCCTTGCCGAGTACCGGATCGTCGAACGCCGTGCCCGGCGCGGCGAGCGAGCGCAGCGCCGTGCCGTGGATCGACGGGCCGAAGATGCCCGCGCCGACGAGCCAGTCGGCGCTCGCCGCGTCCTGGCCCCGCACCCACTGCTCGGTCAGCACCCCGAACACGTCGGAGACCGACTCGTTCAGGGCGCCGGACTGCCCCTGGTAGACGAGGTTCGCGCTGTACTGCGTGACGCCGTGCGTCAGCTCGTGCGCGATCACGGTCAGGGCGGACGTGAACGAGACGAACACGTTCCCGTCGCCGTCGCCGAACACCATGCGTTCGCCGTTCCAGAAGGCGTTGTCGTACTGATGTGAGAAGTGGACCGTCGCGTCCAGCGGCAGGTCGTCGTCGTCGAGCGAACGGCGGCCGTAGGCCTGGGCGTAGAAGTCCCACGTGCGGCCCAGGCCGTCGAACGCCTCGTCGACCGCGCGGTCCTCACCGGGGCCCTGGTCCTCCGTGCGCACCGTGGCGCCGGGCAGCGTCTCCCCGTGCTCGGCGTCGCTGATGGTGCGGGCGAGCCCCGTGCGGGTGACCGGCGGTGCGACGGAACCACGGAGGCCACGCCGCTGGGCGTGGATGCGCTCGAGGTGATCGAGCGCGTGCCGGGCCGCACCGGCGGCGTCGAGCAGTGGGGGATCCTGCAGCCCCGCGAGCCGGCGCAGCAGGTAAGGCGGCACGATCGAGCACACGGGCGGAAGATCGGGTGAGATGTCCGTGTCGTGGTGACCGGTGCCCGGCCGTACCGTGCCCGGCCGTACCGTGTCGTGGTGACCGGTGCCTGATCCTGTGGCCATGTGATGCCTCCCGTCGCTGTTCCGTCAGCCTAGTGACGGCCACCGACAGTTCTCACGGGCCGCGGTCGAGGGCGCAGGGATCAGCGTGGACGAACGCGAACGGCGCCGGCCCGTCGGTGAGAACGGACCCGGCGCCGTCGGCGTGGGTGGTGGAGCGGCTGACGGGAATCGAACCCGCGTATCAGGCTTGGGAAGCGTGCGCTCTACCATTGAGCTACAGCCGCATCGACGCCGTTTCCCGCCGGGTCCTGGCCCCGTCGGAGCACCGTGATCACGGCGCGACGTCATCGGACAGCCTAGCGCACCCCGACCTGCCCTCCACACCACGGCGACCCACCCGGCGACGCGCGGACGCCTCGGTGCCGTTGCGTGCTCCACTCGATGCGCCGGGGCCGGCCGACGGCCCGTCCCGGTCCGCCCGAGGCCATCGCGCGGCGCCCCGGAGAGCGCCGCACGGATCAGCGGGCGGACCGATGCGAGCCATCGGTGGGTGAGGATCGGTGCGAGCGGGCAGAGCTCAGCGGGTCGGCATCACTTGACCAGCGCGTACGAGGTCCAGCCGTGCCCCTCCGCCGAGCCGGCACGCAGGCCGCCGCTCGCGATCGGGTAGTAGCTCAGGCGACCGTCGGTCCACTTGGCGACGAGACCCTTGCTGCCGGCACCGGTGTAGCCGTACAGCGTGCGGGTGCTGACCACGGGACCCCATCCGGACCCGATGGTGCGGCGCGCCTCGGAGAGGAAGTGGCCGCGACCGTCGGAGCGGTACAGCAGCATCGACCCGTCTCCCCGGCGCACGGCCAGGTCCGCGCTGCCGTTGCCGTCGACGTCCGCCATGCTGAACTTCAGGCCCTGCCAGCCGGCACCGATCTTGATGCCGTTGCTCGCGCCGGTGCCGGTCGCGTTGCGGTAGTAGAGCATGGTCCCGTCGGGCCGGTGGGCGACGATGGCCGGGAAGCGGTCGCCGGAGCACCACAGGCCCACGGTGGCGGTCATGCCCGCCCAGCCGTTGCCGATCTGCACGGCACCGCCGAACCCGCCGCCGGCCAGTCCCCGGTTGAGGGTCAGCAGGCCGGAGCGCCAGATGGTGACGACGTCGACGACGCCGTCCTGGTTCCAGTCGGCGGCGAACGCATCCTGGGCACCCCCGAAGCCGGTCATCAGCGAACGGCGCGACGCCAGGCTGCCGCCGCCGGTCGCGGGGTAGTCCCACAGGACGCCGGCGGTGTCGACGGCGAGCACGTCCGCGGTGCTGCGGATCGAGGCCGCGGCCGGCGGCGTCGTCGTGGCGTGCCCGGCGACACCGGCGGGGCAGATGCCCGCGGGAGCGGCCGTCGGCGCGGGCCCGCTGCTCGGCGTCGAGGTCACGGTCGACGTCGCGTTGGACGGCACCGGGTTGTAGTGGAAGAGGTTGACGACGCCCCACATGGTGTACCGGGTGGGCGTGGTGACGTAGTTGCCGTTGGTGAAGGTCACGCCGACGCCGATCACGTTGACGTTGGGGTCGATCAGCGCCGCGTTGTGGGCGGGCGAGGTCTTCCACCAGGCGATCAGCGCGGAGGCGTTCCGGCTCCAGGCCACGGCGATGATCTCGTGCACGTTGGTCACGGGGCCACCGACCCGCGGGTCGGTCCAGAAGTTGGGGCGGTGGGTGTACGGCGTCTCGTTGGCGGCGATGCGGTTGGACCATTCCTGGCTCATCACCGAGACGGTCGGGCTGTACTTGACCGGCCTGAGGCCCTTGGACGCCCGGTACGCATTGATACCGTTGAGCAGGTCCCGGACCTGGGTGAGGTTCGAATCGTGGACGATGTCGCTCGCGGACGCCGGAGCGACGATCGGGAGGGCCGAGGCGGCCGGGGCCGTCGTCACGACGGCGGTGGTGGTGAACAGGCAGGCCAGCAGGCAGGCCAGAAGTCGTCTGGGCATGGGATTCCTCAGGCAGGCGAATCAGGGCAACGCGGTCACCCTTCGGTGGCGGCTCGAGACCATGCCGTTGCGTCGTTACGGAACAGTAATCCGTGTCACGGCGTGGCGCCACCAGAAGGCTCTCTGAGTGTGTTATCGACACCTCACCGTGATCTGTAAGCCGCGATCATCTCGAGTCGGTTATCCTGCTCGACGTGCTGCTCTCCGACCGCGACATCCGCCGCCAGCTCGACGACGCCCGGATCGTGCTCGATCCGCTGCAGGACGAGATGATCCAGCCCTCGAGCGTCGACGTCCGGATCGACCGGTTCTTCCGGCTCTTCGACAACCACAAGTACGCGCACATCGACCCCTCGATCGAGCAGAGCGAGCTGACCCGCCTGGTCGAGGTCGATCCCGACGAGCCCTTCATCCTGCACCCGGGGGAGTTCGTGCTCGGATCGACGTACGAGGTGGTGAGTCTGCCCGACGACATCGCGGCACGGTTGGAGGGCAAGTCCTCCCTGGGCCGCCTGGGCCTGCTGACCCACTCGACGGCCGGCTTCATCGATCCCGGCTTCTCGGGGCACGTGACGCTCGAGCTCTCCAACGTCGCGACCCTGCCGATCAAGCTGTGGCCGGGCTCGAAGATCGGCCAGCTGTGCTTCTTCCAGCTGTCCTCCGCCGCCGAGCACCCCTACGGCAGTGGTCCCTACGGCAACCGGTACCAGGGGCAGCGCGGCCCGACGGCGTCCCGGTCGCACCTGAACTTCCACCGCACGCAGCTGCCCAGCTGAGGCGACGAGGCCAGCTGAGGCGACCACTGCGCGGACGAGCGCGCTCCCGCGGCGTCAGCGCCCGACGTCGATCGGGTCCGGCTGCGGCGCGTGCTCGGGCGGGTGCACGGGCAGCAGCACCAGCAGGCCCGCCAGCAGCACGACGAGGATGCCGAGGATGCCCCATCGCTGCGCCCCGAAGAGCGTCACCGCGGCGGCGAACAGGGTGGGCGCGAGGAAGCTGACCGCGCGGCCCGTCGTCGCGTAGAGGCCGTACAGCTCGCCCTCCTGTCCCGCGGGCGCGAGACGGCCGAGGAACGAGCGTGCGGAGGCCTGCGCGGGCCCGACGAAGAGGCACAGGACGAGGCCGCACACCCAGAAGCCCGCCTGGCTCGTCATGAACAGCATGGCCGTGCCGGAGGCGAGCAGCCCCAGCAGGGACAGGATGATCACGCGGCGGGGACCGAGTCGGTCGTCCAGCACGCCTCCCGTGGCCGCCCCTACCGCGGCGACCACGTTGCCCGCGATCGCGAAGACGATCACCTGGGACAGGGTGAAGCCGAACGTGCCGGCCGCGATCACCCCGCCGAACGTGAAGATGGCGGCCAGGCCGTCCCGGAACACGGCGCTCGCGGCCAGGAAGTACACCGTGTGCGGGCTGCGGCGGTAGAGGGCGATCACCCGGCGCACCAGCACCCGGTACGAGGCGAGGAAGCCGACCCGCTCCCCGGCGACGTCCGGCCGGATCTCCGGCACCCGCGTGAGCACCGGCAGGGCGAAGACGGCGAACCACAGGGCGGAGAACAGGGCCACGGTGCGGATGTTCAGGGCGTCGGCGGTCGGGATCCGCAGCAGGTTCGGCTGCACGAACCCGAACAGCACGACGGCGAGGGCCAGGATGCCGCCGACGTAGCCCATCGACCAGCCGAGGCCCGAGACCCGGCCGATCGTGGCCGGCGTGCTGATCTGGGGGAGCATCGCGTTGTAGTTGACGCCGGCGAACTCGTTGAAGACGTTGGCCACGGCGATCAGGATCGCGCCGAGCAGCAGGAACTCCGGGGCCGGCCGCACGAGGAAGCAGGCGGCGGTCGTGACGACGACGATGCCGGTGTGCACCGCGAGCCAGAATCGTCGCCTCCCGGCCAGGTCGGCCCGCTGGCCGGTCACGGGAGCGAGGACGGCGACGGCGAGACCGGAGGCGCCGAGCGCCCAGCCGAGCACCGACGAGGCGTGGTCGGGGTCGCCGAACGAGGACGAGGTGAGGTAGACGGTGAAGACGAAGGTCGTCATCACGGCATTGATCGCCGAGTCGCCCCAGTCCCACCACGCCCACGCCAGCACCTGGCGTCGGTCGGTCCGTCCGGCTCCCCCTCGTGCGGGACCCCTTCGCGCGGGACCCCTCCGTGCGGGACCGCCGGCTGTTCGCATGGCTGCAGGATAACCCGCAGTGCGCGCCGGCCCGGTTGGCGCGCTTGATAGGCTGAAACGGTCGTCACGGCGTCCGATCTCGACTCGCGCCCCGCCGTGACCGGTCCTTTCGTCCCCACCACCGTCGCGGCCCTGCCGCCGGCGCCATGGTGGGGTCCGGGCCCCCGACGCCAGCGGGCGCCGTCGAGCCGAGTGCGAGGAGGGTGCCGTGATCGCCGTCCTCGCGATCCACGCGATCGTCGCCCTCGCCGCCCCGCTCCTCTTCCGCGCCGGCCGTACCGTCGGATTCGGCGCCCTCGCCGCCGTCCCCGCCGGCAGCCTCGTGTGGCTGCTCTCGCAGTACGGGCCGACCCATGCCGGTCCCGGCGCCGCCATCCGCGAGGGCGTGCCCTGGGTTCCCCAGCTGGACCTGGCGCTCGAGTTCCGGATGGACGCGCTG
The DNA here is from genome assembly GCF_036881825.1 of Tersicoccus mangrovi. Lineage (NCBI taxonomy): Bacteria > Bacillati > Actinomycetota > Actinomycetes > Micrococcales > Micrococcaceae > Tersicoccus > Tersicoccus mangrovi. Next base: position 562,338 of record NZ_JBAJMW010000001.1, on the reverse strand, counting down.
AGCTGGCTGTTCTGCGTGCTGATCCTGGGGGTGGGCGCCCTCGTCCTGCTCTACTGCACCCGCTACTTCCACGCGGGCGACGCGTCCCTGCCCGCCTTCGGGGCGCAGCTGCTCGCCTTCTCCGGCGCCATGGTCGGGCTCGTCGTCGCCGACGACCTGATCCTGCTGTTCGTCTTCTGGGAGATCACGACGATCCTGTCGTACCTGCTGATCGGGTACAACCGGAACAAACTCTCCGCCCGCCGTTCTGCCCTGCAGGCCCTCGTCGTCACGACGGCGGGCGGCCTGGCGATGCTGGTCGGGCTCGTCGTCCTCGGCACGGTCGCCGGCACCTACCGCGTCTCCGCGATCCTCGCCCTCGGGCCGGCCCTGCTCGAGCACGGCCCGGCGGTCTCCCTCGCCCTCGTGCTGATCCTGGCCGGGGCCATCACCAAGTCCGCGCTGCTGCCGTTCCACTTCTGGCTGCCGGGCGCCATGGCGGCCCCGACCCCGGTCAGCGCTTACCTGCACGCCGCCGCGATGGTCAAGGCCGGCATCTACCTGATCGCCCTGTTCGCGCCGGTGTTCGGGGAGAGCCCCCTGTGGCGGTGGCTGCTGCTGATCGTCGGCGCCGGGACGATGCTGCTGGGCGGCTGGACCGCGCTGCGGCAGACGGACATCAAGCTGATCCTCGCCTACGGCACCGTCAGCCAGCTCGGCTTCCTCGCCCTGAACGCGGGCGCCGGCACGCGGGAGACGGCGCTCGCCGGTCTCGCCCTCGTGCTCGCCCACGGGCTCTTCAAGGCCACCCTGTTCCTCGTCGTCGGGATCATCGACCACCAGGCCGGCACCCGTGACACCCGGCGGCTCAGCGGCGTCGGCGCGCAGGCGCCCCTGCTCGCCGTCGTCGGCGTCATCGGTGCCGCCTCGATGGCCGGGATCCCCTTCCTCGGCGGCTTCGTGGCGAAGGAGTCGGCGTACGAGGCCTTCGTGCACGCCGCCGAGGTCGACGGCCTCTGGGGGCTGCTCGGGCTGATCGGCATCGTCGCCGGGTCGGTGCTGACCGTCGCCTACAGCGGCCGTTTCCTGTGGGGCGCGTTCACCACCAAGCACGGCGTCGACCCGATCGACTTCCCGGCCCCGACCCCGCTCTTCCTCGCCTCGCCGGTGGTCCTCACCGTGCTGACCGTCCTCTACGGGCTGTGGCCGGCCCCGGTCAACGCGTGGATCGGCCCCTACCTGCAGGCGTTCCCGGCCGAGGCCGGGGCGAAGGACCCCTACCTGGCCCTGTGGCACGGATTCACGGTCGCGCTCGGACTGACGGCGATCACCCTCGCCCTCGGCCTCACGCTCGTCGTGCTGCGCGAACGCGTCGAACGGGTGCAGGCCGGCCTGCCCCGGATACGGGCGGCGGACATCGTCTACCGCGACGTCGTCAACGCCCTCGACATCGTGGCGGTGTGGACCACGGGCCGCACCCAGCGCGGCTCCCTGGTGTTCTACCTCTTCATCATCCTCGGCGTGTTCGTCGTCGCCTCCGTCGGGGCCGCGGCCGTCGCGGGCGGCCCCGCGGGCACCTCCGCCGCCGGCGCCCCGCAGTGGCTGCTCGCCGACAGCCCCGTCCAGATCGCCGTCGGCGCGTGCGTCGTCTTCGGCGCCGTCGCCGCCACCCGCGCGTCCAAGCGCTTCCTGGCCGTGCTGATGGTCTCGGTCACCGGCTACGGGATGGTCGTGATCTTCGCCCTGCAGGGCGCACCGGACCTGGCGCTGACGCAGATGCTGGTCGAGACCATCGTCCTCGTCGCCCTCGTCCTCGCCCTGCGGGTGCTGCCCGCGCGGCTGTGGCGGCGGACCGCGTCCAGCTTCCGGCTCGGTCGGCTGGTGCTGGCCCTCGCCGTGGGCGGCGGCATGGTCTTCGTCGCGGCGACCGCGATGGCGTCGAGGACGGCCGAGCCGATCTCCCTGGCCTTCCCGGACCTCGCCTATCACGGGGGCGGCGGCCTGAACATCGTCAACGTGACCCTCGTCGACATCCGCGCGTGGGACACCTTCGGCGAGATCACGGTGCTCGCGGCCGCCGCCACCGGCGTCGCGTCCCTCGTGTTCGTGCACGGCCGGGGCCGCCCCCTCCAGCGGGCGACGCCGGAGCAGATCGCCTCGGTCGGCCGCAGCCGGGCCGGCGACCCCGCCGGGCTCGCCGCCGTCCGCCGGTTCGCGGACACGGACCGGGATCCCTGGCTCGTGGCCGGGCGCACGCTGGCCCCGGAACGCCGCTCGATCCTCTTCGAGGTGATGACGCGGCTGATCTTCCACACCATGGTGCTGTTCTCCGTCTTCCTGCTGCTCAACGGCCACAACGCGCCCGGCGGCGGCTTCGCCGGTGGCCTCGTGGCCGGCCTCGCCCTCACCGTCCGGTACCTCGCCGGTGGCCGGTTCGAGCTCGCCGAGGCCACCGTCCTGACCGCCGGCCAGCTGCTCGGCGGCGGCCTGACCATCGCCTGCGTGTCCGGGGTGCTGCCCCTCTTCTTCGGCGGGCAGGTGTTCCAGACGGCCATCCTGCAGATGGACTGGATCGTGTTCGGGCACGTCAAGATCGTCACCTCGACCCTCTTCGACATCGGCGTCTACCTCGTCGTGGTGGGCCTCGTGCTCGACGTGCTGCGCAGCCTCGGCGCCGAGGTGGACCGGCGCAGCGAACAGTCGCGGATCCCGGCGGAGGTGGGGCACGGGTGAGCATCAATGTGACCCTCCTGGTCGTCATGGGCGTCCTGTACACGTGCGGCGTGTACCTGCTGCTCGAGCGGTCCCTCACCCGGGTGATGCTCGGGCTGATCCTCATCACCAACGCGACCAACCTGCTGCTGCTGGCCACCGCCGGGGCCGCCGGGATGGCGCCGATCGTCGTCTCCGGCACCGATCCCCACGCCTACACCGACCCGGTGCCGCAGGCCCTGACCCTGACCGCCATCGTCATCAGCTTCGCGGTCACCGCGTTCCTGCTCGGCGTCATCTACCGCTCGTGGACGCTCGCGCGCCAGGACGACGTGCAGGACGACATCGAGGACCGCCGTGTGGCCCACCAGCCCAGCTTCCAGCGGGAGGAGGACGCCGTCATCCCCGACGACACCTCGGAGTTCACCGGGGCGACGGAAACGCCGCTGGAGGACGAGGACGAGCGGCCGGGCCGACCCGGGCACACCGACGCCGCGCGCGCCGCGGGTCACGGGAGTCACCGGGGGGTGGACGCATGACCGGCTTCTCGATCGTCTCCCTCGCGCCGCTCGCCGTCGTGCTGCCCTTTCTCGGGGCGGCCCTGGCCTTCCTGCTGATCCGCCGGCGCCGCGCGCAGGCCCTCATGTCCAACGGCATCCTGGCGGCGACGCTCGTGCTCGAGTGCGTGATCCTGGCCAACACGTGGAACCAGGGGCCGCGGTCGATCGACCTCGGCGGCTGGCCGGCGCCGCATGGCATCGTCATGGTCGTCGACCAGTTCTCCGCCCTGATGCTCGTGGTCTCCAGCGTCGTCAGTCTCGCGGTGCTCGTCTACGCCACCGCGCAGGGCGCCGCGGGTGGTGAGGAGGAGGAGCCGATCTCGGTGTTCCACCCGGCCTTCCTCATCCTCGTGGCCGGGGTGTCCAACGCGTTCCTCGCCGGGGACCTGTTCAACCTCTACGTCGGCTTCGAGATCCTGCTGACCGCCAGCTACGTCCTCATCACCCTCGGCGGTACCTCCCCACGGATCCGGGCCGGCGTGACCTACGTGGTGGTCAGCGTCATCTCCTCGATGCTGTTCCTGATCGCGATCGCTCTGGTCTACGCCGCCACCGGCACCGTCAACCTCGCGGACATCGCCGTCAAGGTCTCCCACCTCGACCCGGGCACCCAGACGCTGCTGCACCTGATGCTGCTCGTCGCCTTCGGCATCAAGGCCGCCGTCTTCCCGCTCTCCTTCTGGCTGCCCGACTCGTACCCGACCGCGCCGGCCCCCGTGACGGCCGTCTTCGCGGGCCTGCTGACCAAGGTCGGCGTCTACGCGATCGTCCGGCTCGAGACCCTGCTCTTCCCCGGGGACGAGCTGAACGCTCTGCTCATGGTCGTCGCCCTGTTCACGCTCGTCGTCGGCATCCTCGGCGCGCTCGCCCAGACCGACATCAAACGTCTGCTCTCCTTCACCCTGGTCAGCCACATCGGCTACATGATCTTCGGGCTCGCGCTCTCCTCCCGCGTCGGCCTCGGAGCCACCGTCTACTACGTCGTCCACCACATCGTCGTGCAGACCGCACTGTTCCTCGTCACCGGGCTGATCGAGCGCCGAGGAGGCACGACGGCGATCGACCGCCTGGGGGGGATGGCGAGGATCGCCCCCGTCCTGGCGGTGCTGTATTTCATCCCCGCGATGAACCTCGGCGGGATCCCGCCGTTCTCCGGGTTCCTGGGCAAGCTCGGCCTGCTGCAGGCCGGCGTGCAGGACGGCAGCCCGCTGGCCCTGACCCTGGTCGTGGCGAGCGTGGCCGTGTCCCTGCTGACCCTGCTGGCTCTGGCCCGCGTCTGGAACCGCGTGTTCTGGCGCAGCCCGAAGGACGCCGAGTATCCGGACCCGGTGCTGCTGGCCACCCGGGCGGACGGGCGGTCCGTGCGCACCAGTGCGATCGTCATGGATGCCCCGAAGGGCCGCTGGGCGGGCGCCGAGTCCACCCGGCTGCTGCCGGCCGGCATGGTGGGCGCGACCGTGGGCATCGTCGCCGTCGGGGTGGCCCTGACCGTCGTCGCCGGACCGTTGTTCGCCCTCGCGGACTCGGCGGCCTCGTCGATGCTGGAGCGGACCCCGTACATCGAGTCCGTGCTCGGCCCGGGGTCGGCGCGATGAGCCGGCAACGCATCTCCCTGCGCACCGAGGCGCCGCTGCTCGTCTGGCTCGTGCTCGTGTGGGGCGCGCTGTGGCAGGACTTCAGCCTCGGCACCCTCGTCTTCGGCGCCGTGCTCGCCCTCACCGTCGTCCACACGTTCTACCTGCCGCCGGTGCAACTGGGTGGCCGGTTGAACCTCGTCCAGTTCGCGATCGCGGTGGTCGAGTTCCTGCGGGAACTGACGATCGCGAGCTTCCACGTGTTCGCCCTGGCGGTGTTCCGGGGCCGGTCCATCCGCAGCTCGGTGATCGCCGTGCCGCTGCGCACCCACTCCGACCTCATCCTCACCGCGACGGCGAGCGTGACGGGCCTCGTGCCCGGCTCCGTCGTGGTCGAGGTGGACCGGGCCGGCTCGACCCTGTACCTGCACTGCCTCGACGTGACCACGCCCGAGGGCGCGGACCGGGTCCGGGCCACCGTCCGGGCCACCGAGGCACGACTGATCCGGATGATGGGCTCACGCGAGGAGGTCGCGCGGCTGGCGGCCTCCGAGCGCGGCCGGATCGGGGGCACCGCATGATGCTCGTCGCCGTCGTCATCAGCGCCGTCATGCTGGTGGTCGCCGCCGCGGGGGCCATCTACCGGCTCGGCCGCGGGCCGTCGCTGCTCGACCGGGTGCTCGCCGCGGACGTCCTGCTCGTCATCATCGTCTCGGCCGTGGCCGTCGACGCGGTGTACCGCCACAGCATCGACTCGGTGCCCCTCATCGCGACCATCACGATCGTCGGCTTCATCGGCTCCGTCGCCGTCGCCCGGTTCGTGGCGACGAGGCGGTGACGCGGTGAGAATCTCGTGCACGACGTCGCGACCAGCCGCAGGAGCACCACGAGGAGCACCACGCCGACCGGGCCGGACGAGTGAGGAGGGACGACGATGAACGGGATCCTCGAAGGCGTCGCCGCCGTGCTCATGGTCGTCGGCGCCTCGATGTCGCTGGCCGCCGCCATCGGCCTCTTCACGTTCCCGGACCTGCTGACCCGGATGCACGCGGCCACCAAGCCCCAGGTGTTCGGGCTGCTGCTCCTCCTGCTGGCCGTCGCGCTGGCGCTGCGCGCGTGGGCCCTCGTCCCCCTGCTGGTCCTGATGTGGATCTTCCAGCTGCTGACCATCCCGGTCGGCGGCCACATGGTGGCCCGCGCCGGCTACCGGACACGCCACCTGGACCGGGACTCCGTCGTCATCGACGAACTGCGCGACGTCGTGCAGGGCCCGGGGGCCGGCACCGCAACCGGCCCCGGCAACGACGAAGGCGGATCGACCGCAGTCGACCCGCCTTCCCGCTAGGCGGCACCGGAAGCCCGGCTCGCGCCGGCTCAGACCTCGCGCCGGCTCACACCTCGTGCCGGCTCAGACCTCGCGCGGGTCCCGCATCGAGCGGGCGGCACGCTGGGTCGACTTGGCCACGCCGAACTTGATCGCGGTGCTCACGACCGTGGTCAGCACGGCCCAGATGAGGATCTCCTTGACCGTGTCGTCGTCGTTGTCGCCCGGCTTCGTGGGCGGCTCCTTGCCGACGACCTTCTGCCAGCCGGCGGTGAGCAGCTTGTTCGCGACCATGACGGCGCCGATCGACAGACCGGTCCCCGCAAGTTTGACGACGGTATCCATCGCGTGTTCTCCCTCTGCATCGATGTCCCTGGGGTTCGTCATCAGCCTACTGCGTGGCGACGCGTAGAATGATGCGACAACGACAGGGGAGCGCCTCCTGCTCGTCGGCCGGGTCTGAACACCCGGGCGGCGGTCGGCCGGCGCTGAGAGTGCGGACCGCCGCAGACCCTCGAACCTGCTCCGGTTAGCACCGGCGAAGGGAGTCGAGTTTCTCGAAGCCGTGGGCTTCCCCCTCCTGACCTCCAGGAGGACACACATGAGCACGTCACGCGGTTTCGCTCCCGCAGCCCCCGCCACCGCCCAGCGCGGATGGCGCGTCATCGACATCATCGTCGCCTCCGTCGTCGCCGTCGCGTGCGGCGTCGTCTTCTGGGCGTGGAGCCAGGGCTACGCGGCGGTCGCCGTCGCCACGGCCCCGTTCCCGTTCCTGGGCGGCCTGTACGGCGGAGGCTGGCTGATCGCCGGCGTCATCGGCGGCCTCATCATCCGCAAGCCCGGCGCGGCCCTGTACTGCGAATTGATCGGCGCCTGCGTGGAGGGCGTCCTCGGCACCCACTTCGGCCTGACCGTGATCCTCTCGGGCCTCATCCAGGGCCTGGGTGCCGAGGCGGTCTTCGCGCTGTTCCGGTACCGCCGGTTCGGCGTCGGGGTCGCCATGCTCGCCGGTCTCGTCTCGGGCCTGGTGATGGGCATCAGCGAGGACGTCCTCTACAACGTCGAGTGGGCCGCCGGCTGGCAGGTGGTCTACGCCGTGCTGGCGGGGGTCTCCGGCCTCGTGATCGCCGGCCTGGTGAGCTGGCTGATCGTGCGGGCGCTCGCCGGCACCGGCGTGCTGAGCGGGCTCGCCTCCGGTCGCGCCGCCCGGGCACGGGTCTGACCACGGTGCCGGGCCGCCCGAGAGTGGGGTCCGCGCCGCGGCCGGCCGCCGTGGACGCCCGCGGCTGGGGATGGCGCCACGGCGGGCGGCGTGCCGCCGCCGTCGACGGTCTCGACCTGCACATCGAACCGGGGGAGCGTGTGCTTCTGCTCGGGCCGTCCGGGGCGGGCAAGTCCACGGTGCTGCACGGGCTCGCGGGCCTGCTCGACCCGCAGGACGCCGAGTCGCGCGGCGAGCTGCTGATCGACGGCGTTCCCGCGATGGATGCCCGCGGCCGGGCCGGTCTGCTCCAGCAGGATCCCGAGGCGCAGATCGTGCTCTCCCGGGTGGGCGACGACGTCGCCTTCGGGCCCGAGAACCTCGCCGTCCCCCGGGAGGCGATCTGGCCCCGCGTGCGGGACGCGCTCGACGCCGTCGGGCTCGCCCTGCCGCTGGACCACCCGACGGCGGCCCTCTCGGGCGGTCAGCAGCAGCGGCTCGGCCTGGCGGGGCTGCTCGCCATGGCCCCCGGCCTGCTGCTGCTGGACGAACCCACGGCCAACCTCGACCCGGCCGGGGTGCTGCAGGTGCGCGACGCCGTCGCGGCCGCGCTCGACGCCACCGGATCGACGCTCGTCGTCGTCGAGCACCGCGTCTCGGTGTGGGCGCCGGTCGTGGACCGGGTCGTGGTGCTCGGTTCGGGCGCCGACGGCAGGACCAGCGCGATCGTGCACGACGGTCCGCTCGACCGGATCCTCCACGAGCACGGCGCCGAACTCGCCGCCGCCGGCATCTGGGTGCCCGGCCACGAACCCGACCTTGCCCGCCGGGCTCCCACCGGTGCCTCGGGTGCGGGCGAGGCCCTGCTGACGGCGCACGACCTCGCGGTCAGCCGGCAGGCGACGGCCGTGAAGCCGCGCCGCCGCTCCGGCCGACGCCCCGGCCGTCGCCTCGACCGACACGCGCTGATCGACATCGCCGCTACCGGCATCGACGTGAGCCTGGCCGCCGGACGCGCGCTGAGCGTCACCGGCCCGAACGGGGCCGGCAAGTCCACCCTCGCTCTCACCCTCGCCGGGCTGCTCCCGCCCGCGGACGGGTCCGTCACCGCCTCGTCCGCGCTCGCCGGCTCCGCCGGGGCCGACCCGTATCGCTGGAGCGCCGGCGAGCTCATCGGCCGGATCGGCACGGTCTTCCAGGAGCCCGAGCACCAGTTCGTCACCGGCACGGTGCGCGACGAGCTCGCCTTCGGGCCGCGGCGCGCGTCCGGCACCCCCGCGGACGGGCCGGCGCTCGAAGCGCGGGTCGACGAGCTGCTCGACCGGCTGCGCCTCGGTCACCTCGCCGCGGCCAACCCCTTCACGCTCTCGGGCGGTGAGAAGCGACGCCTGTCCGTCGCGACCGTGCTGGCCGCGAGCCCCCGCGTCGTCGTCCTGGACGAGCCGACCTTCGGGCAGGACGCCGTGACGTGGCGCCGGCTCGCCGAGCTGCTGGCGGGTCTGCTCGACGAGGGCCGCGCGGTCGTCTCCGTCACCCACGACGCCGCGTTCACCGCCGTCCTCGGCGGCGACCGGCTGGACCTGCCGGGGCGGCCCACGCCGCCCGCCCCCGACGCCGCGGGCGCCGCGAGGGATCCTGCGACCGACCCGGCGCGGGCAGGCGCACGATGACGGCCACGGCCGTGCCCCGGCCGGCCGGGGCGAGCGAGGCGCGGGACCGTTCGGTGCTGGCCCGCGCCCACCCGCTCGCCAAGCTCGCCGCGGCCCTGGTGCTCACCGTCGCCCTGCTGGCCACGACGGACCCGGTGTGCGCCGGCGTCGCCCTCGTCGGCGAGCTGGCGCTGCTGCCGCTGGCCGCGCTGCGGGTACGGACCCTGCTCGTGCGCGGCTGGCCGATCCTGGTCGCCGCCCTGATCTCCGGCTACGGCACCGCGGTGCTGGCCCCGCCGTCGGGCGCCGTCCTGGTCCACGCCGGCCCGTTCGTCCTCACGGCCGGGGCACTGACGGCCGGGGTCGGCATCGCCCTGCGCGGTCTGGCACTCGCGGTGCCGGGCATCATGCTGCTGGCCACGACCGACCCGACGGACCTGGCGGACGCCCTCGCCCAGCGTCTCCACCTGCCGCACCGGTTCGTGCTCGGCGCGCTCGCGGCGATGCGGCTGGTGGGCCTGCTCGTGCAGGAATGGTCGACGCTCACCATGGCCCGGCGGGCGCGCGGGGTCGGTGCCGGCACCGGTCGCGGCCTCTCCCGTGTCGTGGGGCGGGCCCGGGCCGGCGCGGGACAGACCGTCGCGCTGCTCGTGCAGGCGATCCGCCGCGCCGGGCGGCTGGCGATCACGATGGAGGCGCGGGGGTTCGGGACCGCGCGGCGCACGTGGGCGCGGCCGTCGACGTTCCGCCCGTCGGACGCGCTCGTCGTCGCGGGCGGGGTGCTGCTCGCCGCGGTCGCGGTCACGGCCGCCGTCCTCGCCGGCACGTGGAACCCGATCCTCTGAGCGGTCCCGCGTCAGGGTCGGGTTCGTCAGGGCTCGTCAGCGGCGGGTGGCGGTGAGCAGCAGTTCCGTCAGCTCATCGGTCAGCTCGGCGCTGACAGGGATCTGCCGGCCGTCGACGCTGCGGATGGGGGCGAGCAGCCGCACGCTCGAGGCGAGCCACACGCCGTCGTTGCCGATCAGGTCCTCCGGCGTCAACGGGCCGTAGCCGAGCTGCCAGCCGGCCGGCTCCGCCGTCGCGAACAGGGCGCCCTGCGTCGTTCCCGCAAGGATGCCGCTGCGCAGCAACGGCGTCACGAGCTCGCGGACCCCGTCGCGGGTGCGGGCGATCAGCACGGTCGAGGTGGGGCCCTCGAGGACGCGGCCGTCCGAGCTGACGAAGACGGCGTCGTCCGCCCCCTGCCGGTGGGCGTACCGCAGGGCCGCCATGTTCACGGCGTAGGACGTGGTCTTGGATCCGAGCAGCAGCCACGGCGCGACCGAGGCCGCCTCGCTCGAGTAGCCGCGGTCGAGCAGGACGACGTCGAGCCCGCGGTCGCGCAGCTCGCGGTTGCCCGCCGGCACCGGCTGCAGGTACACCCAGCACGTGGGCGGGCCGGCCGCGTCGACGCCACGGGTGCCGACGAGGCGGATCATCGCCTCCCCGTCGCCGTGCCGGCGGGCGAACTCCGCCAGGCCGGTCTCGATCGCGGCGCGCCAGTGGGCGCCGTCGGGCAGCGTGAGGTCCAGCGCCTCGGCGGAGGACGCGAGCCGGTCGAGGTGGGCCTCCAGCTGCAGCGGCCGCCCCCCGACGGCGAGCAGCGTCTCGAAGATGCCGTCACCCCGGACGACGCCGAGGTCGGTGACGAGCAGCTGCGGGGCCTCCGGGTCGGCGATCCGGCCGTCGGGGGCGTCGGGGGTCAGCAGGACGAGGGCGCTCATGCCCTCACAGTAGTGCGGTCACCCGACACGGCCGGGGACGGCGCCACGGGGAGACATCGGCGCTCAGGCCCGGGGCCGGCCGGCGGGGTCGAGCCGCGAGCGGAGGACGTGGCCGATCGCGCCGAGGTCCGGTTCACCGGTGACGACGACGTCGGCCGCGGAGGCGACGTCGTCGTGCTCCAGCCACGCCTCCTCCTCCGCCGCCCAGCGCGACCAGTGGGGCCGGTACAGGTCACCGTCACGCGCCAGGGCGCGATCCCGGCGCTGTGCCGCCGGCATCTCGATCCACACGAGTGTGTCCAGCAGGGGACGCGCGGCCGCGTGACCGGCGCCGACGCCCTCGGCGATCAGCACCCCGCCCGGCTCGATCTCGTGCGTGTCACCGGGGCGGTCCCGTGCCCAGTCCCAGGCGGTCCAGCGGGCCGGCCGGCCCGCGGCGAGAGGTTCGAGCACCTGCCGCCGGTACTGCTCCATGCCGGCGGCGAGGCCGTCCCAGCCCGGGTAGAGGTCCTCGAGATGGAAGACGTGGACGCGGGCCGGGCCGCCGTCGGGGCCGTCCGTGTCGCCGTCCACCGGCGCCAGGACGTCGGCCAGCCGGGCGGCCAGGGTGGTCTTGCCCGCACCCGAGCGACCGTCGAGGCCGATCAGCCGGGTACGGCCGCCCCCGGTCACCGGTGCGGCGCTCCCGCGGTCCGGTGGTCGCGGATCCACGCGACCAGGGAGGGCAGCGCCTCGGTGATCAGCCGCTCGGTGTCCTCGAAGTCGGCGTCCGTGCCGTACCAGGGATCGCTGATGCCGGCGTTCTGCGGGTCGGTCTCGGCGGTGTCGCCGCGGGCGTCCTCGTCCATGAACCCGCGGAACAGGTGGACCCTGTCCGCGTCCTGCGGGCTCGGGGCGAGATCGCGCAGTTCGTCGAGGTGATCGACGTCCATCGCGAGGACGAGGTCCAGGTCGGCGAACCACGCGGGATCGAACTCGCGGGCCCGGTGGTCCGACGGGTCGATGCCGTCGGCCAGCAGCAGGGCCCGTGCGCGCGGATCGATCGGGTTGCCGCGTTCCCACCGCGAGGTGCCGGCAGAGGTGACCTCGACGTCGTCCCCGAGGTCCTCGTCCTCGAGCGCGCGGCGCAGGAGGTACTCGGCCATGGGGGAGCGGCAGATATTGCCGGTGCAGACGGTCATCACGCGGAACATGCCCCCACCGTACCGAGCTGCGGCACCCGCACGTCGACGGCCGCCCGTCGCCTCTCGTCCTCGGTCAGTGCTTGACGGCGAGCACCTCGATGCTGGGCACGAGGAACACGGCGTCGGGATTCTCCGCCCACTGCCGCCAGCCCTGCGCCAGCCGGTCGAGGTAGAGATGGGAGGCGAATCCGCGCTGGACGGCCTGCTCGGCGAACGACGACCGCGTGATCCGGTCCGACCACAGCTCGGCCCACCAGCGCCCCTCGTCACCCGTGTAGCACCAGGTGCTCGCCGTCACGGTCACGTCCGTCAGCCCCGCCTGGTGCAGCCACGAGAGCAACCGGCGACCGGCGTCGGGCTCCCCGCCGTTGGACCGGGCGACGCGCTGGTACAGGCTCATCCACTCGTCCATCTCGGGCACCTGCGGGAACCACGACATGGCCTGATAGTCGGCGTCGCGCACGGCGACCAGCCCGCCCGGCCGCAGCACCCGGCGCATCGACACCAGGGCGCGGACGGGCTCGGTCAGGTGCTGGAGCACCTGGTGGGCGTGCACGACGTCGAACCGGTCGTCGGCGAAGGGAAGGTCCAGGACGTCGCCGAGCCGCCAGTGCAGGTTCGGCGGGCCGGGTTCCGCGGCCGCCGTGTCGAGCACGTCGGCCGCGCTGTCGAGGCCGATCACCTCTCCGGGCACCACGCGCTCCGCCAGGTCACGCGTGATGGTGCCGGGGCCGCAGCCGACGTCGAGAAGGCGTGTGCCCGGTGCGAGGTGAGGCAGGAGATAGCCCGCCGAGTTCTCGGCGGTGCGCCATCGGTGGGAGCGGAGCACGCTCTCGTGGTGGCCGTGGGTGTACTGCGGCAACCCGGCTGCGGGGACCGCCGGTGGTCCTGACGTCATTGTCATCCCTGTGTTGAAAGCTGGTCACATCCCGTTCGACCGGAGGTCACCCACCGTTCGCACGGACATCGGTCACGCCGAGGCAGGCGCCGTGAGGGTCACGTACTGCTTGAAAGCATCGGTCGCACGCTCGTACGCGCCGGCCCCTTCGAAGGCGTGAGCCGCGCGGAGCAGGGCCCGCGACGAGTCGGTGATCCGGCCCATGGCCTGCAGAATACGGGCGTGGATGAGCTCGGCCTCGCCCGCGGTCTGCGGGGCGAGGGTCTCGAGTTCGGCGAGGACCGGCCCGAGGTGCGTCAGCGCCTCACCCGCTCGCGAGCAGCTGAGCGCCCACCGTGCGCTCACCATGGCGAGCTCGAGCTTGTCACTGCGGTTGCCGACGACGTCGATGGCGAACTGGGCGCGCTCGAGGTACTCGGTCACCTGCTCGCTGCCGGAATCGGCCGCGATCCTCATGTCCGCGGTCGTCTTGTTCAGGCGGCCCCACTGCCGCAGGCCCATGGCGGGCGAGAGCAGGTCGATCGCCTGGTTGTGCAGGCGGACGCCCTCCTCGGGGTGTCCTTGCAGGAACGCCATGTTGCCGACAGCCCAGGCACCGCGTCCGCGCATCTGCGCCGACACGCGCGGGCTCGGCTGAAGGTCTACCTGGGCGGCCACCTCGTTGGCTTCGGCAATCTGGTCGCTCTCTGCCAACGTCGCGACGAGTGCGCACTGCGCTTCGAGCAGGGTGGACGGATTGGCCGACGGGTGTCCTTGCAGGAGATCTACAGCGGCTCGGGCATGGTGCACCGCGTCGGGTAGCCGGCCCATGCCCTGCTTGGCGGCGGCGGCAATGATCTCCGCCTCGGCCGCGAGGTTGACGGACTCACGCGCGATCGGGTGGTTGCGGAGCTGTTGACAAGCGTCCCAACACGGTTCGTACTTCTCGCTGACCATGAGGCATTCCGCATACAGCATGCTCAGGGACCACCACGCTGAGGGGTTGTGCTCCGCCTGGGCATGCGTCAGGGCTTTGGAGGCGAACTCCGCGGCCTGCTCGTAGTCGTAGTTCTTCCAGGCGGCTCTGGCCTGCATCTCGAGTTCGATCGAGGCGATCGATCCTCCTGAGGTTGCTTCTTGCTGGAAGCTGCGCAACTCGTCGATGGGCACGCTCAGACGCGCGGCCAGTTCGGTCAGGATCGCGTCCGTCGGACGTCGTCGTCCGCTCTCCAGGAGGGAGATGTAGCTCGCCGTGTAGGCATCGCCGGCGAGTTCGGCCTGGGTGAGGCCGCGGGCCAGGCGGGCCGCCTTCAGCTTCTTGCTGAAACTGGTGCTGGTGGACATTCTGTCATACTAGCAGCCTTGATTGACAAGAGCTGTCAAGTGTTTGGGTCAAATTATTTTGCTCATCGGTTGTCATATCGATGCATCATCGCGTAACCTGACAGCACGCCGCCCAGCGGGGCGGCCCCTCGGCGACGTCGGGGAACGGTGACCGCGCAGGCGGAAAGGTATGGGGAACCATGAACGTCAAGACTCGAGTTGCGAAGGCACTGCCGGTCGTCCTGGGTGCAGCGATGGCGCTGCCGTTGCTCGCTGGGGGAGCATCGGTCGCGAATGCCGCAGCCACGCCGGCCCACAGCGTCTCCTCGACCTCCGTCGCGGCGTCCGTCGCCCCCGCGGTCGGCAACTGGCCCGATCGCTTCTACACCGTCACTCCCGCGGTCGGTAACTGGCCCGATCGCTTCTACACCGTCACTCCTGCAGTCGGTAACTGGCCGGACCGCTTCTACACCGTGACCCCGGCCGTCGGTAACTGGCCGGACCGCTTCTACACCGTGACCCCGGCCGTCGGTAACTGGCCGGACCGCTTCTACTCCGCGCCCATCGCGGCCTGACAGATTTTTCAAGACCGGTTCTTGCGGTCGGTAACTGGCCCGACAGAACCAATGGGGGCTCGCTCCCGTGATCCCTGGCCGGCGCTCCGCGCCGAGGATCGACACTGGCGACGTGTCGCCCGTGGTGCACTCATCGACCCAAACCCGGTGCACCTCGGGACCATCTCGCCGACAGGTGTCAGTCCTGACCAAGTCCATCGCCCCCCCAATTGGATGGCATGTCATCGATCGTGAGCGAGTCCCGCAGGTGCCCCGAGAGAACGGCTCGGGGCACCTGCCTTGTTAACGGGCCGGTCGGCCGTCACCTCCCGTGACCGCCGGCCGGCCCGAACGGTGTACCTGCTCAGAGGCGGTCGAGCGTCGCCGGGTCCGGTTCGCCGGCGAAACAGCGGTCGAGCACCCGGGTGAAGGCGTCCTGCCCGGGGTCGGCGCGGGCGAAGAGGGTCATCGAGGAGCGGAGCTTGACCGCGTCGATCCCGCCGACGATCTCCTCCGCCGTGCCGGTGGCCGCCGCGACAGTCTCCGCGCCCCGGATCAGCCGGGGGCCGAGGACGGGATGGCTCAGGTACGCCCGGGCCTCCTCGAGCGAGCCGATCGCGTAGCGCTGGGCCATCGGGCTGCGTCCGAGGCCGGCGATCTGCGGGAACACGAACCACATCCAGTGCGTCGTCTTGCGGCCGCGCTCGAGCTCCGCCAGCGCCGACTCCCAGGTCCCGCCGGCCTGGGCCCGCACGAACCGATCGAGGTCGTACCGATCGGCGTCCGGCCGCCCGGTGTCGCCCGTCATCGTTCGTCCCCGATCGGATCCGTCGCGTCGGTGCCGCCGAAGCTCTCCGCGATGCCCGTGAGTCGGTCGTGGTAGTCCGCCCACCACTGCTCGTCCTGCGTCATCAGGTTGTCGTTGCCGTCCGAGAGCCCGGCGCTGCCGTCGATGGCCTCGCGCACGACGTCGGCGTGGCCGGCGTGACGGGCGAGATCGGTGATGACATGGACGAGGATCTGCTGCAGCGACACCGTGCGCCGCTCCTCGGACCACCACGGGACCAGGCCGAGCTCGTCCAGCGGCAGGTCGGTGATGGTCGCGTCGGCATGCAGTTGGACGCGGTGGTAGAGGCCGACGACGTCGTGCGCGGGGACGTCCGCGGGCGTCCAGAAGTCGTCGTTGTCGGCGTATTCGGGATCCCATGGCATCGGCTCCGGGAAGGGCCGGTCGAACACCTCGCCGAAGTAGCCCGCCTCGATCCCGGTGGCGTGCCGGACCAGGCCCAGCAGGTTGGTCCCCGTGCGGGTCATCGGCATCCGCAGGTGCATCTCGTCCAGTCCCTCGAGCTTCCACTCCAGGTCGCGCCGCACACTGCGCAGGTACCGGTGCAGCACGTCCTTGGCCGGGAGCGGGGTCGGCGGCGTCACGGAATCGGTCACGAGAGGCAGGCTACCGAGGTCGACGCGCGAGCGGCAGGGGCGGGGAACAGGACGACTCGACCCAGGGTTGAGTCGAGTGAACTCAAGTCGTCTTGACAACCGCGCGACGTCTCGGCAAGCTTGAGTGCAGAAGGCTCAAGACGTGCCCTCCCGCATCGTCTGTCTCGTCGAAAGGAACCACCCATGTCCCGTGCAGTAGGCATCGACCTCGGTACCACCAACTCGGTCGTCTCCGTCCTCGAGGGCGGCGAGCCCACCGTGATCGCCAATGCCGAGGGTGCTCGCACCACGCCGTCGGTCGTCGCGTTCTCCAAGTCCGGCGAGGTCCTCGTCGGCGAGATCGCCAAGCGCCAGTCGGTCAACAACATCGATCGCACCATCTCGTCGGTCAAGCGCCACATGGGCACCGACTGGACCATCGACATCGATGACAAGAAGTACACGCCGCAGGAGATCTCGGCGCGCATCCTGATGAAGCTGAAGAACGACGCGGAGAGTTACCTCGGCGAGAAGGTCACCGACGCGGTCATCACCGTCCCGGCGTACTTCAACGACGCCGAGCGCCAGGCCACCAAGGAGGCCGGCGAGATCGCCGGTCTGAACGTCTCCCGCATCGTCAACGAGCCGACCGCGGCCGCCCTGGCCTACGGCCTGGACAAGGGCAAGGAGGACGAGCTCATCCTCGTCTTCGACCTCGGTGGCGGCACGTTCGACGTCTCCCTGCTCGAGGTGGGCAAGGACGACGACGGCTTCTCGACCATCCAGGTCCGTGCCACGGCCGGTGACAACCGCCTCGGCGGCGACGACTGGGACCAGCGCGTCGTGAACTACCTGCTCGAGCGCGCGAAGGCGGGCACCGGCGTCGACCTGTCCAAGGACAAGATCGCGCTGCAGCGTCTGCGTGAGGCCGCCGAGCAGGCCAAGAAGGAGCTCTCCAGCGCCACGAGCACCAACGTGTCGCTGCAGTACCTCTCCGTCACCCCGGACGGCCCGGTGCACCTGGACGAGCGCCTCACCCGCGCCAAGTTCCAGGAGCTGACCTCGGACCTGCTGGACCGGACCAAGAAGCCGTTCCACGACGTCATCGCCGAGGCCGGCGTGAAGGTCTCGGACATCGACCACGTCATCCTGGTCGGCGGCTCGACCCGCATGCCCGCCGTCTCCGAGCTCGTCAAGGAGCTCGCCGGCGGCAAGGAGCCCAACAAGGGCGTCAACCCGGACGAGGTCGTCGCCGTCGGCGCGGCCCTGCAGGCCGGTGTCCTCAAGGGCGAGCGCAAGGACGTGCTGCTGATCGACGTCACCCCGCTGAGCCTCGGCATCGAGACCAAGGGCGGCGTGATGACCAAGCTGATCGAACGCAACACCGCGATCCCGACCAAGCGCAGCGAGACCTTCACGACCGCCGACGACAACCAGCCGTCCGTGTCCATCCAGGTCTTCCAGGGCGAGCGCGAGTTCACTCGCGACAACAAGCCGCTCGGTACCTTCGAGCTGACCGGCATCGCGCCGGCTCCCCGCGGCGTGCCGCAGGTCGAGGTCACCTTCGACATCGACGCCAACGGCATCGTGCACGTGTCCGCCAAGGACAAGGGCACCGGCACCGAGCAGTCGATGACCATCACCGGCGGTACCTCGCTGGCGAAGGACGACATCGACCGCATGGTGCGCGAGGCCGAGGAGCACGCCGCCGAGGACAAGAAGCGCCGCGAGGCCGCGGACGCCCGCAACAACGCCGAGCAGCTCGCCTACTCGACGGACAAGCTGCTCAAGGACAACGCCGACAAGCTGCCCGAGGACGTCAAGACCGAGGTCCAGGGCGACGTCGACGCGCTGAAGTCGGCCCTCGAGGGCTCCGACGACGACGCCGTCAAGTCCGCGCTGGAGAAGCTGCAGGCGTCTCAGTCCAAGCTCGGTGAGGCGATCTACTCCCAGGCCCAGGCCGGTGGCGCGTCCGCCGGTGCCGGCGCCGAGGACGCTTCCTCCACCGGGGAGAGCTCCGCGAAGGCCGACGAGGACATCGTCGACGCCGAGGTCATCGACGAGGACGAGGACAAGAAGTAGTCATGGGCGCACAGACACCGCAGGATCCCCACGAGTCCGAGGATCCCCGGGAGCCCGGGCGCGACGGCGAGAACGGCGAGGGTCCCGTCTTCCGGGACAACCGCCGGATCGACCCGGTGACCGGTGAGGTCCGCGGCGGGTCCGGGAGCGAGGCTCCCGGGTCCGTGGACGGACCCGCCGGGCCGCCGGCCGCCGGTGACGCCGCGGAGGGCACCGACCGCGACGTCGTGGCCGAGGCCGAGGCGATCCTGGACGGGGCCGGAGCCGAGGGCATCAGCACCGCCGACGCCGACCGGGAGGCCGCTGAGGCGGTCAGCGACGGCGACCGTCTCGCGGCCGAACGGCTCGCCGACCTGCAGCGGCTCCAGGCGGAGTTCGTCAACTACCGGCGCCGGGTGGACCGGGACCGGGACGTGGCCCGGACCAACGCGGTGATCTCCGTGCTCACCGCCCTGCTGCCCGTCCTCGACGACCTGGACGCCGCGCGTCGGCACGGCGACCTCGCCGAGGGGCCGTTCGCGGCGATCGCCGCGAAGCTCGACACCGTGCTCACCCAGCAGGGGCTCGAGCGCTACGGCGAGGTCGGCACCGTCTTCGACCCCGCCATCCACGAGGCGCTGCTGCAGCAGCCCAGCGACGAGGTCGACCCCGGCCACGTCAGCCACGTGCTGCGCTCCGGCTACCGTGTGGGGGACCGCGTCCTGCGCGCCGCGCAGGTGGGCGTCGCCTCCTGATCCCTCCGGGGTGCCGGGCGACCGGCACCCCCTCGAGACGGACCGTCGTCGTGCGCTGACCCAGCGACGGCGGCGGTCCGCTCGTCCTTCACTTCCCCGTCACTCCCGCAGAATCGAGACGCCATGGCCAGTCAGGACTGGATCGAGAAGGACTTCTACCAGGTCCTCGGTGTGTCCAAGGACGCCACGGAGGCCGACATCAAGAAGGCGTACCGCAAGCTCGCGCGGAAGTACCACCCCGACCAGAATCCCGGCGACGCCGCGGCCGAGGAGAAGTTCAAGGACATCGCCGAGGCGAACTCCGTGCTCTCCGACCCGGAGGACCGGCGCCAGTACGACGCCATCCGTGCCATGGGCTCGGGCGCCCGGTTCAGTGCCGGCGGCGCCGGTGCCGGGGCGGGCGGCGGCTTCGAGGACGTCTTCGGCGGCCTGTTCAACGGCGGCGGGCGCACCCGGACCCGCTACTCGACGCCCGGCGGCGGGGGCGGGTTCGACGCCTCGGACCTGCCGCCCGAGTTCCGCGACCTCTTCGGTGGCGGCGGCTTCGGCGGGGGCGGCGGGTTCGGCGGCTACGGCCAGCAGGCGACCCGGAAGGGCGGCGACCGCCAGGCCACGACGTCGATCTCCTTCGCCGGCTCCATCCGCGGCACGACCATCGGTCTGCGCGAGGGCGACGGCGACGTGATCGAGGTCCGTGTGCCGGCCGGCGTGCGGGACGGCCAGAAGATCCGCGTGCGTGGCAAAGGCCACCCCGGGGCGGCCGGCGCGGGCGACCTCATCGTCACCGTGCACGTCAAGCCGCACGACCTGTTCACCCGCGACGGCGACGACATCCGCATCACCGTGCCGGTGACCTTCCCCGAGGCCGCGCTCGGCGCGTCGGTCGCGGTGCCGACCACCGACGGTGAGACCGTGAACGTCAAGGTGCCGGCGGGGACGCCGTCCGGCCGGACGCTGCGCGTCAAGGGCCGCGGGGTAGCCACGAAGAAGCGCACGGGCGATCTGCTGGTCAAGGTCGAGGTCGCGGTGCCGCAGAAGCTGAGCGGAGCGGCACAGGACGCGGTCAAGGCCTTCGCCGAGGCGACCGGCGACGCGGATCCCCGACGGGACCTCGCCGCCCGCGCCCGCCTGTGAATCGGTCCGGTCGACCCGGCGCCACGGGTCCGCCCACCACGCGAGAGGAGTGAGCATGGACATCGACGCCGACGCTCCGATCTTCGTCATCTCGGTCGCGGCCGAGCTCGCCGAGATGCACCCGCAGACCCTGCGCCAGTACGACCGGATGGGCATCGTCACCCCGCAGCGCTCGCCCGGCCGATCACGGCGCTACTCGAAGCAGGACGTGGACGCCCTGCGCATGGTGCAGCGCCTCTCGCAGGAGGGCGTCTCCCTCGAGGGCATCCGCCGGGTGATGCAGCTGGAGAACCAGGTGCGGGCGCTCCAGGGCCGCGTCACCGAGCTGACCGAGGAGCTCGCCCGGGCGCAGGCCGCCGGCGGGGTGGTCGACGCCTCCCGCGTGTTCGCCGCAGGCATCGCCGGCGACGTCGTCTCCCTCACTCGAGGTCAGCGCCCACGCGGCCGCTCGCAGGCCGTCGTGCTCTGGCGCCGACCGGCGCGCTGAGGCCGCTCGGCACACCCGCCCGGATGCGGCGTCGTCAGCGCCGCACGTACGTCAGGTCGCGGATGACCCTGCCCGCCGCGATGCCCTTGCGCTCGAAACCGGTCTCGATGCGGCGCTCGAACCGCGGGGACCAGCCGTCGGCCCCCTCGTTCGCGGCACTGAACTCGGCCACCTGGTCGAGGGTCTCGCGCATCTGCTCCGCGTACTCCTCCCAGTCCGTCGCCAGACGCCACCGGCCACCGGGCCGCAGTACCCGCGCCACCAGGGCGGCGAACTCGGGGGAGACCAGGCGGCGCTTGTGGTGCCGCTTCTTCGGCCACGGGTCGGGGAAGAACATCCAGACCTCGTCCACGGACGCCGGGACGAGCATCGTGGCGAACACGTCGGGCGCGTTCGCCTCGATCACCCGGATGTTCGGCGCGCCCGCGGTGTCCGCCTTGCGCATCAGATCCGACAGGCCGGGACGGTAGACGTCGAGGGCCAGGAAGTCCTGCTCCGGGGCGGCCGCGGCCGCGGCGACGACGGCGTCCCCCAGGCCGGATCCGATCTCCACGACGAGGGGAGCGCTCCGCCCGAAGGCGCTGGCGGCGTCGAACCGGGCCTCGGGGTCGACGGACGTCGCGGCCGAGGCACGCGGCACGTCCACCAGGTAGTGCCCGCTCAGGCGCTCCCACGCGGCCAGCTGCTTGCCCTGCAGGCGGGTGCCCCGCCGCACGAAGGAGAGCACGCCACGGTGGTGCTCGTGCCCCGGGTCGCCGGGATCCGCAGGGCTCTCCGGGCTCGACGTCGGCGTTCCGTCGGCGGCCTGCGCGGTCTCGTCCTCGTGTTCCGTCACGGCGGTCAAGCCTAGCGGGACGGCCGCCGACAGCACCCCGTGTGACCAATCACGCCGCTCCCGATCCGCCCGTCGACGCGCCTGCGACGTAGGATCGAGAAGGTACCGGCACGTCGGACGGCATTTCCGTCCTGGTGCGCCATCATCGGCCCGCTCGATCCCGCGGGCCGCCCTGCGGCTCCAGCCGCACCGGCTCACGCCGGTTGCGACCACCCGCCGGTACGCGTCGCGAATCTGACGACCCGCCGTTCACCCGGCCCTTCCTTTTCCGGCGCACCCGCCGTGATTCCTCGCGCGCGGGCCCGACCATCGAGAGGTTCCACCCTCGTGACATCCTTCGCCGACCTCGGCGTACCCTCCGTTCTCGCGGACTCCCTGACCGCCGCCGGCATCGCCGCTCCCTTCCCCATCCAGGAAGCGACCCTCCCCGACTCGCTGGCCGGCAAGGACGTGCTCGGCCGCGGCCGCACCGGTTCCGGCAAGACCCTGGCCTTCAGCCTGCCGCTCGTCGCCCGCCTGGCCGGCGTCACGCGCCGTCCCTCGCGCCCCACCGGGCTCGTCCTCGCACCGACCCGTGAGCTCGCGACGCAGATCAACGCGACCCTCGAGCCCCTGGCCAACGCCCTCGGTCTGCGCACCACCGTCATATTCGGCGGCGTCTCGCAGAAGCGGCAGGAGACCGCGCTGCGCGCCGGCGCCGACATCGTCGTCGCCTGCCCCGGACGGCTCGAGGACCTGCTCCGCCAGAAGGTCCTGACCCTGGCCGACGTGCGGATCACCGTGCTGGACGAGGCGGACCACATGGCCGACCTCGGCTTTCTCCCGGTCGTCCGGCGCCTGCTGGACACCACCGCCAAGGACGCCCAGCGGCTGCTGTTCTCCGCGACCCTGGACAACGGGGTCGACGTGCTGGTCAAGCGGTACCTGCACAACCCGACCGTGCACTCGGTCGACGAGTCCTCCGCGGCCGTCACCACGATGGAGCACCGCGTGTTCCTCACGGATGCCGACGGCAAGAAGGACCTCGTGCGCATGCTCGCCTCGGGCACGGGCCGGCGCGTCATGTTCATGCGCACCAAGCACCACGCCAAGAAGATGGCCAAGCAGCTCACCCAGTCCGGCATCCCGGCGGTCGACCTGCACGGCAACCTCTCCCAGAACGCCCGCGACCGGAACCTCGCGCAGTTCTCCTCCGGCGAGGTGCGCGTGCTGGTCGCGACCGACGTCGCCGCCCGCGGCGTGCACGTCGACGACGTCGAGCTGGTCGTCCACATCGACCCGCCGACGGAGCACAAGGCCTATCTGCACCGGTCCGGGCGTACCGCGCGGGCCGGGTCGGACGGCACCGTTGTCACCGTCGTGCTGCCCGAGCAGCGCCAGGACGTGCGCAAGCTGCTGCGTGCCGCCGGGGTGAACGCCGCACTGGAGACCGTGACCGCGCAGTCGCCTGAGGTGGCCGCCGTCGTCGGTGAGGTCGCCCCGTACGTCGCTCCCGCTCCGGCCCGCCAGCCGGCCGCCGCCAAGGCCACGCCCGCGCGGTCGGGTGGCGCGGCGAAGCCGGCTCGCTCCAGCGGTGGTCGCTCCGGTGGCGGCCGTGGCCGGCCCCGCGACGGTCAGGGTGACGCCGTATCGGCGCCCCGCTCGACGGCGGGCGGCCCGCGCGGCTCGCGTCGCGGTGGCGGTTCCGGCCGCAGCGCGTCGTCCTCGACCTCGCGGCCGGCGACGACGGTCGCGTACAGCACGTCGACCGGCGCGCCCGGTGGTTCGTCCACCGGGAACGGTGGCTCCCGCCGCGCCGGTGCTCCGGCCGGACCGGCGCGCGGCGCCGGATCCGGTGCCGGCCGTCGTCGTGGTCCTCGCCGCGCCGACTCGCCGAACACCGCGCGTCGCCAGGGCTGAGGCCGCCTCACGCATCACTCACCGGCTCGTCACGGGACTGCTCCCGTGGCGAGCCGGCGTCGTCTGCGGGTGGTCAGCGCCGGGCGTTGCCTCCCAGCCGCGGGCTGTCCGGGTTCATCACCGAGTGGCGCCGCGAGTACAGGAAGTAGATCAGCAGGCCGATCGCGAGCCAGACGACGAACCGCACGTAGGTCTCGAGGTTCTGGATCGAGACGATCAGCCACAGCGAGAACAGGACGCCGACGGCCGGGGTGACCGGCATCAGCGGGGTGCGGAACTCGCGTTGCAGGTCGGGACGGCGGTAGCGCAGCACGATGACGGCGACGCAGACGACGACGAACGCGGACAGGATGCCGATGTTCGTCAGGCCCGCCGCCTCCTCAATCGGCAGCACGCCCGCAATGATCGCCGCGCCGATCCCCGCCAGCCACGTGACGCGCACCGGGACGCGCCGCTTGGCATCGGTCTTCGCGAACCAGGCCGGCAGCAGCCCGTCCCGGCTCATCGAGAACCACACGCGGGTCACCCCGAGCGTGAAGGTGATCATGACCGTCAGGATGGAGATGATCGCCCCGACCGCGATGACGTTCGCGATCACGGGCATCCCCACGGCGTTGAACGCCGAGGAGAAGCCGCTCTCCGGGTCGATCTCGGTGTACTTCTGCATGCCGGTCAGCACCAGCGTCGCGAGCACGTAGAGCACCATCGCGATGGCGAGCGAGTACAGGATGGCCTTGGGCATGTGCTTCGTGGAGTCCTTCGACTCCTCGGCGGCCGTGCTCATCGCGTCGTACCCGAAGACCGCGAAGAACACCGTCGCCGCGCCCGCCATCACCCCCGAGAACCCGAAGGGGAAGTACGGCGAGTAGTTGGCCGTGTTGATGTGGAACACGCCGAGCACGACGATCAGCAGCACGAGCGCCACCTTCAGGCCGACGAAGAACATCTCCGCCCGGGCCGCGCTGCCGATGCCGCGCGTGAGGATGAACGCGGTGAGCAGGCAGAGGATCATCGCGAACAGGTCGACGACGTGCCCGTCGCCCGTGCCGGGAGCGCCCAGCATCCAGGCGGGCAGGTGGATGCCCACCTGCCCGAGCAGGAAGCCGAAGTAGCCCGAGATGCCGATCGCGACGACGGCGACGATGGCGATGTACTCCAGCAGCAGGTCCCAGCCGATGAACCAGCCGACGATCTCCCCGAGTGCGGCGTAGCCGTAGGTGTAGGCGGAGCCGGCCTTGGGCACCATGCCCGCGAACTCCGCGTAGGAGAACGCCGCCGCCGCGCTCGCGACGCCGGCGATGAGGAAGGACAGCAGCACCGCCGGGCCGGCCTTGCCGTTGGCGACCGCGCCGGCCAGGGAGAAGATGCCGGCGCCGATGATGCCGCCGACGCCGATCGCGGTGAGCTGCCACAGGCCGAGGGTGCGCTTGAGGGAGTTCTCCTCGACCTCCGGCTCGATCTCGCCGATCGGCTTGCGGCGGAGCACGGAGTACGGATTGGCCGCGCGTGCCGTCCGCGGCGCCGTCCCCGGCGCTCTCCCTCCGGGGGGTGTCGATGGTGATGATGACACGGTGACCTCCTGCGTGCGAGTGCGGGAAGCGGGCCCGGGCGCCGAGCCGGAACAGGCGTCCCGTGAGCGCGGTGCGGGGGCTCGGATGCTGTGATGCTACCCGTGTTGCGGGCCTGTGGCAGGGGACGTCGCCTGCCGGCGACGGTGGCGGCCGGGAAAAGTTCGGGACAGAATCGGACCATGAGGACCCTGCTGAATCTGATCTGGCTCGTGCTCGGTGGCCTCTGGCTGGCCGTCGCCTACGCCCTCGCCGGCGTCGTGTGCTGTCTGCTGATCGTCACCATCCCCTTCGGCATCGCGTCCTTCCGCATCGCCGCGTACGCCCTGTGGCCCTTCGGCCGGACGATCGTGGATCGCGGCGGCAGCCCGGGCATGGTCGCGACGCTCGGCAACGTCATCTGGTTCGTCGTCGCCGGCATCTGGATCGCCGTCGGGCACGTCGTGACCGCGGCCGCCCAGGCGGTCACGATCGTCGGCATCCCGCTCGCGATCGCCAACCTGAAGATGGTGCCCGTCTCCCTGATGCCCCTCGGCAAGCAGATCGTGCCCACCACCCGCACCCTGACGACCGTCGGCGGCCGTCCCGTCGGAGCCTTCGGGTACGAGGGACGCTGACCATGGAGCACGTCACCCTCGGCACCGGGGCGGCCGGTCCGCTCACCGTCAGCGCCCTCGGCTTCGGCGGCATGGCCCTGACCTCCGCGTACGGCGGGCTCGCGTCCGACGAGGCGCTCGCCGTGCTGAACGCCGCCGTCGACGACGGCATCACCTTCATCGACACGGCCAACGTCTACGGCGACGGCACGAACGAGGAGCTCGTCGGCCGGCTGCTCGCGGACCGTCGGGACGAGGTCACGGTCGCGACGAAGTTCGGCATCGTGCACGGCGCGGACGGCACCCGCCACGCGCGCGGCGACGCCGATTACGTGCGCCGGTGCGCGGAGGAGAGCCTGCAGCGGCTCGGCACCGAGACCATCGACCTGTTCTACCTGCACCGGCGGGACCTCTCCGTGCCGCTGAGCGAGACCGTCGGCGCGATGGCGTCCCTCGTGACGGACGGCCTCGTCCGGCACCTCGGGCTGTGCGAGGTGACCGCCGAGGAACTGCGGGAGGCGCACGAGGTCCACCCGATCACCGCCGTGCAGAGCGAGTGGTCCGTGTTCAGCCGGGACGTCGAGCGCGCCGTCGTGCCCGCCTGTGCGCAGCTCGGCGTCGGCTTCGTCCCGTTCTCGCCGCTCGGCCGCGGGTTCCTCGCCGGCTCCGTGCGCTCCGCCGCCGACCTGGGCCCGGACGACGCCCGGCACGGCTTCCCCCGCTTCGACGACGCCAACCTCAAGGCGAACCTCGCACTGCTGGCCGAGATCGAGGCCAGCGCCCACGAGACCGGCATCACCCTGGCCGAGATGTCGCTGGCCTGGCTCTACGCCAAGGGGGAAGAGGCCGGCGTGACCGACGTGCCCATTCCCGGCTCGCGGCACCCCGAGCGCAACCGGCAGAACGCCGCCGCGGTGGACATCAGCCTGTCGGCCGAGCAGGTCGCCGAACTCGACGGCGCGGCGGCCCGTGTGTCCGGGGGCCGCTCCCGCGACCGGTCCTGGGTGTCGGAGGGCCGCGAGGACGCCGACGCCTGATGTCATCTGTGTTTCGACAACCGAGGGATCTAGGCTGACGTGGTCAGACCCGACCACGAACGTCAGGAGCGCGACATGACCCAGCCCAGCACCAACAGCCCGTCCGAGGACACCGCCAAGATCGTCGACCTGATGCGCAAGGACCGCACCGTCATGGTCGGCACCGTGCTGACCGACGGATCGATCCAGTCTCGGCCGATGTCCGTGCAGACGGTCGAGGACGACGGCACCCTGTGGTTCTTCGCCCACGACGACGGCCCCCTGGCCGAGCAGCTGACGTCGCACCCGCAGGTCAACGTCGCCTTCGCCGGCTCCGATCACTGGGTTTCCCTGTCCGGTTCGGCGCGTCTCGAGCACAGCCGCGCGAAGGTCGACGAGCTGTGGGACTCGACGACGGACGCCTTCTTCCCCGACGGCAAGGAGACGCCCGGCCTGACCCTCATCGAGGTCAGCCCCGACTCGGCCGAGTACTGGGACCAGCCCGGCGGCGGCGTCGGCGCCCTGTTCAACTTCGTCAAGGCGAAGGTCACGGGCGGCACCTACGACGGCGGCTCGAGCGGCAGCACCGAGCTGTAGCCGGACTCCGGGGTATCCCGGGTCAGATCAGGACCGCGCCCCGGATGCACGGGACCGCGTCGCCGCCGACCCACACGTCGTCGCCGTCCGCGGTCACGTGCACCCGGCCGGCCCGGCCGATCACGGTGCCCTGCGCAGCGACGTAGGACCGGGGGAGCACCCCGTCGGCGATCAGCCACTGGGCCAGGGAGGCGTTGAGGCTGCCGGTGACGGGGTCCTCCGCGATGCCGGCTCCGGCCGCGAACGCGCGCACCTCGAGCTGCGTCGGTCCACCGGCCGGTTCGAGCCCGGCGACGCCCACCTTCAGGTCCCCGAGGACGGCGCCGTCCGGCTCGAGCTCGCGGACCGTCACAGCGTCGGGCAGCAGGACGCCCACCCAGCCGGGTCCGTTGTCGACCCAGCGGGAGGCCACGACCTGGTCCGGGGTGATCCGCAGGCCCGCGACGACCCGGTCCAGCGTCTGCCGGTCGACCGGGCCGGACCGGATCGTCGGCGGGGCGGCGAAGGCCAGCCGGCCGCCGTCGCGGCGGATCCGGATCAGCCCGGCCGCGCACTCCTGGATCAGGTCGCCGTCGGGGTCGCGCGGTCCGCCGCCGGCGGCGAGCCACGCCTGCGCGCTCCCCAGCGTCGGGTGGCCCGCGAACGGTAACTCCTCGGCGGGCGTGAAGATCCGCAGCCGGTAGTCGGCGCCCGGGTCCGTGGGCGGCAGGACGAACGTCGTCTCCGAGAGGTTCGTCCACGCGGCAAACCGGCGCATGGTGGCCTCGTCCAGGCCCTCGGCGTCCAGCACGACGGCCACCGGGTTGCCGCGGTAGGGCTCGGCAGTGAAGACGTCGACCTGCGCGAAGGCGCGCTCACGGGCAACGGCGGGGGTGGCGGTCGGCTCGTTCATGGGAGCGACTCTAGGTGACCGCGGGACCGGGGCGGATGCGGGACCGTTACCGAATCGCCGTCTCGCCCGTCGTCCGCCGGTGGCGGCAGCGCGTAGCCTGTGGCTGGCGACCGAAAAGGGGTGGATCGCAATGGGGCGGTTGACGAGAACGGCGCGGTCGGTGACGACGGGGCGATCGAGACGGACGGTGCGACGCACCGCCGGCGTGCTGGCCATGGTGCTCGTGCTCGCCACGGCGACGCCGGCGACGGCGAGCGTCATCCCCACCTCGGGCAACCTGATCGGCCGGTTGTCCCTCGAGCAGCGGGTCGGGCAGCTGTTCATGGTCTCCAACGGTGCGAGCGCCGTCGACCCCGCGGTCACCGCCCTGATCCGGGACCGCCATGTCGGCAACGTCATGCTCAGCGGGCGCAGCAGCGCCGGCGTCGGTGCGACCGCGACGGTCACGCGCACCCTGCAGGCCACGGCCGGCGCCTCGACGGGCGGGTACCGGCTCGCCGTCTCCACCGACCAGGAGGGCGGCGCCGTCCAGGTGCTCAGCGGCCCCGGCTTCTCCACGATCCCGCGAGCGCTCACGCAGGGCACGTGGGACGACGCGACGCTGCGCACCTCGGCCGCGGCCTGGGGCCGGCAGCTGCTCCTCGCGGGGGTCTCCGTGGACCTCGCCCCCGTGGCGGACACCGTCCCGAGCGCCGCCTTCGCCCCGTACAACGCGCCGATCGGCGCCTTCTCGCGGCAGTACGGGTACACGCCCGCGCTGGTCTCGGCGAAGTCGCGGGCCTTCGCAGCCGGGATGACGGACGCGGGCGTCGCCGCCACGCCCAAGCACTTCCCGGGCCTCGGCCGGGTCACCGGCAACACCGACACGACGTCCGGGGTCACGGACACGCAGACCACCCGCACCGACCCCTACCCGCAGCCCTTCCGGGACCACGTCGCGGCCGGCGCCCGCTGGATGATGGTCTCGACCGCCTACTACAGCCGCATCGACGCGGCGAACCCGGCCGCGTTCTCGCCCACCGTGGTCACCGGCATGATGCGTTCCGACCTCGGGTTCACCGGCGTCATCGTCTCGGACGACCTGTGCAACGCGAAGCAGGTCGCCGCCTGGACGCCCGCCCAGCGCGCCCAGAACTTCATCAACGCGGGCGGCACCATGGTGCTGTGCGGGAGCTCCACCATGACCGCCCAGATGTACGACGCGGTGCTCGCGCGGGCGAAGGTCGACGCTGCGTTCGCCGCGAAGGTCAACCAGGCCGCCCTGATCGTCACGCGCACCAAGGCGACCAGTGGCAGCCCCACCATTCCGAGCGCGGGGGACCTGATCGCCCGCTCCTCGACCGGTGACCTGCTCGACTACGGCGCCACCGGCCACGGCGCCGTCCTGCCCGCCCGCCGGATCGGGTCCGGCTGGAGCACGCTGCACGCGGGTGCGACGGTCGACTGGAACGGCGACGGCACGTTCGACGTCGTCGCCTCCTTCGCCGGCGGGGATCTGCGGCTCTATCCCGGGTACAACGGCGGCGGCTTCGCGCCGGCCACGACCATCGGGCGCGGGTGGGACGGGTACCAGCTGATCCCGGGCACCTGGCTCGACGGCGCCCGCTTCCCGGGGATGCTGGCGAAGAGCCCGGCCGGCCAGCTCGTGTACTACGCCAACGCCGCCGGGACCGGGCTGACCTCGGGCGTGGTCGTCGTCGCCTCGTGGCCCGCCGTCGAGACCGTGATGGTCGACGCCGACGGCAACGGGCACAGCGACCTCGTCACCCGCGGGGCCGACGGCACGCTGCGGCTCTACCGCAGCGACGGCGCCGGCCGGTTCGTACCCGGGTCCACCGTGATCGGCACCGGGTGGCAGCACGCCCTGAGCATGACCGTGGTGAACGGATTCGCGTTCCCGGGCAGCACGGGCCTGCTGGTCCGGTTCGACGACGGGTCGCTGCGCTACTACGCGCTGGCGGGCGGCCAGGTCACCTCCGGGCCGATCATCGGTCACGGCTGGGGAACGCTGACGACGCTGCACTGACGGCACTGCACTGACGGGCGTCTGTACGGGCGCAGCAGCTCTTGTCGGCCCGCCGACCGCGACCTAGGCTCGATGTGGACGTTGTTCACATCGTGTCGGGAGGACCCATGACGACCACCGCCCCTGCGCTGCCCGAGATCGTCGACCGTGACACCTGGGAGCAGCGCCGCCAGGACCACCTGGAGCGGGAGAAGGCGTGGACGCGTCTCGGTGACGAGGTCAGCGCCGCCCGCCGCCGCCTGCCGATGACACCGATGCCCGCCTACACGTTCGACGGACCGGACGGGCCCGTGACGCTGCTGGAGCTCTTCGCCGGCCGGCGCCAGCTGATCGTGCAGAACTTCATGTTCGACCCGGCGTGGGACGCGGGCTGCCCGTCCTGCTCCAACCTCGCCGACAACGTCCCCCACCTGGCCCACTTCGGGCCGTACGACATCGCGTGGGCGCGGATCTCGGCGGCGCCGGTGGAGAAGCTGACCGCATACAGCCGGCGGATGGGCTGGACGGTGCCGTGGGTCTCGTCCGGGAACAGCGGTTACAACCGGGACTGGGGCTGGACCCGGGACGACGGCGAGTACCCCGGCGTCAGCTTCTACGTGCGCGACGGGCAGGACGTCTACCTCACCTTCGCCACCGAGGGGCGGGGCGTCGAACCGCTCAGCGCGCTCGCCGGCTACCTCGACCGCACCGTGTGGGGGCGGCAGAAGGACTGGGAGGACTCGCCTCCGGGCTGGCCGCAGACCGAGTCGTTCATGCGGAACCGCCGCCACGACGAGTACGACGGTGCCGGCGAGCCCGGCGGGCAGGCGACCCGATGACCGCCGAGGTCGCGGAGGGCTGGCCCCGCGTCTACGTCCTGTTCCCGGCGACGGCGCGGGAGGCCCTCGGCTTCTACCACCGGGCGTTCGGCGGCGACCTCGTCCTGCACACCTACGAGGAGTTCGGACGCGACGACGGGCCGGCCGACGCCATCGCCCACGGGGAGCTGCGCGGACCCGTGACCGTCTTCGGCGCGGATGCCGGCTCCGGAGAGGCGAGCCTGCGGATGGACGGCATGATGCTCTCCATCCTCGGCACGGACGACGCGCGGCTGCGCGCGTGGTTCGCGGCCCTCGCCGAGGGCGGTCAGGTGCTCGACGACCTGCAGGAGCGGGCCTGGGGCGCCGTCGACGGCCAGGTGCGCGACCGGTACGGGCTGCGCTGGCTGATCGGCATCGAGCCGGCCACCGGCGCCTGACCCCTCCTGGCCCGTCGGACGACGAAGGGCGGCGGCACCCGTCGTCGGGTGCCGCCGCCCTCGCGGGGGTCGGGCGCATCAGGCCTTCGCCGCGGCGTCCTTCTCGGTCGTCGCGCCCTCGTGGCGCAGGCCGCCGCCGGTGTTCTCCAGGTGGGCCCGGATGAACCACTGGAACTTCTCGAGCTCGGCCACCTGGCCGATCAGCATGTCCTGGGTGACCAGGTCCAGGTCGTCGAGGACCTGGATGTCCGCGCGGTGGTCCTCGATCACGCCGTTGTAGACGAGGTCGAGCGCCGCGAGGTGCTCGGAGGTGTTGGCACGGCCGATGGAGTAGTCCTCCCACGTGCGCCGGGCCACCAGGTCACCGGGCAGGCCGTTCGGCGGCACGCCCAGGGCGGCCATCCGCTCGGCAAGGTCGTCGACGAAGCCGCGGACCAGTTCGATCTGCGGGTCGAGCATCTCGTGGACCCCGATGAAGTCGCGCCCGATGACGTTCCAGTGGGCGTGCTTGAGGGTCAACTGCAGGTCGTTCAGGGCGTGCAGGCGGATCTGCAGCAGCTCCCCGACCTTGTGCCCGTCCTCCACGCTCAGGCCGGGAACCGTGAATTTCGCATCGTTCGTTGCCATGCTCGGACTGCTCTCCTCACCATCGACTCACGATCGGCACCGTCGTGCCGTTCTGCGAAACCATCATAGTGCTGATGATTCCGGGCCCTCCACCGTGCTCGGCCGAGAGGACGTCCTCGCGCGGCGGGGCGCATGCAGCCACGGGGACAGCACGCGCGTGCTCCAGGGCAGGAAGAAGTACGTCATCAACGGCACGGCGACCACCGTGGACGCCAGCACCCGCAACGGCAGCACCCAGCCCCCGATCACCGGGCTCATCAACCACTGCAGGGCCAGGCTGACGGGGAAGAACACGACGAAGATGCTGATCATCTGCTTCCAGCGCGGCGGCGTGCGGAGCGGCTCGGCGACGATTCCGTCCGCAGGCTCCTCGAACCAGCCCTCGATGCCGGTGCGGCGCTGCTCCCGGTCGTGCTGGACCATGCCCTCGGCCGTGTTCATCCACCAGAGGCGCTCGGGCGACTCCTCCCACACCCGCAGGGTGCGCTCGCTGCTGAACCGGTAGAGCATGTGCCACCGGTCGGCCGACTCCTGCGACTGGATCCAGCCCGACCCGAGGTAGCCGGGGAAGTGGCGGGCCAGGTCCTGGCCGGCACGCGCCCACACCTCCACCTGGCGCAGCCGGGAGGGGTCGACGACGCGCGTGATCGACACGGTGACGGCAGGGTTCATGCCACCAGTCAACCGCACGTTGACGACACCCACGCGACCCGAGTGGCGCACACCACGCCCTCAGGACGCGGCCGCGGCCTCGTGCACCAGGGTCGTGATCAGCCGGGCGGCGGTGCGGGCGGTGCGCTGGTCGATATCGAGCGCGGGCAGCAGCTCGACGACGTCGACGAGCGCGAGCCTGCCGCTCGCGGCCACGTGCCGGCAGACGGTATGGATCACCTCGAGGGCCACGCCGTAGCCGGCCGGGGCGCTGACGCCGGGGGCCACCGCGGCGGGGAGCACGTCCAGGTCGATGCTCAGGTGCACGACGTCGACGTCGGCCAGGAGCGCGTCGACGGTCGCCAGCACCGCCGGCAGATTCGCCGTCGTGCACTGCTCGTCCGTCAGGTACTGCACACCGAGGTCGGCCGCGGTGTCGAACAGGGCGCGGGTGTTGGACGGCTCGCTGATGCCGAGGACGGTGTACCGGAAGGCGCGGCCGGCGGCGCGGTCCGCGTCGGCCATCTGCCGGAACGGGGTGCCCGAAGACGGGGCGTCGGCGGTGCGCAGGTCGAAGTGGGCGTCGAGGTTGAGCACACCGACGCGAGAATCAGGCTGTCCCGTCCCGCCGAGGCGGGTGCTGCGCGCGCGGCCCAGGTAGCTGCCCCACGCCGTCTCGTGGCCGCCGCCGAGCACGACGACGAGGTCGTGCGCGTCCAGGGCCACCGCCACCCGGTCGGCGAGGCGGTCCTGGCCGCCCTCCAGATCCGTGCCGTCGACCGTCACCGTGCCGGCGTCGACGATCGGGACGTCGGTGTGCAGGGCGAGCGGTGCCAGCGCGCGGCGCAGCGCGTCCGGCCCCGCGGCCGCCCCGGTCCGCCCCTGGTTGCGCCGCACGCCCTCGTCACTGGCGAAGCCCACGAGGGCGACGCCCCGCTCGGCCGCCGGCATCGTCCCGTCGGGCGCAGGGCGCCGGACCACCTCGTGCCAGCGCCGGTGCTCGGGGCCGGCGCCGTCGGTGCGGCCGTGCCAGGGGGAGTCAGGGGCGTCGGGGCTCATGCTGCGATTCTCCGTTGCCGGGACCGGTGTCACCGCGACCGGACACGGCGGTATCGTCTGAGATCCCGGACAGGGGACGAGAGGCGGGAGATGCGGTCCATGGATTCGAAGGTCCCCGCGGCGACCAACACGCTGCGCATGCTGCGCTTCCTCGCCAGCCGGCGCGGGCCGGTGTCGGCCGCGTCGATCGGCGTGGCCCTCGACCTGCCCCGGTCGACCGTCTACCACCTGCTCGCCGTCATGATCGACGAGGGGTTCGTGACGCACCTGCCGGAGGAGCGGATCTACGGGCTGGGCATCGCGGCGTTCGAGCTGTCCTCGGCGTGGGTGCGGCACGACCCGATGGCCCGTCTGGGGGCGCCCCTGCTGCGCGCGCTCGTCGACGCCGTCGGGGAGAACGCCCACCTCGCCCTGCTGCACGCGCGCGACGTCGTCTACGTCGTGGAGGAGCGAGCGGCGGGCCGCCCGTCGCTCGTGACCGACGTGGGGGTGCGGATCCCCGCGCATCTGACCGCGAGCGGCCGCTCGATGCTCGCCGATCTGCCGCCGGCCCAGGTGAGGGCGCTCTACCCCAATCGCGACGCCTTCTCGACCCGGTGGGAGCACACGACGATCACGACGCCCAGCCGGCTCCGCGCCGAGCTCGACCGGACCCGCGCGCGCGGGTGGGCCGTCGAGGAAGGGGACGTCACGCCCGAGTTCGCCTCGGTCGCCGTCGCCGCTCACGACCACCGGGGCCTGCCGGTGGCCGGCGTCGCCCTGACCTTCCTCTCCCACCGCGTGGACGAGGAGCGACGCCGGGCGCTGGTCGACGAACTGCGCCGGACCGCCGATGCGCTCTCGACCCGGCTGCACGGGAGTCCGCGGACCACCTGAACGGGGCCCGTCTGGGCCCGAGCAGGACTGCCGAGCGTGTCCGGGATCCCGGACAGAAGGCGCGGCGGCGACGGTTCACGGTGTTGCCGGCGTGGTGCCATGGAGGCAGTCCCGGGCCCGGTCGGCCCGGTCGACGTCCCGACCCCGCGCGGCATCGCACCGCCGTCGAGTACCAGGAGAGATGACCATGGCCCTGCCCGGAGCCCGTCCCGTCCGCGCCCCTCGTGGCACCGAGCTCAGTGCCCGGAGCTGGCAGACCGAGGCGCCGCTGCGGATGCTGATGAACAACCTCGACCCCGAGGTCGCCGAGCGCCCCGACGACCTCGTCGTCTACGGCGGCACCGGTCGCGCCGCGCGCAGCTGGGCCGCGTACGACGCCATCGTCGACACCCTGAAGGACCTGGCCGACGACGAGACGCTGCTCGTGCAGTCCGGCAAGCCGGTCGGCGTGTTCCGCACGAACGTGTGGGCGCCGCGCGTGCTGATCGCCAACTCCAACCTCGTCGGGGACTGGGCCACCTGGCCCGAGTTCCGCCGGCTCGAGGCCGAGGGTCTGACCATGTACGGCCAGATGACCGCCGGCTCGTGGATCTACATCGCGACCCAGGGCATCCTGCAGGGCACTTTCGAGACGTTCCACGCCGTCGCGAAGGTCATGCACGAGGACGGCCGGCTGACCGAGCCGACGCTCGCCGGGACGCTGACCCTGACCGGCGGCTGCGGCGGCATGGGCGGCGCGCAGCCGCTCGCCGTGACCCTCAACGGGGGCGCCTGCCTGGTCGTCGACGTCGACGAGACCCGGCTGCGCCGGAGGCAGGCCAAGCGCTACCTCGACGAGGTGGAGACCGATCTCGAGACCGCGCTCGCCAAGGTCGTCGCCGCGAAGGCCGAGCGCCGCGCCCTGTCCGTCGGGTACGTGGGCAACGCCGCGACCGTCTTCCCCGAACTGCTGCGCCGGCACCAGGCCGGGGACCTGACGGTCGACGTCGTCACCGACCAGACCTCCGCGCACGACCCGCTGTCCTACCTGCCGACCGAGTACACCGTCGAGCAGTGGGAGGCCGAGGCCGCCGCGGACCCCGACGGGTTCACCAAGAAGGCCCGCGAGTCCATGGCGACCCAGGTGCAGGCCATGGTCGAGTTCCGCGACGCGGGCGCCGAGGTGTTCGACTACGGCAACTCGATCCGCGACGAGGCCCGGCAGGCCGGCTACGCCCGCGCCTTCGACTTCCCCGGATTCGTGCCCGCCTACATCCGGCCCCTGTTCTGCGAGGGCCTGGGGCCCTTCCGCTGGGTGGCGCTCTCGGGCGACCCGAAGGACATCGAGATCACCGACGCCGCGATCAAGGAGCTGTTCCCGGAGAACGAGCACCTGCACCGGTGGCTCGACGCCGCTGCGGACCGGGTCGAGTTCGAGGGCCTGCCCGCCCGGATCTGCTGGCTCGGCTACGGCGAGCGGCACCGTGCCGCGCTGCGGTTCAACGAGCTCGTGGCCGACGGCACCCTCTCCGCCCCGATCGTCATCGGGCGGGACCACCTGGACTCCGGCTCCGTCGCCTCGCCGTACCGGGAGACGGAGGCGATGGCCGACGGGTCCGACGCGATCGCCGACTGGCCGCTGCTCAACGCCCTGACCGCCGCCTCCTCCGGGGCCACCTGGGTCTCGATCCACCACGGCGGCGGCGTCGGCATCGGCCGCTCCCAGCACGCCGGGCAGGTGGGCGTCGCGGACGGCACCCCGCTGGCCGCTCAGAAGCTCGAGCGGCTGCTGACCAACGACCCGGGCATGGGCATCATCCGGCACGCCGACGCCGGCTACGAGCGGGCGCTCGAGGTCGCCGACGAGCGCGGCGTCCGGATCCCCATGAGCTCCCCAACCTCGCAAGCTCGGTCGGGGGCCCCTGCTCACGTGGGCCCACCCATGCGGGACCAGCGGTGAGCATGTCCGGTCCCGCCTCGACGCTCGTCACCGGCATCGCGGAGCTGACGACGGTCGACGACGAGTTCGGCACGTTCCGCGACGCCGCGCTCGTGATCGAGGGCGATCGGATCGCGTGGGTCGGGCCCGCGTCCGGCGCGCCGGCGGCCGATACGGCCGTCGACGTCGGCGGCCGGGCCGTGCTCCCGGGCTGGGTCGACTCGCACACCCACCTTGTGTTCGACGGGGACCGGGCCGCCGAGTTCGCCGCCCGGATGGCCGGGCAGGCGTACGAGGCCGGGGGTATCGCCGTGACCACCGATGCCACCCGTGCCGCCGACGACGCCCGGCTCGATGCCCTGGTCGCCGCCCGGGTGCGGGAGGCGCTGGCCGGGGGCACCACAAGCCTGGAGACCAAGACCGGGTACGGCCTCACCGTGCCGGACGAGGCCCGCAGCGCGCGGATCGCCGCCGCCCACGTCGAGGACGTCACCTTCCTCGGGGCCCATCTGGTGCCCGACGGACTCGACCCGGACGCCTACGTCGACACCGTGTGCGGGCCCATGCTCGACGCCGTCGCCCCGCACGTGCGCTGGGCGGACGTGTTCTGCGAACGCGGGGCGTTCACCGTCGAGCAGTCCCGCCGCGTGCTCACCGCCTGCCGCGAGGCCGGCCTCGGGCTGCGCGTGCACGGCAACCAGCTCGGCCCCGGCGGGGGCGTCGCGCTGGCCGTCGAGGTCGGCGCGGCCTCGGTGGACCACGTCAACCACGTCACCGACGACGACGTCGCGGCGCTCGCGGCCTCGGACACCGTGGCCACCGTTCTCCCCGCGTGCGACCTCTCGACCCGGGCCCCGCTCGCCCCGGCCCGCCGGCTGCTCGACGCCGGGGCCACCGTCGCGATCGCCTCCAACGCCAACCCCGGCACGAGCTGGACGACGTCGATGGCGTTCTGCGTCGCGACCGCCGTGCTGCAGATGGGCCTGACCGTCGAGGAGGCGGTCACGGCCGCCACGCTCGGTGGCGCGAAGGCCCTGCGGCGCGACGTCGGGACCGCCGACCGGCCCGCCGCCGGGCGCCTGGCCGTGGGCGCCCGCGCCGACCTGCAGGTCCTCGACGCCCCGTCCGCCGTGCACCTGGCCTACCGGCCCGGCATGCCCCTGACGTGGGCCGTCTGGCAGCGCGGCCGCCAGGTCGTCACCCCCGCCGGCCGCCCCTGAACCTCGACCCCTCTCACCCCCCCTCTTCCGCAGGAGAATCCCATGACCGCCACCACCACCGACCGCCCCACCGACCAGGTGGCCCCCGTCACCCTCGGAACCGCGGGCACCACCGCGGCCGACGTCGTCGCCGTCGCCCGGCACGACGCCAGGGTCGAGCTCGCGCCCGAGGCCCGCGAGCGGGTCCGCGCCGTGCGTGCCCACATCGACGCGCTCGCCGCGTCCACGACGCCGGTCTACGGCATCTCGACCGGCTTCGGCGCCCTGGCCAACACCCCGATCCCGCCGCAGAAGCGCACCCGGCTGCAGAAGTCGCTCGTGCGCTCGCACGCCGCGGGCGCCGGGCCGGCCGTCGAGCGCGAGGTGGTCCGTGCCTTGATGTTCCTGCGGGCCAAGACCCTCGCGTCCGGGCGCACCGGCATCCGGCTCGAGACCCTGCAGACGCTGATCGACGTGCTCAACGCCGGCATCACGCCCGTGGTGCACGAGTTCGGCTCCCTCGGCTGCTCGGGCGACCTCGCGCCGCTCGCCCACTGCGCCCTCGTCCTCATGGGGGAGGGCCGGGCCACCGGGCCCGACGGCGTCGAGCGTCCCGTCCCCGAGCTGCTCGCCGAGGCCGGCATCGCCCCCGTGACCCTCGAGGAGAAGGAGGGTCTCGCGCTGATCAACGGCACGGACGGCATGCTCGGCCAGCTCGTCCTCGCCCTCGCGGACCTGACGGACCTCTTCACCGTCGCCGACATCACCGCGGCCCTCTCGGTCGAGGGGCTGCTCGGCACCGACCGTGTGTTCGTCCCCGAACTGCACGAGCCGCTGCGGCCGCACCCCGGCCAGGTCCGGTCGGCCGCCACGATGCTCGCCGTGCTCGCCGACTCCGCGATCGTCGCCTCCCACCGGTACGGGGACGACCGCGTCCAGGACGCCTACTCGCTGCGCTGCGCCCCGCAGGTCGCCGGGGCGGCGCGGGACACCGCGGCATACGCCACCCAGGTAGTCGAGCGCGAGCTCGCCGCGGCGATCGACAACCCGGTGGTGCTCGACGACGGCACCATCTCGTCCAACGGCAACTTCCACGGCGCCCCCGTGGCCTACGTCCTGGACTTCCTCGCCATCCCCGTCGCCGACGTCGCCTCGATGGCCGAGCGCCGCACCGACCGGATGCTCGACCCGGCCCGCTCCCACGGCCTGCCGCCCTTCCTCGCCGAGGACCCCGGCACGGACTCGGGCCTGATGATCGCCCAGTACACCCAGGCGGGCCTGGTCTCGGACCTGAAGCGACTCGCGGTGCCGGCGTCCGTCGACTCCATCCCCAGCTCGGCGATGCAGGAGGACCACGTGTCGATGGGCTGGCACGCCGCCCGCAAGCTGCGCCAGGGGGTGGCCAACCTGCGGCGCGTCCTCGCCATCGAGCTGCTCGCCGCCACCCGGGCGATCGCGCTGCGCGCCCCGCTGCAGCCCGGCCCCGCCGGTGCGGCGGTCCTGGCCGACGTCACCGCCCGGATCGGCGCGCCGGGGGCCGACCGCTTCCTGGCCCCGGAGATCGCCGACCTCGAGGAGTACGTCGCCTCGGGCCGGCTGCTGCGGACCGTCGAATCGGTGGTCGGGCCGCTGCGCTGACGGGTCTTGCCGGGCCGTCCCGCGGCGACGGAGGATGAGGGAATCACGCGTTCCTTTCGCGGGTTGAGTTGGGTAGACTCAAGTCTGAGACCTCACCCCCATCGTCGAGAGGACCCCCGGTGAGCCCCCGATTCACCACCCGCAGCCAGGAGGCGCTGGCCGCCGCCGTCACGGCCGCCACCACCGCCGGCAACCCCCAGGTCGAACCCGCGCACCTGCTCTCGGCCCTGCTCGAGCAGACCGACGGCGTCGCGGTCGCCGTCCTGCGCAGCGCCGGGGTGGACCCGGCCGTGCTCGCGCCGAAGGTCGCGTCCACCCTGCAGGCGCTGCCGGCCTCGTCCGGGTCGTCCGTCCAGCAGGCGCAGCTCTCCCGCGCCGGTCTCGCCGTCGTGCAGGCCGCGCAGGCGGAGGCCGAGAAGCTCGGGGACGAGTACGTCTCGACCGAGCACCTGCTGCTCGGCGTCGCCGCCGACCAGGGCGCGGCCGGTACCGTGCTGCGCGACGCGGGGGCGACCCCCGACGCCCTGCGGGCCGCGATCCCGTCCGTGCGCGGCGGCCGGAAGGTCGACAGCCCGGACCCCGAGGCGACGTTCCAGTCGCTCGAGAAGTACGGCACCGACCTGACCGCCGTCGCCCGCTCGGGCAAGCTCGACCCGGTGATCGGCCGTGACGCCGAGATCCGCCGCGTCGTGCAGGTGCTCTCGCGCCGCACGAAGAACAACCCGGTGCTCATCGGCGAGCCCGGCGTCGGCAAGACCGCCGTCGTCGAGGGCCTGGCCCAGCGCATCGTCGCGGGGGACGTGCCGGAGTCCCTGCGCGGCAAGACCCTCATCAGCCTCGACCTCGGGGCGATGATCGCCGGCGCCAAGTACCGCGGCGAGTTCGAGGAGCGGCTCAAGGCCGTGCTCGAGGAGATCAAGGGGGCCGAGGGGCAGGTCGTCACGTTCATCGACGAGCTGCACACCGTGGTCGGTGCGGGCGCGTCCGAGGGCGCCATGGACGCCGGCAACATGCTCAAGCCCATGCTGGCCCGCGGGGAGCTGCGCCTGATCGGCGCGACCACGCTGGACGAGTACCGCGAGAACATCGAGAAGGACCCGGCGCTGGAGCGTCGGTTCCAGCAGGTGTACGTGGGGGAGCCGAGCGTCGACGACACCATTGCGATCCTCCGCGGGCTGAAGGAGCGCTACGAGGCGCACCACAAGGTGGCCATCGCCGACGCCGCCCTCGTGGCCGCGGCCTCTCTCTCCCACCGGTACATCACGGGTCGTCAGCTGCCGGACAAGGCCATCGACCTCGTCGACGAGGCCGCGTCCCGGCTGCGGATGGAGATCGACTCCGCGCCGGAGGAGATCGACACGCTCCGCCGTGCCGTGGACCGGTTGACCATGGAGGAGCTCGCCCTGCAGGACGAGACGGACGCCTCCTCGGTGGAGCGCCTCGCCGCGCTGCGCGAGGAGAAGGCCGACAAGCAGGAGCAGCTCGACGGGCTCAACGCCCGGTGGGAGGCCGAGAAGGCGTCCCTGAACCGGTCCGGCGACCTGCGCGCGAAGATCGACGAGCTGCGCTCGACCGCGGAGAAGGCCCAGCGCGAGGGCGACCTCGCCGAGGCCTCCCGCATCCTCTACGGGGAGATCCCCACCCTGGAGCGGGAGATGCAGGCCGCCGACGACCAGGCCCAGCATGCCGACCTCGGCGCCAGCTCCCTGCTCGTGAACGAGGAGGTCACCGCGGACGACATCGCCGAGGTGGTCTCGGCCTGGACCGGGATCCCGGCCGGCCGGATGCTGCAGGGCGAGTCGCAGAAGCTGCTGCACATGGAGAACTTCCTCGGGGAGCGCCTCATCGGGCAGCGGCCTGCGGTCGCGGCCGTCTCCGACGCCGTCCGCCGTGCCCGCGCGGGGATCAGCGACCCGAACCGGCCCACCGGCTCGTTCCTGTTCCTCGGCCCCACGGGCGTCGGCAAGACGGAGCTCGCCAAGTCGCTCGCGGACTTCCTGTTCGACGACGAGCGCGCCATGGTGCGCATCGACATGAGCGAGTACTCGGAGAAGCACACGGTCAGCCGGCTGGTCGGCGCCCCTCCGGGCTACGTCGGGTACGACGAGGGCGGTCAGCTCACCGAGGCCGTGCGGCGCCGGCCCTACTCCGTCGTCCTGCTCGACGAGGTGGAGAAGGCCCACCCCGAGGTCTTCGACATCCTCCTGCAGGTGCTCGACGACGGCCGGCTCACCGACGGGCAGGGCCGCACGGTCGACTTCCGCAACGTCATCCTCGTGCTCACGTCGAACCTGGGCTCCCAGTTCCTCGTGGACCCGTCGATCGACGACGCGAAGAAGCGTGAGCTCGTGATGGGCGTCGTCAACGCCTCGTTCAAGCCGGAGTTCCTCAACCGCCTGGACGAGATCGTCATGTTCGACGCGCTGTCGATCGACGAGCTGTCCCGGATCGTCGACCTGCAGGTCCGCGATCTCGCCTCGCGGCTGACCGACCGGCGGCTGACCCTCGACGTCACCGACGCCGCGCGGGAGTGGCTGGCCCTGACCGGGTTCGACCCGGCCTTCGGGGCCCGGCCGCTGCGCCGCCTGGTGCAGCGCGAGATCGGGGACCGGCTGGCCCGCGGCATTCTGGCCGGCGAGATCACCGACGGCGACACCGTGCGGGTCGACCGGGCGACCGGCGAGGACGGCGTTGACGCCGACGGGCTGACGGTCACGGCGGCCTGAGTCGGACGTCGGGTCCTCCTTCCGGTTCACCTCCGACCGATCCAGTGCAAGGATGGTCAGCATGCTTCGTAGTTCAACGGAAGGACCGTCATGACGAACACGCTGACCCGCGGCCTCCTCGCCGGGGCCGCCGGCACCGCCGCCCTGAACGCCGTCACGTACGCCGACATGGTGCTGCGCGGCCGGCCCGCCAGTGAGGCGCCCGGACGGACGGTGGAGGCCGCCCTCGACCGCCTCGGCGTCGCCGTCCCCGGGCGGGGAGCGGAGCGGGACAACCGCCGCAGCGCCCTCGGCGCCGTCGGCGGCATCGCCGTAGGGCTCGGGATCGGCGTGCTCGCCAGCGCCGCCCGGTCGGCGGGCCTGCGGTTCTCGGGACCGACCGGCGCCGCCCTGACCGGTGCTGCGGCCATGGCGGCGAGCGACGTGCCGATGGCCGCGCTCGGCATCAGCGACCCACGCACCTGGTCCTCCGCGGACTGGGCGACCGACGTCGCCGGGCACCTCGCCTACGGGATCACCACGCGCGCCGCGCTCGCAGCCACCGAACCGGGCGGGCCTGCCGACGCCACCCTCCGGCGCGCCGAGCGGCGCTCCCGTCGCCGTGCGGCCCGCGCGTCGGCGTCACTGATCGCCCGGTCGAGCATGCTCGGGATCGCGGCCGGGATCCGCAGCTCGCTCGGCGTCGCCGCGCCGGTGCTCGCCGGCCGTCCGGCGGGCGCCTCGGGTGCGGCGTCGGGCGGCCGCAGCGTCGGACGCGCGGTCGCGGCACTGGCCGTCGCCGGTGAGCTGGTCGTCGACAAGCTGCCGGCCACCCCGAGCCGACTGGACCCGGGCCCGCTCGTGGGCCGTCTCGTGTCCGGGGCGACCGGGGCCACGATCCTGGCCCGACGGGAACGTTCCGTGCTCGATGCCCCCGTCGTCGCCGGCGCTGCCGGTGCCCTGGCCGGATCCTGGGGCGGAGCGGCCTGGCGCGCCTGGGCCCAGCGAGAATTCGGGTGGACGTGGCAGGCGGCGCTGA
Source organism: Tersicoccus mangrovi (assembly GCF_036881825.1). Taxonomy (NCBI): domain Bacteria; kingdom Bacillati; phylum Actinomycetota; class Actinomycetes; order Micrococcales; family Micrococcaceae; genus Tersicoccus; species Tersicoccus mangrovi. The sequence continues at coordinate 519,401 of NZ_JBAJMW010000001.1, read as the reverse complement.
TCGAGGACGGTGTCGGCGTCAGCCTGGCGGCGCTGGCGAGCCGGCGGACGACGCCGTCGTCCCGCCCGGCGTTCTCCCAGCCGGCCGTCGCGCATCCCTTGTCCTCGGGCGCGCGCTGATCCTAGACTTCCCCCGATGTGAATGACGTTCACATCGGGGGCGGTCGCCGTCCGAGGCCGTCCCGCCGATCGAGGAGGCTGTCATGAAGGATGTCCTCACCTGCCTGTGGTTCGACGGGCAGGCCCTGGAAGCCGCCCGGTTCTACACGTCCGTGTTCCCCGACTCGCGGATCCTGACCCAGGTCGACCACCCCGACAACAGCCCCAGCGCGGGCACCGGCGACGTCATGGTCGTCGAGTTCGAGCTGGGCGGACGGCGTTTCGCCGGCCTGAACGGCGGCCCCGCCTTCCCCTTCAGCGAGGCCGTGTCCCTGCAGGTCATGTGCGAGGACCAGGCCGAGGTGGACCGCTACTGGGAGGCGCTGACGGCTGACGGCGGGCAGGAGAGCCAGTGCGGCTGGCTCAAGGACAGGTACGGCCTGTCGTGGCAGGTCACCCCCGTCGTGCTGACGGAGCTGCTGGCGTCCGCCGACGCCGCGACCGCGCAGCGCATCACCGCGGCGTTCCTGCCGATGACGAAGCTCGACATCGCGACCATCGAGGCCGCGGCCCGGGGCGACGGAGGCTGATGGACCGGTTCGAGAGTCTGGCCGAGCGTCGGATCCGGGAGGCGATGGAGCGCGGGGAGTTCGACGACCTGCCGTTGGCCGGCCAGCCCCTCGACTTCTCCGACGCGGACGACCCGCAGTGGTGGATCAAGCGCTGGATGAAGCGCGAGCACATCGACACCGCCGCCCTCGCCCCCATCGTCGTCCAGCTGCGGCGGGAGGCCGACGGGTTCCCGGGGTCGCTGGGCCGGTTCACGCGGGAGGACGACGTGCGGGAGTACCTGACGGACTACAACCACCGGGTGCGGCAGGACCGGGTGGAGTCCCGGTTCAGTCGCGAGTCCCGGATCATCGCACCCGTCGTCGACGTCGAGGCGATGGTCGCACGCTGGCGAGAGCTGCAGTGAGCGCAGCCGGAATGAGCGCGAGCGCGACCGCGTTGGTGCGTTCGTGAACATCGACATCTGGTCCGACATCGCCTGCCCCTGGTGCTACATCGGCAAGCGCCGCTTCGAATCCGCGCTCGCCCGCTTCGAGCACCGGGACGACGTGACGGTCACCTGGCACAGTTTCCAGCTCGACCCCTCGCTGCCCGCCCACTACGACGGCAGCGAGATCGAGTACCTCAGCGAGCGGAAGGGCATGCCCGCCGACCGGGTCGCCCAGATGTTCGCGCAGGTCACCGAGGTGGCCGCGGGGGAGGGGCTCGCCTACGACTTCGACTCCGTCGTCGTCGCCAACAGCCTGCCGGGCCACGAACTGCTCCACCTGGCCGCCGATCACGGGGTGGCCGGGGCGGTCAAGGAGGCGCTGCTCTCGGCGCACTTCGAGCACGGTGAGGACATCGGCTCACGGGAGGTGCTCGTGCGGATCGGCACGGAGGCAGGCCTCGCCGCGGACGATATAACGGCCGCGCTGGACTCCGGGCGCTACGCCGACGCCGTGAACGCGGACATCCGGCGCGCCCAGAGCCTCGGCATCACCGGGGTGCCGTTCTTCGTCCTCGACGACACGTACGGGATCTCCGGGGCCCAGCCCGCCGAACTGTTCGAGCAGGCGCTGCGCACCGCGTGGTCCGAGGCGAACCCGCTGGTCATGGTCAGTCCCGACGGCGGCACCGACGAGACCGGTGGGCTGAACGGCCAGGCCTGCGGACCGGACGGCTGCTGACCGGCGCTGCCTGCCCTGTTCGCTGCGTGCCCCCGCTCACGACGGAGCCCCTCGACCCGATCGGGTCGGGGGGCTCCGTCGTGGCGCGACCGTGGCGCCGTGGCCGCCTCAGAAGCCGGCGGGCTCGTGCGGGGTGTAGGAGGCCTGGAGCTCGGCGACGTCGTCGTCGGTCAGCGTGACGTCCAGAGAAGCGACGGCGTCCTCCAGGTGCTTCGCCTTGGTCGCCCCGACGATCGGGGCGGTCACCACGGGGTTGCGGAGCACCCAGGCGAGGGCGACCTGGGCGCGGGAGACGCCCTGGCGCTCGGCGACGGCACTGACGGCGTCGACGATCGGGCGGTCCGACTCGGGGTAGAGCCGCTTGCCGAACTCGTCCGTGGCGGAGCGCTCGGTGTCGGTGTCCCAGGGGCGGGCGAGACGGCCGCGGGCGAGGGGGCTCCAGGGGATGACGCCGACGCCCTGGTCCTCGCAGAGCGGGTACATCTCGCGCTCTTCCTCGCGGTTGAGCAGGTTGTAGTGGTCCTGCATCGAGACGAAGGGGGTCCAGCCGTTGGCGCGGGCTACCTCCTGGGCCTTGGCGAACTGCCACGCCCACATGGAGGAGGCGCCGAGGTAGCGGGCCTTGCCGGACTTCACGACGTCGTGGAGAGCCTCCATGGTCTCCTCGATGGGCGTGTGAGGGTCCCAGCGGTGGATCTGATAGAGGTCGACCCAGTCGGTGCCGAGGCGGCGGAGGCTCGCGTCGAGCTGGGCCATGATCGCCTTGCGGGACAGGCCCGCGCCGTTGGGCCCTTCGTGCATGCGGCCGTGGACCTTGGTGGCGAGGACGACGGTGTCGCGGTCGGTGAAGTCGGCCAGAGCGCGACCGACGATCTCCTCGCTGCTGCCCGCCGAGTAGACGTTGGCGGTGTCGAAGAAGGTGATCCCGGCATCGACGGCCTGCTTGATCAGGGTGCGGCTCTCGTCCTCGGGCAGACTCCACGAGTGGTTGCCGCGATCCGGCTCGCCGAAGCTCATGCAGCCGAGCGCGATCCGGGAGACCTCGAGACCGGTGCTGCCGAGACGGGTGTACTCCATGTCAGTTCCCTGCCTTCATCAGTGTGCTGTGCATTCCGATCGAGCGTACGCCCCGCGGGGACAGGGTTGCATCCGACGTGGGTCGACGTTGCGTCGGCCGGCTGTCGATGGCGTGTGGCGACGAACAGGGGCTGGCGTACACGGCAGGTGGTCTTGCGTCGGCCGTCACCTGGATACCGGCGTTCGCCGCTCAGAACGGGGCGGGGCCGTCGATCTCGACACCGTCGGGCTCGGTCGCGTAACGGCGTCCGGCCGGCGACGTCCAGACGAGGTGCCCACTCGCGTACTGCTCGCCGCGGTGAGTGGATGCGGCTTCGGGCGCCGATCGTGCGGTGACCTGGCCGTAGCCATGAACGGTCGTCGCACTCTCCCCCGGCGGGCCGGTGTGCGGGGCGGCCATCGTGACCGTCCAGCCCGAGTGGTGCTTGAGGACGTGATGCCGGCGGCACAGGTGCGCCAGATTCTCCGCGGTGGTGGCTCCGCCGTCGACCCAGGCGACGACATGGTCGAGATCGCAGCCGGCGGCGTTCCGGCGGCAGCCGGGGAACCGGCACGTGCCGTCCCGGACGGCCAGTGCCCGGCGGAGGGCGGCCGGGATCCGGTACTGGCCGCTGTCCGTGGCGACGACCGGCAGCACGCGCGCGTCGATAGAACCGTTCCACCCCTGGGAGGCATCGAGAGCAGCGGTGACTCCCAGCATGAACGACGTCGCTCGAGCCGCGAGCTCACGCGCGGCTGCCGCGGGAATGGGACCGAAGGCACCGAGGACGCCGGGTCGGTTGCCGCCGAGCAGGGTCTCCGCGCCAACGGTCAGCAGCACCCGCGGCGCCGTACCCGCATCCTCGTGCGGCGCCCCATCCCGGGATCCGACGGGGGGCGACGTGGCGCCGCACCCGGCGAGCAGGCCGGCGAGCACGTCGGCCCGCAGCTGTGCCACGGTCGGCCGAGCAGGCTCTTCCCCGACCGGTTCCGCTCCACCGGCTGGTGTCCCCTCAGTCCTGTTGTCACCGACGCAGACGCCGTCGTCGTTGGTGCGGCCGCCGGTACCGTCCTGGTCCAGCTCGCGGTGCTGGCGAGCCAGCGCCGTGAGCCGTTGGTCGATGCACCAGGCGGTGGCGGCAGGCAGGAGCGCGGTGAGATGAGCCATGCCGTCCCGGTCGGGCATGATGCGGACGTATCGGCAGGCGCGCGCGGCCCGCTCCCTCTGCTCGAAGGACTGGGGGTGGTGCAGGTCGCGCAGTCGCCTAGCCCGATCGCGGAGCCAGGAGGGCGTGCGACCGCTGACAGCTCCGTCGAGAAGCACCGTCTCGGTGACCGTGATCGCCTGCGTGAACCGGGCAGTGGTCCTCGGATCTGTCCCGCTGCTGGCGAGCAGGTCGGCATATTCGGTGGTCGCGTCGGCGATGTGGATGGCGGCCTTCGCCGTGATGGTGCCCGCCTCGAGGGCCGCGGCGGTCGACGGCAGATGCTCGGTCAGTTGGCCGGCCTGCAGGAGGAGCGTGTGGACGGCGGCTTCACTGAGGTGCAGGACGCCGGCGATCTCGGCGATACCGGACCGGTCGGCGATCGCGAGCCGTTCGGCACGCGGCAGCCCCGGTGCATCGGCGTCGTCGAACGCGTGCGGATGGCCGTCGATCCACCATTCGTGCTCCGCGCGAGCGGCATCCATGGCGGTCAGGACGAGCCGGTGCTTGGTCGCGGTGGCCCACGACTCGAGCCGGCGGACGTCCTCGAGGGCTCCGATGGTCTGCTCCAACCCGACTTCCGCGTCGCGGGCCCCGGTGAGCCGAGCCACCCACGACGTCGGGTCAGCGCCGTGCCCGGTCGAAGCCGCGCAGGGCGCGGAGGACGCCGCCGCGGCGACGGCCATCACCGTGTCGACCAGACCCGGCAGCACCGGCGTGACCGCACCATCGAGGGGTCGAGTCGTCGGCGCCGTGGGTGCTTCCATGACCTCACTCAACCAGCCGCCACCGACAGAACTCGTCGGCGCGCGGGCGGCGGGTCACCCCCGAACGCGACTCCCTACTGCGGCCCCGACGTCGGGTCGGCGTCGATGTCCCGGCCGGAGCCCGGCGCGCCACCGACCTCGTCGCTGGCCCGCTGCGCCTCGCCCTCCACGGCGCTCGCCTCGGCCAGGGCTGAACGCACGTCCTCGTCCTCCACCTCCGCCGAGAGCACCGGGTCCCCGAGCTCCGGCTCGGGCAGCGCCACGGCGTCCGGATCGGTGATCTCCGGCACCGATCCTGCGGCGTCGGCAGCGATCCCCGACGGGTCGGCGAGGCCCTCCTCGTCCGCGATCGGGCGGTCCTGACCAGTGGGTTCGCTCACGGCTGATCGTCCCTTCTCCAGCGGGTCGAGGCGCATCCACCAGGACGCGTCCCCGGGGTCACTGAGCCGCCCGCGACCTGCGGTTCCGGCTCGTGCTGGCACCCTAACCGATCCTCCGGCGGGGGTCACCCGTCGCCCGGGACCGCATCCGGCCGTGACGGTCACCACGACGCCTGCCCTCCGGCCGGCGGACCGGCGGCCATGGGCGGGTCTGGACGTGCTGAGCGCGGCGGACGAGCATGTACCCTAGATCTACGAAACATTGACCACATCATCCCTGGGCCCGCACACTCGTGTGCCCTGCCCACGGGGGTCCGGACAGAGCAGAGGGGGTCACGCCATGGGGCGCGGCCGTCAGAAGGCGAAAGCCACCAAGCAGGCGCGGGACATCAAGTACTACAGTCCCTCGACCGACTACTCGGCGCTGCAGCGCGAACTGGCCGGTTCCACCGGTCATGCCCCTGCCAGCCGATATCCGCAGCCGGCCGAGGATGATGAGTCCTACGTCGACCGGTACGCGGACGATGACGATGATGACCGAGGGAGCCGTCGCCTCGGCTGAGCCGACGCGAACCGGCCCCTCACCCAGGTCGACCTTCTCAGCCCCCCGCGGCTGATCTCCGCACGACGCAGCACCTCACCTTGGTGGGGTGCTGCGTGCTGTGCCGGAGAGCCGGGGAGGACCGTGCTCAGGCGTACTGGTTGACCAGCCGCACCGCGCCGCCGTCCACGCCCTTCGCGCCCTGGACGACGTCGGGGTCGCCCGCGGTCACGAGCCCGGTGGTCTGGTCCACCCGGCCCATCACCCAGGCGGACGTGCCACGCGCCCGCAACCGGGTGACCGCGGCGTCGGCCGCGTCCTCGGCGACGACGGCGACCATGCCGACCCCCTGGTTGAGCGTGCGCTCCATGTCCGCCTGCGGCACCCGGCCCAGCTGCGCGACCAGGGAGAACACCGGCGGCAGCTGCCAGGTGGCCCGGTCCACCGTCGCCGTCACGCCCTGCGGCAGCACCCGCGCCAGGTTGGCGGCGAGCCCGCCCCCGGTCACGTGGCTGACGGCGTGCAGGTCCTCGTCGAGCGCCTCGGCCAGGTCGAGGATGTCCGCGGTGTACAGGCGCGTGGGCTCGAGCAGTTCCTCGCCGAGCGTGCGCCCCAGCTCTGAGACCTGCCGCTCGAGCGCCCAGCCCGCGTGGTTGATGACGCGGCGCACGAGCGAGTAACCGTTCGAGTGCAGCCCCGAGGACTCGAGGCCGATGACGACGTCGCCGGACCGCACCCGGTCCGGCCCGAGCACCCGGTCCGCCTCGACGATCCCGGTGGCCGCGCCAGCGACGTCGTACTCGTTCGGGGCCAGCAGCCCGGGGTGTTCCGCGGTCTCCCCGCCCACGAGGGCGGTGCCGGTCTGCTCGCAGGCGGCGGCGATGCCGCGCACGATGTCGGCGATCCGCTCGGGGACCACCCGGCCGCACGCGATGTAGTCGGTCATGTAGAGCGGCTTCGCCCCGACCACGACGATGTCGTCGACCACCATGCCGACCAGGTCGAACCCGATGGTGTGGTGGATGTCGAGGGCCTGCGCGATGGCGACCTTGGTGCCCACGCCGTCGGTCGACGTGGCGAGCAGGGGCTTGCGGTACGCGGTCAGTGCGCTGGCGTCGTAGAGGCCGGCGAACCCGCCGACCCCGCCGAGGACCTGCGGACCCTGCGTCGCGCGGACGGCGTCCTTCATCAGCTCGACGGCGCGGTCACCGGCCTCGACGTCCACGCCGGCGCTGGCGTAGGTGATGCCCTGGGCGGCGCCGGCGTCCGTGCGCTGCTGCGGGGCGCTCATGCGCGGGCCCGCAGGTCCGTGGCGGCCTTCTCGGCGGCGTGCTGCTCGTCCGGGTTGAGCACCCGTTCGAGGTCGTCGTCCGGGCCGGGCTCGCACCCGCCCGGGTCCTCCCGCTCGAGCAGGTTCTTGCCCAGCCGGTCCCGCGACGGCAGCGGGATGGGGTACTCCCCGGTGAAACACGCGGTGCACAGGCGTTCCCGCGGCTGCTCGGTGGCGGCGATCATGCCCTCCTGCGAGATGTAGCCCAGGGAGTCCGCGCCGATCGACGTGCGGATGTCGTCGACGCCGAGACCGGTCGCGATGAGCTCCGCACGCGAGGCGAAGTCGATGCCGTAGAAGCAGGGCCACGTGATGGGCGGCGAGGAGATCCGCACGTGCACCTCGGCCGCGCCGGCCTCCCGAAGCATGCTCACGAGCGCGCGCTGGGTGTTGCCGCGCACGATCGAGTCGTCGACGACGACGATCCGCTTGCCCCGCACCACGTCCTTGAGCGGGTTGAGCTTGAGCCGGATGCCGAGCTGACGGATCGTCTGACTGGGCTGGATGAACGTGCGCCCGACGTAGGCGTTCTTCACGAGGCCGTTGCCGAACGGGATGCCGGACTTCTCCGCGTAGCCGATGGCCGCGGGCGTCCCGGACTCCGGGGTGGGGATGACGAGGTCGGCCTCGACGGCGTGCTCCGCGGCGAGGCGGCGGCCCATCTCCACGCGCGACGCGTAGACGTTCCGGCCGGCGATCGTCGTGTCCGGCCGGGCCAGGTACACGTACTCGAAGACGCAGCCGGCGGCGCCCCGCTCGGCGAACCGCTGGGACCGGAGGCCGTTCTCGTCGACCGCGATGAACTCGCCGGGCTCGATCTCACGCACGAGGGACGCGCCGATGATGTCCAGGGCGGAGGTCTCCGACGCCACGACCCAGCCGCGCTGCAGGCGGCCGAGGACGAGGGGACGGACGCCGTACCGGTCCCGCGCCGCGTACAGGGTGCCCTCGTCCATGAAGACGAAGCAGAAGGCGCCCTCGAGCTGGGGGAGGATCTCCATCGCGGTGGACTCGAGGTCCTCACCGGGCCGGCCCTGGAAGAGGGCGGTGACGAGCGCCGTGTCGGTGGTGTTGCCCTGCGCCAGCTCGCCCGTGCGCGGGATGCCGTAGCGCTCCCGCACGAGGTCGTTCAGGGCGGCGGAGTTGGTCAGGTTGCCGTTGTGGGCGAGTGCGACGGTGCCCGACGAGGTGGCGCCGAGCGTCGGCTGGGCGTTGGCCCAGACGGAGGCGCCGGTCGTCGAGTAGCGGCAGTGGCCGACGGCGATGTGGCCGGTCAGGGTGTTGAGGGTCGCCTCGTCGAACACCTGGGAGACGAGGCCCATGTCCTTGTAGACGTTGATGCGGCTGCCGTCGCTGGTCGCGATACCGGCCGATTCCTGGCCGCGGTGCTGAAGGGCGTAGAGGCCGAAGTAGGAGAGCTTGGCGACCTCCTCGCCGGGAGCCCAGACCCCGAAGACACCGCAGGCGTCCTGCGGTCCTTTCTCCCCGGGGAGCAGATCGTGCGAGAGTCTTCCGTCAGGACGCGCCACGGGTCGATTATCGCACGGTCCCGGTGACCTCATCGGCCGACCCCCGCCGCACCCGCCGGTGGCTGCGCCGGTCGAGGGCGAGCGCGAGCAGCGCTCCGAGACCCACGCCGACGACGGCGAAGAGCATCGCGAAGAAGCCGAAGGCCGCGGCCGGGGTGTACTGCGGATCCTCCGGAACGCTGAAGACGAGGATGCCCGCGACGACGAAGCCGAGGACGGCGCCGCCGACGAGGAACGGCGCGAAACGCGGTGCGCGGCGGACGACGACCTCCCGACGCTCGACCGACTCCGTCACCTGCGGCTGGCCTCCCTGCTGCTCGGCGTGCGGGGCCACCGGTCGGCTCACGGGACGCGAGGCCGGGGCGGCGGATCCGGCGTCGGGCTCGGCGGTCGACTCCGTGTCAGACTCGGCGTCGGGGGAGGGCACAGCGGAACTCATGCCGTCCAGCGTAGTCGCGGCGGTGCGCGGTCGATCACCCGGCCGCCGGTCACGAGGAGCCGGTCGCGAACCGCGACCACAGGGGCAGCAGGTCCGCCAGGTCGGCTCGGGTCCCCGACGCGGCCACCGTGCCGGCCTCGCGCTCGTTCACCCACGCCGTGCGGCCGGTGACGAGAGCCAGGAAGGTCGCCGCGTCCGTCTCGATGACGTTGGGCGGGGTACCGCGGGTGTGCCGGGGGCCGGCCACGCACTGGGCGACGCCGAACGGCGGGACGCGCACCTCGACGCTGTTGCCCGGGGCCCGCGCGGTCAGCTCCTCCAGGGCGTACCGGACCGCGGTCGCGACCGTCGTGCGATCCGTGGCGCCGTCGGCCCAGCGGCTCAGGGCCGCGTCCCCGTCGGCCCACTCGATCCGTCGTCGTGCCATGCCGGTCCCGGTCCTCTCAGAAGAGCGTGCTCAGGCGGGGTCCCGCTCGAGCAGGGCGGCCACCGGTTCCGCGAGGCCGAGACGGCCCACCGGCCGCCCGCCGCCGAACACCGGGCGGGAGGCCTTCGGCAGCACCGCGGCGACCCGGTCGGCGTCCAGCACGCCGGCGGCCTGCAGCAGGCTCAGCCCCACCAGCGGGGCGGCCCGGCCGGCGCCGTCGAGCATCTTCAGGGTCATCGTGACGCCGGAGGAGGTCCCCATGGCGAGGATGCCCTCGGCGCCGCTCTTCGTCAGCACCTCGAGCTCGTCCATCACCACGGTGTCCGGGGCGCCCGCTCCGGCGACCGCCCACGGGTAGTCGAGCATCGCGGTGGCCACGGTCGCGGCGCGGGCGTCGGCCATGATCTCGCGCGGCGCCTGCGCCAGCGTCGAGTAGGCGCGGGCCAGCCCGTACAGGGAGACCGTCGAGACCGGTGCCCCGCACCCGTCGACGCCCACGTGGGCCACCTTCTCCCGCGCGTACTCCTCGATCACGTTCTTCACGCGCTGCTGGAGCGGGTGCTCGGGGTCGAGGTAGGTCTCGGTGTCCCAGCCGGCCTCGGTGCACGCCCACAGGAAAGCGGCGTGCTTGCCCGAGCACTCCATCGCCAGCCGCGACTTCCCCCGCTCGGTGCGCACGAGCCACGCGCGCACCTCCTCGTCGTAGGGCCACGCGGGCGGGCACTGCAGGTCCGACTCGTCCAGGCCCGCGGCCGCGAGCATGCCCTCGACGACGTCGCGGTGGTCGAAACCGCCGTGGTGGCTGCCCGCGGCGATGGCCGCCTGCGGCCCGCGCAGCGGTACACCGGCCTGCATCGAGGCGATCGCCTGGAACGGCTTGAGCGTCGACCGCGCGAAGATCGGGGCGCGCACGTCCCCGAGTTCGAGGATCACCTGCCCGTCCCCGTCGACGACGACGGCGGCACCGACGTGCCGGGACTCGATGAAGCCGTTGCGCTCGACGACGGCCAGTTCCACGGCGGTGTCCGCGGCGAAGGTCTGTGGCATGCCTCCCAGTATCCCGGATCGCGCTCCGGGATCGCGGTGATCGCCGCCGTCCCCGTACCCTTGAGCACTGTGAAGGTACTCGTGCTCGGCTCCGGTGGCCGCGAACACGCCCTCGTCCGCTCGCTCGCCGGTGACCCGTTCGTCACCGAGCTGCACGCCGCGCCCGGCAACGCCGGCATCGCGCAGGAGGTGACCTGCCACCCCGTCGACGCCGATGACGGCGCCGCCGTCACCGACCTCGCCCGGCGGCTCGGCGTCGAACTCGTCGTCATCGGCCCCGAGGCGCCCCTGGTGGCCGGTGTCGGCGACGCACTGCGCAAGGCCGGGGTCGCCGTCTTCGGCCCGTCCGCCGCCGCAGCCCGGCTCGAGGGCAGCAAGGCCTTCGCCAAGGAGGTCATGGCGGCCGCCAACGTGCCCACCGCCATGGCCCGCGTCGCCGCGACCCGCGAGGAGGCCGTCGAGGCCCTCGACACCTTCGGGTCCCCCTACGTGGTCAAGGACGACGGGCTCGCCGCCGGCAAGGGCGTCGTCGTCACCGAGGACCGCGACGCCGCGCTCGCCCACGCGCAGGAGTGCTTCCGCGCCGGCAGCACCGTGCTGATCGAGGAGTACCTGCGCGGCCCCGAGGTCTCCCTCTTCGTCGTGTGCGACGGCCGCACCGGCATCCCCCTGAGCCCCGCGCAGGACTTCAAGCGCATCGGCGACGGCGACGAGGGCCCCAACACGGGCGGCATGGGCGCCTACACCCCGCTCGACTGGGCCCCCGCCGGCCTGGTCGACGAGGTGATGGACCGCGTCGCCAATCCGGTGATCGCCGAGATGGCCTCCCGCGGCACGCCCTTCGTCGGCGTCCTCTACTGCGGCCTCGCACTCACCCCGCGCGGCATCCGCGTCGTCGAGTTCAACGTCCGCTTCGGGGACCCCGAGACCCAGGCGGTCCTCGCGCGGCTCAAGACGCCGCTCGGCTCGCTCCTGCTCGACGCCGCGAAGGGGCGGCTCGACGAGGACGAGCAGCTGCACTGGCGCCACGAGAGCGCCGTCGCCGTCGTGCTCGCCGCCCCCGGCTATCCCGCGGCTCCCCGCACCGGTGGCCGCATCCACGGACTGAAGAAGGCCGCCGAGGCCGGCGTCACCGTGCTGCACGCGGGCACCGGGACGGCCACCGGCAAGGATGGCAACGGCAAGGTGGTCGCCACCGGCGGCCGCGTCCTCGCCGTCGTCGGCCAGGGGGAGGGGCTCGACGCCGCCCGGGAACGTGCCTACGCCGGCATCGCGCGGATCCGCCTCGAGGGCGGCCAGTACCGCACGGACATCGCCGCGACGGCCGCCGCCGGCACCATCGAGGTGCCCGCCGCCGCGCGTCCGCCGCGGCCGTCCCGCGCGGCCACCGAGCCCGCCGCCGGTGCCGACACGATCATCCCCTCGATGGGCACGACCGTATGAGCGCCGGCCTGGCCCAGGCGCCGCAGGTGCCCGGCTGGACGCACGTGTACTCCGGCAAGGTGCGCGAGCTCTACGTGCCGACCGTGCCCGAGGACGGCGACGGGGACGGCGACCCGCAGCTGACGCCCGAACGGCACGTGCTCGTCGTCGCGACCGACCGGATCAGCGCCTACGACCACGTGCTCGCGACCCCGATCCCCGACAAGGGCCGGGTGCTCACCCAGCTCTCGCTGTGGTGGTTCGAGCAGCTCGCCGACATCGAGAACCACGTCGTCTCCACGGCGGTCCCCGAGGAGGTGGCCGGCCGCGCCATGATCTGCCGGAACCTGACGATGTTCCCGATCGAGTGCATCGCCCGCGGCTACCTGACCGGGTCCGGGCTCGAGGAGTACCGGCGGTCCGGGACGGTGTGCTCGCTGCCCCTCCCCGCGGGCCTGACCGACGGATCGCGGCTCGAGACCCCGCTCTACACCCCGTCCGCGAAGGCCGAGGTGGGGGAGCACGACGAGAACATCACGTTCGAGCAGACGGTCGAGGCCGTCGGGTTCGACGTGGCCGACCGGATCCGCGAACTGACGCTGCGCGTGTACGGCACCGCGGAGCGGATCGCTCGGGAGCGCGGCATCATCCTCGCCGACACCAAGGTGGAGTTCGGCCTGGACGTGCACGACGGCACCATCACGCTGGCCGACGAGGTGCTCACCCCGGACTCGTCCCGGTTCTGGGACGCCGCGGCGTGGGAGCCCGGCAGGCCGCAGCCGAGCTTCGACAAGCAGTTCGTCCGCGACTGGCTCACCTCCCCGGCCTCGGGCTGGGACCGCGCGTCGGACACCTCGCCGCCCGCCCTGCCCGACGATGTCGTCGGCGCCACCCGGGACCGCTACGTCGAGGCGTACGAACGGCTCACGGGCCGCTCGTTCTGAGCCGGTGACTCCCGCCGGTCGCCGTGCTAGCTTTCAGGCAGCTGCATGCTCGAATCCAGGCAGTGCAGAACCTCTCGAGGGGACATTCCCGTGAAGCGTCTGAAACTGATGATCGGTGCCGTGGCGACCACGATGGCAGTCAGCGGCTTGGCCCTCGGCGGTGCGGCGCCCGCGCAGGCGGCATCGTGTACGAGTTACATCTACGGCTCGGGTGGTTCCGGTCCGTGCGTGGCCAACATCCAGAAGATGCTCAACGGGGTGGCGAACGCGGAGGCGCACGGTGACCCGACGCGGGGTTGCAACTCCCTCTACCTGCACTACATCGCGACGGACGGAAGCTGGGGTCCCCGGACCGACACCGCGGTCCGCCGCTTCCAGGGCTGGACCTGCTCGAAGGTCGACGGGGTCGTGGGGCCGGCGACGTGGCGTGCGCTGTGCGGTGAGGCCGGCGATCACTACATGCACGTCAGCCCCGTGTCCTGGCAGCGCATCGCGTGGGCTGCGGCGAAGAACTCCGGGTGCACCGTTCACTCCTGACGGTTCGTCGCTGACTCGCCGCCGACGCCGTCCTGCAGAGGTGGCCTGCTACCGGGCCCAGGAGCCGTCGTCGGCGACGAGGGTGTCCATCAGATGGAGGCCACGCCGTCCCCAGGAGACCTCACCGCGCGCCCGCTCCACCAGTCCCTCGTAGGCGAAGCGCTTGAACGCGATGGTCCGGTCCCGGTCCTGCGGGGCCGTGACGGCGATGCGGCGGGCGAGCATGGGATTCTCGACGGCGTCGATTCGGGACAGCTCCGCCTCCCAGCGGGCGATCTCCCCTTGCCACTGGGCGATGTGCGCGGACAGGAACGCCCGCGCCGCCGCCGGCGTCGTCGTCTCCAGGTAGGCGGCCCGCAGGTGGGCGGGGTCCCGGACCCGGGAGTACGCCAGGGGCGTGCGCATCCAGTCGGTGAAGGCCCGGTCCCCGGCGTCCGTGACGTGGTAGACCCGCCGGGTCGCGCGTTCGCCGCGGGGCTGCTCCTCGGCCGCCACCAGCCCCTCGGCCTCCATCTTGCGCAGCTCGGGGTAGATCTGCGAGTCCGGGGCGTGCCAGACGTGACCCACCGACTCGGAGAACTGCTTCTGCAGGTCGTAGCCCGACAGCGGGCCGACGCGCAGCAGCGCGAGCAGCGCGAAACGCAGGCTCATCGGGGTGGGCTCCTTCGGCGGCACACGGCGCGAGGGGGCCGGATGGCCCCCTCGCGGGTGAGCACCACCCTAGGCGGGCTGGTAGTTCGTCCGCCAACCGCCCTGGTACGACGAGCGGGCGACCGTCGAATACGGCACCGGGCTCACGACGGCCCGGATCGGCAGCTGCTCGTGCGGCTCGACGGCGGCCTTCGAGGTGCCGCCGTTCGGCTCACCCCAGATGACGGAGAGCTCGGTTCCCTCGGGCACGTTCGCGTCGACCGTCGCGAGCGAGAGCGCCCGGCGTTCGTTCGCGCTGTACCCGGTGAACATGGACTGCCCGACGACGGTGCCGTCCGCGTCCACCACGGAGTCGTAGTTCGCCGACCCGTAGTTCGCCAGCGGCAGGTCGAAGAACTTGTAGTGCGGGCCGTCGACGTCGAACAGGGAGCCGAAGAGCTTCGTCATGTCCTCGGCGTTCCAGGCCAGCGTCACCTTCTTGCGCTGGGTCTCCTTGTCGATCTTCTCGAGGGCGTCCCGGCCGATGAAGTCGTGGTCGAACTTGACGAACGAGCCGTACCCGAGCTCCCACGGGGTCCGGTAGTAGTCCTCGATGTTCTCGGACACGAAGGACCCGGCGAGGGTGCCGGTGGCCTCGTAGCTGTCGGCGGGCAGCCACTCGCGGTAACCGCGCTCGGCCTCACCGGTGTAGATGGCCGGCAGCGGGGAGGGGATCCAGCCCGACTCGAGAGTGTTCGACGGGTAGGCGCGCGAGCCCACCGGAACGAGGCCGAACTCGGCACCGGCGGCGACGATCGCGTCCCGGATGCGGTCGTGGTCCTCGTAGGGTCCCCACAGCTCCAGGCCGGGGGCGCCGGCCATGCCGTGACGCAGGGTCCGCACGGTGGTGCCGTCGATCTGCATGGTGGCCATGGTGAAGAACTTCAGCTGCTCGACCGGGCCGCCGTTGAGCTTCTCGATCACCGGCCACGCGTTCGGGCCCTGGATCTGGAAGCGGTAGTAGCGGCGGTTGACCTCGTGGCCGTACGGCCGGGAGGGGGAGCGCCGGTCCACGGTGATGTCCAGGTCCCGGTAGCCGCCGGTCTCGCCGTGGTAGAGCAGCCAGTTGGCGGCGGGGGAGCGGCCCACGTAGACGTACTCGTCGTCGGCCTCGTGGAAGAGGATGCCGTCGCCGATCACGTGCCCCGCGGCGGTGGTGGGCACGTACTGCTTGGCCTTGTTCACGGGGAAGGTCGCCGTGGAGTTGATCGCCGTCGCGGAGATCAGCTTGATGGCGTCCGGGCCCTCGAGGAACAGGTTGTCCATGTGGTGCGACTGGTCGTACAGCACCGCCGTGTCACGCCACGCGGTCTGCTCCTTGATCCAGTTCTGGAAGTCCGCGGGGACCACGGGGTAGATGTACGAGCCGATCTGCGACGTGCGCAGCAGCTCCACGGGGTTCGCGGACGCGTCGAGCACGTCCTGCAGATTCTTCGGTGCCACGGGTTTTCCTCTCGTTGGAAGGGGTCGGAAGGAGAAGAGCTCAGAAGACGATGGTCTGGTTGCCGTGCCGGATCACGCGGTCCTCCGCGTGCCACTGGACGGCGCGGGAGAGGACGGCGCGTTCGACGTAGGCGCCGCGGGCCTGCAGATCGGCCGCGGAGTACGCGTGGGTGGCCCGGGCGACGTCCTGCTCGATGATCGGGCCCTCGTCCAGGTCCTTCGTCACGTAGTGGGCGGTCGCGCCGATGAGCTTGACCCCGCGCTCCTTCGCCTTGCGGTACGGCGCGGCGCCGATGAACGCGGGCAGGAACGAGTGGTGGATGTTGATCAGCGGGACGCCGACGGCGTCGAGGAAGTCCGGCGAGAGGATCTGCATGTAGCGGGCGAGCACGACGAAGTCGACGTTGCCGTCGAGCAGCCGCGCGATCTCCGCCTCCGCCTTGCTCTTGTCCGGCCCGGTCGCGGGCACGTGGAAGAACGGGATGCCGAACGCGCGCACGTCCTCCGCGGTGTTCGTGTGGTTGGAGATGATCATCGGGATCGTCACGGGCAGCTCGCCGCGCCGGTGCCGCCAGAGCAGCTCGAGCAGGCAGTGGTCCGAGGTGGAGACCATGATCGCCATCCGCTTGGGCACGGAGCGGTCCGTGAGCGACCAGGCCAGCCCCAGCGGGTCGAGCGTCTCCGCCAGGTCCGCCTGGATGTCGGGCAGGGCCACGGTCAGCCCGGGCCGGCTGAAGACGACCCGCTGGAAGAAGTCGCCGCCGCTGGGATCGGAGGAGTACTGGTCGAGGGTGACGACGTTGCCCTGGTTGCGGGTGATCAGCGCGGCGACGGCGGCGACGATGCCGGGCCGGTCGGGGCCGTGCACGATCAGGCACGCCTCATCGCGGTTGGCGTCGGTGTGCGGTGCCACGGCGCTCAGCCCCGGTCGGCCGGGTCGCCCGCCGACCGCTGGGCCGAGCCCTGGGTGGACCGCTCGGTCGCGAACCGGGTGGCCCAGTCCGCCGTCGCGCCGAGGCCGCCGAAGGTGTAGAAGTGCAGTCCGACCTCGCCCGGCTTGTCCGGATGATTCAGCCCGGTGCCCGGGGTGCGCTCGGCCAGGGTCGCGGCGAGGTCGTCGACGAAGCGGTCCGGTCCGGCCTCGCCCATCAGGTTGGTCAGGGAGAACCCGTACTTCTTGACGATCATGGCGTTGGCGCCGACGCCGAAGCGGCGGGCGAAGCCGAGCAGCCGCTTGATGCCGGCCGGCCCCGGGGTGCCCACGCGGATCGGGGCGTCGATCCCGGCCTGCCGGACGGTGTCGATCCAGGCGACGACCGGGTCGATGTCGAAGGCGAACTGGGTGATGACGACGGCGTCGAGCCCCTGCTCCTTCAGCGCGGCGGCCTTGTCCCGCACCGCCCCGGAGAGCGTGTCCTTCCCGATGTCCGGGTGGCCCTCCGGGTAGCCTCCGATGCCCACCTCGCGCACGCCGTACCGCTGCAGCACGCCGCTGGTGATCAGGGACAGCGAATCCTCGTACGGGCCCTCGGGGGTCGCGGGGTCACCGCCGACGGTGAACACGTGCTCGGAGGCGCCGACCTCCTGGAGGCGGCCGAGGAACTCCTCGAGCTCGGCCTGGGACTTCAGGCGCCGGGCGGAGAGGTGCGGCACGGGGACGAAGCCGTGCTCGCGCACGGCGGCCGAGGCGGCCACGCGCATCTCGAGGTCCTCGTTGCCGAGGAAGGTGACGTTGATGCGGGTGCCGGCCGGGATGCGGTCCTTCGCCTCCATCAGACTGGGGACGTCCTTGCCGGTCATCTCCAGGGAGAAGCCGTCGATCAACGTCAGCGAGGCGTCGGCGTTCGATGCGGGTCGTGCCACGATCCGGACTCCTTTCGGCCGGGCGCCGCGATGCGCCCGTGTGACGACTGTAACTATGGCGATAGGTAATGTCCAGAGGTATTCGTCGAGCGGATCGACGTCCGGTCCGGCGCGCGGATGCGCGTGTCAGTGCTCCGCGAGGGCGGCCGGGTCGAGGTCCGCGACGGCGCGGGTGTCCTGGAACGCGCGGACGCCGTCGATGCCCTGTTCCCGCCCGAAGCCGGACTGCTTCATGCCGCCGAAGGGCGCCCGCAGGTCCAGCCGGGTGGCGCCGTGGTCGTTGATCCACACGTAGCCGCAGGCCAGGCGGTTGGCGATCGTCCGGGCGTGCTCCGGGTCCGCCGACCACACCGACCCGCCGAGTCCGGCCCAGGTGTCGTTCGCGGCGGCGACCGCGTCGTCGTCGGCGTCGAAGGGCAGCAGCGGGATGACGGGCCCGAACTGCTCCTGGGTGACGACGCGCAGCGACGGGTCGGGGTCGACGACGATCGCCGGCCGCAGGAAGTTGCCGTCGGCCAGCGCAGGGTCGGTGGGCAGCGTCCCGAACTCGCGCACGTCCGCGCCGGCGCTCTTCGCCTCCTCGATCAGCTCGGCAACGAAGGCCTTCTGGGCGGGCGAGTGCAGCGGGCCCATCGTCGTGCCCTCGTCCAGCCCGTACCCGATGACGGCCTTCTCGAGTCGCGCGGCCAGCCCGGCGGCCACCTCCTCGAGGCGCGAGCGGTGCACGTGGACGCGCTTGGCATTCATGCAGATCTGGCCGGTCGTGTCGAAGATCGCCGCATACAGGCGGTCCAGGTGGGTGTCGTCGAGCACGGCGTCGGCCAGGACGACGGCCGCGTCGTTGCCGCCGAGCTCCAGGGTCACGCGGGTCAGCGACGAGGACGCGAGCTCCATGATCTTCTTCCCGCCGCCGACGCTGCCGGTGAAGCAGACCTTGGCGACGTCCGGGCTCGTGATCAGGGCGGACATGTCCGCGTCCCGGCCCGTGACGACGTTGAGGACCCCGGGCGGCAGCTGCTCCGCGACCCGCTGGACCACCCGGGTCGTGGCCAGCGGGGCCGAGGGCGGCGGCTTGACGATGGCGGTGTTGCCGGCGAGCAGGGCGTGCGGAAGGGCGGCGCCCAGGATCGCGATCGGCCAGTTGAACGGCACGATGACGGTCACGACGCCGAGCGGCTGGTGGGCCACCGTCGTGGTGACGGGGATGCCGGGAGCGGGTTCGAGGGTCCGGGTGGCGTCGACCTCGTCGGCCAGGGCCAGCGCCAGGTTCCAGCGCAGCTCGAAGACGAGGGAGTCGACCCAGGACTCCATCCGGATCTTCCCGTTCTCGCGCGAGAGGATCGCGGCGTCCTCGTCGCGGGCCTCGGCGATGCCCGCCAGGGCGGCGCGCATCTGCTCCGCCCGGTCGGCGGCGCTCAGGGCGGCCCACGCGGGGAACGCCTTCTTCGCCGCGGCGATCGCGTCGTCCACGTCGCCGGGGCTCGCCGCGGCGGCGTGCCCGACGGTCTCGCCTGCGCGGCCAGGGTCGGGCACCGTGAGGGTGTCCTCCGTCCGCCTCTCCTCCCCGCCGATGTAGAGGCCGGTGGTGACCTGGTTGTTCGTGGTGGTGGTGTCGCTCATCGGGGGCTCGTTCCTCGCGTGCTGGGTGGACGGGGGTGCCGGGTGTTCTGGTGCTGCCGTCAGGCGTTCGCGCGGTACACGGTCCGGGCGAACTCGTGGAACGGCGCGGGCGCGACGGTCGCGCGGATGTTGACCTGCCGGTGGTCGGCGTCGACGCCGGACTTGCGGGACACGGGGTTCTCGCCCCAGACCACCTCGACCTCGTCGCCGTCGGGGATCTCGACGTCCAGCGTCGCCAGCGACATGTAGAGCTGGTCGTGGGCGACGTAGCCGGCGTCGGTCGAGATGCCGACGCGGGCGCCGTCCTTGACCACCTCGTCCATCTGGAACAGCCCGTAGCGGGCCTTCGGGAAGTCGAGGTACTTGGCGGGCGTGCCCGGCTCGAGCTGCGAGCGGACGACGGCGGCCACGTCCTCGGCGTTCCAGATCAGCGTGACCTTGCGCCGCCGCTGGTTCTCGGCGTGCTTCTCGAGGGCCTCCCGGCCGTGGAAGTCGTGGTCGAAGCGCACGGACCGGCCCAGGCCGATGTCCCACGGCGTCATGTAGAAGTCGTGCACGTCGGTCGAGTAGAGGGACCCGCCGATGGAGCCGGCGCGGGCGGACGGCAGCCACGCGCGGTACTCGGCCAGGTCCTCGTCGAAGATGGCAGGGAACGGCGTGGGAACCCAGCCGGACTCCAGCGGCGACGCGGAGTAGGCCTTCGCCCCAACGCGGCGGATGCCGAACTCCTCACCCGCCGCCATCAGGGCGTCGAGGACCGTCTCGTTGTCCTCCCACGGCCCGTAGAACTCGAAGCCGGGCTGGCCCGCCATGCCGTGCCGCAAAGCGCGCACGGGCCGGCCGGCGATCGTCACCTCGCCGATGTGGAAGAACTTGATCTCCGGCACCGGGCCGCCGAACACCTTCTCCATCACGCGGTCGGCCTGCGGGCCCTGCAGCTCGTAGCGGTAGAACGTCGGCGGCCCCTGCCGCATGTGCGAGTTGGCCTCGAGGCGGTGGGACACGTCCTTGCCCGCGGCGGCGGCCTTCTCCACGTTGAACCGCACCCAGTCGATGAGCAGGTGGTGGCCGATCAACACGAGGCCCTCGGGCTCGTCGGCCCGGTGGTAGAAGAGGATGCCGTCGCCGATCAGGTACCCGTCGGCGTTGACGGCGATCAGCTGCTTGGCCACGCCGGGACGGAACGTGGCGAACGTGTTGGGCGAGATCGAGGCGAGCAGGTCGATCAGGTCGCGGCCGCCGAGGAACAGCTGCGTCATGTGGTGGGACTGGTCCATCAGGGCGACGGTGGTGTTCCACGCGCGCTGTTCGTCGCGCCAGTTGGTGAACTCGGGGGCCACCGGGAAGGTGAAGGCGGGCCAGTCCTGGTTGCGGAGCAGCTCGACCGGGCTCCCGGCCCGATCGATGGCCCGTGCGAGCGATTCATCGGAGAGTGATTCGGACGTCATCGTCGATCCTTCTGCGTGCGGTTGGACGGCAGGAGTGAGAACCGCTGTCAGCGAACCACGACGCTGGTGCCCGGTCAAGGCTTCGTCTACATTATTGTCACCAATTCCGTCGTCAATGCCGTGACGGGACCTCCGCCGCGGCGTACGACCGACCCAGAGGAGACAACGCGATGGCTTCGAGGACCCTCCAGGATGTGCTCGACGCGTCGGGGAACACGGTCGAGCTCCTGCGCAACTCGCAGCTCGGCGCGTACATCTACCCCGTCGTTCCGGCAGAGTTCACCAACTGGCGACGCGAGCAGCGGGCCTGGCGCGAGACCGCCGTGCTCTACGACCAGTCCCACCACATGGTCAACTTCTTCCTCAAGGGCCCCGACGCGCTGCGGCTGCTCTCGGAGACGGGCATCAACAGCTTCGCCGACTTCCCCGTGGACACCGCGAAGCAGTTCGTGCCGGTCGCCTCCAACGGCGGCGTCATCGGCGACGGCATCCTCTTCCACGAGGCGGAGGACGAGTTCGTGTTCGTCGGCCGCGCGCCCGTGGCGAACTGGCTCCAGTTCCACGCCGAGACCGGCGGGTACGACGTCGAGGTGCGCTACGACGACCGCTCCCCGTCCCGGCCCTACGGTGCGGCGGTGCAGCGGGAGTACTACCGGTTCCAGATCCAGGGCCCGAACGCCTGGCAGATCATCGAGAAGCTGGCCGGCGGCCCCGTGGAGAAGGTCAAGTTCTTCCGGATGGGCCACACGACGATCGCCGGCACCCAGGTGCGCACGCTCCGCCACGGCATGGCCGGAGCGCCGGGCCTGGAGATCTGGGGACCGTACGAGGCGCACGGCGCCGTGCGTGATGCGATCCTGACCGCGGGCTCCGAGTTCGGCATCGAGCCGTGCGGGTCCCGGGCGTACTCCTCGAACACCCTCGAGTCCGGTTGGATCCCCTCGCCGCTGCCCGCCGTGTACACCGGCGAGGCCGAGCGCGCCTACCGCGAGTGGCTCCCCGCCGCCAGCTACGAGGCCGGCAACGCCCTGGCCGGTTCCTTCGTCTCGGAGAACATCGAGGACTACTACCTCAACCCGTGGGAGCTGGGCTACGGCTCCTTCGTCAAGTTCGACCACGACTTCATCGGCCGGGACGCCCTCGAGGCCCTCGACCCGGCCGCGCAGCGCAAGAAGGTCACCCTCGCCTGGAACGACGAGGACCTCACGTCGATCTGGGCGTCGTTCCTCGACCGCGACCGCCCCGGCTACCAGTTCTTCGATCTGCCCAACGCCAACTACGGCTCCTCGAACTACGACGCCGTGGTCGACGCGGACGGCACGACCGTCGGCCTGTCCCTCTTCACCGGGGTCACGGCCAACGAGCGCCGCGGCCTGTCCCTGGCGACGCTGGACGCCGACGTGCCGATCGGCACCGAGGTGCGCGTCGTGTGGGGTGAGCCGGACGGCGGATCGGGCAAGGCCACGGTCGAACCGCACGAGCAGATCAGCGTGCGCGCGGTCGTCAGCCCGACGCCGTACTCGGTCACGGCGCGCACCGAGTACCAGGGCGGATGGCGCACCGCCGCCCGCTGATCCACCCCGCTGGAGCTGTCCGCGATCCGCATCGCGGACACGTCCGGCAAAATCGTTGACAATCTCGTTGCCTACTCCGTACGGTCAGGTCACCGGGGGGCGAGAATCGCCATGTCAGTCCCGTGCACGAGTCCACGCAATGGCGCAAGAATGGGGTGCAGGAGATGGCCGCTGGCCTGAGCCTTCACGACGTCAGCCTGCAGTTCGGCGGCGTCAAGGTGCTGTCGGGGGTGAGCTTCGACGTCGAACCAGGATCGATCCTCGGTCTCGTGGGCCCCAACGGGGCGGGCAAGACGTCGCTGTTCAACTGCATCAGCGGCCACTACCGGCCCACCGGCGGCTCGATCACCATCGACGACACCGAGGTGGTGGGCAGCGCGCCGTCGAAGCTCGCGCGGCTCGGGCTGTCCCGGACCTTCCAGCATCCGGCCCTGCGCCTGAACGCGACTGTGCTGGACAACGTCCTGCTCGGCGGCCACACGCGGCTGCCCGGCGGCCCGGTGTCCTGGGCCCTCGGACTGCCCTCGACGGCGCGGGCCGAACGGGACCTGCGGGGCGAGGCGCTCGCGATGCTCGAGGGTGCGGGCCTGGGCTGGGCCGCGCACCTGCCCGCCGACGAGCTCTCCCACGGCCTGCACAAGGGCATCGAACTGTGGAGGGCCCTCCTGTCGCGGCCCTCCCTGCTGCTGCTCGACGAGCCCGCCGCCGGCCTCTCCCACGGGGAGGTCGACCAGCTGATCGCCTCGGTGCGGCAGATCCGGGACGAGCACGACATCACGGTCGTCATCGTCGAGCACCACATGGGGCTGATCTCCGCGCTGACCGACCGCGTCGTCGTCCTGGACCACGGCAGCAAGCTGATGGAGGGCACCGCGGCGCAGGCGCAGGCGGATCCGCGGGTGATCGAGGCCTATCTGGGGAAGGACGCGGCCGATGACGCTGCTTGAGCTCGACGGCGTCACTGCCTCGTACGGCCCGGTGCAGGTGCTGGACGGGATCACCCTGTCCGTGCCCGAGGGCGGGGCGGTCGGCGTGCTCGGCGCGAACGGCGCCGGCAAGACGACGACCCTGCGCGCCATCAGCGGCGCCGTCCGCACGGGCGGGACCATCACCTTCGACGGCCGGAGCATCCGGGGGCTGCGGCCCGAGCAGGTCGCGGCGCTCGGCATCGCCCACGTGCCGGAGGGTCGAGGCACCCTCGCCCAGCTGACCGTGCGGGAGAACCTGGCCGTCGGGGCGTACCGGCGGCGGGACCGCCGGCAGATCGCCGCCGACGTCGACTACTGCCTCGACCTCTTCCCCCAGCTGCAGGAGCGGATCGGCTCACGGGCCGCGGCGCTCTCCGGCGGGGAGCAGCAGATGCTGGCCGTCGGGCGCGCCTTCATGGCCCGGCCCCGCCTGCTCCTGCTCGACGAGGCGTCCCTCGGCCTGGCGCCGGGAACGGCGAAGACCGTGTACGCGGCCATCCGCCGGCTGCGGATCGAGTCGGGCATCGCGATGCTCGTCGTCGAGCAGAACGCCAATCTCGCCTTCACCCTCGTCGACACCGCGACCGTGCTCGAGACGGGCCGGTCCGTGCTGACCGGCACCTCGGCCGAGCTCGCGGGCAAGGACGAGATCCGCCGCGCCTACCTGGGGGGCTGAGCCGCATGGGAACCTTCATCCAGCTCGTGATCGACGGACTGTCGACCGGGTCCATCTACGCGGCCCTCGCCCTGGCTATCGTGCTCGTCAACCAGGCGACCGGCCTGATCAACTTCGCGCAGGGCGGCCTGGCCGTGCTCAGCGCCTACGTCGCGTACGCCTGCGTCAACGCCGGGGTGCCGCTGCTGCTCGCGGTGCTCATCGCGATCGTGCTGTCCTTCGTGCTCGGCGGCCTGCTCGAGCGGTTCCTGATCCGGCGGTTCGAGGGCGGGGACCCGGACACCGCCGTCGTCGTCACCATCGGCCTGCTCACCCTCGTCACCGGTGTCACGGCGCTGATCTGGGGCTACAACAACCTCCAGTTCCCCTCGCTGTTCCCGCTGACGAGCGTCGACGTGCTCGGCGCCGTGGTGAGCGTCCGGTCCCTGGCGACGACGGCCACGATCGTCGTCATCATGGTGATCCTGCAGGTGCTGTTCCAGCGCACCAAGCTCGGGCTCGCCCTGCGCGCAGTGGCCGACAACCCGCGCTCCTCCGCCCTGTCCGGGCTGCCCGTCGGGCGGCTGCTGATGGTCGGCTGGGGCCTGGCCGCCGCGCTCGGCGCCGTCGCCGGCTCGCTGGTCGCCCCGCAGCTGACCCTGACGCCCGGCATGCTCGACGGCGCCCTCGTCTACGCGCTCGCCGCGGTGATCCTCGGGGGCCTCGACAGCCCGCTCGGCGCCGTCGTGGCGGCCTGGGCGATCGGCGTGCTGGAGAACCTCGTGTCCGTGTACGTGCCGTTCATCGGGCACGACCTGAAGATCGCGGTGCCGTTCGTGCTGATCTTCATCATCCTGATCCTCCGCCCCCAGGGCCTGTTCGGCCGGAAAGTCGTGGTGCGCGTCTAGATGAGCACAGTGACCCGTTCGTCCCGGCGATCCTCCCGGGCTCCCGGCGCTCGTCGCCGGCCGTTGGTGGTGGGCTTGACCGTGCTCGCCGTCGTCGTCGTGCTGGTACTCCCGTTCGTCCTGCCGCCGCTGGGCAACCAGACCCTCGTGCGCATCGGCGTCTACGCCGTCGCCATCCTCGGCCTGAACGTCGTGATGGGCTACACGGGCCAGGTGAACCTGGGGCAGATCTTCTTCCTCGGCCTCGGCGCCTACGTCACCGCCTACGGCGTCACGCAGGGGTGGAACATCGTCGTCGTGCTGATCGCCGCCTGCGTCATCCCGGGGGTCGTCGGGCTGCTGGTGGCCCTGGCCGCCGCCCGGCTCGGGGGACTGGCGATCGCCATGGTGACGATCGCCCTGCCCATCGTCGGGGTGCCGCTCGCCAAGCGCCTCGACGAGTTCACGGGCGGCTCGCAGGGCGTCTCGGCGATCTTCTCGAACGCCCCCGACTGGTCCGGCCTGTTCAACGACCAGTGGCAGTACTACATCATCCTCGTCGTCGCGGGCGCCGGTTTCCTGCTGGCCCGGCGGCTCGTGCGAGGCAAGTACGGCCGCGCGTTCAGCGTCGTCAAGAACAACGAGGCCGTCGCCTCCGCGATGGGCATCTCCCCGTACTGGACGAAGGTGCTCGCCTTCACGATCGCCTCGATCTTCGGCGGCGCCAGCGGCTTCCTCTACATCGCCGCCGTGCAGTACACCTCCCCGGAGACCATGAGCTTCGGGCACTCGATCTCGCTGCTGGCGGCCATGGTCATCGGCGGCGCCGGCAGCATCGCCGGGTCGCTGATCGGCGGCGCCTTCTACGTGCTGGTGCCCCAGCTGACCAACGCGATCGACCCCAACCTGACCACGGTGACGCAGGGCGTCCTGCTGCTCGCCGTGCTCTTCCTGCTCCCCGACGGCCTCGTCAGCCTGCCGCGCGCGCTGCGCCGGCTGGCCCGGCGCCGTTCCGGCGGGGCACCGCGGACGGGCGCCCCGCCCGGCCCCTCGACCACCACCACACAGAACGCTCCCGCGCAGGATCCGGCCACGGACGACGCGCCGGAGACCACACCCACCAGAGAGGCATGACCATGACCGTTCGGACAGGCACCCGCGGGACCCCGCGCGCCCGCTGGGTCGGCGCCGTCGCCGTCGCATCGGTGCTGGCGATCTCGCTGACGGGTTGCCGCGGCAGCGCGCAGAGCGGCGGCTCCGCGGCGGCGCCGGGCATCACCGACACCTCCATCACCCTCGGCATCACGACGCCGCTGAGCGGGACGACCGCCGGGCCGGGCACCTGCACCGTCGCCGGTGTCAAGGCCTACTTCGGCGCCAAGAACGCCGAGGGCGGGGTGAAGTTCGGGGACGGCAAGACCCGCAAGGTCGAGATCAAGACCTACGACGACGCCTACGACCCACAGAAGTCGCTCGCCAACTTCCAGCAGATGACCTCCGACGGGGTGTTCGCGGAGACATCCGGTCTCGGCACGCCCACCAACCGGGCGTTCCGCGAGGCCGCCATCAGCCAGAAGGTGCCGCAGGCCCTCGTGATGACCGGTGACCCGCTGTTCAGCAACCGGCAGCAGAGCCCCTGGCAGCTCGGCCTCGTGCCGATCTACCAGAACGAGGGTGCCGCGTTCGGCAAGCTCCTCGCCTCCTCCGGCGGCACGCACAAGGTCGCGATCCTGTCCCAGAACGACGACTACGGCAAGGGCTACGTCGCCGGCTTCAAGGACGCGGTCAAGGGCACGTCGGGCATCTCGATCGTGGGGGAGCAGACCTACGAGGCGACCGACACCTCGGTCGACGCGCAGATCACCCAGCTCGCGTCCTCGAAGGCCGACGTGCTCGTCAACGCGATGTCCGTGACGCCGCTGGCCATCTCGGCGCTGCAGAAGGCGCAGCAGATCGGCTGGAAGCCGAGCTGGTTCCTGCCGTCGAACACCTCGAGCCCGACGGCGATCCTCGAGCCGGGCAAGGCAAGCGCCTACCCCGGCATCTACTCGGTCTCGTTCGCGAAGGCGCCGCAGAGCCCGGCCTTCGCCAAGGATGCCGACGTCGTCAAGTTCCTCTCCGACCTCAAGCAGTACGGCGACTACAAGGAGACCCCGGCGTTCCCGCACTGCATGTGGAGCTACATCGCGGGGGCGACGCTCGAGAAGGCGTTCTCGACCATGACGGAGCCGACGCGTGACAGCTTCATGTCGGCCCTGAAGAACATCAAGGGCTTCCAGGCGCCGCTCATGCTCAAGGGCACCCAGGTCGACACCACGGTGGACGGCCAGCCGGCCATCTCCTCGGTCGTGGTGCAGAAGTTCAACGGGAAGGGCTACGCCACGGCGGCCAAGTTCGGCTGATCGGCCTCACTCTCAACCGGTAGCACCGGCACGGGAGCCCGGACCCGTGAGGGTCCGGGCTCCCGTGCTGTCCGGGCGCCGCGGGCGGGGGGCGGCCTGTTCCATGACGGTGTGTTCCATCCGTCGACGCCGGGGTCGCGCCGATCGGGCCACGAGTGCTAGGAATGGCGCATGTCGCAAGGATCCTGGCACGCGCCTATCCCGTCCGCTCCGGGTACGGACGACGAGCCGCATCGCGTGGCCCTGCTCGTGGATGACGGCTCCAACCCCTTCGAGATGGCGTGCGCCTGCGAGATCTTCGGCGCGTCACGGCGGGCCGAGATCGGCTTCGACCCGTACAGCCTCACCGTGGCGGCACCGACCCGGCGGACGCGCATGCGCGGCGGCCTGTTCGACCTCTCCGCGACCGGCACCCTCGACGACCTCGTCGACGCCGAGACGGTCATCGTCCCGAACCGGCCGGACGTCGCGACGCCCACCCGGCCCGCGGTGCTCGACGCGATCCGTGCGGCACACGAGCGCGGTGCCCGTCTCGTGGGGCTGTGCACGGGGGCCTTCACCCTCGCCGAGGCCGGACTGCTGGACGGGCGTCCCGCCGCGGTTCACTGGCAGCTGGCCGCGGCGTTCCGCGCCCGGTTCCCGCGCGTGCAGACGCAGCCCGACGTCCTCTTCGTCGACGACGAGGACGTCCTGACGTCGGCGGGCAGCGCCGCGGCGCTGGACCTCGGGCTGTACATCGTGCGGAAGGACCACGGCGCGGCGGTCGCCCACCACGTGGGGCGGCGCCTCGTCTACGCCTCGTTCCGGGACGGCGGCCAGCAGCAGTACGCGGAGCACGCCGCGCCCGAGGCCGCCGACCGGTCCTTCGCCGAGACGATCGCCTGGGCCGAGGGCCAGTTGGACACCGCGCTGAGTGTCCAGGACCTCGCCCGGCACGCCGGCGTCAGCGTCGCGACGGTGCACCGGCGCTTCCGGACGGCCTTCGGCACGACGCCGCTCGCGTGGCTCACCCTCCGCCGCGTCGAACTGGCGCGCCGGCTCCTCGAGTACGACGCCGGGTCCGTGGAGATGATCGCAGCGCGCAGCGGCCTGGGCTCGGCGGCCAACCTGCGGTCCCTGCTGCGGCGCCACACGGGCCTGACCCCGAGCGACTACCGGGCGCGCAACCGGGTGGCGTCGTCCCGGCCGGTCGACGCGGTGCTGTCCGAGGGCGAGCTCCCCGAGGACGGCCTCCTGCGGACCTGATGCGGGGCGGGATCGGGCCCGTGACGACCACCCCGGAGACGACGAAGGCCCGGATCCACTGACGGATCCGGGCCTTCTCGACGTCCTGCGACGCCATCTGGTCGGGGTGACAGTGTGTGATCTCAGGACATCGGAATGGGGTGTCTCGCGTCATCGGCATAGCGTGTCTCGGGTCATTGGCATGGGCACGAAGCGGCAGGCTCGGAGGTGTCGAAGCGTCGTCTGGTCATCACCGCTGTCCTTGCCGGATCGTCCCAGTCCGAGGTCGCCCGCCGGTACGGTGTGTCCCAGGGTTGGATCAGCCGGCTCCTCACCCGCTACCGGATCGAGGGTGAAGCGGCCTTCGAGGTCCGCTCACGCCGCCCGACCACGAGCCCGCACGCCACCACCGCCGAGCACGTCGAATTGATCCTGACCCTGCGCAAGCAGCTGGTCGAGTCCGGTCACGACGCCGGGGCCGAGACCATCGCCTGGCACCTTCAGCATCACCACGGCAGCACCGTCTCCCGGGCCACCATCCACCGGATCCTGGCCCGCCACGGCACCATCACCCCGGAGCCGAGGAAGCGACCCCGCTCCTCCTACATCCGCTTCCAAGCAGAGCAGCCGAACGAGACCTGGCAATCCGACTTCACCCACTACCCGCTCACCCACACCCGGGCCTTCCCGACCGGCGTGGAGATCATCACCTGGCTCGATGACCACTCCCGCTACGCCCTACACATCACCGCCCACCCCCGGATCACCGCCGCGATCGTCGCCGCCACGTTCACCGCCACCGCGGCCCAGCACGGGTACCCGGCCTCCACCCTGACCGACAACGGCATGGTCTCTCCCCCGCAAGCGGGAGGTGCCCCCTCCGTCCGCCTCGCCGGTGCCGCGAACCGCGGCGGGCGGAGCATGCTCGAACACGAACTGCGTCGCCACCACGTGGTCCAGAAGAACTCCCGACCCGGGCACCCGACCACCTGCGGGAAGGTCGAACGCTTCCAGCAGACGATGAAGAACTGGCTGCGCGCCCAACCGGACCAACCGGCCACCATCGACCAGCTCCAGGCCCTGCTCGACCGGTTCCGCCACGAATACAACACAACCCGCCCGCACCGTTCCCTGCCCCACCGGGCCACCCCGGCCACCGCCTACACGGGCCGACCCAAGACCGGACCAGGCGGCGTCGACCGCACCACCGACACCCACGACCGGGTCCGCGAGGACGTCATCGGCGCCACCGGCACCGTCACCCTGCGCGTCGCCGGCCAACTCCGCCACATCGGCATCGGCCGAACCCACGCCCGAACCCACGTCATCCTGCTCGTCCAGGACCTCCGTGTCCGCGTCGTCAACGCCGCCACCGGCGAACTCCTCCGCGAGCTGACCATTGACCCCACCCGGGACTACCAACCCACCGGCAGACCACCCGGATCCCGGAAATGACAAAAGCCCGAACCTACGAAACGTAGGTTCGGGCTATGTCGATGTCCTGAGACATCACATGGTCGGGGTGACAGGATTTGAACCTGCGGCCTCGTCGTCCCGAACGACGCGCGCTACCAAGCTGCGCCACACCCCGCGGAGGCCGCCTGACAGGCGGCCGACGCAACTTGTCAAGGATAGCCGACGAACGGCCCGATCCCGAAACCGGCGCCGTCGCGCTGCCGTCCCGACGCCGGGAGATGAACGGTCCGGAGACGGACGTGGGCCCGGCACCGAAGTGCCGGGCCCACGCGGCGCGGGTCGACGTGCGCGGTGCGAATCTGGGGTAAGCACCGATCACGGCCCCGGGCGCCAGCGGCAACCGCTCCGCAGCCAGCCAGGGGGAACGGGTTGGTGTGCTGCAGGACGGCGCCGCTGTTTCAGATCAACGCTGATCCACGTGAAATCTATCCCGAGACCGCCGGTGGCGTCGATGGGTAGAAGTACCCATCGACGTCGGCCGCCGCCGTGATCGGTGCAGCGGCGGGCGCGAGGTCAGCGCTGCGACGCCGTCAGCGTCAGCAGCACCGCCTCCGGCGGGCACGCGAAGCGCACGGGTGCGTAGAAGGAGGTGCCCAGGCCCGCGGAGACCTCGAGGAGGGACTCGCGCCCGGCCACCCGCCAGCGGTGCACGCCGCTGGCCATCGACGTCGGCAGGTCCGAGTTGGTGACGAGGGCGCCCATCCCCGGCACGCACACCTGACCACCGTGGGTGTGGCCGGCAAGGATGAGCCGTACCTGGTCCCGGGTGAACGCGTCAAGCACCCGGCGGTACGGCGCGTGGGTGACGCCGATGCGCACGTGGGCGGACGCGTCCTGGTTGACGGCACCGAGCGGGAAGCCGGTGTAGCGGTCTCGGCCGATGTGCGGGTCGTCGACGCCCGAGAAGTCGATGCGGGTGCCCTTGACCGCCATGGACTGGTTGCGGTTCGCCAGGGAGATCCAGCCGGCGTTGCCGAAGGCGGTGTGCAGCGCGCCGGTCGGCAGGGAAGCGGGCGGCTTCGCGGACCGGCCGGTGGGGCCGGTGAAGTAGGTGAAGGGGTTCTTCAGCACGGGCGCGAAGTAGTCGTTGGAGCCCGGCACGAAGACACCCGGGTAGCGCATGACCGGCGCGAGCGCCTCGAGCAGCGGCTCCAGCGCGTCCCGGTGACCGAGGTTGTCGCCGGTGTTGACGACGAAGTCCGGCTCCAGGTCGCCGAGCGACCGCAGCCACGAGGACTTCAGGCGCTGCCCCGGCACCATGTGGATGTCGGAGATGTGCAGCACCCGCACGTCCGGGGCGTCCGGCGGCAGGATCGGCAGGGTCGCCTCGCGCAGCTGGAAGCGCTGCCGCTCGACGAACACCCCCCACCCGGTCAGCGCGAGGCCACCGGCGACGGCGGCGCCCGCGGTCAGCGCGGCACTGGCCAGCAGGGGGGTGTGCGAGCGGGTGCGAGTGCGGGTCATGGCCATCCTGTGATCGAGGGTCGTTGGGAGGGGCGCGGTGGCATACCGGTCGACGGGCCCGTCAGGAACGGGCCCGTCGTCGGGTCAGCCGGTGAAGCCGTTGCCGGCGGTGGTGCCGGTGTCGTTCGTGGTGCCGGTGTTGTTCGTGGCGTTGTCGGTGGCGGCCGTGCCATCGGGCGTCATGCTGTCGCGCACGACACTCTGCGGCGGGTCACTGAAATCACCCGTGTTGTAGAGCGGGGCGACCTCCTTCATGTACTCCTGCCAGGCGCTGCCGGCGACCGTCGCGCCGTCCACGTAGGGAAAGGTTGTGCCGTCCCCGTAGAACTGGGCGCCGGGGTTGCCGTCGCGCGCATTGGGAGAACGGTTGCCGTCGATGTAACCGACTCGCGACGCCGTCGCCAGGCCCTTGGTGTAGCCGACCATCCAGGTCTGCTCCGAGTTGTCGGTCGTGCCGGTCTTGGCGGCGGCGGGGACGTCGATGCCGCGCTGGTAGCCGGAGCCGCGGATCAGCACCTGCTGGAGGACGCTGTTGACGCCCTGCGCGACCTCGGACTTGATGGTCTGCCGGCAGTTGGCCTGCGGGACCTCGTAGTTCTTGTTGTTCGCGTCCGTCACCGAGGTGATGCCGACCGGGGCGCAGTACTTGCCGTCCGTCGAGAAGGTCGCGAAGGCGCTGGCCATGGTCAGTGGCGAGACGCCCTCGGTGCCGCCGATGAAGCTGGCGATTTGAAGAGAGTTGATCGGATCCCCGGTCGAGGCGTTGTGGATGCCGAGGTTCTGCGCGATCTGGCCCATGTTGCACAGGTCGACCTTCGAAGCCATCGCGTAGGTCGCGGTGTTGATCGACTGGTAGATGCCCTCCGCGGCCCGCATGCTGCGGTACCAGCCCTCCTCGGCGTTCTTGAGGTCGTTCGAGTCCTGCTGTGTGGAGTCGTAGAAGCCGGCGACGCGGTGGTCGGCCGTCTGGCAGGACGCCTTCCACGGGAAGTCACGGGGGTAGCGACGCTTGGAGGCGTCGACGATGTCCTCGGTGTGGTGCCCCTCGTCCAGCCAGGTGGCCAGGGTGACCGGCTTGTACGTCGATCCCGGCTGCCAGCCGTTGCCGCCGCCGTCCTTCTTGTCGACGTTGAAGTTGATCTCGCTGATCCAGTTGTCCTTGCCGGTCAAGCGCGAGTTCTGCGCCATCGCGAGGATCTTGCCGGTGCCCGGTTGGACCGTGACGAGGGAGGAGCCGATCTTCGACGGGTTGGCCCGCGGCGGGGCGATCCGGTCGGCCTGGGCCTGCGCCTTGTCCTGCAGGCGGGGGTCCAGGGTCGTCTTGATGGTCAGGCCGCCGCGCACCAGCAGCGCCTGCCGGTCCTCGCGCGTCTGCCCGAAGGCGGCGTTGTTGTAGATCTGCTGCTCGACGTACGAGCAGAAGTAGGGGGCGCGGCTGGAGGCCGCGCAGCCCTGCTTCGGCTGGTTGACCTTCAGCGCGAGTGGGGCCTTCACGGCCGCGTCGTGCTGGGCCTTGCTGATCTTCTTCTGCGCCAGCATCACGTCGAGCACGAGGTTGCGGCGCTTGGTGGCCTGCTGGGGCTCGGTGACGGGGTTGTAGAGGGTCGGCCCGTTGACGAGACCTGCGAGCATCGCGGACTGCGGCAGGTCCAGGTTCTTCGCCGCCGTGCCCCAGAAGTAACGGGCGGCGGCCTCGACGCCGTACGCGTTCGGGTTGTAGAAGACGATGTTGAGGTAGTTCTCGAGGATCTGGTCCTTCGAGTACTTCTTCTCGACGGCGATCGCGAGCTTGGCCTCGCGCAGCTTGTCGCCGATGCCCTTGGCGCCGTTGAGCGTGATGGACGCGTCCTGGCCGGAGCGGGCGCGGGCCTCGTTGAGCACGTTGTTGACGTACTGCTGGGTGATGCTGGAGGCGCCCTGCGTGCTGCCGCCGGCGATGTTGTTCACCAGCGCCCGCATGGTGCCCTGCACGTCGATGCCGCCGTGCTCGTAGTAGCGGCTGTCCTCGATGGCCAGCAGCGACGTCTTCACGTACGGCGACATCTGGTTCAGCTTCACCGGCTGCCGGTTCTCGACGTAGAAGGAGGCGAGCTGTGAACCGTCCGCGGCGAGGACGCGGGAGGGGACGGAGAGCGGGCCGACCTCGAGCTCGGTGGGCAGCTCGTCGAAGAAGTCCATCGACGCGGTGGCGCCCATCGCCGAGACCGCGGCACCGGGAACGAGGAGCCCGGCGGCGAGGACGCCGCACAGCGCGCTCACCCCCAGGAACGTGAGAAATCGGGCCAGCGTCGTGATGGTCCGAGCCCCAGCGGACTTGCCTGATGCCATGACGGCCAGTGTACAGAGAGCGTTACGCTGACCTCATGACCACCTGGGAGTACGCCACGGTGCCTTTGATGGTGCACGCAACGAAACAGATCCTCGACAACTGGGGCTCGGACGGGTGGGAGCTGGTGGCCGTTCTACCGGGCGCACCCACCGGAGCGCCCACCACCACGCCGGAGGGCAACATGGTGCCGCCGCCGCCCGGCAATCCCGTCGCGTACTTCAAGCGGCCGCGCGAGGACTAGTCTGTCGGCAGACAACGGGCACCGGTCGGTGCCCCGCCGATGTGACGAGTGGAACCCCTCCATGACTGAACTCTCCTCCGCCAAGGCGGCCGGAGCCGTCGAGAAGCGGCTGGCCGACCTCGGCCGTGACCTGCCCGAGGTCGCCGCGCCCGTGGGCGTCTACGCGCCCGCGGTCACCAGTGGTCGCTACGCCTGGACGTCCGGCCAGCTGCCGTTCGTGGACGGGAAGCTGACCGCCACCGGCAAGGTGGGGCAGACCGTCGACCCCGAGACCGCCCAGGAGCTCGCCGCCACCAGCGCGCTGAACGCGCTCGCCGCGGTCAAGAGCGTGATCGGCGACCTGGATCGCGTGGTCCGCGTCGTCAAGGTGGTCGGCTTCGTGGCGTCCGATCCCTCCTTCACCGGTCAGCCGCAGGTGCTCAACGGCGCCTCGGACCTGATCGGTTCCGTGTTCGCAGACGCGGGCGTGCACGCCCGCTCGGCGGTCGGCGTCGCCGTCCTGCCGATGGATTCCCCGGTCGAGGTGGAGTTGGTTGTCGAATTCGACTAGCCGGTTGCTGCCCATGCCCGCCCCCTGGCGAGACGAGGCGGAGCACTGGAACGAGGACGACGCGCTGCCGCCGGCGAAACCCCGCTGGGCGGTGGCCGTGATGATGCTGCGCGACGGGCCCGACGGCGTCGAGGTGTTCCTCGAGTACCAGACCGCCCGGTCCGGGCTCGGGGCCGTGACGTTCGTCGGCGCGCCCCTGCGCGAGGACGACACCGCCCCGCTGCCGTGGACGGGCCCCGTAGCGGCGCGCTGGAGCCAGCTGCTGGACGTCGACGACGCCGAGCTGGCGCAGCGCCTCGTGTGCGGTGCCGCCCGCGTCGCGTTCGAGCGGGCCGGCGTGCTGCTGGCCAGCAGCGACGGCGACCGTGCCGCCGAGGTGACGAGCGGGCCCGACGGGGAGCGGCGTCGCCTCGAGGTGCACGACGGGGAGCGCACGCTCGGTGACGTGCTGCGCCGCCGGGCGCTCGACCTGGACACGAGCCTGCTGCGCCCGCTGAGCCGGTGGATCTCCCCGACGTTCCTGCACAAGCGCCTGTGCACCCAGTACTTCGCGGTCGTGCTCCCGCTCGGCCAGGAGCCCGCTCCGCTCGACGGGGTCACCGGCTGGGGCCGCTGGTGCTCGCCGACGGAGCTGATGGCCGACCCCGCGTCGACCGCGCTGGGCGACGAGATCGGTCAGCCCGACACCGTCGGGCAGCGGGTCGAGGACCTGGTCCTGCCCGCCGTGCTGATCATGCTGCGCAAGCTCGCGAATCTCTCCTGCACCATCTCCTACGTCTCGGAGAAGCGCCCGTCCCGGCAGTTCGAACCGGTGCTCGTCGACGAGGCCGGCACGCCGATGCTGCGGGTCGACGGCCTGCCCGCCCCCGCGCGACCGGTCGTCCACTCCCTGTAGACGCTCCTCCCGGCGCGGCCCGCTCCGCGGTCGCCCGGGAACGACGAAGGGCGCCGGAGATCCGGCGCCCTTCGTCATCGGTCGGCGTGTCAGCGGGAGCGCTGGCGCAGCCGCTGCATGTCCAGGATGACGACGGCGCGGGCCTCGAGCCGCAGCCAGCCGCGCTGGACGAACTCGGCGAGCGCCTTGTTCACGGTCTCGCGGGAGGCGCCGACCAGCTGGGCCAGCTCCTCCTGCGTCAGTTCGTGCGCGACGAGGATGCCGTCGGTCGCGGGGCGGCCGAACCGATCCGCCAGGTCCAGCAGCGCCTTGGCGACACGGCCGGGCACGTCGGAGAAGACCATGTCGGCGAGCGACTCGTCCGTGCGGCGCAACCGCTGGGCGAGGGCGCGCAGCAGCTGGGTGGAGACCTCGGGACGGGTCTCGATCGCCTTGCGCAGGTCGTCGTGCTTGAGGGCGACGAGGCGGGTCTCGGAGACCGCGGTCGCGGTGGCGTTGCGGGCGGCCGGGTCGAACAGGGCCATCTCGCCGAACAGGTCGCCGGGGCCGAGGATCGCCAGCAGGTTCTCGCGGCCGTCCGCTGCGGTGCGGCCGAGCTTGATCTTGCCCGCGAGGATGAAGTACAGCTCGTCGCCCTGGTCGCCCTCACGGAACACGGAGGACCCGCGGGACAGGTTCACCTCGGTCAGGCCCTCGGTGACGGCGGCGAACACGTCGTCCGCGAGCGGGGCGAACAGCGCCGACCGACGCAGTACCTCCAGGTCCATCGACATTGCTGTTCCTCTCCGCCGGGCGCGGCTGATTGTCGTCTCGCGGTCTGACCGGTTGAGACCCGGCTTGCGACGTCGTCTGCGTTCATTGTGGCATGAGCCACAGCCCGAGGCGTGCGCACCGGGCCGGAGGCCACCGTCAGAACACTACCCACGGACGGAGGGCGTTCGCTGACAGGGAACGACGCCGGTCCCACGCGCGACGCGGCACCGGCGAGTTGACGGGTCCGGTCCAGTGGGCTCGCAGCGCCGGCCGCTACGCTCGGTTCACGGTCCGGCCGGCCACCGGCTCGGAACCGCGAAAGGACAAACACCCGTGCCCATCTCCCTGCTCGACGTCGTCCTGGTGCTGATCCTCGTCGGCTACCTGATCCACGGTCTGCGCGTCGGGTTCCTCGTCAGCATCGGCAGCCTCGCCGGCTTCGCCCTGGGTGCGGTCGCCGCGTTCTTCGCCGTCCCCCTGGTCAGTCAGTGGGTCACGGACAGCGCCTGGCGGACGCCGGCGGCCATCGCCGTCATCGTCGTCCTGCTGCTGATCGGCAGCAGCCTCGGCTCCCGCCTCGGCGCGCTGATCCGGCGAGCCGTCGGCCGCCTCGGTCCCATCCGGGCGCTCGACCGGGCCCTCGGCGCCGCGGTCAACGTCGTCGTCTGCGCCCTCGTTCTCAGCCTCGTCTCCTTCGCGGTCTCGACCCTGGGCGTGCCCATGCTCTCCCGCGCGATCGCCGGCTCCGCGGTGCTGCAGACGGTGGACCGGCTGACCCCGCCGCCGCTGGCCGCGTCCATGGCCAAGGTGCGGGCGGGCCTGTTCGCCGACGGCGGCATCCCGCGCATCCTCGCTGAGAACCTGCACAGCACCCCGGTCCCGGTCCCTGACGAGTCCACCGACACCCCGGCGCTGCGGGCGGCCGCCGGCTCGGTCGTGCGGATCACGGGCAACGCCTACCAGTGCGGCCAGAACCAGACCGGCTCCGGCTGGGTGATGTCCGCCGGCCGGGTCGTGACCAACGCCCACGTCGTCGCCGGCGTCGGCCAGCCCGTCGTGGAGGTGCCGGGCCAGAACGCCCTTCCGGCCGACGTCGTGCTGTTCGACCCGGTCAAGGACATCGCCGTGCTCGCGGTCGACGGACTCGGCGCCCCGGCACTGCAGCAGGGCACCCCGCTGACCGGGGGTGACTCGGCGGTGTTCGCCGGGTACCCGCTCGGCGGCCCGTACCAGGCGAAACCGGCCGGGGTGCAGTCCCGGGGCACGGTGCGGATCCCCGACATCTACGGGAGCAGCTCCTCGACCCGCGAGCTCTACCAGCTCTCCGCCGACGTGCAGCAGGGCAACTCGGGCGGCCCGCTGCTGGACACCCGCGGCCGGGTGGTCGGCATGGTGTTCGCCAAGTCGCGGGAGAACGTGCCGGTGGGTTACGCCCTCACGCTCGCGCAGGTGCGGTCCGTGGTGGACGGGGCCGGCACGTCCGAGGTCTCGACGGGAGCCTGCATCCGCGGCTGACGCCGGCTCGGGTCAGCTCACGTCGGCCAGCAGGTGCGCGAGGTGCTCGACGGCGAGCGCGTACCCGTGCACCCCGGCGCCGATGATGACGGCGTCGGCCTGCGCGGAGACGTAGGAGTGGTGCCGGAACGCCTCGCGCCGGTGCACGTTGCTGATGTGCACCTCGACGACGGGCAGCGGCTGGACGGCCTCGAGGGCGTCGGGAAGCGCGATCGAGGTGTGGCTGTAGGCCCCGGGGTTGATGACGATGCCCGCGTGTACCCCGCGCGCGGCGTGGATCGCGTCCAGCAGCTCGCCCTCGTGGTTGGACTGGAGGAACGCCACGTCCATCTCGTGCGCCGCGGCCGCCTCGCGCGCGAGCGCCTCGACGTCGGCCAGCGTGGTGCGGCCATAGGTCTCGGGCTTGCGCGTGCCCAGCAGGTTGAGGTTGGGCCCGTTGAGCACGAGCAGGCTGCGGCGATCACTCATGGCACCAGTGTGCCGCAGCCCGCCCGTGCATCTCTGCGTTGTGCCTGAGCTGCCCGCCTACTTGGCGAAGCCCGCGGCGATCTGGTTCATCACCGTGCTGTCCGCCAGCGTCGTCGCGTCGCCCACCTCGCGGCCCTCGGCCACGTCCTTGAGCAGGCGCCGCATGATCTTGCCCGAGCGGGTCTTCGGCAGTTCGGGGACCACGAGGACCTTCCGCGGCTTGGCGATCGCGCCGATGTCCTTGCCGACGTGCTGCCGCAGCGTCTCGCCCATCGCGTCCGGGTCCTCGTTCGCGGCCGACCCGCGGAGGATGACGAAGGCGATGACCGCCTGGCCCGTGGTCTCGTCCGCGGCGCCGACGACGGCGGCCTCCGCCACCGCGGGGTGGCCGACGAGTGAGGACTCGATCTCGGCGGTCGAGAGCCGGTGCCCGGAGACGTTCATGACGTCGTCCACCCGGCCGAGCAGCCAGACGTCGCCGTCGTCGTCCTTCCTGGCCCCGTCCCCGGCGAAGTACATGCCCTCGAACCGGGACCAGTAGGTGTCCACGAACCGGTCCGGGTCGCCCCAGATGTTCCGCAGCATCGACGGCCACGGCTCGCGGATCACGAGGTAGCCGGCCCCGCCGTCGCCCACCGGGGCGCCCGTCTCGTCGACGACGTCGGCCGTGATGCCGGGCAGCGGCACCTGCGCCGAGCCCGGCTTGGCGGCCGTCACGCCCGGCAGCGGAGAGATCATGATGGCGCCGGTCTCCGTCTGCCACCACGTGTCGACGACGGGGCAGCGGTCCTTGCCGATCACCCGGCGGTACCACATCCACGCCTCCGGGTTGATGGGCTCCCCGACCGAGCCGAGCACGCGCAGCGACGAGAGGTCGTACTCGCCGGGGATGTCCTCGCCCCACTTCATCATGGTGCGGATCGCCGTCGGCGCCGTGTAGAGGATGGTGACTCCGTACTTCTGCACGAGCTCCCACCAGCGGCCCTGGTGCGGGGTGTCGGGCGTGCCCTCGTAGATCACCTGGGTGGCGCCGTTGACCAGGG
Organism: Tersicoccus mangrovi; assembly: GCF_036881825.1. NCBI lineage: Bacteria > Bacillati > Actinomycetota > Actinomycetes > Micrococcales > Micrococcaceae > Tersicoccus > Tersicoccus mangrovi. Next base: position 480,432 of record NZ_JBAJMW010000001.1, on the reverse strand, counting down.
GGCCGTAGACGACGTAGCTGTGCCCGGTGACCCAGCCGATGTCCGCCGTGCACCAGTAGACGTCCGTCTCCGGCCGCAGGTCGAAGACGTTGCGGTGGGTGAACGCGGCCTGGGTGAGGTAGCCGCCCGTCGTGTGCAGGATGCCCTTCGGCCTGCCCGTGGTGCCGGACGTGTAGAGGATGTACAGCGGCTGTTCGGCCTCGAAGGCCTCGGCGGTGTGCTCGGCGGACGCCGTCTCCACGGTGTCCGACCACCAGGTGTCCCGGCCCTCGGTCCACTCGACGGGCTCGCCGTTGCGCTTGACGACCACGACGTTCTCGACCGTGGACCTCCCGTCCGTCAGCGCCGCGTCGACGGCGGTCTTCAGGGCGCTCGGCTTGCCCCGTCGCCACGTGCCGTCCGCGGTGACGACCAGCTTGGCCTCGGCGTCGTCGATCCGGCTGCGCAGGGCGTCGGCGGAGAAGCCCCCGAAGACGACCGAGTGGGCGGCACCGATGCGGGCGCAGGCGAGCATCGTGATGACCGCCTCGGGGATCATCGGCAGGTAGACGGCCACGCGATCGCCGGCGGCGACGCCGAGGGCGGTGAAGGCGTTGGCGGCCTTCTTCACCTCCTCGGTCAGCTGCGCGTAGGTATAGGTACGGGTGTCGCCGGGCTCGCCCTCGAAGTGGATGGCCACCCGGTCGCCGTTGCCCGCCTCGACGTGCCGGTCCAGTGCGTTGTACGCGGCGTTGAGGCGCCCGTCCCCGAACCAGCGCGCGAACGGCGGATTGGACCAGTCGAGGGTCTCCGTGAAGTCCTTCTCCCAGGTCAGCAGCTCCCGCGCCTGCGCCGCCCAGAACGCGAGCCGGTCCTCGCCGGCCTCGGCGTAGAGGGACTCCTTCGCGACGGCGTCGCGGGCGAAGGCCGGATCGGGAGCGAAGGAGCGGTTCTCGTGGGAGAGGTTGTCCAGGGGAGTCTCCGGTGACATGGCGCACCTTTCTGTGGTCGCGTTCGCGCTCGTCTGGTGTCGTTTCCGTCAGACTACGGGACGCAGCCGTCGCGGTGTGCCGTGGGTCACGGGCCGGGGGTTGCCGCGGGGTCGCACCGCCGTGCGCCGTGCTGCGGGCGGTCGCGCGGCTGGTTCCTGCGTCCGCGCCATGACTAGGCTGGACGCGAATCGACGCCGTGCGCCGCGGCACCCGGCGCTGCACCGCGAGGAGGACCCATGGGTCAGGACCCGCTCGAGAACGACCGGACCGGCAGCCGCCGCCCGGAGACGACGACGCCGGGTTCCCCGGGGCAGGCCTCCGGCGGGGGTGGATGGACGGCGTTCCGGTCGGCGACCGGCATCGGTCGGGGGACTGCCGCGTCGTCCTCGCCGTCATCCGATGCCGCCCCCGAGTCCGGCCGGGTGACCGGCGCGGGGAACGGGCAGGACCGGCGGCAGCGCGCCGTCGCAGGCCCGTTCACGGTGCGCGACCTGACGGTTCTCGGGTCGATCCTCGTCCTGCTCATCGGCAGCGTCATCCCGCTCTTCGTCGACGCGGGGAACGGCTACACCGCATATGGCAATCTCTGGAACGTCGGTGCCACCCCGCAACTCGTCGTCTTCGGCCTGTTCCTTCCGCTCGTGGTGGGCGGCCTCTTCGTCGCGCGACGACTGAGCGGCAAGGACGAGGTCCTGCGGATCGGCTCCCTCTCGCTGGACCAGTTCGCCTCGGTGGTCGCGTCGGTCGCCGCTGTCTTCCACTTCCTCAGTGTCGTCACCTTCTTCCAGGCCGGCCCGATCATCGCCCTCATCGGGGCGCTGGGCATGCTGGTCGCGACGGTCGGCGGTCCTCACATCCCGGGCTTCTCCTCCGACTTCGTCGTGCGCCCCTCCGTCGAGGCGCGGCTCGTCGCCCGTCCGGCGGTGCCGGCCTACCAGGCGCCCAGGCCCGTGACGCCTCCGTCGCCCGCCGGGTCCGACCGGAACGCGTCCGGGGCGAACGGACCGGGGACCGGTACATCGGCTGAGACCGGCACGTCGGCGGTGACCGGGACGTCCGATTCATCCGGCGCGGGCACGGCGACCGGCAGTTCTGCGGCGTCCGGCACGTCCGCGGGCGCCGGAGCAGCGGGGGCCGGTGCCGTGATCGGGGCCGGCACGGTCGGCGCGCTGGTGGGTCGGTCGGCCGGGTCGCCGCGCGAGCAGGAGAGCTCGGACGGCGACCTCACGGACGACGACACCCGGGTCACCTCGTCCTCGTCCACCCCGTCTGCTCCGCCCTCGACCACCGCGTCGGGGGCCGACCGGACCGTCGAGCGCGACGACGACGCGAACGGCGCCGCCGAGACCGATGCCGCCGACGCCGACGTCGCGGTGACGGCCGCATCCGGCACCGACGCTGACGACACTCGGACGACCGTCGTCCCCACGATCGGCGCGTCCGGTCGCGGCCTCGACGACGATCGGCACGGCGACGAGCTCAGCGGCGACGAGCTCGGCGGCGACGAGCTGGCCCGCGATCGAGTCGACGACCACGCGTCCCACCACGACCTCGCCGACGACGCGTCGCACGGCGACGTGGACGACAGCGACCGGGGCGACCGCGACGACACGGTCGTGCGTCCGGCCGTCACCGACGAGGGCACGACCAGGGTCGGCGACACGGCCGACGAGGACCACGACATGACCGCCGTCCGTCCGGCGCAGTGGCAGACGGCCGACGCCGCCACGGCCGACGACGCGGACACCGTCGCGCGCCCGGTCGGGCACGACGCCGACCCGCGGACGCGCCCGACGGAGCTGCAGGACGAACCGGGAGCGGACGAGCAGGACGTGACGCGGGCCGGCGCTCGCGTCGGCGCGTCCGCCGTCTCGGCGCCCATCGGTGCCGTCGTCGACCCGGCCGATGAACGGCGCGAGGACGGGGGCTACGACGACGTACGCGACGGCTCGCGGGACGACCGGTACGGGCGCGACGGCGGCGACCGGCAGGACTACGAGGCCTTCTGGTTCGCCGTCGCCTATCCCCGTCCGGTCTTCGAGGAGCGCACCGGTCGGCAGGCGTTCCAGCTCGAGCCCGGTGCGTGGATCCTCGCCCTGCAGGACCGCGGAAGCTCCTTCCTCGTCCAGCACACGGACGGCCGGGTCGCCGTCCTGCACGACCTGAACAGCATCGAACGTGCCTGAGTCCGCGAACCGGGTGCCCCGAGCCGCCGGCAGCAGCCGCGCCGGGACGCGAGCGGTCAGCGCCGAGTCGCCCCTGGCGAGAAAGCGGCGGTCGCGGCGGATCAACCGGGAACTCGCCGAGGCCTACCCGTACGCGGTCGCGGAGCTGGACTTCCGCAATCCGTACCAGCTGCTCGTCGCCACCGTGCTCTCCGCGCAGACCACCGACGTCCGCGTCAACATGGTCACGCCCGCGCTGTTCGCGGCCTACCCGGACGCGCGGGCGCTCGCGGAGGCGGACGAGGCGCGGCTGCAGGAGCTGATCCAGCCCACCGGATTCTTCCGGGCCAAGTCCCGCAGCCTGCTCGCCCTGGCGAACAAGCTCGTCGACGACTTCGACGGGGAGGTGCCGCCGAAGCTGGACGCCCTCGTCACGCTGCCCGGCGTCGGACGGAAGACGGCCAACGTCGTCCTCGGCAACGCCTTCGGGATCCCCGGCCTGACCGTCGACACGCACTTCGGGCGTCTCTCGCGGCGGCTCGAGCTGACGACGTCGGAGGACCCGGTGCAGGTCGAGAAGGACGTCGCCGAGCTCATCGAACGCTCCGAGTGGACGATGTTCTCGCACCGGCTGATCTTCCACGGCCGTCGCGTGTGCCATGCCCGCAAGCCCGCGTGCGGGGCCTGCGTCATCGCCGGACTGTGCCCGTCCGCCGGGATCGGGGGGACCGACCCGACGGCTGCCCGCAAACTGCTCAAGTACGAGCTCGCCCCCGGCCGGGAGGCGCTGCTGGCCCGGGCGCGCGAGGGTGCGACCCGCGACGAGCTGCGCGCCGAGGGATTCTCGCTCGGGACATGAGTGCCTACACCGACCTGTCCTCCCTCGGTGCCCGCGGGGACGCGCTGATCCGCGGCTCCGCCGCCGACGCCCTGCGGGAACTCGACCCGTCCACGGCCCGCGCGGCCGCCGTCCTCATGCTCTTCGGCGTGCTCGACGACCGGCCCGCGGACGCGGGGAACACCTTTGCTCCCTCCGACCTCGATGTCCTGCTCGTCGAGCGCTCACGACGCCTCGGTCACCACCCCGGGCAGATCGCCTTCCCCGGCGGCGGGGTCGACGCCACCGACGCCTCCGTCGAGGACGCCGCGCTGCGGGAGGCCCGGGAGGAGACCGGGCTGGACCCCGACGGCGTCGAGCTGCTCGGCACGATGCCCGAGGTCGGCGTCCCGGTCTCGGGCTATCGCGTCACGCCCGTGCTCGGGTGGTGGGCCACCGCCTCCGCCGTCGACGTCGTCGACCGCGGCGAGTCCGAGCGGGTGTTCCGTGCCCCCGTCTCGGACCTGCTGGACCCGGACCGGCGCGTGACCGCCGTCGTCGAGCGCGGCGGATTCCGGCACACCTCGCCCGCGTTCCTGCTCGACGGGGACCCCGCAGCCGGCGACGCCGGCGTCGTGTGGGGCTTCACCGGGCTGCTGCTCAGCGGCCTGTTCGACCAGCTCGGCTGGACCGTGCCGTGGGACGCGTCACGGCGCGTCCCGGCGCCGCTCTGACGTCTTCCCCGGCCTGCTCTGAGCCGGCCCGTTCTGATCCGGCCTGTTCTCCTCGGCCTGCCCTACTTGGCCTGGTCGTAGCTGTCGACGACGGCCACGGTGACGGGGAAGTCGTCCCGCCCGGAGCCGAAGAGCAGCCCGGCGGCCGCCGCGGCGGCGTCCTGGACCTCCTCGACGACGGCGTCGACCTCGTCGTCCGGGACGTGCAGCACGATCTCGTCGTGCACGAAGAACACGAGACGAGCGGCGCGCTGCTGCTCGCGCAGGCGCCGGCGCACGTCCGCCAGCCACGACATCGCCCACTCGGCTGCCGAGCCCTGGACCACGAAGTTGCGGGTGAAGCGCCCGTTCGCGCGCAGCACGGGCTGATCACCCCGGGCCAGGGCCGCCCGTAGCCGGGGGCTCGCCGGTGGGGTGCTGCGGCCGAGGTGCGTGCTGACCGGCCGGCCGGCCTCGCCGAGCCGGGCGGCCGCCTCGACCAGGGCCACGGCGCGCGGGAACGAGCGGGCCAGCTGCGGGACGAGCCGCCCCGCCTCGCCCGTCGTCGCGCCGTACATCGCGCCGAGCATGGCGACCTTCGCCGCGGAGCGCTCCCCGCCGAAGCCGCGCTCGGCGACACCGGCGTACAGGTCCCGGCCCCGGGCCGCGGCCGCCAGGGCGTCGTCCACCGCCATCGCGCCGAGCACGCGGGGCTCCAGCTGGGCCGCGTCCGCGACGACCAGCTTGTGGCCGGGGTCCGCGTGCGCCGCCGCACGGATCTGGTGCGGGATCTGCAGCGCGCCACCGCCGCTCGTCGCCCATCGGCCGGTGACGACGGCGCCGACGACGTAGTCCGGGCGGAACCGGCCGTCCCGCACCCACGCGTCCTGCCACGCCCAGCCGTTCGCGGTGTGCAGCCGGGACAGCTGCTTGTACTCCAGCAGCGGGGCGATCGCCGGGTGCGTGTGCTTCGCCAGCTCGCCCTTGCGCGTGGTGGCGACGTCGATGCCGGCCCGGTGCAGCGCGCGCAGCAGGTCCTGCGGTGAGTCCGGATTCAGGACCGGCGCGGCAAGCCGCTCCTGCAGGACGCCGGCGAGCTCCTGCAGCCTGGCCGGGCGCTGCCCGTACGGCACCCGGGGCCCGAGGACCCGGCGCAGGTACGCATCGTGCAGGTCGGCGCGGAACGGCAGACCCGCCTGGTGCATCTCGGCCCCGGCCAGGGCGCCGGCCGACTCGGCGGCCAGCAGCAGGCGGAGCCGCCACGGGTGCTCACTGGTGGCGACGGCGCTCAGCTGGGCTGCCAGCTCGGCGAGCAGGTCGGCCATCGGGAGGTCCTGCTCGGCCGCAGGGCCGGCACCGAGTGCGGCGTCGAAGAGGGCGACCTGGCTGTCGTCGCGCTCGCTCTCGACGTCGGCGTCCTCCACGGTGCGCGGGGCCAGCCGCGGGTCCGGGGTGTACCCGGCGGCAGCCGCGTCCTGGGAGTGGGCAAGGATTCGGCCGCAGAGACCGACGTCGTGGGCCCGGCCGACCGTGATCCCGGCGCGGAGCCAACGCGGATACCAGTCCGTCGTGCGGGCGAACACCCAGCGGGTGCTCGTGGTCTCCTCGCGTCTGGCGACGGCGGCCACGACCTCCGCCGGGCGCAGTCGCTGCGGGGCGGCCATGGGCGCGCCGGCGTCGTCGACGTCCTGCAGCAGGACGCCGTCCGCGTCGCGGGCGACCAGGGTGTACATGCTCTCCATCCTGCCGTGCGCCGCCGACCGTTCTCGTCCGGATTGCGCCCTGGGCCGGGCTTCTCCCTCCCCAGGTCCGCGTTGTCCCCAACCGGGGGCGATGCCCTTGGTCAGGACGGAGGCTCTGGCGCACGGTGGGGCATGGCCCTCTCGCCTCTCACCCGGCCCTCCTCTCTCGCCCGTCCGTCGCCCGGGACCGGGCCGGCACGTCACCGTTCGGCGCCGGTCGGTGGCACGGTCCGGGCCGGCCCGCCGTCGTCCCTGGCTCCCTCACCCGCGTCCGTCACGGCGGCGTCGAGCGATGCGGCGCTCCCGTCTGCTGCGGTCGGGTGGGTGCCGGGACTGCCGGTGGGACCGGGCGTCGTCGCGGTCACCGGTTCCGCGCTGCTGCGGGCGGAGATCGAGCGGGTCGCATCCGCAGCGGGGCGTTCCGTCGTGGTCATCCCGGACGTCGTGGACGCAGGGACCGTCGGTCCGGGGGATGCCTTGATCCCCGACCCGGTGCTGCCGTCCGCGCCGGTCGTGCTGCTCGGCAGCGACGTGGCGCTCGCCGGGATGGCGGCGGACGGTGCTGCGTATCGCACCCGCGACCGGCCCCGGCCGGGCACCACGATCATCGTCGGGCTCGCCGGGGAGGGAGCCGCCCTGTGGGACGCGGCGACCCACTGGGGTGCGGACCGGGTCGCCGTCGTGCCGGAAGCCTCGGCGTGGCTCGTCGACGTGCTCGCCGAGGACGCCGCGACCCCGCGCGACCACGACCGCATCCGGCGGCCGGAGGGGAGTGAGCACGGTGTCGTCCTCGGCGTGATCGGCGCCTGCGGAGGCCTCGGATCGACCGCGCTGTGCGTCGCGGTTGCCGAGGCGGCCCGACGTGCCGGGACCGACGCGCTGCTGATCGACGCGGATCCACTGGGCGGCACCCTGGAGGTGGCGCTCGACGCCGTCGAGGAGCCAGGCGTGCGATGGGCCGAACTCGGCGAGGCGGTCGGCCGGATACCCGGTGACCAGCTCCGGGAGGCGGTCCCGCGCGCCCAGGGCCTGCCGCTGCTGACCGGTGCCGCCGACGCGGTCCCCGCGACCGTGCTGGCCGCGGTCGCGGCGGCGTCCCGGGAGGCGTTCGCGGTGGCGCTCGTCGACGTCGGCCGCGACCGCGGCTCGGTGCGGGAGTGGAACCGGTTGGTCGATCGCCTCGTCGTCGTCCTGCCTCCGCGGCCGGTGGACCTCGGGGGCACCCTGACGGCCGCTCTCGCCGCGGTCGACCCGGCCCGGGTCCTCGCCGTGGTCGCGGGCAGTCCGCCCGACGGGCTCGACGCCGAAGAGGTGGCCGCGTCCGCCGGGGTGCGCCACTACGTCGCGTGGCCCGGCCTCGCCGCGGCCGGGCGACGCCTGACCACCGGTCACCGTCCGGCGGATCTGGCCGGACGCCGGTGTCACGCCCCGAGCGCGGTCCTGCACTTCGCCATCGCCGGAGCACCGGGATGACCGGCCCCGCCGGCCACGGCGCCCTCCGGCCCGCTTTGTCGGCCGCTGCCGGTCTCATCCTGGACCAGGGCGAGTCGGTCACTCCGGCCAGCGTGGCCCGCGCCCTCGCCGACAGCGGGCACCTGCTCGGCTCGACCGGAACGCTGGCCGCGATCGACGAGATCACCGCCGAACTGACCGGGCTCGGCCGGCTGGCGCCGCTCACGCGGGACGCCGCGACGACCGACATCGTGGTCAACGGTCCCGACGCCGTGTGGGTCGACCGCGGCCGGGGCATGGAACGGACGGCGGTGCGCTTCGGCTCCGAGGCGGAGGTCCGCGCCCTCGCGGTCCGGCTCATCGCGGCAGCCGGTGGCCGCCTCGACGACGGGCGGCCCACTGCCGACGCGCAGCTGGCCGGCGGCACCCGGGTGCACGCTGTGCTCCCCCCGATCTCCGTGGCGGGCACCCTGTTGTCGGTCCGGCTGCAGCGCCACCGTCGCGCCGCGCTGGCCGACCTCGTCCGCGCCGGCATGCTCGCCGAGCCTGACGCCGCCCTCCTGCGAGCCGTCATGGCCGCACGCCGGAACCTGCTGATCAGCGGCGCAACGGGCAGCGGCAAGACCACGCTGCTGGCTGCCCTGCTCGGCGAGGCCGACCCGAGTGAGCGATTGCTGCTGATCGAGGACGTCCCCGAGCTCGAACCGGGTCACCCGCACGCCGTCCGGTTGCAGGCGCGTCGCGGCAACGTCGAGGGCGCCGGTGCCGTCGACCTGACCGACCTCGTCCGGCAGGGGCTGCGCATGCGTCCCGACCGGCTGATCGTGGGGGAGTGCCGGGGTGAGGAGATCCGTGACCTGCTCGGCGCCATGAACACCGGACACCGCGGTGCGGGCGCGACGGTACACGCCAACACAGCGGCGACCGTGCCGGCGCGACTCGTGGCGCTCGGGGCGCTCGCCGGCTGGTCACCCGAGACGACGGCGCTCCAGTGTGTCTCCGCCCTCGACCTGGTGATCCATGTGACCCGAGAAGCCGGTGGCCGTGCCGTCACGGAGATCGCCGCCCTGGACCTCGACACCGGCGGACGGCTCCGGGCGGAGGCGGCGCTGTGGTCGCCCACCGTCGAGGCCGCCCGATCGGGATTGCGTCGCGGACCGGCGTGGGAGCGCCTGCTGGGGCTCCTCGACCTGGCGGACGTCGAGTCCGGGGGTCCGCCGTGACCGGGGTGCTGGTCGCCTGCCTGCTGGCGGGAGCCGTGGTCCTCTGGTTCCTCACGAATCGAGCCGTCGAGGTCGTGACGGCACCCGGTCGAGTGCGACGACGGGCGCGGACCGGCCGCGCGGGGGACGGCCCGGCTCTGTCACCCACAGCACCGTTACCCACAGCCCCGTCGCGCACAGCCCCGTCGAGCAGGGGGCGGTCGCGCAGGCGTCGCCGGTCGGCCGCCGACGACCTCGACGACCAGGTGCGCACGCTGCGCGAGCTCAGTGCCCTGCTCGCCGCCGGGCGGCCGTTGACGGCGGTGTGGACGGATGTCCTGGCCGGCCGTTCGGCCGCAGCGGCGGCAGGACCGGGCGGCGAGGCGACCGGCTCGGTGGACCGGATGCTGCGCGCGGCCGCTCGATCGGCCCGTTGGGGCCACGACCCGACCGAGGCGCTGCGCGACACGCGGTGGTCGACACCCGAGCCGTCGGCCGGTCCACGGACCCGCCGTCCCGCGGGATCGGACCGGCCGATCACCGCGGCGCTGGTCGCCGGGTGGGCGGGACTGGCCGACTGCATCGACATCGCCCGGGCGACGGGCGCCCCGCTCGCCGGCCTGCTCGACCGTTTCGCCGCCGCGCAGGCGGATGCCCGCGACGCCGACGCGGCGCGCGCCGTCGCTCTCGCCGGACCGGCCGTGACCGTCCGCATCCTGCGGTGGCTGCCCGCTGCGGGACTCGGACTCGGCGTGCTCATGGGCGCCGATCCGGTCCGCGTCCTGGTCACGACCCCCGCCGGATGGGTGCTGACGGCCGTGGCCGGGGGACTCATGCTGCTCGGCCATGGATGGGTCCGTCGGCTGCTGGCAGCGGCGACGGACCTGTGATGGGCTCCCTGGACCGGGTCGCCCGAGCCGACGGATCACCGTGCTGACCGGTCTGGTGGTCGCCGTCCTGTGCGGAGCGGCCGTCCTCGTGTCCGGGGTGCCGCACGGGCGCCGCGCGGCGCACGCCGGCGTCAGGAACCGTCGCACAGCGTCGGGCCCGGTCCGGGCCGGACACCATGCCCGGCCTGACGCCGCCCTCCTGCTGGAGCTGCTCGCGGCGATGCTCGACGCCGGCGTCTCCCCGGACGTCGGCCTCGCGTTGTTGTCCCAACTGCACCCGCACTCGGTGGGGCCGGCCCTGGCGCGGGTGGTCGCAGGCCGGCGGCTCGGTGCCGACTGGCCGAGCGCGGTCGCCCTGGCGGCCCGGAGCCGGCCCGGATCCCGTGACCGGGCGGCGCCGGAGCATCGCGAGGCGCTGGCGGCGGTCGGGCCGCTGCTCGAGGCCGTGGTCTTCGCGGCGACCACGGGAGCACCGTCGGCGGGCTTGCTGCGGTCCCGCGCCGGCGAGCTGCGTACGCGTCGACGGCAGGAGACCGAACGGAGGGCCGCCTCGCTCGGGGTCCGGCTGGTCCTGCCGCTCGGGCTGTGCCAGCTGCCCGCGTTCATCTGCCTGGGCATCGTCCCGGTGGTCCTCGCCCTCCTGCCCGCGCTCGGTTCGTGAGCCTCCGACGAGTCCTTCGGGTCGCCGGTCATCCCGCCGTCTCTCCCTCCACAGGGGTCGCCGCTGCCCGAGTTGTCCACCGACGACGCCATGCCGCTCCACCGGCCACGCGGCCAGGCCGACGCTGGAGGCAGTGGCCGTCACCGACGGCCCCGACGAAAGGACCTGCCATGTCCCAGCCCGCGCTCCAGCCCCCGCTCGCCGACGCGTCGCCGGGTGCACCCGTCCCGGCCCCGGTCGAGGGCTCGGACGGTGATGTCCGGCTCCTGCCGATGGACCACCCCGGCGCCCGCCGCTCGACCCTCGAACAGGCGCCGGAGGACACCGGCCGCCGGCGTCGCGATCGGACGGACGACCACCGGGTGATCCGGCTCGACGTGCACCGCGCCCGTCGTCACGGCGGCGCGCCCGGATCCGCGGAACGGGCCGCCGTGGTCGACGCGTCCCAGGACACGAACGACGCCGAGCCGACCAGGTCACGGTGGCAGCCCCGTCATGCCCGCCACGGGGTGAGCGCCCTGTTCGCCTTCTGGCGCCGGATCCTGCGGGGTGATGACGGCATGGCCACCGCCGAGTACGCGATCGCGACGCTCGCCGCCGTCGGCTTCGCCGGTCTGCTGGTCCTCATCCTCAAGGGCAACGAGGTCAAGGGCCTGCTCTCGGCCATCATCCGGCAGGCCCTCGGCGGCTGAGATGTGCCCGTCCACGGTGCGCCGGGGGATTCGCGCTGAGCGTGTCCTGCGTCGCGCTGCGCAGTCCGAGCGCGGCGCGGTCACCGCCGAACTGGCGGTGGTCATGCCCGCCGTCGTCGTCCTGCTCGCTCTACTGCTGACAGGGGCGGCCGCCGGGATGGCCCAGGTGCGGGTCGAGGGAGCGGCCCGCACTGCCGCGCGTGCCCTTGCCCGCGGTGACGCCGAACCGGCAGCGGCGGCGCTCGCGCTGGCGCAGACCGGTCCGGGAGCGCATGTCGCCGTCTCCGGCGCCGGAGCTCTGGTGCACGTCCGCGTCGAGCAGCGGGTGCCCGTCATCGGAGGGGTCGTGCTGCCGCTGTCGGTCGTGGCCGAGGCGAGCGGTCCGTGGGAGAACCCAGCGCAGGGGGCCGCCGTCACGGGGTTCGATCGAACGGCATCGGGGCGGCAGGGCGTCGCAGCGGCTGGGGCCGGTGTGGCATCCGGCGGCGTCACGCCGCTCCCGGACTGCTCGTCCTCCCGCGGGGCCCGCGGATGAGTGCGATCGCCGGGCGGCGGAACCCGGAGCGCGAGCGTGGTGCCGGCACCGTCCTGGTCGTCGGCCTGTGCGCGGTGGCCCTGGCGCTGCTCGGTGTCCTGGTGCTGCTCGGCCAGGCCGCTGCCGCGCAGGCGAGAGCGGCCACGGGGGCCGACCTCGCGGCGCTCGCCGCGGCGGACATCGCGCGCGGACTGCGGGCCGGTGACCCGTGCGCCGCCGCCGGCAGCATCGCCGCTGCGAACCGGGTCCGGGTGGCCGGCTGCCGGATCACGGACGAGCGCGGCGGCACGGCGGAGATCGTCGTCACCGCACCGATGCCGTACCCGTGGCCGGCCGCCACCGGCCGAGCCCGGGCCGGAGCTCCGCCGTGACGAGGCCGTCGTCTCCCCGGGCAGCTGATCGGGGCCTCGCCCGGCCACGGAATCCGCAGCCCTCGACGGCCCGCCGGCCCGCCGGCCCGGGTGGCCGGCGGCGACATCACCGGTCCGTGCGGTCATCTCTCGGCCGGTCGGGGATGCCACCGACCGCTTCGATCGGATCAGTGGGACGGGAGCGTCGGTGGCGTGATGGGCAGGAGGGGCTGGTCGGGTGACGGGGTGCCGATGAGCTTCTCGAAGGAGTGCAGCCCGATCTGCTCCGGGTCCGCGGCGATGTCGAACAGCGGGGTGTATCCCGAGCTGAGGTACAGGGCGATCGCCTGGGGCTGCCGGGGCCCGGTCGTGAGGAACACGCGCACGTACCCCCGCCGGGCGGCCTCGGTCTCGAGCTCGGCCAGCACCCGGCGACTCAGGCCCTGCCGTCGATGATCGGCGTGCGTCCAGATCCGCTTGAACTCCGTGGTGCCGGCGCTGTGCGGCATGAACGCGCCACCCGCGACCGCGACGCCGTCGCGCATCAGCAGCATGAACGCACCGTGCGGCGGGTCGAACAGATCCGCCGGGTACCGGGTCATCTCGTCCTTGGCACCGGGGCCGTAGAGCACGCCGTACACGTCGGCGAGGTCCGCGATCATCTCGGCCGCCTGCGGGTCGGTGGCGCGCAGGTACACCGGCGTCACCGCGGCGGACCGGCCGTCCGGCTCCGTCGTGCTCATGCGCTTCCTCCCTGGGGCGTGTTGCGGGGCGAACGATCCGGGTGCTCCGCCCCGAACCATTCTGCCCTCAGCTCGCCGGTTGAAGGCTCAACCTCACGGGGCCGAGCAGATCGTCATCCAGGGGACCGGACACCGGATCGAGCCCTGTCGGGGACCCGGCGCCGGATGAGGACGAGGAACGAGGACACCGGACCACCAGGCGTCAGGACGGGCCGGCCGCCGACTCGTCAGCAGGACCGGGTTCGTGCCGCAGCAGCTCGTCGAGCAGCGCGATGGCGGCCGCCTTCTCCAGCGGGTTGTTCCGGTTGCCGCACTTGGGTGACTGGATGCAGGACGGGCACCCGGTCTCGCACTCGCAGGACCGGATGGCGTCCGTCGTCGCCCGCAGCCACGTGCCGGCCGCCTCGTACCCGCGCTCGGCGAACCCGGCACCGCCCGCGTATCCGTCGTAGACGAAGATGCTCGGGTGCTCGGTGTCGGCGTGCAGGGCCGTGGAGACGCCGCCGATGTCCCACCGGTCGCTCGTCGCCACGAGCGGCAGCATGCCGATCGCGGCGTGCTCGGCGGCGTGCAGCGCCCCCGGTAGTTCAGCGGTGCTGATCCCGGCCGTCTCCAGCAACGGCCCGGGCGCCACGAACCACACCGCCTGGGTGATCAGCTCACGCACCGGCAGATCCAGCGGCTCCTCGCCGATCACCTCGTTACTCGCGAATCGCTTCCGCTGGAACGCGACCACCTGCGTCGAGACGCGCACCTGTCCGAAGCACACCGTGACCGGCCCCCACGGCACCGTGCGGTCGGTGCGCAGCACCTCGATGTCGGTGATGTCGCGGGCCGTCGTGTAGTAGTCGGGCTCGCCGCGACTGACGATCGCGCAGTGGTTCGCCTCGTCGAGGTCGTCGACGACGAACGTGACCTGCTGGTGCGTGTACACGGCGCCCGGGTGCAGCTGGTGGTGGCTCTGCCCGGCGCCGACCGTCCCGAGCAGGGCCCCGGTGGCCGCGTCGATGATGTCGATCGGTTGGCCGCCCTCCCCGCGCAGGCTCACGGACGCAGCGGCGCTCTGCGGGTGCGTCCAGAACCAGCCCGCGGGTCGGCGCCGCAGGAACCCCTGGGCGGTCAGGTCGTCGACGACGCCGGGAGCCGCGGGGCCGAACAGGTCGAGGTCGGCCCGCGTCAGCGGCGCCTCCGCCGCGGCCGCGCACAGGTGCGGCCCGAGCACGTACGGGTTCTGCGGGGCGAACACGGCGGCCTCGACGGGCCGGTCGAAGATGGCCTCGGGGTGGTTGACGAGGTAGGTGTCGAGCGGGTCGTCGCTCGCGACGAAGACGGCGAGCGCGTCCTGGCCAGCCCGCCCAGCGCGTCCGATCTGCTGGAAGAGCGAGGCGCGGGTGCCCGGCCAGCCCGCAACCAGCACCGCGTCCAGGCCGGCGATGTCGATGCCGAGTTCGAGCGCGGACGTGCTCGCCACCCCGAGCAGCCGGCCGTCGCGCAGGGCGTGTTCGAGCGCCCGCCGCTCCTCGGGCAGATACCCGGACCGGTAGGCGGCCACCCGGCCGGGCAGCGTGCGGTCGACGTCGGCGAGCAGCCGCTGCGCCGTCGCGGCGATGCTCTCCGCGCCGCGCCGGGAGCGGATGAACGCGATGGTGCGCACGGCGCCGGAGACGAGGTCCGCCATCAGGTCGGCGGACTCGGCGATCACCGTGCGCCGGCGCGCGGCGCCGTTCTCGCCGTCGTGATCGGTCAGCTCCGGCTCCCAGAGGGCGACCGTCACCTCGCCGTGCGGGGAGAAGTCGGTCTCCACAGCGGTGGCCGGCGCCCCGATCAACCGCGAGAAGGACTGCTCGGGCTCGAACGACGTCGCCGACGCCCCGACGAACACCGGATCGCCCCCGTACCGGGCGCACACCCGGCGCAACCGGCGCAGCACGTTGGCCACATGAGCCCCGAAAACGCCGCGGTAACCGTGCGCCTCGTCGACGACCACGTAGCGCAGCCGCCGCAGGAACCGGGCCCACCGGGCGTGGTTGGGCAGGATCCCCACGTGCAGCATGTCCGGGTTGGCGAGCACGACGTTCGCGTGCTCCCGGATCCACGCGCGCTCGGTCTGCTCCGTGTCCCCGTCGTAGGTGGCCGCGCGCACGCCGGGCACGGCGAGCCCGTTCCAGGACGCCAGCTGGTCCGCGGCGAGCGCCTTGGTGGGGGAGAGATAGAGGACG
This sequence comes from Tersicoccus mangrovi, assembly GCF_036881825.1. Classification (NCBI taxonomy): domain Bacteria; kingdom Bacillati; phylum Actinomycetota; class Actinomycetes; order Micrococcales; family Micrococcaceae; genus Tersicoccus; species Tersicoccus mangrovi. Next base: position 465,280 of record NZ_JBAJMW010000001.1, on the reverse strand, counting down.
ACGGCGCCGTCGGGATCCAGGCTGGTCGCGGCGCGCTCCTCCGCACGGACGACGGCGTCGAGCGCCGGCAGCTGGAAGGCCAGCGACTTGCCCGACGCGGTCCCGGTCGCGAGCACGACGTGGTGGCCGGCGTGCGCGGCCTCGGCCGCCTGGACCTGGTGCACCCACGGCGCCGGGACCCCGCGGCGCTCGAACGCCTCCACGACGGACGGGTGCACCCACGTCGGCCACGGAGCGGTCACGGCTTCACGGGCCGGCAGCACCCGCACGTGACGCACCTGGGGCGGCGTGGCATCCCCGCCCGGCTCGAGGGACGCGAGGGCAGCGCCCAGACCGGCCGCGCCGTGGTCGCGGAGATCGGTGGGCCCCGCGACGCGCGTGGAGGCGTCGTCCCGGCCCGGCACGGACCCACCAGTGCCGTGGCCGGGCCCCAGCATCGCTGGGCTAGTGCGTCCGTCCCTCATCTGCTTCATTGTCCCACCGGACACCGACGGAACCGCCCTTTTCTACGAAGCGTAGAAGTGACATCATCGAGGCATGAGCACCGATGATGTTGCCGCCATCCGTTCCCTGACCGACGCCGAGTGCTGGGAGTTCCTGGAAGGAGCCCGGTTCGGCCGCCTCGCGGTGGCGCCCGCCGGACGGATCGACCTGTTCCCCGTCAACTTCGTCGCCCGCGACGGCCGGATCGTGTTCCGGACCGCCGAGGGCACCAAGCTGCTGTCGCTGACGGTCAACACCGCGGTCGCCGTCGAGGCCGACGAGGTCACCGGTGGTCAGGCCCGCAGCGTCGTCGTGCACGGCACCGCGCGCGCCCTCGAGACCAGCGACGAGATCGAGGCTGCCGAGCGCCTTCCGCTGCGTCCCTGGATCCCCACTCTCAAGCAGATCTTCGTCGAGGTCGTCCCCACGGAGCTCACGGGTCGCGCCTTCGCACTCGGCCCCGAGCCCGAGCGGTGGTGAACCGCCCGCTACGCTGAGGACCGTGTCGCCCGCCTCCTCCCGACCACCGATCACGGCCGACCCGGCGTCGACCCGAGCCGCGACCGACACGTCGACCGGCGCGTCGACACCGGCAGGGCGCCTCGACGACCCGCGTGACGCGCCCGACGCCGACGATCCCGCCGTCCTGGCCCGGATCGTCGCCGGGTTCACGGCCGCCGGCTGGACCGTCGACGGCGTGGCGGAACTGCTCGGCGAGGAGGCCACCGCCGCCGTCGACCGCGACGAGACCGTCCCCGCCGAGCTCGCCACGGCGCGCGTCCTGGACTCCGCCGCGGACGCGGACCGCGCCATCCGGGTGTGCGCGGCGCTGACCCGGCTGCTGCTGCTCGGACTGCCCGTCCCCGTGCACGCCGTGGGCACCGCTCTGGCCGCGGCCCTCGTCGCCTGCCGGGTGGCAGAGCGGGTGGACGCGCGCTCCGACACGGCAGACGACACCGCCACGGCCGAAGGCGCCGAGGCGGACGCGGACTCGGCCGACGGCACGGCCACGGCGGGTGACGCCGACTCGGCAGCCGGCGCCGGTGCGGTGATCGGCACGGGCGACGCGGACTCGGCCGACGGCACGGCTACGCCGCGGATGCTGCGCTCCCGCGTCGACCTGCGCCCCTACGAGGCGGACGACGGTACCCGCCTGTGGGTCGCCGCCGACCTCGGCGCGCTGCAGACGGACGGCCCGCTGCGTCACGACCACGTGCTCGGCATCGGGCACGCCTCCTTGACCCTGGCGCAGGTGACCGCCCGCCGCCCCGTCGCAAGAGCGCTGGACCTCGGCACCGGCTGCGGCATCCAGACCTTCCATCTGCTGCGCCACGCCCGGCACGTCACCGCCACGGACCTCTCGGCCCGTGCCCTGGCCTACACACGGTTCAACCTGCTGCTCAACGCCGCGGCCCTCGATCTCGACCCGGCCGATCTGTCCGCCCGCGTCGACCTGCGCCAGGGCAGCCTGCTCGAACCGGTCGCGGGCGAGACGTTCGACCTGATCGTCTCCAACCCGCCGTTCGTCATCACCCCGCGCGCCGCGGACGAGACTGCCGACTCCCGGTACACCTACCGCGACGGCGGTCAGGCGGGAGACCGCCTGATCACCGCCCTCGTCCGGGCCCTGCCGGGCCACCTGACCGAGGGAGGCACCGCCCAGCTGCTCGGCAACTGGGAGACGCCGCGCGGCGCCGCCTGGGACGAGGCGCTCGCCGCGGCCTGGTTCGAACAGGACGAGAAGCCCGACGACGGCCTCGAGTGGTGGGTCATCCAGCGCGACACCCAGGGCCCGGCCGAGTACGCCGAGCTGTGGCTGCGGGACGCCGCGCAGGCGTCCGATCCGGCCGCGTACCGGGCCGCCTACGCCGCGTACCTGGCCGACTTCGCGGCCCGCGACGTCGCCGAGATCGGCTTCGGCATGATCTGGCTGCGCCGCGGCGACGGCACCGGTGCCGCCACCCGACCCCGCACGCCCCTGCGCCGCCTCGAGACCGTGACCCACGCGGTCGACCAGCCCCTCGGCCCCGCGCTCGCCGCCACCGTCGAACGCCACGACCGGCTCGCCGGGCTCGACGACGCCGGCCTCGCCGCCCTCCGGTTGACCACGGCTCCGGACGTCACCGAGGAACGGCACGGAACCCCGGGAGCGCCGGACCCGACCGTCATCCTCCTGCACCAGGGCGGCGGGTTCCGCCGCACCGTGCAGGCCTCCACCGCGCTCGCCGGGTTCGTCGGGGCGTGCGACGGCGAGCTCACGGCCGGGCAGCTGACCGCCGCCCTCGCCGTCCTGCTCTCACCCGAGGACCCGGACTTCACGGCCACCCTGCTCGGCCACGCCAGGCGCGCCGTCGTCGACGGCTTCCTGACCGTGGCCGACTGAACGCCGCAAGAACGCCGCAAGAAGGAGGACATGCATGGCCACCTCCCGCCCGGCGATCGCAGCCCCCCGCATTGACGCGCTGCGGCTGGTCGGTCTGACCGATGCCGACCCCGCCACCATCGCGGCCGGCGCCCACCACGAGGCGCACCGGTGGACCGGCGCGGACCTGGGCGGTCGCGACCTCACCGACGCCGTGTTCAGCGAGTGCGCCTTCGTGGGCGTGGACGCCGGCGACGCCGAGCTGCGCGGCGCCCGGTTCCTCGAGACCCGACTCGAACGACTCACCGCCCCTGCGCTGCGGGCGTCCCGGTCCGGCTGGCGGGACGTGCGCCTCGAGGGCTCCCGCCTCGGCGCCGCCGACCTGACCGACGCGGACCTGCAGTCCGTCGCGGTCATCGGCAGCCGCCTCACCTTCGTCAACCTGCGGGGAGCAAGGCTGCGCGACGTCCTGTTCGCCGACAGCGTCGTCGACGAACTCGACCTGACCGGGGCGCGGGCCGAGCGCGTCGCGTTCGAGGACTGCACCGTCGGCGCCCTGGTCCTCGACCACGCCCAGCTGCGCCACGTCGACCTGCGCAGAGCGCGGCTGCGCACCGTCAGCGGCGTCGACTCCCTGCGCGGCGCCGTCCTCTCCTCCACCCAGGCGGCCGACCTCACCGCGGCCTTCGCCGCCCACCTGGGCATCACCGTCCGCGACTGAGCCCCCCGGCCGCCCCCGCGACGGGAAGCAACGGGCAGAGTCGGGCACAAGCACCACACGGCCGTCAAGGGCCCCGGAACGGTGACCAGCGCCTCAGCATGACGCCCGGTGGACGTCCGGGACCCGGTCGTATGATTCGATGGTCACGAACTCGACCGGTTCGGAATCGAAGGAAAGTCAGGAATCCGCAGTGCCCGCAAAGGCCCGCCAGCAGACCGGCAAGAAGCTCGTGATCGTCGAGTCGCCGGCCAAGGGGAAGACCATCGCGTCCTACCTCGGCCCGGGATTCGAGGTCGAGGCCTCGATGGGACACATCCGTGACCTGCCGCAGCCCTCCGAGCTGCCCGACGCGCTGAAGAAGTCGTCCGTCGGCAAGTTCGCCGTCGACCTGGACAAGGACTTCGAGCCCTACTACGTCATCACGCCGGACAAGAAGAAGAAGGTCAGCGAGCTCAAGGCCGCGCTCAAGGACGCCGACGAGCTCTATCTCGCCACCGACGGTGACCGCGAGGGCGAGGCCATCGCGTGGCACCTGCTCGAGGTGCTCAAGCCGCGCGTGCCCGTGCACCGGCTCACCTTTCCCGAGATCACCCGCGAGGCGATCCAGCGGGCGCTGGGCAACATGCGCGAGGTCGACATCGCCCTGGTCGACGCGCAGGAGACCCGCCGTGTCCTCGACCGGCTCTACGGCTACGAGATCTCCCCGGTGCTGTGGCGCAAGGTCGCCCGCGGCCTCTCCGCCGGCCGCGTGCAGTCCGTCGCCACCCGGCTCGTCGTCGAGCGGGAACGCGAGCGGATGGCGTTCGTCGCCGCCGGCTACTGGGACCTGACCGGCGAGTTCGCGGTGCCGGAGGAGAACCGGACCGACGCGTCGGCCCCCGCCTTCACCGCGCGGCTGGCCACCCTCGACGGGGCCCGCGTGGCCACCGGCCGTGACTTCGACGACGCCGGGCAGCTGAAGAACCGGCAGGCCGTCGCCCTCGACGAGGCACAGGCCCGCGGCCTGGTCGAGGCGCTGGGCAGCGCCGACTTCGCCGTCCGTGCCGTCGAGACCAAGCCGTACACGCGCCGCCCGACGGCGCCGTTCACCACCTCGACGCTGCAGCAGGAGGCGGCCCGCAAGCTGCGTTTCAGCTCGCGCAGCACGATGCAGGTGGCCCAGCGGCTGTACGAGAACGGCTACATCACCTACATGCGTACCGACTCGCCGGCGCTGTCCGACGAGGCGATCAACGCCGCCCGCCGGCAGGCCGCCGAGCTGTACGGCCCCGAGTACGTGCCGGATTCCCGCCGCGTGTACAAGGGCGGCGACAAGAACGCGCAGGAGGCGCACGAGGCCATCCGTCCCGCCGGCGACGCGTTCCGCACCCCGGCCCAGGTGTCCGGGCAGCTCAGCAGCGACGAGTTCCGGCTCTACGAGCTGATCTGGAAGCGCACCGTCGCCTCCCAGATGGCCGACGCGAAGGGCTCGACCGCGACCATCCGGGTCGGCGCCGTCGCCACCGACGGCCGGGACGCCGAGTTCTCCGCGTCCGGCACCGTCATCACCTTCCGCGGCTTCCTCGCCGCGTACGAGGAGGGCACGGACGAGGCCCGCAGCGACGCCGGGAGCCAGTCCGGCGACGCGCGGCTGCCGGACGTGCACGAGGGCGACGCCCTGACCGCGGACGACCTGGCCGCCCACGGCCACGAGACCTCCCCGCCGCCGCGCTACACGGAGGCGTCGCTGGTCAAGGCGCTCGAGGAGGCCGGCATCGGCCGCCCGTCCACGTACGCCGCGACCATCTCGACGATCATGGACCGCGGCTACGTCCGCAACCGCGGCTCGGCGCTCGTGCCCAGCTGGGTCGCGTTCTCCGTCGTGCGACTGCTCGAGCAGCACTTCCACGACTACGTCGACTACGACTTCACCGCGCAGATGGAGGAGGATCTCGACCGGATCGCCCGCGGCGAGCAGGCGCGCGCCGACTGGCTGCGCGACTTCTACTACGGCGACGGCGACGACTCGGGCCTGAACACCATCGTCGAGAACCTCGGCGACATCGACGCTCGGGCCATCAACTCCCTGCCCGTCACCGACGACATCGTGCTGCGCGTCGGCAAGTTCGGGCCCTATCTGGAGCGGGCCGCGGCCGCGGACGCGCCGGAGGGCACCGAGCCCGAGCGAGCCAACGTGCCCGAGGACCTCGCTCCGGACGAGCTGACCGCCGAGAAGGCGCGTGAGCTGATGGCCAGCGCCGGTCCGGAGGAGAACGAGCTCGGCATCGACCCGGAGACCGGGCACACCATCGTGGCGAAGAATGGCCGCTACGGCGCGTACGTCACCGAGATCGTCCCGGAGCCCTCGGTCGAGGACCAGCCGGTCGAGTACTACAAGAACGGCAAGCCGAAGCCGCCGAAGAAGCCCGTCAAGGCGAAGCCGCGCACCGGTTCGCTGCTCTCGTCCATGAGCCTGCAGACGGTGACCCTCGAGGACGCGCTGAAGCTGCTCAGCCTGCCGCGTGTGGTCGGCACCGATCCCGACGGCGTCGAGATCACCGCCCAGAACGGCCGGTTCGGGCCGTACCTGAAGAAGGGCACGGACAGCCGCTCCCTGACCAGCGAGGAGCAGATCTTCACCGTCACGCTCGACGAGGCGCTGAAGATCTACGCCGAGCCGAAGCAGCGAGGACGGGCCGCGGCGAAGCCGCCGCTGAAGGAGCTGGGCACCGATCCCGTCTCGGAGAAGCCGATCACCGTCAAAGAGGGCCGGTTCGGGCCGTACATCACGGACGGCACGACGAACATCACCGTCCCGCGTGCCGACACGATCGAGGAACTGACCCACGAGCGGGCGGTCGAGCTGCTGGCCGAGAAGCGCGCCAAGGGCCCGGCCAAGCGACCGACCGGTCGCACCCGTGGCGGCGGCAAGGCCTCGACCGGTCGCGCCCGCAGCCCCCGCAGCAAGGTCTGACCGCATCCCCGCGGCCGGCCGCGGGCAACCCGACAGGAGGTGGCCATTGCGTCTGGGCGTCCTGGACATCGGCTCCAACACCGTCCATCTGCTGCTGGTCGACGCCTACGCGGGCGCTCAGCCGGCCGCCTACGCGTCCCATAAGCGGCCGCTGGCCCTCGTGCGCTACCTCGACGACGAGGGGCGCATCTCCGCCGAGGGTCAGCGTGAGCTGGTCGGGTTCATCCGCGAGGCGCACGACGTCGCGCGGGACCACGGCGCGGAGGACCTGCTCGCGTTCGCGACATCGGCGATCCGGGAGGCGACGAACGGGCAGGAGGTGCTCGACGCCGTCGCCGAGCAGACCGCGGTGACCCTGATGGAGCTGCCGGGCGACCGGGAGGCCGCCGTGACGTTCTTCGCCACCCGACGCTGGTTCGGCTGGGGCGCGGGCACCATCCTCGACCTCGACATCGGCGGCGGCTCGTTCGAGATGGCGATGGGTGACGACGAGCTGCCCGCCCGCAACGTCTCCGTGCCGCTCGGCGCGGGCCGGCTGACGCGGGACTGGCTGCCCGAGGACCCGCCCAGCGCGGCCAGCGTCAAGGCGCTACGGTCGCACATCAAGGCCACCCTCAAGCCCGCGGTCGAGTCCTTCGCCGAGCTCGGGCGGCCGACCCTGGTCGCCGGGACCTCGAAGACGTTCCGCTCCCTGGCCCGGATGGCCGGGGCGGCCCCGAGCGGTGCCGGGCCGTACGTGCGCCGCACCCTCGACCGGCACGATCTGTCCCTGTGGGCGCAGCGGATGTCCGCGATGTCCTCGACGGACCGGGCCAACCTGCCCGGCGTCTCGGACCTGCGGGCCCGCCAGGTGCTCGCCGGGGCGCTCGTCGCGGAGGCCGCGATGCTCGCCTTCGACGTCGAACAGCTGCAGATCTGCCCGTGGGCGCTGCGCGAGGGGCTGATCCTGCGCCGCCTCGACCAGCTGGTCATCACCGGTGCCGCCCCGTCGGAGTGGCGGGACGAGAACCAGCGGCGCCTGCCGCAGGAGCTGCGCCGCCCGGCCGCCGCGACCTCCGCCGCGGGACCGACCGCGTGAGCGCGCCCCGGGACATCCCGGTCGGACTCTCGTCCTCGTCCGTCTACCCGCTCACCGTGGTCGACACGTTCGCGATGGCCCGTGATCTCGGGTACGACGGCGTCGAGGTGATGGTCACGAACAACGCCGTCAGCCGGGACCCGTCCCGGCTGCGGGACCTGCGGGAGCACTACCAGCTGCCCATCCTCTCCGTGCACGCGCCGACGCTGCTGCTCACCCAGCAGGTGTGGGGCACGGCGTGGACGAAGGTCGAGCTCAGCTGTGCGATGGCCGCGGAGGTGGGCGCCCCGACCGTCGTCGTGCACCCGCCGTTCCGCTGGCAGAGTGGGTACGCCGAGCACTTCGCGACGGGCATCCGGCGGATCATGGCCGACTACGGCGTCACCATCGCGGTGGAGAACATGTACCCGTGGCGGGTGCGTGGCCGGGACCGCCGGGCGTACCTGCCGCACTGGGATCCGGTACCACTGGAGTACGAACACGTCACCTGGGACTTCTCCCATGCGGCGTGTGCGGGGTCGAACAGCGTGAAGTCGGTGCGTGAGCTGGGCTCGCGGCTGCGGCACGTCCACCTGACGGACGGCTCCGGCGCCCAGAACCGCGACGAGCACCTGCTGCCGGGGGAGGGAAACCAGGACCCGGCGGCGGTGCTGCAGTACCTCGCGGAGAACGACTGGGACGGCTCGGTCATCGCCGAGGTCGCGACCCGGAAAGCGAAAGGTGCCGGCGAGCGGGAACAGCTGCTGGGAGACACGCTGTCCTTCGCTCGCCGGCACCTGGACCGGGCGGGGCAGCCCGATCCGTCATCTCTCGCACCTTGAGGAGGTAGTTCCCACGGTAGGGGCGGCGCATGAGCAGCCGCTCGACACCGTCTGGGGATTGTCTGGACGTCCGTCGAACGTCAGCGGTTTAGCCTCCGGCAACGAGAAAGGCCGGTGGTCCGGTCCGCCGAAGCGGCCGGGCCACCGGCCCTCGAACCAGGTCGGGCAACCCGGTTCTTCATCATCATCACTCGCACCTTCATGAGGTAGAACCAGCGTAGGAAGCGAACGTGTGACGGGGCCGTGCACCGGCTGAGAAGTGGCTGGCAACGGGTGGCTGGCACAATCGGCTGCATGACCGAGACGACCACCAGCCCCGTTCCGTCCGCGACCGACGCCCGCCTGGCCTTCATCGGCACCGGGTCGATGAACGAGTCGATCCTCGCCGGTGTGCTCGCCTCCGGGAAGGACCCCGGCACGGTCGTCGCGACCGTCCGCCGCCCCGAGCGCGCCGACGAGCTCCGCTCCCGCTTCGGCATCACCGTGCACGCCACGGGTGACGACGACGCCGCTAACGCCCGCGCCGTCGAAGGCGCCGACGTCGTCGTGCTCGGCGTCAAGCCCGTGGGCATCGAGGACATGGCCCGGGAGATCGCCGGCGCCCTCGCACCGACCACCGTCGTCGTCAGTGTCGCCGCGGCGGTGACCAACGCCATGATCGAGGCGGCGCTGCCGGCGGGCCAGCCCGTCGTGCGCGTCATGCCCAACACCCCCTCGCGCGTGCAGCGCGGCGTCCTCGCCGTCTCGCCCGGTACGTCCGCCACGGACGATCAGACGGCCCTCGTGGAGGGTGTGCTCGCGGGCTCCGGCCTGGTCGTGACCGTCCCGGAGGAGCAGCAGGACGCCGTCTCGGCGATCAGCGGTTCGGGGCCGGCCTACGTCTTCTACCTCGCCGAGGCGATGACCGATGCCGGCGTGGCGCTGGGCCTGGACCGGGAGCTGGCCGCGCGGCTTGCGGAGGAGACCGTGTCCGGGGCGGGCGAGCTGATGCGCACCTCCGACGACGACGCGGCGACCCTGCGCCGGAAGGTCACCAGCCCGAAGGGCACCACCGAGCAGGCGATCGCGACCTTCGACCGGGAGGGACTGCGGGACGTCGTCGCGCACGGCACCGCCGACGCCGCCGCCCGGGCCGCGGAGATCACGAAGGAGCTCTCCGGCAACTGAGCCGGCCGGCACGCCCGCCCGTCCGTCCGGGCGGTGCTTGCTGCCCGTGCGTGCGGCGCTGGCGCGCCTACGGGCGCGCTGTGCCGTCTGCCCGTCCGGGCGGTGCTTGCTGCCCGTGCGTACGGCGCTGGCGCGCCTTCGCCCGGGCACACCCGCGCACCTACGGACGGGCTGCGCCGTCTGCGCGCCCGGTCGGCGCTGGCGCGCCTACGGGCGCGCGGCGAACCGCTCGATGAGGTCCACGTGGCCCGAGACGATCAGCAGGTCCCGGCCGGAGACCTTGGTGTCTCCGGTGGCGTAGGTGAAGTCCTCGCCGGGGGACTTCACGCCCACGATCGTCACGCCGTACTTCTTCCGCACGGACGCCTCCCGGATGGTGAAGCCCTGGGTCTCGCGCGGTGGCCGCATCTTGACGATCGCGAAGTCGTCGTCGAACTCGATGTAGTCCAGCAGCCGCCCGGAGACCAGGTGGGCGGCGCGTCGGCCGGCGTCGGCCTCGGGGTAGATCACGTGGTTCGCGCCGATGCGGGAGAGGATCTTGCCGTGCGCCGGGGTGATCGCCTTGACCCACAGGTGCTCGACGCCGAGGTCCACGAGGTTCACGGTGATCAGCACGGACGACTCGATGGACGTCCCCACGCCCACGACCGCGGAGTTGAACTCCTGCGCGCCGAGCTGGCGCAGCGCGTCGATGTCGGTGGCGTCCGCGTCGACGACGTGCGTGAGCGTGCCCGCCCACTTCTGCACGAGCACGGGGTCGCGCTCGATCGCGAGCACCTCGCGGCCCTGCTTGACGAGCTGGTCGGCCGTGGCGGACCCGAACCGGCCGAGGCCGATTACGAGCACCGGCTGGTTGTGGGCGGGGCGGTCAGCCAAGGATGGGCCTCTCTTCGGGGAAGTGGTAGAGGGTGCGGCGCTGGCGCAGGGCGAGCGCCGTCGAGACGGTGATCGGCCCCATGCGGCCGAGGAACATGAGCACCGAGAGCACGTCCTTGCCCACCGGCGAGAGCTCCGCGGACAGGCCGTTGCTCAGCCCGCAGGTGGCGAACGCGGAGATCACCTCGAACAGCACCCGGTCCAGGGACTGCCCGCTGATCTGCAGCAGCACCGCCGTCGCGACCATCACCATGGTCGCACTGATGGCGATGACGGCCATGGCCACCCGCATCGCCGACGGCGGGATGGTGCGCCCGTGGCTGCGCACGTCGGCGTCGCCCCGGGCCTCGGCGACGATGGCGAGGACGACGACGGCGATCGTCGTCACCTTGATGCCGCCGGCCGTGGACGCGGAGCCGCCGCCGGCGAACATGAGGGCGTCCGTCACGAGCACCGACGTCTGGTCGAGGTGGTTCATGTCGACGAGGTTGAAGCCGCCCGAACGGGTCATGACCGACGCGAACACCGAGTGCAGGATCTTGTCCGCGGTGTTCATCGAGCCGATGGTGCCGGGGTTGGACCACTCGAACGCGCCCCACGCGATCGAGCCGAGAACGAGGAGGATGACCGACACCTCGACGGTCAGCTTCGCGTGCAGCGTCCACGCGTGGAACCGAGCCCGCGTGAACAGCAGCACCATGATCACGGGGAAGCCGAGGGAGCCGATGAACACGCCGGCCATCAGGGGGAGCAGGATCCACGGGTCCTCGCCGTAGGGGACGATCCCGTCGCTGTGGGGGGTGAAGCCGGCGTTGTTGAACGCCGAGATCGCGTAGAACACGGCGTGCCAGACGGCCTGGCCGAGCGGCTCGCCGAGCATCATGAACCGCGGCGCGAGGATGACGGCGATGGCGAGCTCGATCGTCGCCGACGTCGCCACGACGATCCGCAGCAGTGCGCCGACCTCGCCGAGCCGGCCGATGTTCATCTCCTCGAGGGCGATCAGCTTTCCGCGCACCCCGAGCCGCCGGCTGACCGCCATCGCCAGGATGGAGGCGAGGGTGAGCACGCCCAGGCCGCCGATCTGGATCGCGAGCAGGATGACGATCTGGCCGAACGCGGACCAGTGCGTGGCCGTGGAGACGACCGTCAGGCCCGTCACGCACACCGCGGAGACGGCGGTGAACAGGGCATCGTGCAGCGGGGTCACCCGGCCGCTGGCGGCGGCCCACGGCAGCGAGAGCAGGCCGGTGAACACGAGCACGATGCAGGCGAAGGTGATGAGCGCCAGGCGCGCCGGGGAACTGCCTGCGAGGCGGTCGACGGCGTCACGTGCGACCGACAGCAGCCAGAACGGGCTGCGGTCGTCGTCCCTCGTCCAGGGGGTGCGGGTGGTGGCCATCGCCTCCATTGTCCACGCTTGCGCGCGCAACGGGGGAGGCACGACCGGCGGGCTCGCCCCGTAGGGTAGGGACGGTGAGGGACCGACCGGGCAGCAGCGACGCTTCCGCCGTCGTGTGGGACGAGTCCTTGACCGCGTACAACTTCGGCGAGCAGCACCCGATGCACCCGAGCCGGCTGGACCTGACCGCGCGGCTCGCGACGGAGCTCGGCCTGTTCGCCCGCGACGGCGTCCAGCGGCTCGCCCCGCACGTGGCCTCCGACGCCGAGCTCGCCACCGTGCACGACCCCGAGTACATCGACGCCGTCCGCCGCGTCAGCGACGATCCGAGCGTCCCGGACGAGACGCGCGGCCTCGGCACCACGGACGACCCGGCGTTCGCGGGCATGCACGACGCCAGTGCCCGGATCGTCGGCGGCTCCCTGCAGGCCGCCGACGCCGTCGCCGACGGCACCGTCACCCGGGCGGTCAACTTCGCGGGCGGCATGCACCACGCCGCGCGGCACCGGGCGAGCGGCTTCTGCATCTACAACGACGCCGCCGCCGCGGTCGCCCGACTGCTGGACCGGGGCGTGTCCCGGGTCCTCTACGTCGACGTCGACGCGCACCACGGGGACGGCACCGAGAGCATCTTCTGGGACGAGCCGCGGGTCATGACGATCTCGCTGCACGAGACCGGGCTCGCCCTCTTCCCCGGCACCGGGTTCGCCAACGACATCGGCGGCCCCGACGCGCAGGGCTCCGCGGTCAACGTCGCGCTCCCCCCGACCACGGGCGACGGGGCGTGGCTGCGCGCCTTCCACGCCGTCGTCCCGCAACTGGCGCGCGCGTTCGCGCCCGAGGTGATCGTCAGCCAGCACGGGTGCGACAGTCACTTCCAGGACCCCCTGACGGACCTGCGCACCAGCGTCGACGCGCAGCGCCAGGTGGCCCTCGACATCCGCGACCTCGCCACCGACCTGTGCGAGGGCCGCTGGCTCGCGACCGGAGGCGGCGGCTACAGCACGACCGCCGTCGTCCCGCGCGCGTGGGCCCACCTCGTCGGCATCGTCACGGGCGAGCCCGTCCCGGTCCAGGCGCCGACGCCGCGGGCCTGGCAGGAGTACGTGCTCGAGCGCTACGGCAAGGAGGCGCCGCTGTGGATGACGGACGACGTGGACCTGTGGTGGCGCTCCTGGGAGGTCGGCTACGACCCGAACGACGACGTGGACCGCGCCGTGATGGCCACCCGCAAGGAGCTGTTCCCGCTGCACGGCCTGGACCCGTGGTTCGACTGAGCGGGAGGCACTGATGGCCCAGTCCCTGGACGACGACTCCGCCGGCACCACCCCCGTGCCGGTGCCGAGTGCGCCTCGACCCAGTGCGGCGCCCTCGGCGTCCCCCCGCCCGGACGGGCGGACCGCCGACGTGTACGCGGTGCTGGCCGACCCCACCCGCCGTCGGCTCCTGACCGCGCTGCGCGGGCAGGAGAAATCGGTCGGAGACCTCGTCATCGAACTCGCCGTCAGCCAGCCGACCGTGTCCAAGCACCTGCGCACCCTGCGCGAGGGCGGCCTCGTGCGGATGCGCGCCTCCGGCCAGCGCCGGCTCTACTCGATCCGGCTTGAACCCCTGCAGGAGGCCGCGCGGTGGATCGGGGAGTTCATGCCGGCACCCGTGGTCGCCGTGACGCCCGCGGGGGAGACGACGGACGGGGGCCGGCGTGCCACCGAGGCCGGGGTGGCCGCCCGGGCGACGTCCGGTACGGCGTACGCGGGGTCGCGTCGACCGGCCGCGCCGGGGGAGACGCCCGAGACCACCGACGAGGACGGGTCCTCGCCCATCGGACGCACCGTGGGCCGGGCCGCCGGCCGCGCGGCCGAGATGATCGCCAACATCCCCCGCCTTCGCCGCCGCAACGGCCGGTACTGACGGAGGAACCTCCAGCCCGAGGCCGGCCCGTGGAGGTGACACGCGGATCAGCGTGTCGTCACGCTCGCGTCTTCCGCACGCGTTACCCTGCTCGCTTTCACTTCTGCCACGCCAGCCACTAGAGTGGCGAGAGCACCGTCCCCGGCGTGTCGAACACACCCGTGCATGGGACCGTTCGTCGCGCACAGAGAGGGACAGGGGAGATGGCTCCAGAGCAGAACTTCGCCAACGTGAAGTTCCTGACCGTGGCGGAAGTCGCCGACATGATGCGGGTCTCGAAGATGACCGTCTACCGACTCATCCACGCCGGCGACCTGCCCGCGGTGCAGTTCGGCCGCTCCTACCGGGTCCCCGAGTCCGCCGTCACCGACTACCTGCGCCCCGCAGGCATGCCGGACGTCGACACGGCCTGAGCGTGACCGCCCCCGGGCAGTCGCGAGCGACGAACGGGCGGTGACGTGGGGACGACCGCCCGGTGACGGCCGGAACCGGTGATGCGGGTACCCTTGAGGGGAACCGCCGGCACGGCGACGGGCATCAGCGTGTGCCCGCAGCGGTCACCGGACCGTCAACAGACATCGAACGAGTGGAGGACACGTGGGTTCCGTCATCAAGAAGCGCCGCAAGCGGATGGCCAAGAAGAAGCACCGCAAGCTGCTGCGCAAGACCCGTCACCAGCGCCGCAACAAGAAGTAAGCGACGCGACCTGTCATCGAGCGCCGGACCCACACCTGGGCCGGCGCTCGACTGCGTTGCGGGCCGATGACGGCCCGCTTCCCCGCCGTCCGAGACCGGAGGAGGAACCGATGACCGCGACCGGCGCACGCTCGCCCGAGGTGGTCCTGCTGACCCGTCCGGGGTGCCACCTGTGCGACGACGCGCGCGCCGTGGTGGCCGACGTGACCGCCTCGCTCGGCCTCGACTGGACGGAGCGGTCCATCGACGGTGACGCCGAGGCGACCGCGCGATTCGGCGAGGAGATCCCCGTCGTGCTGATCGACGGGGTGCAGCGCGATTTCTGGCGCATCGACCCGGTCCGCCTGCGCCGTCTCCTCACGACCGGCTGAGGCGCGGGCGAGGACTCCGCGGCGGCGGGGTGGTGCCGCGGGCGGTGACGACGAGGGTGCTCAGCGGCCCCAGGGCGCGGCGAGGGGGGCCTTGCGGAACCACGGCCGGGCCGGGCGCAGCCACAGCATGACGATGCCGACGATGCCGACGATCGCCGCGAGGCCGCCGAGGTTGATGCCGAGGAAGACGAGGGAGAGCGCCGCGAGCACGGTGCCGAGGATCCGCGCCCAGTTCTTCCCGCGCCGCACGAAGACGACGACGAGCACGTACAGGACGAGCGCGATGACCCCGCCGACGAGCAGGACCGACTGGGCGGCGCTCGCGAGTTCGGACGCGCTGAAGTTCTGGGAGCTCTGGCCCGTCTGCTGGAGGGCCCGCTCGATGTAGTCCTGTCCCTGCGGGGAGCCGATGAACATCGCCTGCATGACCGTGTAGATCATGGCGAGCAGGGCGCCGGCGGCGATCAGCCACGATCCGATGTTCACCTCGCGCGGCATCGCGGCCGGGCGGGACGGGGCGCCTGTGCCCCACGCGTTCGCGTCCTGCGCGGGGTGGTTGCCCTGACCCCAGGCGGGGTACTGCTGACCGTACGCGGGCGGCTGCCCGTACTGCCCCGGGTCCTGCTGACCGTAGGACGGCTGCTGACCGTACGTCGGCTCCTGGCCGTAGGACGGCTGCTGGCCGTACGAGGGCTGCTGCCCGTACGAGGGCTGTTGTCCGTAGGGCTGCTGCTGACCGTACGACGGCTGGTCGCCGTAGGTGGGCTGCTGCTGGCCGTAGCCGGGCTGTTGGCCGTAGGACGGCTGCTCGCCGTAGCTGGGCTGCTGACCGTGGCGCGGCGGTTCGTCGGCGCGATCCGCGGACGGCTGGCCGTACTGGGGGTAGCGGGGACGATCCTGGCCGTCGTCGTCGGACGATCGAGGGTTCTCCGGGTTGCCGTTGCTCATCGATCCAGCTCCTGGTCTCGGCCGTCGTCCCCGCGGCGGGCGGGGACGGTGACGGGAACCGCCCCGACCCGGAAGACACAGCAGGGTTGCAGCACGTCACTGCGGACGTACTGCAACCCTACCGTGTGGAGGACCCGCCGGATCGGCGGATCAGATCAGGCCGCCTGGGGGGCGGTGTACTCGACGTCGAGGTCGATGGTGACCTTGTCGCCGACGAGCACGCCACCGGCCTCGAGCGCGGCGTTCCAGGTGATGCCGAAGGCCTTGCGGCTGATCGAGGTGGAGGCGCTCACGCCGGTCCGGGTGATGCCGAAGGGGTCGGTGGTGACGCCGGCGAGCTCGCCCGTCAGGGTGACCGGAGCGGAGGTGCCGCGGATGGTCAGCTCGCCCTCGATGACCAGGTCGTCCGGGGTGCCGGAGACGGAAGTGGACCGGAACGAGATGGCCGGGTGGTTCTCGGCGTCGAAGAAGTCAGCGCCGCGCACGTGGCCGTCACGGTTCTCGTCACGCGAGTTGATGCTGGCGACGTCGATGTCGGTGACGACGGAGCTCTGCTCCAGGGTCTCGCCGACGTTCAGGGTCGAGGTGAAGGAGTCGAAGGTGCCGCGCACCTTGCTGATGCCGGCATGCCGGACCGACCAGGTGATGTGGCTGTGGGACGCGTCCGCGGTCCACTCGCCCTGGGAGAGTCCCTTGATCTGCTCGATGGAGGTCGTCATGATCTGATCCTTCCCGGCAGGACTGGCTGCCGTGATTCGATGGCTGTTCGGTTCATGCAGATGCATAAGTTGAAACCTCAACTGTCTGACGTCAACCGGGGGTGTGCGGAATCTATTCCCCGCCCTCCGGTCTGCGAGACTGGGACCCATGCCCACGGTTCACCTGCTTCGCCACGGCGAGGTCCACAACCCCGCCCATGTGCTCTACGGCCGGCTGGACGGCTACGGCCTCTCGGACCTCGGCCGGCGGATGGCCGACACGGTGGCCGAGGACTTCGCCCGGCGCGCGGCCGACGGGGCCGACGTCGTGCTCGTCAAGGCCTCCCCGCTGCTGCGTGCCCAGCAGACCGCCGCCCCGCTCGGCGCCGCGCTCGGCCTGACCATCGGCACCGAGCCGCGCATCATCGAGGCGGAGAACCACTTCGAGGGCCTGCACATGACGCGCGACGAGCTGCGCAAGCCGAAGCACTGGCCGTACCTGATCAATCCGCTGCGCCCGAGCTGGGGTGAGCCCTACCGGGCGCAGGTGGCCCGCGTCGTCGCCGCGGTGCACGACATCCGGGCGGAGGCGGAGGCGGCCGGCGGTCCCGACGCGGAGGCCGTCATGGTCAGCCATCAGCTGCCCATCTGGGTCACCCGGCTCAGCGCCGAGCACCGTCCCCTGTGGCACGACCCGCGCAAGCGCGAGTGCGCCCTGGCGTCGATGACCAGCTTCCACTTCACCGGGACGGACCTGACCGGCGTGAGCTACCGCGAGCCCGCGGGAGCCCTGCTTTCAGGTGCTGACCAGCTTCCCGGGGCATAATCCCCGGTGATGTTCTCGCGCCACTTCCCCCGTTCCTCCGCCCGCGCGCGTGCGGCGCTCGCCGCGTCCCTGCTCCTGCTGACGGCCCCCGTGCTCGCCGGCTGCGCTGCGAGCGACAGCCTGTCCCAGCAGGCCCGCGCCGGGGACGAGAAGAACTACATCGCCGGCGACGGATCTGTCCGCGAGTACGCGGCCGGCAACCGCGGCAAGCCCGTCTCCTTCAGCTCGACGCTGTTCGGGGGCACGAAGGTCGACGCGTCCAGCTTCAAGGGCAAGGTCACCGTCCTGAACTTCTGGTACGCCGGGTGCGCCCCGTGCCGCGTCGAGGCGAAGGACCTGCAGTCGCTGTACTCGCAGTTCAAGAGCTCCGGGGCGCAGTTCTACGGCGTCAACGTCCGCGACGAGGAGCCGACGGCGGCTGCCTTCGAGCGCACCTTCGGCCTGACCTACCCGTCCTTCGAGGACCGCAACGGCACCGTGCTGCTGGCCATGACGCAGTACGTGCCGCCGCAGGCCGTCCCCACCACGCTCGTCCTGGACAAGGAGGGACGGGTCAGCGCCCGCATTCTCGGCACCGCCGAGAAGGGCACGCTGAAGTCCCTCATCCAGTCCGCCCAGCAGTCGTGAGCGCGCTCGCCGCCGCCCCGCTGAGCGTCCCCGCCGCAGCCAACTCGTTCGCCGAGGCCGCCTGGGGCGGGTCGATGCTCGTGGCCGTCCCGGTGGCGATGCTCGCCGGGCTCGTCTCCTTCGCCTCGCCGTGCGTCCTGCCCCTCGTGCCGGGCTACCTCGGATACGTCACCGGCCTGACCGGCGCGGACCTGCGGGATCACCGCCGCGGGCGTGTCCTGGCCGGCGTCGGCCTGTTCGTGCTCGGCTTCTCCGTGGTGTTCGTGCTCATCGGCGCGGTGTTCGGGCAGGCCGGAGCGTGGCTGAAGGGCGCGCCCTGGGTCTCCCAGGCTCTCGGGCTCGTCGTCGTCGTCATGGGCGTCGTGTTCCTCGGCGGCTTCTCGTGGCTGCAGGGCGAGCGGCGCATCCACGCCCGGCCGCCCGCCGGCCTGTGGGGCGCCCCCGTGCTGGGGCTGACGTTCGCGCTCGGCTGGGCGCCGTGCATCGGCCCGACCTTCGCCGCCGTGCAGGCGCTCTCCTTCTCCGACGGCGCGGGCGCCGTCCGCGGTGCCTGGCTCACCCTGTTCTACTGCCTCGGCCTCGGCGTGCCGTTCCTGCTCATCGCCCTGGCCCTGCGCCGCAGCGCCAGCGCGCTCGCCGTGCTGCGACGGCACCGCCTCGCCATCCAGCGGATCGGCGGAGGCCTGCTCATCGTCGTCGGCCTGCTCATGGTCACCGGGGTGTGGAACACCTGGGTGGCCGACCTGCAGGCCTGGTTCTCCGATTCCGTGAGGTTGCCGATTTGACACCGCAGAAGACCGATCCGGCCACCGGCGACACCGCGGCGCCGGTCTCCGGGGCCACCGCCGCGGGCGCCGGGGCCGGCCGGAAGCCGCCGCGCGGCGGCGGTCCCGCGCTGCCGCGGCTCGGCGTCGTCGGCACCCTGCGCTGGGCGTGGCGCCAGCTGACCAGCATGCGGGTGGCGCTCATGCTGCTCCTGCTGCTCGCCGTCGCCGCCGTGCCCGGGTCCATCTTCCCGCAGCGGCCGTCCAACCCGACGGCGGTCACCACGTACCTGCAGAACAACCCCGTCACCGGCCCGTGGCTGGACCGGTTCCAGTTCTTCGACGTCTACGCGTCCGTCTGGTTCTCGGCGATCTACATCCTGCTGTTCATCTCCCTCATCGGGTGCGTCGTGCCGCGCACGATCGCGCACGTCAAGGCCCTCCGGCAGCCGCCGCCGAGGACACCGCGCCGCCTGTCCCGGATGCCGCAGTACGGCACGCTCGTCGTGCCGGCCGAGTCGGGCGTCGACGCCGCCGAGGTCACCCGCCGCGCCCAGGCCGTGCTCAAGCGCCGTGGGTACCGCGTGCGCCTTCAGGACCTCGAGGGGGACCGGCCCTCCGCCGCCGCCGAACGCGGCTACCTCCGGGAGACCGGCAACCTGATCTTCCACACCGCGCTGATTGGGGTGCTCGTCTCCGTCGCCGTGGGCGGCCTCTTCGGCTACCGCGGGCAACGGACCCTCGTCGAGGGCGACAGCTTCGTCAACACCCTCGTCGGCTACGACTCGTTCAACCCGGGCACCAACTTCGCGGACGACCACCTGGACCCGTTCTCGATCCAGCTGGACAAGTTCGACGTCACGTTCGACCGGGAGTCCACCTCCCACTACGGCCAGCCGATCGACTTCACCGCCCACCTGACCACGCGGCAGACGCCGACGTCCGCCCCGGAGAAGCAGACCCTCAAGGTCAACTCCCCGGTGGCGCTGGGGGGCAGCAACGTCTACCTCGTGGGCAACGGGTACGCCCCGGTCGTCACCGTGCGCGACGGGCAGGGCAAGGTCGCGTGGAGCGGCCCGGTGGTCAGCAACCCCACCGACGCCATGTACACCTCGGCATTCGTGCTCAAGGTGCCCGACGCCAAGCCGCAGCAGCTCTCCTTCGTCGGGTTCTTCCTGCCGACGGCAGTGGCCGGCGCGGACAAGGTGGCCTTCTCCGGCGACCCCGACCCGCTGCTGCCGCAGCTGAACCTCAACTCCTTCAAGGGCGACCTCGGCCTGAACAACGGCGTCCCGACGTCGGTGTTCGCCCTGGACACGTCCAAGCTCACCCCGGTCAACGCGCGCAACCTGCCTGCTGGCGGCATCGTCCTCGACGGCTCGCGGCGCACCCAGAAGCTCCCGAACAACCTTGGGTCGATCACCTTCGAGGGGGTCAAGCGCTACATCGCCATCGACGTGCGGCACGACCCGGCCACCACCGGCGCGCTGGTGTTCTCCACCGCCGCCCTGCTCGGGCTCATCGGCTCCCTGTTCGTGCCCCGCCGGCGCGCGTGGGTGCGGGCCGGGAAGGCCGCGGACGGGCGCGTCATGGTCGAGTACGGGCTGCTGGCCCGCGGCGAGGACCACCGGCTCGAACGGGCCCGGGAGTCCCTGGGCCGTGATCTCGACGCCGCGCTGGTGGCCGATGGCGCGCAGAGCGGGAAGAATGACGCCGGGGGCACCACCGGCGACGACCGTCGAACGACAGGACTGTGATGGGAATCAACGAGACCCTCGGCCAGTACAGCGAGCTGCTGATGCTCTCGGCCGCGTTCGTCTACCTCGTGGCGTTCGTGGCGTTCGCCTGGGACATGGCGGCGAGCTCGAAGACGCTGCGCGCGATCGATGCGCGCGCCGCCGCGGACGCGACCGAGCGGAACCGCGAACGCACCCCGGCGATGGCCGGTGGCGGGGGCGTCGAACGCCCCGTGGCCCCCGAGGGCACCGGCCCCGACGGTCACGTCCAGGCCGACACCGTGCCGCGCGAGGACCTGCGCTACACGAATGCCCGGCGCCGTGCCGCCCGCATCGGCGTCTCCCTGACGACCCTCGCGTGGGTCATCCACGCGGCCGCCGTCGTCAGCCGTGGCATCGCGGCCGCCCGCGTGCCGTGGGGCAACATGTACGAGTTCTGCACGACCGGCGCACTGATCGTCGCCGGCGTGTTCCTGCTCTCCCTGATCCGCCGCGACCTGCGGTTCCTCGGCACCTTCGTCGTCGGCCTCGTGCTGATCATGCTGTGCGCGGCCACCATGGCGTTCCGCACCCCGGTCGCCCACCTCATCCCGGCGCTGCAGAGCTACTGGCTGGTCATCCACGTCTCCGTGGCCGTGTTCTCGTCCGCCCTGTTCACGCTCTCGTTCTGCATGAGCGCGCTGCAGCTGCTGCAGTCGCGCCGCGAGGCCGCGATCGCGGAGGGCCGGACGCCGCGCATGTCCTTCCTCGCCCGGGTGCCCACCGCCCTGACGCTGGAGAACGGCGCCTATCGGATCAACGCGGTCGGCTTCGTGTTCTGGACGTTCACGCTGATGGCCGGCGCCATCTGGGCCGAGCACGCCTGGGGACGGTACTGGGGCTGGGATCCCAAGGAGGTCTGGACCTTCGTCATCTGGACCGTCTACGCCGGCTACCTGCACGCGCGGGCGACGCGCGGCTGGACCGGCACCCGGGCCGCGTGGCTGTCCATCGTCGGGTACCTGTGCGTGATCATCAACTTCACCCTCGTCAACACGGTGTTCAACGGGCTGCACTCCTACTCGGGGCTGTGAGCCGCTGAACCCCGGCTCTCCGCGACCGGGCCCGCTGGGCCGCGACCGCTGAGGACGAAGCCCCCGCCCGGGTCCGGGCGGGGGCTTCGTCGTTCCGTCTGTCCGGTCGGTTCTCGGCATCCCCATCGCTCACGGCTCGCATCCGGTCCCACCGAGCGGCGGTGAATTCCGGGATGGGGTGCTCTGTCCCGACCAAGGTCCGCACTGTTCGGGACCCGGTGCGGTCATGGCCGCGGAAGAGCACAGCCACGAACCCGTGGTCACAAATCGGTGGTCAGGAGTCGGAGCTCAGGAGCCGGTGATCTCGTCCGGGCCGGTGCCGGCAGAACCCTGCGCCGGGTTGCGACCGTTGCGGTCGGGGTGCTGGTCGCGGACCGTGTCGTCGACCGGTCGGTCGGCGTCGGGCGTCTGCGTCGGCTCGGCGGCCGACTGCTGGGCAGCACGCTGTTGAGCGGCGCGCTCGGCCGCCTGCTGCGCGGCCCGCTCCCGACGACGGCGCTCAGCCAGGTCGGAGAGGAAGCGTGGGTCGTCGTCGGGCGCCAGCGGCCGGGAGATCGGGGCCGACGCCGTGACCGTCTGCGGCCGCCCGAAGAGGAACCACAGCACGATGCCGACGACCGGCAGGATCAGGATGACGAGGAACCAGGCGGCCTTCGGCATGGCCCGCACGTGGCCGCCGTCGGACCGGACACAGTCGACGAGCGTGTAGATCATCGCGATCGCCAGCACGGCGAACGGCAGGTAACGCATGTCGAGAGTGTAGTCGCGGGATCTGGATGTGCGCTGGGGGAGGGCCGAGAGGGTGGACCGGGACCGGCGACTAGAATGCTGCGGTGGCTCTCCTGAAGTACTCCGCCGCCCGCCTCGGCCTCGTCGCCCTCATCTTCGTGCTCGGCCTGCTGCTGCACCTGGGCGTCGTCATGTCGATGGTCGTGGCGCTCGTCGCCTCGTTCTGCATCAGCTACCTCTTCTTCGGTCGGATGCGTGACGCCGCCGCTTCGCAGGTCGGCAACCGCATCACCGGACGCACGGGCCGCCGCACGAAGAGCGAGCTGGACGACGCCGCCGCGGAGGACGGCTACTGGGACGAGCACGACCAGGTGGCGCCCGTCGACCCGCAGCAGAAGGGCAGCACCGCGGTCGATGCGGACCGGACGCGCAGCACCGCCGACGAGGCACCTCGCCACGACGCGGTCGGACGGGAAGCGGCCCGGCACGACGCCGTCCCCGACGAATCCGTCCCTCACGACGCCGGTCACCGCGACGGCTGACCGGCCCGTCCGGCCGGTCGGCTCGGGCGGTCGACTCAGACCGCGAGGTTGAGCACCACGCCGACCGTGAACAGCAGGCTCCAGGCGAGGTTGATCAGCCCGGTCTGTCGCAGCACGGGGATGAGGTCGGCCCGCTGGGTGGCCGTCAGCACCCGGCGGCACGCCGGCACGCACACCGGGGCCAGCAGGAGGACGAGGAGCAGCCACGGATGCGCCGGCGCCACGGTGAGCACCAGCAGCAGCGCGACGGCGAGCATCCCGACATAGGTGGCCCGAGCCGCGCGGTCGCCGAGCCGCACCGCGAGAGTGCGCTTGCCCACCGCCCGGTCCGTCGGGATGTCCCGGATGTTGTTGGCCATCAGCAGCGCGGTCGCGATCAGGCCCGTCGCGACGGCGGCGACGACGGCCGGCCCGTCGACCGTCAGGGCCTGCGTGTAGGTGGTGCCGAGCGCGGCCACCAGCCCGAAGAACACGAAGACGAACACCTCCCCGAGCCCGTGGTAGCCGTAGGGGCGCGAGCCGCCGGTGTAGTACCAGGCCGCGACGACCGAGACGGCGCCGACCAGCAGCAGCCACCAGGTGCCGCTGAGCACGACCAGGAGCAGGCCCGCGACCATGGCGGCGCCGAAGCAGGCGAAGGCGGCACGCTTGACCGCGGCCGGGGACGCCGCTCCCGATCCGACCAGGCGCAGCGGGCCGACCCGCGCGTCGTCGGTGCCGCGGATGCCGTCCGAGTAGTCGTTGGCGTAGTTGACGCCGACCTGCAGAAGCAGGGCGACGACGAGCGCGAGCAGCGCACGGGCCGGGTGGAACGCCCCGAGCCCCGCCGCCGCGGCGGACCCCGCGATCACCGGGGCCATCGCCATCGGCAGGGTCCGCAGCCGGGCTCCCTCCACCCACTGCGCCGTCGTCGCCACGCTCATGCCTCCTGTCCGGCCCGCGGGGCCGTGGTGTCTGGTGCTGTCGCTGCTGATGCCAGCGTCTGGATCATGCGCTGCCGGTCCGGTTTGCCGGTGGGCAGCATCGGCAGGGCGTCGGACGTTTTCACGACCTTCGGGGCGAGCCGGGCGCCGAGCCGGGCGGTCACGTGCGCGCGGATCGCCTCCGGGGTCGCCGAGCCGGCGACCCAGGCGGCCACCAGCTGGCCCCAGACGGGGTCCGGCAGCCCGGTGACGAAAGCGTCGCGCACGTCGGGCAGTTCCTCGATGGTCTGCGCGAGGACGGTAGCGGAGACCTTGAGGCCGCCGGTGTTGATGACGTCGTCGGCGCGACCCGTGACGGTCAGGACGCCGTCGGTCAGCGTGCCGGTGTCGCTCGTGGTGAACCAGCGGGTGCCGTCCCGCTCGGTGAAGGCGGCGGCGGTGCGCTCCGGGTCCGCGAGATAACCGCCGGCGACGACGGGACCGCCGAGACGGACGATCCCGTCGGTCAGGTCGACCCGCACCCCGGCCAGGGGAACGCCGTCGTACACGCAGCCGCCGCAGGTCTCGCTCATGCCGTAGGTCGTGATCACCCGCACCCCGGCGTCGCGCACCCGGCGCAGCAGGGCCGCATCGGCGCGGGCACCGCCGAGCAGGATCGCATCCAGCCGGCGCAGGGCTGCCAGGTTCGCGGTGCGCTCGTCGGCGTCGACGGGCCGGACCGCCGTCCCGTCGAGCAGCAGGGCCAGCTGGGCGGGCACCATCGAGGCGTACCGCCGAGCGCTGTCCATCTCAGCGCCGCCCATCCGGGCGACCGCCGACCGGAAGGCCCCGCCGTCGAACGGAGCGTCGTCGGGGACCACGACCGGGCGGGTGCCGTCGAGCACCGACCGGGAGAGCACCTGCAGGCCCGCCACGTAGTAGCCGGGCAGGGCGAGCAACCACTGACCGGGGCCGCCGAGGAGGGCGCGGGTGGCGTCGGCGGAGGCGCGCAACGCGGCGGCGGGCAGCAGCGTGTGCTTCGGGGTGCCGGTCGACCCGGACGTCGAGACGATCGCCGCGGTGCCGTCGGGCACGCCCGCACGCGCTGCCAGCGCGGTCACGGTGGCGAGGACCTGCGGGTCGGGGGAGGCGACGACGGCGGGGCCGCCGTCCAGCGCCGCCGTCAGCGGGCCGAGCAGCGCGAGCGGGTCGGCGCCGCGCGGGGTGAGCAGAGGGGTCAGGCCGGTCACGGGTGCGGGAGCCGCCTCAGAAGTAGTGCGGGAAGCGCGACCAGTCCGGGTCCCGTTTGCCCAGGAACGCGTCGCGGCCCTCGACGGCCTCGTCGGTCATGTACCCGAGACGGGTCGCTTCCCCGGCGAACACCTGCTGGCCGAACAGGCCGTCGTCGGGCAGGTTGAACGCGAACTTGAGCATCCGGATGGCCTGCGGGGACTGCCGGGCGATGTCCGCGGCGTACTCCAGGGCGGTCTTCTCGAGGTCGGCGTGGTCGACGGCCTCGTTGACGGCACCGAGGCGCACCATGTCCTCGGCGGAGTACTCGCGGGCCAGGAAGAAGATCTCGCGGGCGGCCTTCTGCCCGACCTGCCGGGCCAGCAGCGCGGACCCGTAGCCGGCGTCGTAGGAGCCGACCGTCGCATCCGTCTGCTTGAACTTCCCGTGCTGGCGGGAGGCGATGGTCAGGTCGCAGACGACGTGCAGGCTGTGGCCGCCGCCGGCCGCCCAGCCGTTGACGACGGCGATGACGACCTTCGGCATGGTGCGGATCAGGCGCTGCACCTCGAGGATGTGCAGGCGCCCGGCGCGGGCGGGGTCGACGGTCTCGGACGTCTCACCCTCGGCGTAGCGGTAGCCGTCCCGGCCGCGGATGCGCTGGTCGCCGCCGGAGCAGAAGGCGTGGCCGCCGTCCTTAGGGGAGGGGCCGTTGCCGGTCAGCAGCACGGTCCCGACGTCGGGCGTCATCCGGGCGTGGTCCAGGGCCCGGTACAGCTCGTCCACGGTGTGGGGACGGAAGGCGTTGCGCACCTCGGGCCGGTCGAAGGCGATGCGCACGGTCGGCAGGTCCGTGACGACGGAGCCGTCGGCGTCGCGCTCGACCTGCCGGTGGTAGGTGATGTCGGTGAAGTCGAAGCCCGCGACGACGCGCCACTGCCGCGGGTCGAAGAGATCGGAGACGGACGCGGGGACCTCGTCCCGCCGCGAGGGGTTCGGCTCTCCTGGCATCGTCACCCCGCAAGTCTAGTGGTGGCGCGGGGGTCGCTCCCTTCCTAGGCTGATGGCGGAACCGTCGCCGCGCAGCAGGCCTCGAGAGGGAGAGGGATCGCCATGACCACGCTGACCCGGACGAAGCTCGCGATCGTCGGTGCCGGGGCGGTGGGCACGTCGCTGGCGTACGCCGCCCTGATCCGCGGTTCCGCGCGGGAGGTGGCGCTGTTCGATGTCGCGACGGAGAAGGTCGAGGCGGAGGTGCTGGACCTGGCCCACGGCACCCAGTTCACGGGGTCGTCGACCGTCGTCGGCGGGGACGACATCGGGGTGGTCGCGGGCGCCGACGTGGTCGTCATCACCGCCGGCGCGAAGCAGCAGCCGGGGCAGACCCGGCTGGACCTGGCCGGCGCCAACATCGCGATCCTGCGCAGCGTGCTGCCCCGGCTGCTCGAACAGGCCCCGGACGCGGTGTACGTGCTGGTGACGAACCCGTGCGACGTCCTCACGGTGGCAGCCCAGCAGATCAGCGGCCTGCCCTCGCACCGGGTCTTCTCCTCGGGCACGGTGCTGGACACGTCCCGTCTGCGGTGGCTTATCTCGCGGAAGGCCGGCGTCGCGACGTCGAGCGTGCACGCGACCATCGTCGGCGAGCACGGGGACAGTGAGTTCCCCCTGTGGTCCAGCGCGACGATCGGGCTGGTGCCGATCCGGGACTGGACCGTGGACGGGCGGCAGTTGTTCACGTGGGAGTACCTCGAACAGCTCACGGACCAGGTGGTCAACGCCGCCTACACGGTGATCCGCGGCAAAGGCGCCACCAACTACGCCATCGGGCTCTCGGGTGCGCGGATCGTCGAGGCGGTCCTGCGGCACGAGGACGCCGTGCTGCCCGTCTCCAGCGTGCTCGACGACTACGCAGGCGTCTCCGGCGTCGCGCTGTCGGTGCCGACCGTCGTCGGCGGCAGCGGGATCGAGCGGGTGCTCGAGGTACCGATGAACGGCCGCGAACTGGGCCTGCTGCAGGACTCGGCGGCCACGCTCCGGCGTTCGCTGGCCGGCCTCGGCTTCTGAGGTCGGCCTCGCGGGCACCGGTGCGGCTCGCGCGCCGGAGAGGCCGCGCCGAGTGGACGGTCGATGTCGCGACACGGGTGACGCTGTCGCACCTGTCGTCCACGCGACACCTCGTCGGCATCGAGTGGACCGACGATGTCGGGGAGAGCGACGCGGTGGCGCACCTTCCGTCCACTGGACGCGTGGCGCTTGCCGAGTGGGCGGACGTTGCCGTTGACAGGGCTTCGGTGTCGCATCTTCCGTCCACTGGACGCGTGGCGCTCGCCGAGTGGGCGGATGTTGCCGTTGACGCCGGCTTCGGTGTCGCTCCTTCCGTCCACTGGACGCGTGAGCCGCTCACGCCCTCATCTCGTCGCCACCGGATCTCACCGCGTCCCGGGACCTCGCGCCCTCAAGGCATCGTGCACCTTCGCCACGGCCCGGGGTACGCGACCCAGGCGGTGCTCGACGACGATGCGCAGATCATCGGCGCTGATCCGCACCTCGACCCAGCCGGCGCGGGTCGTCAGGTCCGCACGTTCGATGTCGAGCCGGTGCTGGCGGGGGTCGGCGTGATGGGCGCCGTCGTACTGCACGCTCACCCGTTGAACCACATACGCCAGGTCGGGAAGGACGTCCCGCGACCAGGGGTCGATCGGCACGACGACGCCGAGCTCCGGCTCGGGCAGACCGGCACGCACGAGAGCGAGGCGCAGTCGCGTCTCCGGCGGCGAATCGCTGCCCACGCGGACCAGTTCGAGCGCCGCCCTGGCCAGGCGTACCCCGCGCGCCGGCCGAGCGCAGCGGTCGACCAGGTGCTGCAGCGTGCTCAGGGGCTGGCGGGCAGGCCGTCCGTCTCCGATGTGGGCGCACACGATCGCGTCGCCGAGCTCCACGAGTTCGTCCAGGTTGAGGTAGGGCGCGAGATCGAGATAGGTCCGTTCCACGCTCGTCACCGCCCAGGAACCGCGTGACCGGACGTCGTCGCGGTCGAACCGCGTGCGATGTGCGACGACACCCCGTCGGCGGATGCGCGTTCCCGACGTGTTGCTGCCCGCCACGCTGAGGTGGACCCGTGTGTCGGCCACCAGGCGTGGGGGCAGCGGAAGTCCCCACCAGAGAGCTGCCGTGTGGTGGCTGACAACTCCGTGCGGGTGGAGGCCGAGCAGCGCCCGCGCCACCATCAACGGTGCCACGGGGACGGACCCTGGATGGCGCAACCCGCGCGACGGCATCGTGAGGTCGCGATAGCGCAAGCGGGACACGGAGACACCGAGCTCATGTGCGTCGTGCACGGTGAAGCACCGGTCCTGCAGCTCGGGCGGCAGAGGGCGAGCCGAATTCATGACGTCAGCATGGCCGATGTCGTGTCGACGCCGCCGACGTTGTCCACAGGCTCGGCGTCGACGAGGGAGGACGAGGCTCGGCAGGCTTCCGGAGCGTGCAGAGGCAGGACACCGAGTGGACGGTAAGTGTAACGACGGTGGTTCCGGCGGCGCATCGTCGGTCCACTCGACGCGGCTCCGTCGCCGAGTGGACGGCAGATGCGGCACGGGAGTCGATCGGTCGCATCGTCCGTCCACTCGGCGCCGATGAGGCCCCGCGAGCCAGATCACGCGCATCCGTTCGCTCAGGGAGAGGGAGAGGGAGAGGTCGTGTCGACGCCGCCGACGTTGTCCACAGGCTCGGCGTCGACGAGGGAGGACGAGGCTCGGCAGGCTTCCGGAGCGTGCAGAGGCAGGACACCGAGTGGACGGTAAGTGTAACGACGGTGGTTCCGGCGGCGCATCGTCGGTCCACTCGACGCGGCTCCGTCGCCGAGTGGACGGCAGATGCGGCACGGGAGTCGATCGGTCGCATCGTCCGTCCACTCGGCGCCGATGAGGCCCCGCGAGCCAGATCACGCGCATCCGTTCGCTCAGGGAGAGGGAGAGGGAGAGGTCGTGTCGACGCCGCCGACGTTGTCCACAGGCTCGGCGTCGACGAGGGAGGACGAGGCTCGGCAGGCTTCCGGAGCGTGCAGAGGCAGGACACCGAGTGGACGGTAAGTGTAACGACGGTGGTTCCGGCGGCGCATCGTCGGTCCACTCGACGCGGCTCCGTCGCCGAGTGGACGGCAGATGCGGCACGGGAGTCGATCGGTCGCATCGTCCGTCCACTCGGCGCCGATGAGGCCCCGCGAGCCAGATCACGCGCATCCGTTCGCTCAGGGAGAGGGAGAGGGAGAGGTCGTGTCGACGCCGCCGACGTTGTCCACAGGCTCGGCGTCGACGAGGGAGGACGAGGCTCGGCAGGCTTCCGGAGCGTGCAGAGGCAGGACGCCGAGTGGACGGCAGATGCGCTGACGGTGGTTCCGGCGGCGCATCGTCGGTCCACTCGATGCGGCTCCGTCGCCGAGTGGACGGCAGATATGACAGAAGGGGCGATCGATCGCCTCATCCGTCCACTCGGCGAAGAGGAGGGCGAAGAGGAGGGCGGGGCGGCGCAGGCCGGGACGGCGACGGGCGGAGGCGCCGCGCCGCCTCGCCTGTCAGACCTGCGCGGCGTGCCGGCCGTGGGACGCGGTGACCGGCTCGGCCTCGACGGTCGGCCGGGACCCGGAAGAACCGGCCCGCTGATCGGCCCCCTCCAGGTGCACCGTCTCCTCGTTCCGGTGCCGGCCGAGCACCGCCAGCAGCACGCCGGCCACCGACCAGCACGCCAGCACGAGCCACCCGTGGGCAGTGCTCGCGTCGGGGAAGTAGGAGAGGTCGCGCAGCAGGTTGCCCGTCGCGCCGGGGACGAACCACTGGCCGATGGCACCCCACGCCCCCGGCAGGAACTCCGGCGGCGAGGCGAGGGAGGAGAGCGGGTTGCCGACGAACATGGTGAGGATGGCGCCGACCGGGATGCCCGCGCGGCCGAGCAGCGACTCGAGGCCGACGATCGTCATCGCCGTCGCGAACAGGCCCAGGCCCATCGCCAGCCAGTTGAGCAGGAACGGGCCCTGCAGCAGGCCGAACCAGGGCTGCATGATGAGGATCAGCACGAGGCCGCCGACGAGCGCGTAGGTTCCCGCGGCCGCGATCCGGCGACCGAATCCGGAGATCAGCAGCGCCACGATGAGGCCGCCGATCATGCCGCCCATCGCGAGCGGCAGGCCGAGCAGGCCGAGCCCCGTGCCGCGGGGGTCTCCGGAACTCAGCGGGGCGATGTCGGTGATGGTGATCGACGGCTTCGGGGCGGCGGTCACCGCCGCGGCGGCGGTCGTCGCCGTGCTCTTCGCGGCGGCCGCCTGCTGCTGAGCGCCGGCCAGCTGGGCGGAGAAGGCCTCCCAGGCCGGGCCGGTGTGGGATGCCGGCGTCGGGAATTGGGCCGCCGCGACCCGCTGCAGCGTCCCGACGACCGCTCCGGCGGCCGCCGCCTTCGCGCCGTCCTGCGCCGCCGTGCGCGCGAGCCCGGTCTGCGCCGTGATGGCGTCGCGCTGCAGGCCCTGCCCGATGATCCCCACCTTCTGCGCCACCAGCTGGGTGACGACGGGGGAGGCCGCCGACGCCGTCAGGACCTCGATCGAGGAGCCCGAGACGACGAACGCCGCGTACGCCTCGCGGTGGGTGAGCGCCGTGCGGGCCTCGTCCTGCGTGGCAGCGTCGCGCACGTCGAAGCGTCCGTCGTCGGTCAGGGTGCGGTGCAGCGCGTTCGCGGCGTCCTCGGTGCCCACGACGACGACGGGCAGGTCCTTCACGCTCGAGGTGACGGTGGGCCAGACGAAGGCGAGCAGCACGACGGCGACGGCCGCGGCCGCGGCGAGCCCGGCCATCATCGTCACCCGCCAGCGGGTGCGGGTCCGGGTCGGCGGTCCGGCCGGGGTGGTGGGCGTGGCCGCGTGGTCGGACGCGGCGAGGGGAGCGGTCGTGGTCATGGGTCCTCGGATGACGAGAGGAGCGGCACGCGGCCGCCACGAGCAAAAAGAATGGTTGTTCTCTATGGGACCATGACCTCGGGAAAAAATCAAGAACGATCATTCTTTTTGGTTGCTAGGATGTGCAGATGCCCCGCGTCAGTGATGCCCATCGGCAGCAGATGATCGACCGGATCATGGAGGCCACCTTCGCCCGCGCCCAGCAGCGCGGGCTGCACGAGATCTCGATGGCGGACATCATCGACGCCTCCGGCCTGTCCGCCGGTGCGATCTACGGCTACTTCTCCGGCAAGGACGAGCTGATCCGGGCCGTCGCCCACCGCGCGTTCGAGGTCCGGCTCACCGCCCTCGCCGCGGCGTCGCAGGCCCGGCCCGTCCGGCCGCCCGCCGAGGTCCTCGGCGACCTGCTGGGAGCGCTTGCCGCCCCGCGGGACACCGGGCTCGTCGTCCAGGTCTGGGCCCTCGCCACCGTGTCCGAGCCGATGGCTGCCCTGGCCCATGAGGCCTACGGCCGTGTCAGCGCCGCCGTCGCCGGCTACCTGACGGCCTGGTTCGCCGCCGGTGCGGACGGCCCCCGCCTGTCCGACGACGAGGCGGCGCAGCGGGCAGCGCTGTTCACCCCGGCGATCGTCGGACTGCTCCAGGCGTGGATCGTGCGCCCCGTCGTCGCGCCCGGCCAGGACCAGGACTACGAGGACGCCACACGCGCCGTGCTCACGGCCATCGCCGCCGCCGGCTGACCTGTCCGCGACGGCTGTCCGCCGGGCGACGGCCGACGCCGACCGACCGGACGCCGACGCGTCGCGATGACGGTCGACGATCGACGACGGCCGCGATGGCGGCCGTCGGGCGACCGAAAAGATCCGGCGGGTGCCGGGTCGACACGACCGCGTCATGACATTGACCGGTTCCCGCACGCCGTGACATTCTTGAACGATCGGTCGGTATTTCGTCGCCGGACACCCCTGTGCCCGCGACGAGGAAGCACCCGACCCAGCAGCTGGACGAAGGAGTTCCCGATGCCCGAAGCGTTTCTCGTCGGCGGTGCGCGCACCCCGGTCGGCCGATACGGCGGCGCCCTGTCGTCCGTACGCCCGGACGACCTGGCCGCCCTCGTCGTCAAGGAGGCCGTGCAGCGGGCCGGCGTGCCGTCGGACGTCGTCGACGAGGTGATCGTCGGCAACGCCAACGGCGCCGGTGAGGAGAACCGCAACGTCGCGCGCATGGCGTGGCTGCTCGCCGGCTTCGAGGACAGCGTCCCCGGCATCACCGTCAACCGCCTCTGCGCCTCGGGCATGAGCGCCATCATCATGGCCAGCCACATGATCAAGGCCGGTGCCGCGGACGTCGTCGTCGCCGGCGGCGTCGAGTCGATGTCCCGCGCGCCCTGGGTCATGGCGAAGCCGACGACGGCGTTCGCCAAGCCCGGCGACGTCTTCGACACCTCGATCGGCTGGCGCTTCGTCAACCCGATCTTCCAGGCGCAGGAGAAGACGACGTACTCGATGCCGGAGACGGCCGAGGAGGTCGCCCGCGTCGACAGCATCAGCCGCGAGGACGCCGACGCCTTCGCCGCCGGTTCGCAGGAGAAGGCGCTCGCCGCCATCGCGGCCGGCCGTTTGGCCGACGAGATCGTCCCGGTGACCGTCAAGACCCGCAAGGGCGAGACCGTCGTCGACACCGACGAGGGCCCGCGCGAGGGCACCACCACCGAGGTGCTGAGCAAGCTGCGGCCGGTCGTCACGGGCGGGTCCGTCGTCACCGCCGGCAACGCCAGCTCCCTGAACGACGGCGCCTCCGCCATCGTCGTCGCCTCCGAGGCGGCCATCCAGAAGTACGGGCTGACGCCCCGTGCCCGGATCGCCGACGGCGCCTCCGCCGGTGTCCCCGCCCCGATCATGGGCATCGGCCCGGTCCCGGCCACCCACAAGGTGCTCGACCGCACCGGCTGGAACCTGGGCGACATCGGCGCCGTCGAGCTGAACGAGGCCTTCGCGACCCAGTCGCTGGCCTGCATCCGCCGGCTCGGCCTGGACCCGTCGATCGTCAACAACGACGGGGGCGCCATCGCGCTCGGCCACCCGCTCGGCTCCTCTGGCTCCCGCATCGCCATCACACTGCTCGGCCGGATGGAGCGCGAAGGCGCGGACAAGGGCCTGGCGACGATGTGCGTCGGCGTCGGCCAGGGCACCGCCCTGCTGCTGGAGCGGGTCTGATCATGACCGACGACGCCGCCGACTACACGACGCTGCTCGTCGACGAGCGGGAGGACCGGCTCCACGTCGCCCTCAACCGGCCCGAGGTGCGCAACGCGATCGACGCCACCATGGTCGCCGAGCTGCACGACGTGTGCGCCCGGCTCGAGCGCGACCCGCGGATCCTCATCCTCTCCGGCACGCCGCCCACGGAGGGCCGCACGGGCATCTTCGCCTCCGGCGCGGACATCGCCCAGCTGCGCGAACGCCGCCGGGAGGACGCGCTGGCGGGCATCAACTCGGGCATCTTCGTCCGCATCGCCCAGCTGCCGATGCCGGTCATCGCGGCGCTGGACGGCTTCGCCCTCGGCGGCGGCGCCGAACTCGCCTTCGCCGCCGACTTCCGCCTCGGCACCCCGAGCGTGAAGATCGGCCAGCCGGAGACCGGGCTCGGCATCACGGCCGGCGCCGGCGCCACCTGGCGGCTCAAGGAACTGGTCGGCGAGCCGCTGGCCAAGGAGATCCTGCTCGCCGGCCGCATCCTGGACGCCGACGAGGCGCTCGCGGCCCGACTGATCACCGAGGTGCACGAGTCCGCGGACCTGCTCGACGCCGCGCACGCGCTCGCCGATCGCATCGCCGCGCAGGATCCGCTCGCGGTCCGGCTGACCAAGACCGTCTTCCACGCCCCGCGCGAGTCGCATCCCGTGATCGACACCCTCGCGCAGGGCATCCTCTTCGAGTCCGACGCCAAGTTCGCCCGCATGGACGCGTTCCTGGCCAAGCGGGTAGCGAAGACCTCGGCATCCGCCCCCACGAAGGGAACCCCGGCATGAGCGCCACCAGCGTCCCCACCTCCATCCCCACGCGCATGGGTGTCCTCGGCGGCGGCCGGATGGGCGCGGGCATCGCCCATGCCTTCGTCCTCGCCGGGGCCGAGTTGGTCGTCGTCGAGCGCGACGAGGCGGCCGCGACGGCGGCGCGGGAGCGGGTGGAGTCCTCGCTGCAGGCCTCCGTCGAGCGCGGCACGACGAGCGAGGACCTCGCAGCCCTGACCGGCCGGCTGTCCGTCTCCACCGACTACGACGACTTCACCGGCCGCGGCCTGGTCGTCGAGGCCGTCCCGGAGGACGTCGACCTCAAGGTCACGGCGCTGACCGAGGTCGAGAAGCGGCTCGGCGCCAACGCGTGGTTGGCGACGAACACGTCCTCGCTGTCCGTCGACGTCCTCGCCGCCAGGCTGCGCCACCCCGAGCGGTTCTGCGGGCTGCACTTCTTCAACCCGGTGCCCGCCTCGGGCCTCGTCGAGGTCGTCATCGGTGGGCAGACCGGCGACGAGCTGCGCGACCTCGCGCCCGCGTGGGTCCACGACCTGGGCAAGACCCCGGTCGTCGTCCGCGACGCCCCGGGCTTCGCCTCGTCCCGCCTCGGCGTGGTCATCGGTCTGGAGGCGATCCGGATGCTCGAGGAGGGCGTCGCCTCCGCCGAGGACATCGACGCCGCGATGGTGCTCGGCTACAAGTACCCGATCGGGCCGCTCAAGCTCACCGACATCGTCGGCCTGGACGTGCGGCTCGACATCGCCGACTACCTCGCCTCCACCCTTGGTGACCGGTTCGCCCCGCCGCAGCTGCTGCGGGACAAGGTCGCCGCGGGCGAGCTCGGCAAGAAGTCCGGCCGTGGGTTCTACGACTGGTGAGTCGCTGCTGACGAGAGCATGACGACGCACCGCGGCCCGGGCTGGTGATCAGCCCGGGCCGTCGTCGCGCTCGGTGTTCGTGCGTACCGTCGCGTCAAGACCCGGAATCAGCCCGGCGCCTGGGTGAACGCGCCGGGGTCGGACTTGCCTGAGCCGCTCTCGCCGTAGGCCTCCTGCTCGAGCTGCTCGGTGCGCCCCTCGTTCGGCTCCGCGGACTCGTCGTCCTGCGCGGTGGTGCCGCGCTCGCCGGGGGTACCCGCGTTGCTCTCCGACGCGGTGCCGTCTGCAGCGGTGTCCTCCGACGGGGCGGCCGCCTCGTCGTGGACGTGGAAGTGGTCGTCGTCGACGTGCTTGGCGCTGCCGTCGGAGTAGCTCTCCGCGTCCCCGTAGCCGTGCTCCTGCGCGTACTCGCCGCCGAGGTTGCGGCTCAGGCCGTCCGCCGTCAGCCGTGACTCGCTCTCCCTGGACATGGGCCTCTCCCTCCGGTCATGGCCGGCGACTTTCTCCGGCCCCTGAACCGCAGCATACTGAGGATGAAGGACGAGAGACAGACGACGCGAAGGAGTTGCCGTGAAGACGGTGGCATGGGGCAGCCAGGGGCTGCGGGCCAGCAACGAAGGACTCGGCGCGATGGGCATGAGCGCCTTCTACGGACCGCGGGACGACGAGGAATCGGCCGCGACCCTCAACCTCGCGCTCGATCTCGGGGTCAGTCTGATCGACACGGCCGAACTGTACGGGCCGTTCATCAACGAGCAGCTGATCGCGAAGGCGATCGGCCACCGCGCCGACGAGTACGCACTGGCCACGAAGTTCGGGTCGGAGATCGGCGAGGACGGCAGCCGGGGCCCGGTCAACGGGAGCCCCGAGTACGCCCGCAAGGCGCTCGAACGGTCGCTGACGAATCTGAAGCGGGACCACGTGGACCTCTACTACGTGCACCGCATCGACTCGAACCGGCCGATCGAGGAGACCATCGGGGCGCTCGCCGAGTTCGTCACCGAGGGCAAGGTGCGCTACCTCGGCATCAGCGAGGCGTCCGCGGAGACGATCCGCCGGGCGCACGCCGCGCACCCCATCAGCGCGGTGCAGACCGAGTACTCGCTGTTCCAGCGCGAGCCCGAGTCCAACGGTGTGCTGGCCACGACGCGGGAGCTCGGCATCGCGTTCGTCGCCTATTCGCCGCTCGGCCGCGGCCTGCTGACCGGGGCCATCACGAGCCGGGACCAGCTCGCCGACGACGATTTCCGCAAGAACGCGCCGCGCTTCAGCGGTGACAACCTCGACGCGAACCTCGCCGTCGTCGCGAAGGTCACGGAGCTGGCCGACGCTCGCAAGGTCACGCCGGGTCAGCTCGCGCTGGCCTGGGTGCTCGCGCAGGAGTCCGTGGTCGCGATCCCCGGCACCAAGCGGCGCACCTACCTGCAGGAGAACGTCGCGGCGGCCGATCTCGAGCTGACCGCCGACGAGCTCGCCGCCCTCGACGAGGTGGCCCCCGTCGGTGTCGCTTCCGGTGAGCGGTACGACGAGAACGGGATGCGCTCGGTCAACCACTGAGTTGGGTCGACCACTGACCAGCACACGCGTGATGGGCGGCCGTCCGCTCCCCGGCTGAGCCGGTGGGTGGACGGCCGCCCGTCGGCGTCGGTGAACCGGGCGGCTCGTGGCAGCTCGTGACCGCGGCCGGCGGCGTGTCATGATCACCGCATGGCCGATCGCCTCATGCTCCTGGACACCGCCGCCATGTACTTCCGCGCCTTCCACGGGCTCCCGGAGTCCCTGAAGGCGCCGGACGGCACCAGCGTCAACGCCGTGCGCGGCCTCCTCGACGCCATCGCACGCCTCGTCGGCGAGTACGAGCCGACGGACCTGGTCGCCTGCTGGGACGCGAACTGGCGGCCGCACTGGCGCACCGCGCTGATCCCCGAGTACAAGGCGCACCGCGTGCGCCGGGAGGTGCCCGACGGCGTCGACGTCGAGGAGA
This sequence comes from Tersicoccus mangrovi, assembly GCF_036881825.1. Classification (NCBI taxonomy): domain Bacteria; kingdom Bacillati; phylum Actinomycetota; class Actinomycetes; order Micrococcales; family Micrococcaceae; genus Tersicoccus; species Tersicoccus mangrovi. The sequence continues at coordinate 428,539 of NZ_JBAJMW010000001.1, read as the reverse complement.
CCCCCGAGCTGCTCGACCCGCAGATCCCCGTGATCCGGGAGGTCCTCGAGGCCCTCGGCATCGCCCGGATCGGGGCCGAGGACCACGAGGCCGACGACGTCATCGGCACCCTCGCCACGCGCGCGGACATGCCCGTCGACATCGTCACCTCCGACCGCGACCTGTTCCAGCTGGTCGACGACGACGCCGGCATCCGGGTGATCAACACCGCGCGCGGCATGAACAGGATCGAGGTCGTCACCGACGCCGTGATCCGGGACAAGTACGGCATCGGCGCGGCCCAGTACGCCGACTTCGCGGTGCTGCGCGGCGACACCTCGGACGGGCTGTCCGGCGTCGCCGGGGTCGGGGAGAAGACCGCGGCCGGGCTCATCGCCGACCACGGGGACCTCGACGGCGTCATCGCGGCCGCGGCCGACGAGGGCGGCGGGATGTCCCGCGGCGCCCGCGCGAGGATCACCGCGGCGGCGGACTACCTGGCGGCCGCCGCGCCCGTCGTCCGGGTGGTCCGCGACCTGGAGCTGGACCTCGACCTGGGGTCGGGCGACGCCCGTCTGCACCCGGTCACCGGCAAGGCGCGGGAACGGGTCGAGGCCCTCGGCGAGCAGTGGAACCTCGGCGGCTCCGTCGGACGCATCCTCGCCGCGCTCGACACGCGGTGACACCGGCGCCGCTCAGGAACCGCCGGTGTCAATCTCGTCCGGCAGAGCAGGCACGACTCGGCGCTCGCGCACGGCATGCGCCGTCACCAGCACGGTGGACAGTACGAGCAGGGCGAACGAGCCGACCAGGGCGGCGGTGAGGCCGAGGACGGCGAGCAGCCCGCTCACGGCGATGACGCCGAGGTTGTTCGCGGTGCGCAGCACGGCGAACAGTTCCGCGCGCCGGTGGGGCGGGGAGAGCCGGTCGACGACGAGCGAGTAGAACGTCCCGAGCACGGGCAGCAGGAACCCGATGACGGCGGCGCCGACCAGGGTCGTCGCCAGGTTGCCGCCGACGAGGACGAGGCCGGCCGCCGCGGTGGTGGCGGCGAGGAAGACGGCGACCTTGCCGAGCCCGGGTACCCGGTTGCGGATGCTGACCCACACGCCGCCGCTCACCGAACCCACGCACAGCACGAGCGCGAACAGGAAGGCCCACCCGGGCCCGAGTCCGAAGGACAGGGCGAAGGACACCGCCCCCACCTCGATCGCCGCGACCACGGCGCCGCTGGCCCCGGCGCACAGCAGCCACAGGAGCACGCCCGGCGGAAAAGGCTGCCGCGGTGTCCGCGGTCGGTGCGACGGGGTGTCGAGTGCCGGCGCCGGGACGGGCACGTTCGGCAGCAGGACGAGGGGAGCGACGCCGAGGACGGTGACCGCTGCGAGCGCCCACGTGGGGGAGAGCGCGCCGAGCAGCGCGGCGAGCGCCGGCGCGACAGCGAACGTCACCTCGTTCAGCGTCGCGGCGACCCCGAGCGCGCGCGGCAGCCGGGCCGGGTCGACGAGATGGTTGAGCAGCATCCGCTGATACCCATAAGCGGCACCGTTGACCACCCCCGCGACGACCACCGGCGCCACGAGCCAGGGGAACGGTGCGGCCACCGCCGCGAGGACGGTGAGCACGCCGAAGGCGGCCGTCCTCATGGCGATGAGCATGCGCAGGTAGGGGACGCCGGCGAAGCGGGTGCCGAGTCGCGCCACGGGCACGGCGCCGAGCACCTGCGCCGTCGTCATCGTGAACACCAGCGCGGCACCGGTCGCGGCGGAGCCGGTGATCGCCAGGGCGACGAGGGCGAAGGCGATCGGCGCCGCCGCCTGCGGCACCCCGAAGGTCCCGTAGCCGATCTGCCAGCGCAGGACGTCGGTGCGGCGACGTGACGACCGTTCGATCGTCGGGGCGTTCACGTGGCCGTCGGCGCGCGTCTCCGTCATCGCGTCGCCCCCGTTTCGATCACCGCGCATCTCACCATGAGCACTATAGTGCTCAATCGGTCGTGGTAGGACAGAGACGCCGACCACAAGCGAACGAGGAGTGCATGAGCGAGCAGATCCGCCCCGACGTGGCCCGGCTCGTCGGCGACCGCATCCGCGCCGTGCGGACGAGCCAGGACCTGAGCGTGGTCGCCCTGGCCGAACGCAGCGGCGTCAGCCGCCGGATGCTGACCCAGGTCGAACTGGGTCAGGCCAACCCGAGCCTGTCGACCGTCGACAAGATCGCCGGCGCGCTCGGCACGAGCTTCGCCGCGCTGGTCGGCGTCCATGACCGGCCGGCGCCGGACGGCGTCGAGATCTGGTCGACCGACGCGGGCAGCTGGGCCTACCTCGTCAACGCCGTCGAGACCCCCGAGGCCACGGTCGAGCTGTGGACCTGGCACCTCGTCCGCGGCGACCGGTACGAGACCGGGCCGGCGGTCGGAGCGCCGCCGTCGATCGTGCACGTGACCGCCGGCGAGGTGCGGGTGCTCGGCGGCGAGGCGGAGACGCGGATCGGCGAACGGGGTTCGGCGCGGATCGACGCGGACCAGGACCGCGCGTTCGACGCCGTCACGCCCGCGGCGGACTTCGTCTGGGTCGTGACGGTTCCCCGGCCCGGACGCTCCTAGCGTTCCGCCTGCGTCTGTAGGAACTCGTACACCTCGGTCTCGTCCACGCCCGGGAACGCGCCCGGCGGCAGCGCCGCCATCAGGTGCGAGTGGGCCCGGGCGCTGGGCCACGCCTGCCCGGCCCACGTCTCCGCGAGCGCCGACGGCGGTCGGCGGCAGCAGTCCGGATCCGGGCAGCGCGACACCGAGCGGGCCGTGGTCTCCCGGCCGCGGAACCACTTCACGTGCGCGTAGGGCAGGCCGATGCTCAGCGAGAACAGGCCGCCCGCGCTGTGCTCGGTCCGCGCCGTGCACCAGTAAGTGCCCGCCGGGGTGTCGGTGTACTGATTGAACGCGGAGAACTGGTCCGAGACGTCGAACACCTCGCGCGAGGTCCAGTACCGGCACACCGGCTGGCCCTCGATCGCGCCCGTGTGGTCTGCGGGGAAGCTCACGCCGTCGTTCTCGTACGCCTTGTAGATGATCCCGGAGCGGTGCACCTTCTGGAAGTGCAGCGGGATACCCAGGTGGTGGGTGGCCAGGTTGGTGAACCGGTGGGCGGCGGTCTCGTAGGAGACGGCGAAGGCGTCCCGGATGTCCTCGACGGCGAGCTCGCGCGCGGCCTTGGCCCGCTGCAGGAACGAGACCGTCGCGGCCTCGGGCAGCAGCAGCGCGGCGGCGAAGTAGTTGGTCTCCACGCGCTGGCGGAGGAACTCCCCGTAGTCGCTCGGCGTGCCGTGGCCGAGGACGTGGTGGCCGAGCGCCTGCAGCAGCACGGACCGCGGGTCGTGACCCTCGGCGTTGCCGCGCGGCAGGTAGATCCGCCGGTTCTTCAGGTCGGTGACCGAGCGGGTCGAGTGCGGCAGGTTGCCGACGTGGTGCAGCGTGAAGTCCAGATGCCGGGCGATGTCCGCGATGACGTGCTGGGACAGGGGGCCGCCGGTGTACTCGACGGCGTCGAGCAGGGCACCGGCCTCCTGCTCGATCGCGGGGAAGTAGTTGTCCCGCCGGCGCATCTCGGCCCGCAGCTCGGTGTTGGCGCGGCGGGCCTCCTCGGGGGTGGCGATCTGCTCCTCGAGCTGCCGTTCGAGGGCGCTCTGCAGCCCGACGATGGCCTCGAGCACCTCGGTCGACGTGCGGGGCCCGACGCGGATGGTCGGCAGCCCGAGTGACTGGTACAGCGGCCCGCGCTGCGCCTTCTCCAGGGCGATCTCCAGGGCCGCCCGCCGGCTGGGCGGCTCGGCGCCGAGCAGGTCGTCGAGCGTGACGTCGAGGGTGGTGGCGAGCGCGCGCAGCAGGCTCAGCCGCGGCTCGCGCTTGCCGTTCTCGATGAGGCTGAGCTGGCTCGGCGCGGTGCCCACGGCGGCGGAGACCTGGTCCAGCGTCATGCCCCGGCGCTTGCGCAGGTGCCGCACCCGGCGGCCGAGGCTGATCACGTCCAGGTCCGGAGTGTCCTCCCGCACGCGGCGGTCGGCGGGGTCTCGGTACCATCCGTCGGCGGTCATTTCTGCACGATACGTGAAGAAGGTCACTTCTTCACGACATTTCGCGGGTTCAGGCCGGTGCAGATCGAGAAAAGTGAGGTGCACAGCAAGGCGCACCGAGTCGGGTGCGCCACCCGCATCGACGCGAAGGAGTATCCGATGAGCACGGATCGCCAGAACCAGTCCCTCCAGCAGCAGGCCGAGGCCCTGACGCTGGAGTGGGAGGCCGACTCCCGGTGGGACGGCGTCACCCGCGACTACACCGCCGAGGACGTCGTCCGTCTCCGCGGCCGCGTGCAGGAGGAGCACACCCTCGCCCGCCGCGGTGCCGAGAAGCTGTGGGACACCCTCCAGGCGGGCCGTGCGGACGGCGGCTACGTCCACGCGCTCGGCGCGCTGACCGGCAACCAGGCCGTGCAGCAGGTCAAGGCCGGGCTGCAGGCCATCTACCTCTCGGGCTGGCAGGTCGCGGCCGACGCCAACACGTCGGGCAACACCTACCCCGACCAGTCGCTCTACCCGGTCAACTCCGTGCCGACGGTGGTGCGCCGGATCAACAACGCGCTGCTGCGGGCCGACCAGATCGAGTTCGCGGAGGGCAAGCGATCCGTCGAGGACTGGCTGGTGCCGATCGTCGCCGACGCCGAGGCCGGCTTCGGCGGCCCGCTGAACGCCTACGAGCTGATGAAGTCCATGATCGCCGCCGGCGCCGCGGGCGTGCACTGGGAGGACCAGCTGGCCAGCGAGAAGAAGTGCGGCCACCTCGGCGGCAAGGTGCTGATCCCCACCCAGCAGCACATCCGCACCCTCAACGCCGCGCGGCTCGCGGCGGACGTCTCCGGCACCCCGACCGTCGTCGTCGCCCGCACCGACGCGGAGGCGGCCACCCTGATCACCTCCGACGTCGACGAGCGGGACGTCCCGTTCCTCACGGGCGAGCGGACCGCCGAGGGCTTCTACACGGTGCGCAACGGCATCGAGCCGTGCATCGCCCGGGCCAAGGCCTACGCCCCGTACTCGGACCTGATCTGGATGGAGACCGGCACCCCGGACCTCGAGCTGGCGCGCCGCTTCGCCGAGGCGGTCAAGGCCGAGCACCCGGACCAGATGCTGGCCTACAACTGCTCGCCGTCGTTCAACTGGAAGAAGCACCTGGACGACGCGACCATCGCGAAGTTCCAGCGCGAGCTCGGCGCCATGGGCTTCACCTTCCAGTTCATCACCCTGGCCGGGTTCCACGCCCTGAACTACTCGATGTTCGACCTGGCGCACGGGTACGCCCGTGACGGCATGTCCGCCTACGTGGACCTGCAGGAGCGCGAGTTCGGTGCCGAGTCCCGCGGCTACACCGCCACCAAGCACCAGCGCGAGGTCGGCACCGGCTACTTCGACCTGGTCTCCACCGCGCTCAACCCGTCCGGCTCCACCCTGGCGCTGGTCGGGTCCACCGAGGAGGGCCAGTTCCACTAGGCCGAGCGGACGCCTGAGCCGGACGCACGCCTGAGCCGCGTGCACCGACCGGCTGGAGGGCCGGCACCACCGACGACGTCGGGGTGTCGGCCCTCCGTCATGTCCGGAGTCGTGTCCAGTGTCCCCACGTGCCGTCCCGGGCAGGACGGGCGTTCGCTCGCGCCGCTCACCTTCCTGGCCGGACGCCTTCTTGCTCACGTGCGAAGAACGGCACAACTTCTTTCGATCGTGCGGGTGCAGGAGGGGTGGCGAGCCAGCAGGCTTGAAGGACGCGGAGATTTTCCGCCGCATCACCGAACACCAGCACGGAACACCAGAAACCGAAGACCGCGAACCGGACACGTCGCAAGGCAGGGTCGCAAGGAGGGAATCGAGATGAACCACATCAGCACCGAGGGTTGCACCATGAACGGCGTGACGCTGCTGGCGCCGTCGATCCGACGGGAGGAGGAGGTCCTGACCGCGGAGGCACTGCGGTTCGTCGCCGCCCTCCACCGGGCGACGTTCGCCCGCCGGGACGAGCTGCTCGAGGCCCGCCGTACGCGGCGCCGGTCGATCGCCCTCGGCAAGGACCCGGCGTACCGTCCGGACACGGCTGCGCTGCGGGCCGACACCGAGTGGCAGGTCGTGCCCCCGGCGCCGGACCTGACCGACCGGCGCGTCGAGATCACCACCCCCGTGGACCGTTCGTCGACCGTCACCGCCCTGACCTCGGGCGCCGACGTGTGGCTGGCCGACCTCGAGGACGCGAGCGTGCCGACGTGGGAGAACGTCATCAACGCGCAGCTCAACCTGCACGACGGGCTGCGCGGCGCCATCCCCGAGCTGGCCGACGCCGGTGCGCGGCCGACCGTCGTCGTGCGCCCCCGCGGCCTGCACCTGCCGGAGAAGCACCTGCAGATCGCCGGCCGGCCCGTGTGGGGCGGCCTGGTGGACATGGCGCTCTACCTGTTCCACAACGCTGAGCACCTGATCAGCCACGGCTCCGGGCCCTACTTCTACCTGCCGAAGATCGAGTCGGCGGAGGAGGCGCGACTGTGGAACGACGTCTTCGTGCTGGCGCAGAAGCTGCTGGGCCTGCCGCGCGGCACCATCCGCGCCACCGTGCTGATCGAGACCATCACGGCCGCATTCGAGATGGAGGAGATCCTGTACGAGCTGCGCGAGCACGCCGCCGGGCTGAACGCCGGCCGCTGGGACTATGTGTTCAGCATGATCAAGAACTTCCGGCAGCGCGGGCCGCGGTTCATCCTGCCGGACCGGGAGCGGGTGAGCATGAGCCAGCCGTTCATGCGGGCGTTCACCGAGCAGCTCGTCGCCGTCGCCCACCGCCGCGGCACCCACGCCATCGGCGGGATGAGCACCGTGATCCCCGCGCCCGAGCACGGCGACGAGAACGACCGGGCTCTGGCCCGCGTGCGGCGCGACAAGGAGCGGGAGGCCGAGGCCGGCTTCGACGGGTCGTGGGTGGCCCACCCGGGCCTGGTGCCGCTGTGCCGCGAGGTGTTCGACGACGCGCTCGGCGACGCCCCGAACCAGCTGCACCGGACGCGCGAGGACGTCGAGTTCTCCGACCGGGCACTGCTGGACGTGGCCGCCACGACGGGCAGCATCACCGAGGGCGGCATCCGGGAGAATCTGCGCATCGGGCTGCGCTACCTCGAGTCGTGGCTCCGCGGTACCGGCGCCGTCGCCGTGGGGGACCGGATGGAGGACGTCGGCACCGCCGAGATCTCCCGGGCGCAGATCTGGCAGTGGATCCACTGCGAGGCCCTGACCCGCGACGGCGAGATCGTCACCGCGGACTGGGTCGAGCGGCTGCTCGACGAGGAGTTCGACGCGCTCGAGCGTTCGCCCGAGGACCGGTTCGACGAGGCCCGGGAGATCCTGGAGCGTTCGGCCATGCGCGCCGAGTTCCCGGACTTCATCACCTCGATCGCCTACGCCGAGTACCTGTGCCGCCGCACCCGGCCGGCGCGGTGGGTCGAGGAGGAGATGGCCGAACTCGTCTCGGCCTGAGTCTGATGCGTTGCAGGGGCGTCGACCGTGAGGTCGGCGTCCTTGCTTCGTTCGCCGTCCTTCCTTGTGGTTGGGTCCGGCGCGGACCGGACCGCACACGGGGACTGGATCTCCCGGCGCTCGCAGAGCTCGCTTGGTCGACACGTCCCCTTTCGTGCGGACCGGGCCGTGCCTGGCGATCGACGATCAGGATGGCGGTGGGTGAGTTCGTCTTGCGGGGCGGACACGGGAGTTCGGGGAGGGCGGTCGTGTTCTGGGGACGAGTTCGGAGGGTAGGGAGCGTGGGGATGGAGAGCGGGCTTGGTATTTCGAGTACCGAGAGAATTGATAGCCTCCCGGCATGGGAGTGAGCACGCCGCAGTGGGAAGGTGCCATCAACGTCCACGATCTGGGTGGGCTGCCGGTGGCCGGGGGAGGGCGCACCGCGGTGGGGCAGTTGTTCCGGTCCGGACGCACCGAGACCATGACGACGGCTGGGTGGGTCCAGCTGCGTGCCGACGGTGTCAGCACCGTGATCGACCTGCGCAACGACGACGAGCGGGGCCGGCGTGAGACGGACGCCGTCGTCGACGACGGGACGCTGAACGGCCTGAATCAGCTGGTGCGTCCCACCGAGGACCCCACCGACCTGGACTTCAAGCAGCTGTGCTGGCCCTACCTGAACACCCCGCAGTACTACGCGGACAACCTGCGGCTCTGGCCCGAGAGATTCGTGGCGATCGTGCACGACATCGCCGTGGCCCCGCCCGGCGGTGTCCTCGTGCACTGCTCCGGCGGGCGGGACCGCACCGGACTCGTCGTCATGCTCCTGCTGCAGCTGATCGGCGTGCCGCACGACGCCATCGCCGACGACTACGAGCGCGGCGTCCGTGCCGCCAACGAACGGTTCCGGGTGATCGACCACCCCGTCGAGCGCTACCGCACGCCCGAGCAGCTCGACGCCTGGGTCGCCGAGACCCGCGCCCACCTGTTCCACACGCTCGACGAGATCGACGCCGCCGCCTTCCTGCTGCGGGCCGGCCTCCCGGCGGAGGACCTCGAGACGATCCGCCGCCGGTTCACCGAGGACGCCTGAGCCGGGACGGCTCGGGCGTCACGGCCTGATCGACGCGACTCAGCGGCTCGACTGCCTCATCGACGAGACTGCCTCATCGACGAGACGGCCTCATCGACGAGACGGCCTCATCGACGAGACTGCGTCTCGGGAGCGACGTCGTCCTGGTCGAACGAGGACCCGCGCGGGTGGCGCTTGCCCGGCACGAAGAAGATGTACACGATCAGCGAGAGCGCGATCGCGATCGTCACGTAGGCGAAGAGCCACTCCTTGTGCCCCGCCGAGGACAGCGACTCCCCGATGAACGGCACGGTGCCGCCGAACAGCGAGTTCGCCACCGCGTAGGCCAGGCCGACGCCGAGGGCGCGGATGGACGCCGGAAACATCTCCGCCTTCACGATGGCGCTCACCGACGTGTAGAGGGCGTTGATCGTCAGGCCGGCCAGCATCAGCCAGAAGGCGGCCATCGCGTCGTTGACCCCGGCGAGGGTGGCCATGATCGGCCAGGTGAAGAGGGTGCCGAGCACGCCGAACAGGATGAGCTGCGCCTTGCGGCCGATCCGGTCGGACAGCGCGCCGAAGACCGGCTGCAGCAGCATGAACACGAACAGCGCCCAGAAGTTGATCACCGAGGTCTGCGTCTTCGGGATGTGGGAGACGTTGTTCATGAAGCTGAGGATGTAGGTGGTGAACAGGTAGAACGCCATTGTCCCGCCCATCGTCAGGAAGACGACGATCAGGAACGGCTTCCAGTGCTGGGTGAACAGGAGCTTGAGGCTGCCGGGACGGGCCGCGAGCCCGTGGCTGGCGGCGTCGGCGGTCGACGAGGCGGCCCGGCGCTGGTCCTCGGTGATGGTCTCGTCCATGGTCCGGCGCAGCCAGAGGACGACGAGCGCGGCGATCGCCCCGATGAGGAACGGGATGCGCCAGCCCCAGGCGGTGAGCTGGTCCGCGCCCAGCACGTTCTGCAGGATGACCAGCGTCAGCAGGGCCAGCACCTGGCCGCCGACGAGGGTGACGTACTGGAAGCTGGAGAAGAAGCCGCGCCGGCCCGCGGTGGCCGCCTCGGACATGTAGGTGGCGCTGGTGCCGTACTCGCCGCCCACCGAGAAGCCCTGCAGCAGGCGGGTCAGGTAGAGCAGCACGGTGGACCAGAGGCCGATCTGATTCAGGCCCGGCAGAATGCACATGATCAGCGACCCCGCGCACATGAGCGTGACGCTGAGCGTCAGAGCCGCCTTGCGGCCGCGCTGGTCGGCGAACCGGCCGAAGAACCAGCTACCCACGGGGCGCATCAGGAAGGTCAACGCGAAGGTCAGGTACGCGTCGATCTGCGCCTGCGTGGGGTCCTTCTGGTTGAAGAAGTACGTGGCGAAGTAGGACGAGAACGCCGCGTAGACGTACAGGTCGTACCACTCGATGAGATTGCCGGCCGACCCCTTCAGGGTGTTGCTGATGGCCCGGCGCGTGCCGGTGCGCGTGGGTGCCGCGGTACTGGTGGACATGTGATCCCCTCGTCGACGCTGATCGAGGACGGACGACCGCCCGACCTCTGTCAGGCTACTCCCAGCTTTTCGGCGACCCCGTCCTGCTCTCGTCTGCCCTCGTCCTGCGCTCGCGACGACGGCGCCGGCGGGCCGGTACCGTCGTCGTCATGACCGACTTCGCGCCCGTGACGCTGCGCGGCGACCTCGTGACCCTCGAACCGCTCACGCTCGACCACCACGACGCGCTCGCCGAGGCGGTGACCGACGGCGATTTGTGGACCCTCTGGTACACGACGGTGCCCCGTCCCGAGGGCATGCGCGCGGAGATCGACCGGCGGCTCGCGCTGCAGGAGGCCGGCTCGATGATCCCGTTCGTCGCCCGCCGCAACGCCGACGGCGTCGTGCTCGGTATGACGACGTTCATGAACATCGACCGCACCAACGGGCGGGCGGAGATCGGGTCCACCTGGAACCGGGCGTCGGCGCAGCGCACCGGCACGAACACCGAGTCGAAGCTGCTGCTGCTGGCGCACGCGTTCGAGGCGCTGGACTGCATCGCGGTCGAGTTCCGCACCCACTGGATGAACCAGCAGTCCCGGGCCGCGATCGCCCGGCTCGGGGCGCGGCAGGACGGCGTGCTGCGCAACCACCAGCGGATGGCGGACGGGTCCCTGCGCGACACCGTGGTCTTCTCGATCATCGCCTCGGAGTGGCCGGCGGTCCGGAACGAACTGCGCCGTCGGCTGGACGCGCACCGCTGACTGCCCTTGTGGGCGCTGTCGAGAGTGTCGCAGAAAAGGCCCCGTTGCGGGCAATGTCATCGGGCGGGTCTATCGGGCACCGACTCCTGACGTGGGATGACGGTCAGCGCGCGAAACGATGGCCGTGCGTTAGACGTTCGTCTATCGGGCGGGCAAGCGCTGCGCGTTCGATTACGGTGAGGTGGTGGACGATTCGGTGATGGGTAGCCCCGATGGCGCGAAAGATTGTGCGGGGTCGACTGGAAAGCTCGTCCGAGACGGGGTGCCGGAGATCACGGCCAGCCGAGGGGGTCGGTACGTCACCCGAATCATGGACCACACCGAGTATGTCGCTTGTCTACGTTCCAAGCTGGCCGAGGAGGCAGACGAGGTCATCGAGGCAACCACACGAGCGGGCCGGCTCGAGGAGATCGGTGACGTGCTCGATGTTGTCGACGCCCTGATCGAGGCCGAGGGATTCCACCCCGAGCAGGTGGATGAGCAACGGCGTCAGAAGCGCCGGTCACATGGCACGTTCGCCGGCAGAGTGCTGTCCACAGAGTTCGTGGCGTCGTCGGACGCCACCGAGGAACGAGACCGATAGACGACGAGCCGCCAGCAGTGACCGAAGGAGTGATTGTTGCCCCACCGACCCGAGATCGTCTGCATCTGCGGTTCCACGCGGTTCCTCGACCAGATACGAGCAGCGAATCGTGATCTGACCTTTTCCGGAGTCATCGTCCTTGCGCCGGGCGAAGCGGACGTCTCGATCACCGACGAGCAGAAGGCCGCGCTGGGCGCCCTTCACCTGCGCAAGATCGACTTGGCTGACCGGATCATGGTCGTCAACCCTGGTGGGTACATCGGCGAGTCCACGAGCAGAGAGGTCGCGTATGCACGCGCCGCTGGCAAACCGATCTCCTTCACCGACCCAGCCCAGGATGTGAGCTGAGCAGTCTCTCAGCTTTTGTCCAGCTGCCATCGAGGCCGTGTGAAGCTTTCAAAACGTCCGATAGACGATCGTCAATCGGGCACTCACGATCCCGCCCCCGACTCGGAGGCAGGGTCCGAAGGAAGCTGCGCGCCGTTCGGTTGCCCTTCATCTACCGGACGCGGCGCTTCGGGGACCGAACAGGTCGAGTTCGATGGACTGTGGCGGCGACTGCCGATAGCCTGCGCCTGAAGTGGTCTGACTAGGTCTTGGAAGCGAAGTCGCCCATGATCGTCACCTTTCGTCGACGTTGACCGAGGAGCCCGCGTGCTGCACCTGATGGCCGTCCACCAAGAGCTCTCTGCGATTTCCGGGTCGAATCCCAATGCGGGCGGCATCAACCTGGGCCCTATTGGCATTGTCGCTTTCGTCGTGATCGCGATCGTCGTCTCACTCGCGGTTCTGAAGCGTCGCAAGTAGCTCAGCTTCCTCGTCAGGAGTGGCCAAGCCGACCGCACTGGAGACCGCCCTCGCGGCTTCCCAACGTCACACACGTCGCACACAGTCAACGCGAAGATTGCGAAGTGCCCGAAGACGATGGTCTATCGGGCGGCATCCTGCGGCGCCCCGTGCCCGTCGTCCGGGCCGGGGTCCAGCTTTTTCATTTCCATATTGACCAGCGCACCGGTCGGTCGCGTCGAAGCAGATCACGGTCTGGTTGAAGAACCGGATTGCGGTCACGGTGGTCAAGGCGTAGCGGCGTCGAGGACTCCCGGCGGTGACGCAGTGTCTCCGCCGGCACTCGAGGCTTCGGACCGAGTGCGTCCTGGCTGTCGCGATGCTCGAGACGGGCAGCGAGCGCCGGGCCGGAAGGCGTGACGGCGGGAAGCCCGACACCCGGAGTCGCATCTGTGCTGCCCGTCGCTACGAATACAGGGAGAACCGACGTCAGAAGCCGGGCCGAAGGTCCGCGAGAACGAGGCTGCCATGAACATCAGACGAGAACTCGCCTACCCCGCCGTGGGCGTCGCCATCATTCTCGCTTCGGCGGGGTGTTCCTCGAGTAGTGGCGGTTCCGCCTCGTCCGGCACGGCGTCGCCCATGGACAGCTCCTCGATGTCAAGCCCGGTGAGTCGATGACCTTCACGGCACCGGCAAAGCCGGGACGCTATCCCTTCCACTGCGAATTCCACGGGAACATGCAGGGCGATTTGACCGTCACGTGAGCACCGGCCGTCGTTCCGCGACATTCGCGTGAGAGCCGGTGGTCGTTTGACGCAACGGTGTGCGGATGGCGGTGGTACGTGTGACTGGCGTCGTCGTCCGGGACGGATGGCTAGCTGGGTCTCAGCCGTGTGGCCACAAGGCCACCGCTCGGCTGCTGAGGGCGACGATCGCCGATCCGTCGAGTGCGGTATGCGATTCGTCGAGACCGAGGTCTGGCCACTGGAAGACAAGATCCAGCGGACCTGCCGGCGGTAGGGGCCACAGCCACAGGCGGTCGGTGGTGGAGAACGAACGGTCGTCTCCGCTACCTCCGCCTCCCTGCCGGGTGAGTACCGACGATGAGGGTGTCAAGAAGGGATCCGCGCTGCCGGCCGCGGGTCCGCTGTCGAATACATTGCGGCCGTCGTCGAGGACGAGGCCGTACCGGAGTCGGCCGGGTGCATCCTCAGCGTCGTGGCCCAGGAAGACCTCACGGTGCCGAGACCATGTCTGTCGCGGCATCGTCAGCCGCCGGAGCCGCCGCTCGATGCGGAGGATGACCCCGTCGGAGAAGACTTCGGCGCCGATCAGGGCGACGGCGACATGGTCGGTGACACCGAGCATCGCAGGAGATGCCCACGTCATCGGGATCTCGTCGTCAGGTGGCCCCCACCACGCCGGCTGCTGCGGATCGGGCCGCTGCCCGTCGTCGATCACCTCGTCGGGCGGAAAGAATCCCATGGGCGAAGCACACACCACGCGCTGTCGCGGCACAAGCGGCGAGTACGCCGAACCAGTCGGGTTGCCGGACCGACCCACAGCCGGCGGCGCACGGCTCGTTCGTCCCGGTCAATACTCTCAGGCGGACGGCTGCGGCGTCGTCCCGGCCTGCTCGTCCGGGCGCTTCTGCCAGGGCCAGCGCCCGGTGATCTCGAGCTCGAGCGAGAAGCTGAGGAAGGTCCGGATCAGGACGATTCCCGCCAGCACCGCGATGCTCGTGAGGGGGGAGTGACGGCGACCGTGCGGATGATGTCCGCGGCGACGAGGAGCTCCAGGCCGAGCAGGATGGACCGACCGAGGAACTGCCGGTAGGGCCGGTAGACGGGACGTCGGCCCTGCATGCCGCGGACGGCCGCGTACACCGAGGCGGCGATCACCCCGATCACGACGGCCGCGACCCCGGCGCCGTCGATGGCCCGTCCCGCCAGTTCGATCCAGTCCTGGAAGCTCATTCAGCGACAATAGGCCCCGGGCTTGTCGACCGTTGTCGCACGGGAGCTCAGGAGCACGAGGAGGGTGGCCATGTGGGATCGACTCGGCACGGACGGCGCTGGCGTGATCGCGGTGATGATCGCGGCGGCCGGCATCTACGTCGTGTTCCTGGTCATCGTCCGCCTCTTCGGTCAGCGACCGCTCGCGCGGATGGCCACCGCGGACGTCGTCGTCGTGCTCGCGCTGGGACCGATCGCCGGTCGCGCGGTGCTGGGCACCTCCGTGACGCTCACCGCCGGCGCCGTGGCGCTCCTGACCCTGTTCGTGCTGCGCTTGATCGTCCAACGGATCAGCCGCAACGGGTGGGGTCGGCACCTCGTACGGACCGAACCGCTGGTGCTCATGGCGGGCGGGCGCGTACAGCACGACCTGCTGGCACGCGCACGCGTCTCCGAGGGGGAGCTCTACGGGGCGCTGCGCGGCTCGGGTATCCGGGACTGCCGGGAGGTCGCGTGCGTCGTGCTCGAGCCGACGGGGTCGGTGAGTGTGATCCGCACGGGCATGCCGCTCGACCGCGTGATGTTCGCCGATCTCGTCGGCGGGGAACGGATGCCCCGGGACCTCTTCGCCGACTGACGTCGGCGCAGGCAGGACCGTGTCGTCAGGAGGACCCGCCCCGACCCGCCATAGCACCAGCCGGGCTACGTGGACGGCGTCAGGTGTGCCAGGAGCTGAGCGAGCTGATGCCGTTCTCCCGCGCTCAGCGGCTCGAGGATGCTTTCCTCGGTGGCGAGGTGGTCGGGCAGCACCTGGTCGACCACCGCCCGTCCCGCGGACGTGATCTCCACCAGCTTCCCCCGCCCGTCCCCGGGCCGCGGCTGCCGTCGGATCCAGCCGCCGCGCTCGAGTCGGTTCAGGCGCTGCGCCACCGCGCTCGAGGTGATCATCGCGTCGGCGGCGAGCTCGGCCGGCGACATCCGATACGGCGGACCCTGCCGGACCAGGGTGGCGAGGACGTCGAAGGTCGCCGCGTCGATGCCGTGAGCGGTGAAGGTTGCGGCGAGGCGGGCGTCGACGGCGGCGGAGGCGCGGCTGAGCCGGCCGATGACCCCCATGGGCGAGGTGTCGAGGTCCGGCCGTTCCGCCTGCCATTGCCGCAGGACGTGGTCGAGGTGGTCCATGACCCTAGTTTAACGCTAAGCACTTAGCTATATTGGCTAAGTGCTTAGCAATCGACTCGTACTCCCGGTGGCCCTCACGGCGCTTGCACCGATGCTGTGGGGAACGACGTACTGGACCACCACCCGCCTGCTCCTGCCGGATCACCCGCTCACGACGGCCACGCTGCGCGCCCTGCCGGCGGGCCTCATCCTGCTGGCGATCGGCCATCGACTCCCCCGGGGTGACTGGTGGTGGAGGGCCGCGCTTCTGGGCGCCCTGAACATCGCCGTGTTCTTCATCTGCCTCTTCGTCGCGGCGGGCCGTCTGCCCGGCGGCGTGGCGGCCGTCGTCGGGGGCATCCAGCCCCTGCTCGTCGCCGTCCTCGCGTCGGTGGTCCTCGCCGAGCGTCTCACGGGCGCGGTGATCGTCGCGGGACTCGCCGGCGTTGCCGGGGTGGCACTCCTCGTGACGCAGGCCCGGTCGGCGCTGGATCCGGTCGGCGTCGTCGCGGCACTGCTCGGAGCCGCGTCGATGGCCACGGGCACGGTCCTGACCCGGCGGTGGGGCAAGGACGTCCCTCCGCTCGTGCTCACGTCGTGGCAGCTACTCCTCGGCGGCCTGCTGCTCGTGCCGATCACCCTGGTCGTGGAGCCACTGCCCGCGGCGAGGTTCTCGCCCACCGCCGTCGCCGGCTACGCCTACCTTGCCCTGCTCGGCACCGCCGTGGCGTATCTGCTGTGGTTTCGCGGGATCGCCCGGTTGCCCACCAGGGTCCCCGCGTTCCTCGGCCTCCTCAGCCCGGTCGTCGCCCTGACCATCGGTGTGACGATGGCCGGAGAGACGCTGGCGTGGGCCCAGGTGGCCGGCCTGGTCCTGGTCCTCGGCGCGATCGCCGTCGTGATCCGCAGTGCCACTCGCGCCGTCGCGGCCGATCTTGCTGAACCGGTCGGCTCAGGACCGGAGCGGACGAGCTGGCGACGGGCGACGGCGCGCCGGAATGCGTGAGCCCGTTCAGACGACGAGCGGGGCCGCCACCTCGAGCCGATCGTGCTCGACCAGCCAGCGCACGGCCTCGCGCGTCGTCTCCTCGACCGTGTACCGCGGCGCGTAGCCGAGCAGCTGCCGCGCCTTCTCGATCGAGAAGACGTGGCTGCGCACGAGGTGCTCCCAGCTCGTCTGCCCATCCTGTTCGGAGAGGCCGGACCGGAACTCCTCCCAGCTGACCGACTGCAGGTCCGCTGACCTGCCGAACCACGACGCCGCGGCCTCCGCGTACCCGCGCACCGAGAACGCGTCGGCCGCGACGACGGAGAAGTCCTCCCCGGCGGCGGCGTCGCGATGGGTGACGGCGAGTTCGAACGCCTGGGCGACGTCGTCGGCGTGCACGTGGTGCATCGTCTCCGCGCCGAGCCCGGGGATGCGCAGCGGCTCACCGGCCGAGAGCGTGCGCCAGACGGCGGGGTCGAGGTTGCCGGTGGGGCCGATCGGCGCCCACCCCGGACCGCTGATGTGCCCCGGGTGCAGCGAGGTCGTGACCAGGCCGCCGGACGCGGTCTCCTCCTTCAACAGGCGGGCGATGCGGTCCTTCTGCACGCCGTACTCGCCGAACGGGGGCGTCGCATTGGTCTCGGTGACCGGCAGGACGTGGCTGACTCCGGCACGCCATATCGAGCCGCAGTGCACGAGGTGCGCGACGTTCCCGCGCAGGCGTTGGACCAGGGCCGTCGCCGACTCGGCGGTGAAGCAGACCAGGTCCACGACGACGTCCGCGTGCAGCCCGCCGATCCGGTCGCCGAAGGTGCCGTCGCGCTCCTCCGCCTCACGGTCCGCGGTCACCTGCTCGACATCGCTCCACTCCGGGGCGTCCGCGTACGGGGCGCGGGCGCCGCGGCTGAGGCTGAGGACGTCGTGCCCGGCACGGACGAGGCGGGGGACGAGGAACGTGCCGATGTGGCCGGTTCCTCCGATGACGGCGATGCGCATGGTTCTCCTGACGGTCGACCGGCCTGGGCTCTGCTGCCGCGAGGCGGGCGGGGTGAGACCCGCAACCTATCAGCCGGTTCCGACAGTTCGGGGCGGCGGCGCCCGCCCGGGGCTCAGGCCGGCGCGGAGGCGGCGAGCACGTCGCGAACCGTGGTGGGCTGCCGGCCGAGGAGCCTGCCGAGCAGCGGATCGGTGCCGGCGAAGAAGCCCGCGTCGGCCGCCTCGTACATGCCGAGAGTGAAGTGCGCCGCTGCCTCGGGCATGCCCTCGGCGATGCGCGCCGCGACCCACTCGTCCGGATCGACCAGCACGCGCTCCACGGGGGAGCCCGTGAGCTCGGAGGCGATCCGGGCGACGTCGGCGAAGGTCGGGGCGGCGTCCGCGGTGATGGTGGTGGGACCGTCGTAGCCACCGTCGGAGGTGATGATCGCGGCGGCGGCCTCCGCGGCGTCCTCCCGCGTTGTCCAGGACACCGGCCCGTCGGCGGGCACGGCGATGACGCCGGTCTCGCGCCATCCTCCGGCCAGCCAGGCGAGGCTGTGCGCGTAGAAACCGTTGCGCAGCGACGTCCACGGCAGCCCGGACTCGGCCAGGAGGTCCTCGGTGGCGGCGTGGACCCGGGCGGGTGCGAACGGCGAATCGGCGGCGGCGCCCTGGTGGCTCGTGTAGAGGATGCGGCCGACGCCCGCGGAGACCGCCGCGTCGATCGCGGCGCGGTGAAGACTCACGGTGTCGGCGTGCGGGTCGTTCGAGGACACCAGCAGCAGCTGGTCGGCTCCCCCGAACGCCGCCGGGAGGGAGGCGGCGTCGGCGTAGTCGCCGTGCCGCACCTGGACGCCGCGGTCGGCGAATCGCCGCGCCTTCGCGGGGTCGCGCACGGCGACGACGATCTCGTCGGCGGGCAGACGGCCGAGCAGGTGGTCGGCGGTCGAGCCGTTCAGGGCTCCGGTGGCCCCGGTGATGACGATCATGAGCAGCCTCCTGTTATCAACGTTTCTCATCAAACGTTATCAATGGAAACAATCGGGGGGAAGAGCCGATATCGTGGAGCGATGACGGAGGGCAGTGCGCGGTCGGCGACGCGGGAGCGCATCATCGAGGCGGCCGCGGCCCTGCTGCGCGACGGCATGCCGGCGGTGACGACCCGCGGCGTGGCGGAAGCGGCCGACGTGCAGGCGCCGGTGATCTACCGACTGTTCGGCGACAAGGACGGCCTGCTCGAGGCGGTCACCGAACACGTGCTGGCCACCTATGTCGCCGGCAAGACCGAGGCCCTCCGTGACGCCGCCGGGGCGGAGGTCGACCCGGTCGAGGACCTCCGCGCGAGCTGGACGGTGCAGATCGAGTTCAGCCTGGCCAACCCCGCGGTCTACCAGCTCCTCAACGATCCGCAGCGGGCGGCCCGCTCGCCGTCCGTGCAGGCGGGGCAACGGATCCTCGAGGCGCGCGTTCATCGGGTCGCTGCTCGCGGCTGGCTCCGCACCGACGAACGCCGCGCCGTCGACCTGATCCAGGCCGCCGGCGTCGGGACCGTGCAGACGCTGCTGAGCAGGCCGGTCGACCAGCGGGACCCGGGCCTGGCGGAGGTGATGTTCGACGCCGTGCTCCGGCAGATCCTCGTCGACGCGCCGCCGCGATCGGGTGGCGACACCCGTGCCGCGGTGGAGACGTTCCGGGCGCTCGCTCCCCACCTGCCGGGACTCACGGCGAGGGAACGCGACCTGTTGGTCGAATGGGTCGACCGCGCGGCCGACGAGCTCTGAGCGGCGCCGCGGCATCGCCCGGCGGGTGACTTCAGGGCGCGGGTCAGGTCAGGTGAGCCGGTGGAACACCTGCGACAGGTCGTCTCCCCACGGGCCGCCGTGCTCGGAGATCCGACCGGTGCTGACGAGCGTGCCGTCCGGTTCGGCGCGGACGGTCACGGACTGGGCGATCGTCGGGTCGTCGCGAGACCAGGTCACGGCGGCTTCGCCGACGCTGACGTCGTAGATCCGCGACACCTCCCGCTCGTCGACGTACACCATGACGAGCCGGGGGTGATCGGTCGTGCGACCGTTGTCGCTGCCGATGAGGGCCAGACCGTCGGGGAAGCCGGGCTCGTCGACGTGGGTGCGCACGAGCAGGAAGGCGCCACCCTCGTGCCACGTGAAGGACGCCCGTCCGTCGACCGTCCTGCCGGCCAGCGCCGGGTGCGTCCCCGTCGTCCGCCACTCGCCCACGAGGAAGGCGAGCGGCGCCAGCGCCGGGTTGGGGATCCGCGCGCGCGGCCCGATCTCCGGTTCGGTCGCGGCCGGTTCCGTCGCGTCTGGTGCCATGGCAGCGCCTCCGATGCCCGTGGGTGGTGACAGGCGTGAGGCTACTCCGCGGAGTCGGGCCCGTCCCCTCCGGACACCGGTACCGTCCGGTCTACTTCCTGTCCACGATGAGGTTGGTGATCCGCAGCGTGCAGAGCCGGCGGTCCTGCTCGTCGGTGATGACGACCTCGTGGCTGGTCATGGTCCGGCCCAGGGAGATCGCCGTCGCGGTGATCGTGACCGTGCCGGAGGTCGCCGAGCGGTGGTGGGTCGCGGAGACGTCGACGCCCACGGCGCTGCGGCCCATCGTGCTCGCGTGGATCACGGCCGCCCAGGAGCCGACCGCCTCGCCCACGGCCAGGGACGCCCCGCCGTGCAGCAGCCCGAAGGACTGCCGGTTGCCCTCGACAGGCATGGTGGCGACGACGCGCTCGGCCGATTGCTCGACGATGCGCACGCCCATCTTCTCGTCGAGCTCACCCAGGGTGATCTGCCACGGCTCGTGTGCCGGCGCTGCCTCGGTCATCGTTCTCCTTCCGCGGTGTGCTCCCGCTCACCCATCCTGTACGCTGACAATACTGAACGATCGGTCGGTAACGCCACCGTGCTCGTGTCGAGCAGGGTGGCGGTCCGTACATCTGCAGTGCGAGAAACGAAAAGGACGTCGACGATGACCGCACCCGCCCCCGCCATCGAGTTCGTGGCCAGCTTCGTCCAGGACGCGTGGTGGCACCCCGCCGACGACGTCGCCGGCACCGAGGTGCGGGACGCCGCCACGGGCGAGCCGGTGGCCCGCGTCAGCACCGACGGGCTCGACGTCGCTGCCGCGGTCGAGCATGCGCGCACGGTGGGCCAGCGATCCCTCGGCGAGCTCAGCCTGCACGAGCGGGCACTGAAGCTCAAGGAACTCGGGGCCTACCTGACGGCCCACAAGCAGGAGCTCTACGACCTCTCCCACCGCACCGGCGCCACCGACGCGGACAACCTGGTCGACGTCGACGGCGGCATCGGCACCCTCTTCACCTTCTCCTCCAAGGGCCGCCGCGAGCTGCCGAACAGCCAGGTGCTGATCGACGGCGCCGTCGAGCCGCTCTCCCGCGACGGCTCCTTCATCGGCGAGCACATCTACACCCGGCTGCCCGGCGTCGCGGTGCAGATCAACGCCTTCAACTTCCCCGTGTGGGGCATGCTCGAGAAGTTCGCCCCCGCGTTCGTGGCCGGCGTGCCGACCATCGTCAAGCCGGCGACGCCCACCGGGTACGTCACGGCGGCGTGCGTGCGGCTGATGGTCGAGTCCGGGCTGCTGCCGGAGGGCTCGCTGCAGCTGATCTCCGGCTCCGCGCGGGACCTGCTGGACCGCCTCGACCACCGCGACCTGGTGGCGTTCACCGGCTCCGCCGGCACCGCGGCGTCGCTGAAGGCCCACCCGCAGGTCGCCGACGGCGGCGTCCGCTTCACCGCCGAGACGGACTCCCTCAACGCGGCCATCCTCGCCCCCGACGCGACGCCGGGCACCCCCGAGTTCGACGCGTTCATCCGCTCGGTCGTCACGGAGATCACCAGCAAGGCCGGCCAGAAGTGCACGGCCATCCGGCGCACCATCGTCCCGGCGGCCCTCGTCGACGACGTCGTCGAGGCGCTGCGCGGCAGGCTCGCGAAGGTCGTCGTCGGCGATCCGCGCACCGAGGGCACGACGATGGGCGCGCTCGCCTCCGTCGGCCAGCGCGAGGAGGTCACCCGCTCGGTGCGCCGCCTCGAGGCCGCCGGCGGGCAGGTCCGGATCGGCGGGGCGCCGGACGGCAACGGCGACGACGCCTTCTTCCCGCCCACGGTGCTCACCTTCGCCGACCCGGACACCGAGCAGGCGCACAGCGTCGAGGCCTTCGGGCCGGTCACCTCGGTGCTCGGCTACACCGACGTCGACGACGCCGTCCGGCTCGCCGCGCTCGGACAGGGCTCGCTCGTCGCCACCGTCTGCACCAACGACCCCGCGACCGCCACCGTGCTGATCACCGGCATCGCCGCCCACCACGGACGCGTGCTGATCCTCAACCGGCAGGACGCGAAGACGTCCACCGGCCACGGTTCCCCGGTGCCGCACCTGATCCACGGCGGCCCCGGCCGCGCCGGTGGCGGTGAGGAACTCGGCGGCATCCGCGCCGTCAAGCACCACATGCAGCGCACCGCCGTGCAGGGCTCCCCGGACATGCTCACCGCGGTCACGGGCGTCTGGCACGCCGGCGCCGCCGTGAACTCCGTCGGTCGCTCCGACGTCGACGCCGGCACCGGCGAGCACCCGTTCCGCAAGTCTCTGGCGACGCTGCGGATCGGCGACCAGTTCGCCTCCGACCTGCGCACCGTCCACCTCAAGGACATCCTCGACTTCGCCGAGACGACGGGTGACAAGTTCTACGCCCACACGGACGAGGAGGCGGCCACCGCCAACCCGTTCTTCCCGCGCCGGGTGGCCCACGGCTACCTGCTGGTCTCCTGGGCGGCCGGGCTGTTCGTCGACGCCGCGCCGGGACCGGTGCTGGCCAACTACGGGCTGGAGAACCTGCGGTTCATCACCCCGGTCACGTACGACGACGCCATCCGCGTGACCCTGACCTGCAAGCAGATCACCCCGCGCGTGACCGACGAGTACGGCGAGGTGCGCTGGGACGCCGTCATCCACAACCAGAAGGACGAGATCGTCGCGCAGTACGACGTCCTGACGCTGGTGGCCAAGCAGGCCTGAGGCCGCACGGCGGTTCGGCACCGAGCCGCAGCGTCACCGAACCGCGCGGAAGCGGTCCGATTGGACAGCGGGTACCGGGTGGACGGCACTATTGTCCGGTGGATGTCACGACCGAACGCCTCACGCTGCACCCCTTGACCCGGGACGAAGCCGTCGCGCGCGCCGATGCGAACATCCCGGCGGACGAGCGGTGGGGGACCGGGTACCCCGTCGTGGACCAGCGCAGCGCCCTCACCTCATTCGTGGAGATGTGGGACGAGGTCGGTGACACCCGCCCGTTCGGCGTCTACGACGTGTGTGAACGCGAGACCGGCACCCAGGTCGGTGGTGTCGCCTTCTTCGGGCCGCCCAGCAAGGACGGTGTCGTCGAGTTCGGGTACGGCCTCGTGCCCGGGGCCCGCGGCCGCGGCTACGCCAAGGAGGCGGTCAGCGAGGCGCTGCGCATTGCGCGCGACGCCGGCGCCCGGACCGTCAAGGCGACGACGACCCCGGACAACATCGCCTCGCAGGCCGTCATGCTGCGCGCCGGCATGCGCGAGGTCCGCCGCGCGGGCCGGCTCGTCTACTTCCAGGTCGACTTCGACCGGGTCTGACGCCCTCTGGGCGAAGCCCGTCGAGGGCCTGGTTCGTCGAGTGGACCGACGTTGTCGTCGTCGGGCGGGTTCAGCCGCATCGTCCGTCCACTGGGCGTGATTGGTTCACCGAGTGGACGGACGATGTCGCCGTCGGGTGGGTTCGGTCGCGTTGTCGGTCCACTCGGCGCAACTCGCCGACCGGGCCTCAGCCCTTCCGCGGTTCGCCGGGGTAGGTGCCGAAGGTCCAGGTGTTGCCCTCTGGGTCCGAGGCCCGGAAGTCGGTGCTGCCGTAGTCCGTCCGGGTCAGCTCTGAGAGGTCGATCCCGCCCGCGTCGGCCGCGCGCCGGTGCAGGCCTTCGACGTCGGCGCTGACCACGTAGGCGGAGAACGTGCCCGGCTCGAGCGTGAACGGGCCCTCCGGCTTGTGGGACCCGAGCATGATGCCGCCGCCCTCGGGCCAGTCCAGCTGCGCGTGGGCGATGGTGCCGTCGTCGTTGGGGTGCACGACGGTCTCCTCGAAGCCGAAGACGCGGACCAAGTAGTCGATCAGCCCGCGGGCATCCTTCGCCTGCAGGGTCGGCCAGACCTGCGGGGCGGGTGTGGTGGTGTCCATGGCCCCAGTCAACGCCTTGGCGGCCCCCTTGTCAGCGGCCCGACGGTGCCGAGGGAGACAAGCGCTCAGAGCCCGACGAGGCCCGTCGCGTCCGCGTTCTCGGCGCTGCGCCGACCCTCGTGCAGCCCGTCGAACAAGATGGCGACGACGTCGTCGGCCAGTTCCTCCTGCGAGAGCGAGCCGCCCGGCCGGTACCACTCGACGATCGAGTTGATCGTGCCGAACAGCAGCCGGCTGGCCACGCGGGGCGCGATGTCGCTGCGCACCGAGCCCTCCTTGCTCGCCTGCTCGACGAGGACGGCGATCTGCCGGTCGAAGTAGCGGCGACGCTCGAGCGCCTGCCGTTCCATCTCCGTGTTGCCCCGCAGCCGCAGCAGCAGGGTCACGAACGGCAGTTCGTCCACCAGGACGGCGACGGTGCCGCGAACGACGAACTCGAGCCGCTCGTCGGCCGTCCCGGTCGTCGCGCCCGGTTGGTGCAGGGTGGACTCGAGGCCGCCGAGAGCCCGCTCCAGGGCAAGGCGGAGCAGGTCCTCCTTGCCGGGGACATGGTGGTAGATCGCCGACTTGGAGATGCCGAGCTCGTCCGCGAGCACGCCCATCGACGTCGCCTCGTAGCCGTGCCGGTTGAACACGTCGACGGCGATCCGCAGCACGGTCTGCTGGTCGTATCCCGGCCGACCGCGGCGGGATGCGCCGCGGGCCGTCGCACGGGCCGGCTCGCGGGTCTCGTCGGGGGTGGTCTCAGGCATGACGATCAGTCTCCCACGCGGATCAGGCCTGGTCGGTCTCGCGCAGATCGTAGATGCGGCGCAGCTTGCCGCTCGAGCGCTCGAGCGTGCCCGGCTCGCAGATCTCGATGGTGGCCGTCGAGCCGATGTGGATCTTCATCTGGCGGCCGAGCTCGGCGGCGGCGCCCTTCGCGGTCTCGGCGGTGCAGTCCTCGCGCCGCTCGATCTTCACCGTCAGCTGGTCCATCCGGCTCGGTCGGGTCAGGTGCAGCTGGAAGTGCGGGCTCAGGCCCGGGATCCGCAGCGCGATCTCCTCGATCTGGCTCGGGAACATGTTGACCCCGCGCAGGATGATCATGTCGTCGCTGCGGCCGGTGATCCGGCCCATGCGGCGGTGCGACGGGCGCGCGGTACCCGGCAGCAGTCGGGTCAGGTCGCGGGTGCGGTACCGGATGATCGGCAGTGCCTGCTTGGTCAGGGACGTGAACACGAGCTCGCCGTGCTCGCCGTCGTCCAGCACCGCGTCGGTGAACGGGTCGATGATCTCGGGCCGGAAGTGGTCCTCCCAGATGTGGGCGCCGTCCTTCGTCTCGTTGGACTCGCCGGCCACGCCCGGGCCCATGACCTCGCTGAGCCCGTAGATGTCGGACGCATCGATGCCGAAGCCGACCTCCAGCTCGTGTCGCATCTCCGCGGTCCAGGGCTCGGCGCCGAGGACGGCGACCTTCAGCGTGGTGCTCGTCGGGTCGATGCCCCGGGCGACCATGGCGTCCATGATCGTGAGCAGGTAGGTCGGCGTGCACAGGATCGCGCGGGGGCCGAAGTCCTGGATCATCTGGATCTGCTTCTCGGTCTGCCCGCCGGACATCGGGACCACCGTGCAGCCGAGCTTCTCCGCGCCGTAGTGCGCGCCCAGGCCGCCGGTGAAGAGCCCGTAGCCGTAGGAGTTCTGCAGGACGTCACCGGGCCGGACGCCGGAGAGGCGCAGGCAGCGGGCCACCAGCGACGCCCAGTTGTCGATGTCCTGGCGGGTGTAGCCGACGACGGTGGGCCGGCCGGTGGTACCCGAGGAGGCGTGCACCCGCACGACCTCGTTCATCGGGACGGCGAACATGCCGAACGGGTAGGCCTCCCGCAGGTCCGCCTTGGTGGTGTAGGGGAACTTCGCGAGATCGCCCAGTTCCTTCAGGTCGTCCGGGTGCACTCCGGCTTCGTCCCACTTGCGCTGGTACAGGGGAACGTTGGCGTACGCGCGCTGGACGGTGTCCTGCAGCCGGGTCAGCTGGAGCGCCTCGAGCTCGTCGCGGCTGATGGTCTCCTCGCGGTCGAGGCCCTCGGGGGTGGTGGTGGCAGGGGTGGCGGTGGCCGTCACGGCAGGCTCCTTCGCATGTCGTCGGTGGTGCTCACGTCCGGGCTGAGGCGATCAGCGCAGGCGACGGGCGGGCTGGGGAATGGTGCGGCTGCGGCCGCGGAACTCGGCGATCAGCTGGTCCTCGCCGTCGGTGTTTCCTTCACCGGCTCCGCCGGCGGCGGTGATCGTCACGTCGTACAGTCCGCTTCGGCCGGCGGTCGCCCGACGGACGGCGGTGGCCGTCAGGGTCTGCCCCTGCCGCGCGGAGCGGATGAAGGTGACGTCAGCGCCGGAGGCGACGGTGATCGTCTTCTCGCTGCCGGCGACGTCGTTGCAGGCGAGCGCGAACGCGGTGTCGGCGAAGGCGAAGATCATGCCCCCGTGGGCGATGCCGAAGCCGTTGAGCATCTCGCGGCGCAGGTCCATGGTGATGACGGCGCGGCCGTCGCCGACCTCGACGACCCGGATGCCCATCCATTCGGAGGCGAAGTCGTCGCGCAGGATCTCGTGGTGCTCGGCGAGTTGCTCGAGCGTGGGCGTGCTCTCGGCCATGTGATCCCTCTCACCATTAATTACCGAATGTTCATTAGGTAATCCGATTCGGTGGTCGATGTCAACCGTGTGACGGGGCGTCGGGACAGGCGAGAACGAGCGCGCATGTGAGGCGTGCCATATAGCGTCGCTACAGGTGTTACTGTATCGCCGTGAGCAGCGTCGACCACAGCCTCCCCGCGCGTGAGCGCCTGATCCAGGCTGCGACGATCCTGCTGACGCAGGCACAGGGTGGGGCCGTCTCCACGCGTCAGATCACCGATCTGGCGGGGGTGAAGGCGCCGACGCTGTACCACCACTTCGGTGACAAGGAAGGCCTGCTGGACGCCGTCGTCGCCCGGGGCTTCGAGCAGTACCTGGCTCGGGAACGCGGGCTGGGCGTCTCGGAGGATCCGGTGGAGGACGTGCGCCGGTTCTGGGATGCCCACGTGCAGTTCGGCCTGGAGCAGCCCGACGTCTACTCGGTGATGTTCGGCAACGTCCGTCCCGAGCAGCGGCCCGCCATCGTCATCGAGACCGAGGCGGTCCTGGAGGGCATCCTGCAGAACGCCGCCCGGCAGGGGCTGCTGGTGGTGCCTCCCCGACAGGCGGCGCGGAGCATCCTCGCCGCCAACGTGGGGGTCACGCTGATGCTCATCGCCGAACCGGCTCAACGACGCTCCATGGGGCTGAGCGAGCTGAGTCGGGATGGTGCCATCTCCGCCGTCCTCGCGGACGGCGCGGCAGCCCGATCCAACCCTGACGACCCCGAGCAGCCGTCCTACGTGGTGGCGGCCATCGCTCTGAACGCGACGCTGCAGGCGTCGCATCCGGAGCAGCTCTCGAGCAGCGAGATGCGACTGTTCCTCGAATGGTTGCAGCGTATGACGCACCACCCCACCACGACCTGAGCATCACCCGCATCGACCACCGATCTCGACGATCCAGCAGAACTGCGACCCGTCACCCCGCAACGTAGCGGGCCAACCCTTGAGAGGGAACCATGGCAACGACAGTGGAGAGGTCGCGCGGCTCGAACGCCCGCGCGCACGTCCAGCGATTCGGCACGTTCCTCTCGGGCATGATCATGCCGAACATCGGCGCCTTCATCGCCTGGGGCCTCATCACCGCCCTGTTCATCAAGGCCGGACCCTTCCCGGTACCCGCCATCGGCGGCTTCGGCACGCACACGGTCGCCGGCGCCGAGGTGCCGTGGACCGGCCTCGTCGGCCCGATGATCACCTACCTGCTGCCCCTGCTGATTGCCTATACCGGTGGCCGCATGATCTACGACGTCCGCGGCGGCGTCGTCGGTGCGATCGCCACCATGGGCGTCATCGTCGGCACCGACATCCCCATGTTCATCGGCGCCATGCTGATGGGCCCGCTCACGGCGTGGCTGATGAAGCATGTGGATGCTATCTGGGACGGCAAGATCAAGCCCGGCTTCGAGATGCTGGTGAACAACTTCTCGGCCGGCATCCTCGGCGCCATCATGGCGCTCATCGCCTTCTGGGTCATCGGCCCCGTCGTCGAGTTCCTGAGCAGCATCGCCGGGAACGTCGTCCAGTTCCTCGTCGGAGCCCACATCCTGCCGCTGACCTCGATCCTGATCGAGCCGGCCAAGGTGCTGTTCCTGAACAACGCCGTCAACCACGGCATCCTGACCCCGCTGGGCACCGAGCAGTCCGTGCAGACCGGTAAGTCGATCCTGTTCCTGCTCGAGGCCAACCCCGGCCCGGGCCTCGGTCTGCTGCTGGCCTACGTGTTCTTCGGCCGTGGTGCGGCTCGCGCGTCCGCCGGTGGTGCCGCGCTGATCCAGTTCGTCGGCGGTATCCACGAGATCTACTTCCCGTACGTGCTGATGAAGCCGGTCCTGATCATCGCCACCATCTGCGGTGGCGCCACGGGCATCCTCACCAACGTCATCTTCAACTCGGGTCTGCGGGCCCCGGCCGCGCCGGGATCGATCATCGCCGTCTGGCTGCAGTGCCCGCCGGACAGCTTCATCGGTGTCACGCTGTCGGTCATCCTCGCCGCCGCCGTCTCCTTCCTCATCGCGTCGGTCATCCTTCGCACCAGCAAGGACAAGGGTGAGGGCGACCTCGGCGACGCGACGGCCCGCATGGAGGCCATGAAGGGCAAGAAGAGCTCCGTCGCCTCCACGCTGACCGGCGGCGGTGTCGCCACCGCCCAGGGCACGATCAACAACATCGTGTTCGCCTGCGACGCCGGCATGGGGTCGTCCGCGATGGGCGCCTCGGTGCTGCGGAACAAGATCAAGGCGGCGGGCTTCAACGACGTCAAGGTCACCAACGCCTCGATCGCCAACCTGACCGATACCTACGACATGGTCGTCGTCCACCAGGACCTGGCCGCCCGGGCTGAGCCCAAGGCGCCGTCGGCACAGCTCGTGACCGTGGACAACTTCATGGGCAGCCCCCGCTACGACGAGATCGTCGAACTGCTGGAGCAGACCAACCGCGGTGACGGTGCGGGTACCGCCACCGGCACCGCGCAGCCCGACGGCCGGACCGCCGAGCAGGCCGGCCTGGCGCCGACCGCCGGGGCCGGCACGACCGGCGCCGGGTCGAACGTCACGGGTGCCGCCGCCGGTGGCGCTGCCGGTGCCGCGGCGGGCACGTGGGTCGCTCCGGACGACGCGCGGCGCACCGCGGTCGACAACCGGGACGGCATCCTCGCCGAGCGCAGCATCGTGCTCGACGGCTCCGCGGCCAGCCAGGCCGCGGCCATCGAGGAGTCGGGCAAGCTGCTCGTCGACTCGGGCGCCGTGACCGGTGACTACGTCGCGGCGATGCACGACCGGGAGCGGTCCGTGCCCACCTACATGGGCAACTTCCTGGCCATCCCGCACGGCACCAACGAGGCCAAGGGGTTCATCCAGCGGTCGGCGATCTCCTTCGTCCGCTACCCCGAGGGCATCGACTGGAACGGCAAGCCCGTCAAGTTCGTCGTCGGCATCGCCGGGCGGAACAACGAGCACCTGAACATCCTGTCCTCGATCGCCAAGGTGTTCTCGGACAAGGACCAGGTGGCGCGGCTGGAGCAGGCGCAGTCCGCTCGTGAGGTGCTCGACATCTTCGACACGGTGAACAACGCATGAGGGCTGTCCATTTCGGGGCGGGCAACATCGGCCGCGGATTCGTCGGGCTGCTGCTGCACAACGCGGGGTACGACCTGGTGTTCGCCGACGTCGCCGCGCCGCTGATCGACGCGCTCGACGCGACGCCGAGCTACCAGGTGCACGAGGTGGGGGAGGAGTCGGCGACCCACACGGTCGACGGCTACTCCGCCCTCAACTCGGGCACCAACGAGGCGGGCGTGGTCGAGGCGATCGCGGGCGCCGACGTCGTCACCACGGCGGTGGGCCCCAACATCCTCAAGTTCGTGGCCCCGGTGATCGCGGCCGGCATCGCCGCCCGCAGCGCGGACGCGCCGCGGGTGGCGGTGATGGCGTGCGAGAACGCGATCAACGCGACCGACATCCTGGCCGGTCAGATCCGGGAGAACTACACCGGGGACGACCTGGACGCCCGCGCGATCTTCGCGAACACCGCGGTGGACCGGATCGTGCCCGCCCAGGACCCCGACGCGGGGCTGGACGTGACGGTGGAGACCTTCTACGAGTGGGCCATCGACCGCACGCCGTTCGGCGGCGAGGAGCCGGAGATCCCGGGCGTGACCTGGGTCGACGACCTCGCCCCGTACATCGAGCGGAAGCTGTTCACGGTCAACACCGGGCACGCCACGAGTGCCTACTTCGGCTATGCGGCGGGGGTCCACAAGATCTCCGACGCGCTGGCGGATCCGGCGATCCGGGACTCGGTCAACGCGGTGCTGCAGGAGACCAAGGCACTGCTCGTGGCCAAGCATGGCTTCAGCGAGGAGCAGCAGCAGGCGTACGTCGAGAAGATCCTCGGCCGGTTCGCCAACCCGCACCTGCCGGACACGGTGGAGCGGGTCGGCCGGGCGCCGATGCGCAAGCTGAGCCGGCACGAGCGGTTCGTGGGCCCGGCGGCGGAGGCGGCCGAGCGTGGCCTCTCGACGGCGGCCCTGGAGGCGGCGATGGCCGCGGCCCTGCGTTTCGACGTTCCCGAGGACGCCGAGGCCGCTCAGCTGCAGCAGCTGCTGTCCTCCGCGACCACGGAGGACGTCGTCGCGCAGGTCACCGGGCTCACGCCCGAGGACGTCCTGTACGAGCGGGTCGCCTCGCTTGTCCGGGATCGCCAGGCCCGATAGTTTCGTCACCAGATTTCCCCAGTAATCCCGACCACGGAGGTAGACCCATGCCCGAGCGTTCCGTCAAGATCGCCAGCTCGTCCGGACTGCACGCCCGCCCCGCGGCGATCTTCGCCCAGGCCGCCGGTGAGCAGCCGGCGGAAGTGACCATCGAGAAGCCCGGCGTCGAAGCGGTGCCCGCGGCCAGCATCCTCTCGCTCATGACCCTCGGCGCCGAGCACGGCGAAGAGGTCACGCTGCGGGCCGAGGGCGACGGGGCCGACGAGTCCCTCGACGCCTTGGTCGCCGTGCTGAGCCGGGACCTCGACGCGGAGTAATCTCCGTCCCGAACACGTATGGCCGGTACCCCTCGGGGTGCCGGCCATACGGCGTCTGTGGGGGTCTCGTTCGCGCTCTCGCCGCACCCGGTCCCGGGACACGCCGGGTTCAATTGGGATATGGCGCCATGTCCTGAACCCGTACGGCGTGTCGCGGGATGGGGTCGAGCGCCGTCAACTGGGTCCATTCCGCGCCCGGCAGGGTCCGGGACCGGCTCCGACGCGGGGCGTCCTTCTCCCTCCCCAGCTCGGCTGGACCGTCGAGTCGTCCACACGCGATGCCAGATGCCCGGCCGGGCCCGCAACGACGGCGCACGCTGGCGGTCATGGACGTAAGGGAACTGGGGCGCCGGCACGGCGGTGTCGTCCGGTGGCGTGAACTACGGGAGATCGGCCTCTCAGCAGCGGGGATCGCCCTCCTGGTGAAGGACGGGGCCCTGGCGTCGGCCGGCCATGGTGTCTATGCCCTGCCCGGAGCTGATCCCGCCGTCGTCGCCCTTCGCCTTGCGGGCGGTCGCCTCACCTGCGTGAGCCGGGCTCGCGCCCTCGGCCTGTGGGTGCTCGCCGAGCCGGAGCGTCCGCACGTCGGCGTCCTCCGGACGACGGCCATGCCCGGGTGCGTCGTCCATCGCGTCACCCGCGATCAGTCGCTGGTCGACCTGCTTCGGCAGTGCTGCCGCTGCCTCCCGGAGCTGGAGGCCCTCGCCATCGTCGAGTCGGCCGTCGTGCAACGGCGCGTGAGTTGGGACCATCTGCGCCTGTTGGTCGGCGATGCCCGCAGTTCTCGCGAACGGCAGGTGGTCGATCAGGTGAATCCCGCCAGCGCGTCCATTCTCGAGACCGTCGGCCGGTACCGGCTGACGAAAGCGGGCTTCCATGTGCACTGCCAGGTCGTGGTGCCCGGTGGCGGTCGTTACGACTTCCTCGTCAACGGCGTCCTCTACGTCGAAGTGGACGGCGCCGGGTTCCACAGCGATCGGCAGTCCTACCGCAACGACCGGCGTCGATGGAACCTGCTGACCGTCCGGGGACTGCCGTTGCTGAGCGTGCCGTTCGAGATGGTGATGTACGAGCCCGAGGTCTTCGTGCGGCTGGTGGGCGACGCCGTCCGCCGCCACCGGGTCTCCTGAGCGCACCGTCCCTCGGGCCGTGTCCTGGTCCATCCCGGTTGGGCGCGGTGTGCCGCGGGACCTCGAGCCGACGGCGAGACCGTGACACCACCCGATCCCGTGACTCGCCGACGTCGACCGGGATATGGCGCCATATCCCGAACGGGTGCCGCATGTCGTGGGACGGGGTAATGGCTGTGTCCGTTCCCGCGTCCGTTCCCGCGGACGGTGCCCGCAGTGTCATCCGTGGCGGCCG
Source organism: Tersicoccus mangrovi (assembly GCF_036881825.1). Lineage (NCBI taxonomy): Bacteria > Bacillati > Actinomycetota > Actinomycetes > Micrococcales > Micrococcaceae > Tersicoccus > Tersicoccus mangrovi. Next base: position 396,452 of record NZ_JBAJMW010000001.1, on the reverse strand, counting down.
CCCGGCCTTTCGGCCTTCCGGAGCGAGACCTGCCGAACCGAGTGCTCTTCTGCTCCACGTCGAGCCCATCCCGGGACACACCAACGTCGCCGGGGATATGGCGTCATTTCCCGAACGGGTGCCGGCGAGTCGCGGGACGGGGTGCCGGGCCGGCCCAGAGACGCGCGTGGCCGGTACCCCACGGGTACCGGCCACGCGGCGTTCTGGCTGCCCGGCTTCTACAGGCCCAGTTCCTCCAGCAGGGGGATCTGCTCCCGGACGCGGGCCTTCGCCTCGGCCGCCGACGGAGCCGAGAGGGCGAGCTCGGCGATGCGCGTCGTGTCCGCCTTCGACACCGACGCGAGGATCTCCGCGACGTTCGCCAGGCTGCGCGGCGTCATGGACAGGGTGCTCACGCCGAGCCCGACGAGGACGACGGCGAGGGCCGGGTCGCCCGCGGCCTCCCCGCACACGCCGACCGGGCGGGCCGGGTCGCCGTGGTGGTGCTCGTCCGGCGCCGTGGCGTCGCCGGAGACCTGCTGTCCCGCCCGCGTCGCGCCGTCGACCGACGCCTTGACCAGGGCGAGCAGGCCCGGCTGCCACGGGTCGTTCAGCTCGGCCAGGGAACCGAGCTGCCGGTCGGCCGCCATCGTGTACTGCGTCAGGTCGTTCGTGCCGATGCTGGCAAACGTCGCGTCCGTGAGCAGCCGGTCCGACGTCAGCGCCGCGGCCGGGATCTCGATCATGATGCCGGGACGCTTGATGCCGGCCGCCATGCACTGCTGCGCGAAGTCGGAGGACTCGGCCGCGGTGGCGATCATCGGCGCCATGACCCACACGTCCGCCTCGCTGGCGTCCGCCGCCTGCGCGATCGCCCTCAGCTGGTTGGTCAGCACGTCGGGGTAGTGCCAGGAGGTGCGGTAGCCGCGCACACCCAGAGCCGGGTTGGGCTCGGTGTCGTCGGTGACGAACGGCAGCGGCTTGTCCGCGCCGGCGTCGAGCGTGCGGATGACCACCTTCTTGCCCGGGAACTCCGCGAAGACGTCGGTGTACTGCTTGACCTGCACGTCCACGGGCGGTTCGTCCGCCTGATCGAGGAAGAGGAACTCGGTGCGGAACAGGCCGACGCCCTCGGCGTTGGCGGCCGCGGCCTTCTTCGCGTCCTTCGCGTTGCCGATGTTGGCCAGCAGCGGGACGGAGAAGCCGTCGGAGAGCTTGCCGACGCCGTTGAAGACGCTCGGGTTGGCGGCACGCTCGGCCCACGTGGCCGCATACTGCCGCTCGGTGTCGCCCACCTCGAGCGAGACGGTGCCGGCCGCGCCGTCGACGAACACCTCGGTGCCCTCGGCGATCGCATCCGCCCCGTGGGCGGCGACGATGGCGGGCAGGCCGAGCTGGCGGGCGAGGATCGCGGTGTGGGACTGGGGGCCGCCCTCGCTGGTCACCAGCGCCTGCACGAGGGCCGGGTCCAGGGTCGCGGTGTCCGCCGGCGCCAGGTCGACGGCGACGAGGACGAACGGGGTGCTCGATGTCGGCACTCCAGGGGGCTGCTCGCCGCGCAGTTCCGCGACGATCCGGCTGCGGACGTCGTAGATGTCGTTGGCGCGCTCGGCCATGTAGCCGCCGAGGCCCTTGAGCATGTCCGCGACCTTCTCGGCCGCGTCCCAGACGGCGCGGGGCGCACTGGATCCGCCGTCGGTGACGCGCTTCGCGGCGTCCTTCGTCAGCGCGGGGTCGGCCGCCATCATCGCGGTCGCCTCGAGCACCTTCTTCGAGTCCCCGGTCGCGGCGGCGGCGCGCTCCTGCAGCTTCGCCTTGACGACGCCGGCGGCGTCCTTGATGCGCGCGGCCTCGGCGGCGGCGTCCGTACCCGGGGCCAGGCGCTCACCCTCGGGCGGCGCGGCCACGGGCGGGGCCATCTTCAGCACGGTCCCGACCACTCGTCCGGCACTGACACCGACTCCGGACACCTGATTCATGAGAGTCCCTCCGCGCTGGCTGGCATGGTCCGTTCATCCTAGACGGGCGCCCCTGCTCGGGGCACGTCGGCCGGGAGGCGGCCCGGGGCCGTCCGGGGTCGTGCGCGGGGATCGGCGACCTTGACGGTCGCGCACGTCACGCATATTCTGAACGAACGGTCGGTAATTCGATTCGGCTCCACCGACCCGCTCCGACCGCCGACACTGCGACCACGAGGTGATGACCATGGCTGCCCCAGCAGATCAGACGCTGCGCGCCGTTCCCGACCACGCGACGGTCGACGTCGACGTCGAGGGCCAGGCGGCGTTCGACCGCATCATCGCGGCCGACTCGCGCGTCGAGCCGAGGGACTGGATGCCGGAGAAGTACCGGAAGAGCCTGACCCGGCAGATCTCCCAGCACGCCCACTCCGAGATCATCGGCATGCAGCCCGAAGGAAACTGGATCACCCGGGCTCCCTCGCTCAAGCGCAAGGCCATCCTCATGGCCAAGGTCCAGGACGAGGCCGGCCACGGGCTCTACCTCTACTCGGCCGCCGAGACGCTGGGCACCACCCGCGACGAGATGATGCAGCAGCTCATCGACGGCAAGGCGAAGTACTCGTCGATCTTCAACTACCCGGCCCGCACCTGGGCGGACATGGGCGCGATCGGCTGGCTCGTCGACGGCGCCGCGATCTGCAACCAGGTGCCCCTGTGCCGGGCCTCCTACGGCCCCTATGGCCGGGCCATGGTGCGCGTGTGCAAGGAGGAGTCCTTCCACCAGCGGCAGGGCTTCGAGATCCTGCTCGAGCTCTCGAACGGCACCCCGGCGCAGAAGCAGATGGCGCAGGACGCCGTCAACCGGACCTACGCGCCGGCCCTGATGATGTTCGGCCCGCCGGACGGCGACTCGCCGAACTCGGTGCAGTCCATGCAGTGGAACGTCAAGCGCTTCAGCAACGACGAGCTGCGGCAGCGCTTCGTCGACATGATCGTCCCGCAGGCCGAGGTGCTCGGCCTGACGCTGCCCGACCCGGACCTGAAGTGGAACGAGGAGCGCGGCCACTACGACTTCGGCGAGCTCGACTGGCACGAGTTCACCGAGGTGATCGCCGGGCGCGGGCCCTGCAACACCCAGCGGCTCGAGCGTCGTCGTGCCGCCCACGAGGACGGCGCCTGGGTCCGCGAGGCCGCGAAGGCCTACGCGGCCCGCACCGAGGGTCGCCAGTCGACCGAGCTGATCGGAGCCTGAGCATGTCGCAGCAGAACGACGCCGCTCAGGCGAACGGCGCCGAGCAGCAGGACACCCGGGAGTGGCCCCTCTGGGAGGTATTCGTCCGGCCGTCCCGCGGCCTGTCGCACGTCCACGCCGGCTCCCTGCACGCCCCGGACGCCACCATGGCGGTTCGCAACGGCCGGGACCTGTACACCCGCCGCAACGAGGGCACCTCCGTGTGGGTCGTGCCCGCCGACGCCATCACCGCCTCGGACCCGGACGCCAAGGGCGCCTTCTTCGAGTCCGCGGCCGGCAAGGCCTACCGGCACGCCACCTACTACACGCGCAGCGAGGGCGTGAAGCACCTCTGACCCGGGGTGCGCTCACCGAGTGCATCCACCGAGCTGCCTGCGCCACCGAGCTGCCTGCCCCACCGACACCGAGGAACCCGCATGTCCAACGACTCCGCCACCCGGATCTCCGTCGGCGACGCCCTCACCCCCGAGGACATCGCCGCCTCCGGTGCCACCGCCCCCGAGCTCGTCGCCCAGTACGCGCTGCGCCTGGGCGACGACGCCCTGATCCTCGCCCAGCGCCTGGGCTGGTGGATCTCCCGGGCGCCCGAGCTGGAGGAGGACATGGCCCTGGCCAACATCGCCCTCGACCAGATCGGGCACGCCCGCTCCTTCCTCACCTACGCCGGGAGCGCGTGGGGAAAGACCGAGGACGACCTGGCCTACTTCCGGGACGAGGAGGAGTTCCGCAACGCCTGGATCGTGGCGCTGGAGAACGGGGACTTCGGGCAGACCATCGCCCGGCAGCTCGTCATCGCCTGCTACCAGCACGGCCTCTACACGCGGCTCGCCGCCTCGACGGACACGACGCTCGCCGCGATCGCCGCCAAGGCGCTCAAGGAGGTCGACTACCACCGCGACCACGCCGCGCAGTGGGTGCTGCGCCTGGCGCTCGGCACCGACGAGTCCCGCCGTCGGCTCGAGCACGGCCTGACCGTCGTCTGGCCCTACGTCGACGAGCTGTTCGAGGACGACGCCCTGATCGAGAACAGCGAGCTCGACGGCGTCGCCGTCCGCCCGTCCGAGTTGCGCGCCGGCTTCGACGCCGACATCGCCGCCGTCTTCGCTCAAGCCGAGCTGACCGTGCCGGACGTGCAGCCCAGCAGCACCGGCGGCCGCCGCGGCGAGCCCCACGAGCAGCTCGGCTACATCCTGGCCGAGATGCAGTCGCTGGCCCGCAAGCACCCCGGAGCAACCTGGTGAGCGCCGCGACGATGGAGAACGACGCCATGACGACCGACGCCGACCGCCGCGTCTGGGACATCGCCGCCACCGTGTGCGACCCGGAGATCCCCGTGCTGACCATCGAGGACCTCGGCATCCTGCGCGACGCCGGATTCGACACGACGACCGGCGACGGGGGCACTGCCCGCGTCACCATCACCCCGACCTACTCCGGCTGCCCCGCGATGGACACCATCCGCGACGACGTCGTGACCGCGCTGACCGCGAACGGCTACCGGGACGTGCGCGTCGACTTCTCCCTCAGCCCCGCCTGGACCACCGACTGGATGAGCGAGGACGGCAAGGCCAAGCTCACCGAGTACGGCATCGCCCCGCCGTCGGGCCGCGCCGCCGCGTCCGGCCCCATCCGGCTCGCCCTCAGCGTCAAGTGCCCACGCTGCTCCTCCTTGCGGACCCGGGAGATCACCCGCTTCGGCTCCACGTCCTGCAAGGCCCTCTACGTCTGCAACGACTGCCAGGAACCCTTCGACTACTTCAAGGTGCTGTAGATGACGGCGACGACCGAGAATATCCCCGCCGAAGGTGGAAAGAACAGGAAGCGGGCGTCCTTCCACCCGCTCACCGTCAGCGAGGTGCGCCGGCTGACCGCCGACGCCGTCGAGGTGACCTTCGCGGTCCCGGCGGACCTGGCCGCGCAGTACGACTACGTGCCCGGCCAGTACGTGGCCCTGCGCGCCGACATCGACGGCCGCGAGGTGCGCCGCAGCTACTCGATATGCGCCGAGCCGGCCACGTTCGACGACGGCAGCTCCCGCATCAAGGTCGGCATCAAGCGCGACCTCGGTGGCGTGTTCTCCACCTGGGCCACGAGCGAGCTGACGGCCGGTGACACCCTGGAGGTGATGAGCCCGCAGGGCGCGTTCATCTCCCAGCACGCCCTGACCGGCCTGAACGACCCCGAGGCGATCGGCGCGGAGGTGGCCGACGCCGGCCGCGCCGCCTACGTCGGCATCGCCGCCGGTTCCGGCATCACCCCCGTCATCGCGATCGCCCGGGCCGTGCTCGCGGCCAACCCGCAGGCGAGCTTCGACCTGGTGTACGCGAACCGGGCCGCGCAGGACGTCATGTTCCTCGAGGAACTGGCCGACCTGAAGGACCGGTACCCGACCCGGCTCGCCCTGCACCACGTCCTCTCCCGCGAACAGCGCATCTCCCCGCTGCTGACCGGCCGCATCGACGCCGAGAAGCTGACCACCCTCGTCGACTCGGTGATCCGGACCCCCGTGGTGGACGAGTGGTTCCTGTGCGGGCCGTTCGAGCTCGTCCAGCTCGCCCGGGACACCCTCGCCGAGCGGGGCGTGGCCGCCGAGAAGGTCCGCTTCGAACTGTTCACCACCGGGCGGCCCGAGAGCGGACCCGACGCGAACGCGGGTCGGCCCGTGGTCGAGGACCCGACGGGTGAGAACTACGAGATCGAGTTCAACCTCGACGGCCTGCACGGCGCGGTCAAGAGCCCGCGCAGCGCGCGGGAGACCATCCTCAACGCCGCCCTGCGCGTGCGCGGCGACGTGCCGTTCGCCTGCGCGGGCGGGGTCTGCGGCACGTGCCGGGCCAAGGTCGTCTCCGGCACCGTCGACATGGACGAGAACTACGCCCTCGAGGCCGACGAGGTGGAGCGCGGCTACGTGCTCACCTGCCAGTCCCGGCCCACGTCGGACACGGTCACCGTCGACTACGACGCCTGACCACGCCCGGTGACCCGACCCCTTCGACCCGCAGGAGTGCGCCCGTGATCGAGCTGTCCATCGCCGACGACGTCGCCGAGGTGGTGCTGAACGCACCGCAGAAGATGAACGCCCTGGACGAGACGGCGCTGGGGGAGCTGCGGCAGGCCTACGCCGACGCGGCCGCCGCGAACGTGCGCGCCCTCCTGCTGCGCGGTGAGGGCCGCGGCTTCTGCGCCGGCAGGGACATCTCCGGCGTCCAGCCGGCCACCGACGACGCGCTGGGCTATCTCGCCGACGTCGTCACGCCCGTGCTGCGCGAGATGAGCGCCTTCCCGGCCCCCACCTTCGCCGCGGTGCAGGGCGCGGCGCTCGGCGTCGGCCTCGGGCTGCTCGTCGCGACCGACGTGGTCTACGTCGCGGATACCGCGAAGATCGGCTCGCCGTTCGCCAACCTCGGCGCAACCCTGGACTCGGGCGGGCACTGGCTGTTCACCGAGCGGCTGGGTGCCCACCGGACCCTGGATCTGATCTACACCGCCGAGCTGATGAGCGGCGCCGACGCCGTCGCCTCCGGACTGTTCAGCCGCGCGATGCCCGCGGACGAACTGCTCGAGACGACGCGCGTGACCGTCGCGAAGGTCGCCGCCGGGGCCACCGGCGCGTTCCGGGCGTCGAAGGCGCTGGTGGCGCAGATCCGTGACGAGCGGCTCGGCCTGTGGGACTCGATCACCGCCGAGAACACGGCCCAGGGCGACCTCTGCCGTACCGCCGACTACGCCGAGGGCTTCTCCGCCTTCCAGCAGAAGCGCACGCCCGTCTTTCACGGCTGAGCGGCGGTCCTCCGCCGGGGAGGGCCGACGAGACGGGACTCACTGCGACGGCCCGCCTGCGTCGATACGCTCGGGACCATGCGTGCACTCGTGGTCGGTTGGTCCAGCGTCGAGCACGGCGAGGCGACCGCCGGCGACGTCCTCGCCATGCGCGCCGTGACCGAGGCGCTGGGATCCGCCGGCATCGACCATGACGTCGCCTGGAGCGCCGTCATGCGTCCCGCGGGCGGCCTCGCCCTGACCGACGCCGACCCGCAGGCCTACTCCCACCTGGTGTTCTGCTGCGGGCCGGCCACGGGAACCCCGATCGCCGACCTGCACGAGGCCTTCGCCCACGCGACCCGCATCGCCGTCGGCGTCAGTGTCCTCGACCACGACGACCCGGTGACCGCGGGCTTCCACACCGTCATCGCCCGCGACGCCCCCGGCGCGGACCCGCACCGCGACCTCGCCGCCCGGATCGCCCCCGGCTCCGGGCACGTGCCCGTCCTCGGGGTGTACCTGACGGGCGAGCAGGGCGAGTACGGGGGCGCCCGCCGCCACGACGACGTCACTGCCGCGCTCACGGGCTGGCTCCGTGGCGTTGACGCGGCGCTGCTGCCGCTGGACACCCGCCTCGACCCGCGCGACTGGCGGCTGCCCTCCAGCCCGGCGCAGGTCGACGCGGTGCTCGGCCGGGTGGACGCCGTCGTCACCATGCGCATGCACGGCCTCGCCCTCGCGCTGCGCCAGGGGGTGCCGGTGCTCGCGATCGACCCCGTCGCGGGCGGCGGCAAGGTCACCGCGCAGGCCCGCGCCTGGGAGTGGCCCGCCCTCGTCACCGCGGAGGACGCCGGCGCCGCGGCGTTCGAGGCCAACCTCGCCTGGTGCCTCTCCGAGGCCGGCCGTGACGCCGCGCGCGAGCGGCGGGACTGGCCGCTGAGCGGGCAGGACCAGCTGGACCGGCTGCTCGCCGCGCTGGCCTGACGCTGCTGCGGCGCCGGACGCATCGTGCCTCGTCGCACGGCCCTCTCGACGTGGGCAGCGTGATCGGGAACAGTGGTCCTGACCATCAGCTACGCAAGGAGGCGGCATGCGCGCACACGTCCTGGACACCGTCGGCAGCGATCTGCGGGAGGGCGACGTCCTCCTGGATCCGCCGAAGGCGGGGGAGGTGGGCGTCCGGGTCGCGGCCTGCGGTGTGTGCCACACCGACCTGCACGTGATCAAGGGCGAGGTCGCGTTCCCGACGCCGTGCGTGCTCGGCCACGAGATCTCCGGCTGGGTCGAGTCCCTCGGCGAGGGCGTCACGGGCCTCGAGGTGGGGGACCGGGTGGTCTGCAGCTTCATCATGCCGTGCGGGTCCTGCCGCCAGTGCGACCGCGGGCGGGAGGACCTGTGCGAGACGTTCTTCGCGAAGAACCGGCTCAGGGGCCAGCTCTACGACGGCTCCTCCCGGCTCTCGGCCGAGGACGGCAGCCCCGTGGCCATGTACTCGATGGCCGGGCTCGCCGAGCACGCGGTCGTGCCCGCCACGGCCGTCTTCCGGCTGCCCGAGGAGATCCCGCTGGATGCGGCCGCCGTCCTGGGGTGCAGCGTCTTCACCAGCTACGGCGCGGTGCACAACGTCGGGAAGGTGACCGAGGGGGACACGGTGGCCGTCGTCGCCGCGGGCGGCATCGGCCTGAACATCATCCAGATGGCGGTCGCGCACGGCGCCTCGCGCGTGATCGCGATCGACATCGACGACGAGAAGCTCGCCCTCGCCCGGCGGGTGGGCGCGACGGACACCGTCAACTCCCGCACCGAGGACGCCCTCGAGGCGGTCCGCGGCCTCACCGACGGCCACGGTGTCGACGTCGCCTTCGAGGCCTTCGGCAGTGCGCCGACCGTGCGGACCGCCGTGGACGTCGTCGACGACGGCGGCCGGGTGGTGCTCGTCGGCATCGCCCCGGTGGGCGTGGAGGCTCAGTTCGACGTCGCGCGCGTCGTGCGCCGGAAGATCCAGATCCTCGGCTCGTTCGGGGCACGGGCCTCCGTCGACATGCCCGCCGTGCTCGACCTCGTGACCTCCGGGCGCATCCGGCTCGACGACCTCGTGACCGATCGGTACGCGTTCGCCGACGCCGGGCAGGCCTACCGCGATCTCGCCGACCGCAGGATCCGCGGACGTGCCGTCGTGACCCTGACGACCTGAGACCCGGCACATCCCGGAGCACTTGTCCAATCGGACAAACGCCTCCGGAAGCGGTTATGCAGCCGTCTGATAATCAGTACACTGCGGACCATGAAGGTTCTCGGTGTCAACGCGATCTTCCACGATCCCGCGGCTGCCCTGGTCATCGACGGACACGTGGTCGCCGCCGCGGAGGAGGAGCGGTTCTCCCGGCGCAAGCACGGGAAGCGGCCCGTGCCGTTCTCGGCGTGGGAGCTGCCCGAGCAGGCGATGCGGTGGGTGCTGCGCGAGGCCGGGCTGCGGCCGGAGGACCTCGACGCGGTCGGGTACTCGTTCGATCCGGCGATCGCCGCGCACATGCCGGACGATCCGTACGACCCGATCCGCGTCGACTACGCCCGGCGTGCTCCCGGCTTCCTCGCCGAGTCGCTGCCAGGCCTGCGCGCCGACACGGTCCACTTCGTCCAGCACCACGTGGCCCACGCGGCGTCCTCGGGGTTGGCCGGCCCGTACCCGACGGGCAGCGTGCTCGTCGTCGACGGCCGCGGTGAGGCCCACTCCCACCTGGCCGGCCGGTACGAGAACGGCAAGCTCGAGATCCTGTACCGCCAGGAGCTGCCGGACTCGCTCGGCCTGCTCTACGAGTCGCTGACCGGGCACCTCGGCTTCGAGCGGTCCAGCGACGAGTTCAAGGTCATGGCCCTGGCCTCCTACGGGACGCCGCGGTTCCTCGACGACCTGCGCGAGATCGTCCACGCCACCGGCGACGGCGGCTTCCGGGCGCAGGCCCCCGACTGGACGCGGTTCGCGCCGGCGCGCATCGACGACGGCACGTGGGGCGGCGACCACGCCGACCTCGCCGCCTCCGTCCAGGCCGTCGTGGAGGAGACGCTCGTGGACCTGGCCACCTGGCTGCACGGCCAGACCGGGGACCGGTATCTCACGATGGCCGGCGGCACCGCGCTGAACTGTGTGGCCAACTCGCGGATCTGGCGGGAGTCGCCGTTCGACGACGTGTGGGTCCAGCCCGCCGCCGGGGACTCCGGCACCGCGCTCGGCGCCGCGCTGCACCTGGCCGCCGAGGGCGGCGACACGATCGTGCCCGCCCCGACCGCCGCGCTCGGGCGCAGCTGGACCGACGACGAGCTGGCCGGCTGGCTGACCACCGCGCAGGTCCCGTTCACGACGCCGGACGACCTGGCCGGGGAGGTGGCCGACGTGCTCGCCGGCAACGGCGTCGTCGCCTGGTTCGACGGGCGCAGCGAGTTCGGGCCGCGGGCGCTCGGCCGCCGCTCGCTCATCGCCAACCCGATCCACGCGGAGAACCTCGAGCGGCTCAACGACGTCAAGGGCCGCGAACAGTTCCGTCCCGTGGCGCCCATGGTGCTGGCCGACCGCGCGAGCGAGATCTTCAGCGGCGGGCCCATTCCGAGCCCGTACATGCTCTTCGTGCACGACGTCGCCGAGCCGTGGCGGGAGAAGATCCCCACCGTCACCCACGTGGACGGCACCGCGCGGATCCAGACCGTCAGCGACGAGGACAACGCCGGGATCGCTGCCCTGCTGCGTGCGTTCGACGAGCGCACCGGGGTGCCCGTCGTCGTCAACACGTCGCTGAACACCGCCGGCCGGCCCATGGTCGACGACCCGCGCGACGCGCTCGAGCTCTTCGGTTCCGCGCCCGTCGCGGCGCTCGTCCTCGGCCCGCACCTCGTGCGCCGCACCGACCTCTTCCGGGCGGCCCCGTGACGGCGGCCGACTCGACGACGCGGTTCGCCGCGCCCTCGTACGCCGTCGTCATCCCGTCGGTCGGGCGCCCGAGTCTGCAGCGGTTGCTGGACACGCTCGCCGCGCAGTTCGCCGGCGCCGCGGAGGCACCTTCCGCCCCGGCCGCCGTCGTGGTCGTCGACGACCGGCGGGGCGACGTCGAGGCGCTCACCCCGTCGTTCGCGGTGCGCGCCGCCGACGGCACGGACGTGCCGCTGACCGTGGTCCGGGGGCACGGCCGTGGCCCGGCCGCCGCCCGGAACCGGGGTTGGCGCGTGGCTGCCCGCACCGGCGTCGCGTGGATCGCCTTTCTCGACGACGACGTCGAACTGCCCGCCGGATGGGCCGAGGGGCTCGCCGCCGACCTCGCCGCCTGCGGACCGGCCGACGCCGCCACGCAGGGCCGGATCCACGTCCCGCTGCCCGCGGACCGCCGGCCCACCGACTGGGAGCGCAACACCGCGGCCCTGATGGACGCCGACTGGGCGACCGCGGACATGGCCTACCGGGTCTCCGCGCTCACACAGGTCGCTGGTTTCGACGAACGCTTCCCTCGCGCCTTCCGGGAGGACGCCGACCTCGCCCTGCGCGTGCGCGACGCCGGCTGGACGCTGCGCCGGGGCGAACGCACCATCCTCCACCCGGTGCGGCCGGCCGACGCGTGGGTCAGCCACCGGGTGCAGGCCGGCAACGCCGACGACGCCCTGATGCGCCGGCTGCACGGCCCGCAGTGGCGTGACCGTGCCGACGCTCCCGCCGGCGGATTCCGCTGGCACCTCGCGACCGTCGCCGCAGCCGCCATCGGGGTGCTCGGCGCCGCCGTCGCCCTCGACGGACTCGCCGGCGGGGCGATCGCCCGGACGGTGCCGGCACCGGATCCGACCGCCGGCCGCGCCCTCGCCCGCCGCGCCGGTCTGGTCACCCTCGCGGCCGGCGCCCTGGCCTGGGCCGGGCTGACCGGCCGGTTCCTGCGGCTGCGGATGACGCCCGGCCCGCGCCCCGGCGATCCCGGGTACCGCGACGAACTGACGCGGATGGCCCTGACCAGCGCCACCATCCCCGCCGCCGCCGTCGCCCACCACGTGCGCGGCATCCTGGCCCACCGGCGCACCGGTCCGTGGCCGCGACCCGTGCGCGCCGTCCTGGTCGACCGGGACGGCACCCTGGTGCGCGACGTGCCCTACAACGGGGACCCGGAGCGCGTCGAGCTGATGCCCGGCGCCGTCGAGGCGGTCCGCCGCGTCCGCGCCGCGGGTCTGGCGGTCGGGCTGGTCAGCAACCAGTCCGGCATCGGCCGCGGCCTGCTGACCCGGGACCAGGTGGACGCGGTCAACGCGCGTGTCGCGGAGCTGGTGGGCGGACTGGACACCGTGCGTGTCTGCCCGCACGCGCCCGAGGCCGGGTGCGCGTGCCGCAAGCCGCGACCCGGGCTCGTCCTCGCCGCCGCCGCCGACCTCGGCGTCGACCCGGCCGAGTGCGTGGTGATCGGGGACATCGGCGCCGACGTCGAGGCCGCACAGGCCGCCGGCGCGCGCGGCATCCTCGTGCCCACCGACGTCACCCTGCCCGCCGAGGTCGCGGCCGCACCCGGCGTGGCCCGCGATCTGCTCGACGCCGTCACGCACGCGCTGGGTGCTGCACCGGAGTCCGGCGCCACGCAGGACGCCGCGACGAGGACCGCGCGGGCGGGGGCCTGACGGTGGGGCGCATCCTGGCGGTCCGCCTCGACTCGGACGGCGACGTGCTGCTGACCGGTCCGGCCATCCGCGCCCTCGCCGGGCTCGGGGACGTCGACCTGCTCGCCTCGCCGGCGGGCGCGGCGGCCGGGCGGCTGCTGCCCGACGTCGCCGACGTCCTCGTCTTCGACGCTCCCTGGTCCGGGTTCGCGCCGCCGCCGGTCGACGCCGAAGCGACCCGCGCGCTCGTCGAGGATCTCGCCGCCCGGCAGTACGACGCCGCGGTGATCTTCACCTCCTTCCACCAGAGCCCGCTGCCGATGGCCCTGCTCTGCCGGCTCGCCGGGATCGGCCACGTCGCCGCGACGAGCGAGGACTATCCCGGCTCGCTGCTGGACGTCCGGCACCGGCGGGACGCGCCCCCGGGCGGCGGCCACGAGGCCGAGGCCGCGCTCGCCCTGGCGCTCGCCGCCGGCGCCCCGGATCCGGGGCCGGGCGGCACCGCGCTCGCGGTGCGCCGACCCCTGCCGCGCATCCCCGCCGGCCTGCTCCCGGACGAGCTGCTGCCCGACGTTCTGCTGCCGGGTGGCCTGGACACCGGTGCTGTGGACGCCGACCGGCGCGGCTTCGTCGTCCTCCACCCCGGCGCCTCCGTTCCCTCCCGGGCGCTGACCACCGAGCACGCCGCCACCCTGGCGGTCTGCCTCGCCGCCGCCGGCCGGACCGTCGTCGTCACGGGCGGCCCGGCCGAGGCGGACCGGTGCGCCGACGTCGTCGCCCGGGCCCTGGCATGCGCGCCCGACGCCACCATCGTCAGCATCGCCGGCCGCACCTCCCTGGCCGAGCTGGCGGCCGTGCTCGACGCCGCCGCGTGCGTCGTCGTCGGCAACACCGGTCCCGCCCACCTCGCCGCCGCCGTCGGCACACCCGTTGTCAGCCTGTTCTCCCCGGTCGTACCCGCCGAACGCTGGGCGCCGCACGGGGTGCCCACCGTCCTGCTCGGCTACCAGCACGCCGCCTGCCGCGACACTCGCGCCCGTGAGTGCCCCGTCCCCGGCCACCCGTGTCTGAGCGAGGTGGGCGGCGCCGACGTCGTGGCCGCGGTCGCCGCGCTGACGACGAACCGGACGACGACACCCACGACGACGACCGAGGAGGTGCCCTCGTGCGCACCCTGACCTGGCACGTGCACGGTTCCTGGTCCACCGCCTTCGTGCAGGGCCGCCACACCTACCTGCTGCCCGTGCTGCCCGACCGGTCCCGCGACGGGCTCGGCCGCGCGCAGACCTGGGACTGGCCGGAGAACGCCGTCGAGCTGAGCCCCGAGGAGCTCGCCGACACCGCGATCGATCTCGTCGTCCTGCAGCGGCCCGAGGAGGTCGAGCTGGCCGAGCGGTGGACCGGCCGCCGTCCGGGGCGCGACCTGCCCGCCGTCTACGTCGAGCACGACGCCCCGCGCGGCCACGCCGTCACCTCCCGGCACCCGTTGTCCGAGCAGACCGCCATCCCGATCGTCCACGTCACCCACTTCAACCGGGTCATGTGGGACAACGGGGACGCGCCCACCCACGTCATCGAGCACGGCGTGATCGACCCCGGCGCGCGGTACACGGGGGACACGGCATCCCTGGCCGTCGTCGTCAATGAGCCGGTGCGCCGCGGCCGCGTGGCCGGCACCGACATCGTCACCGACCTCGCCGTCGACCTGCCCGTCGACGTCTACGGAATGGGCATGGACGCCCTCGCCGACTCGGCACCCGGTCGCCGCTGGCAGCTGCACGAGAACTACCCCCAGCACCGGCTGCACGACGCGCTCGGCAGCCACCGCGCGTACCTGCACCCGTACCGGTGGACGAGCCTCGGCCTCGCCCTGATCGAGGCGATGATGCTCGGCCTGCCCGTGCTCGGCCTCTCCACGACCGAGGGGCCCCGCGCGGTGCCGCCGGAGGCCGGGCTGCTGACCAACGACCTGACCGCCCTGGCCGGGCAGGCGCGCCGCTGGCTCGACGAGCCGGACGAGGCCCGCGCCGCCGGTGCCGCCGGCCGCGCGCACGCGCTGACCCACTACGGCCTCGACCGCTTCCTGACCGACTGGGACGACCTCCTGGGAAAGGTGAGCCGATGAAGATCGCCATGGTGTCCGAACACGCCAGCCCCCTGGCCGCCCTCGGCGGCGTCGACGCCGGCGGGCAGAACGTGCACGTCGCCCAGCTGGCCTCCGCGCTGGCCGCCCGCGGCCACGCCGTCACCGTCTACACCCGCCGGGACGACGACGCCCTGCCGGACGCGGTCGAGCTGACGGCCGGCGTGCGCGTCGTGCACGTGCCCGCCGGCCCGGCCCACGCCCTGCCCAAGGACGAGCTGGCCCCCTTCATGGACGAGTTCGGCCGCTGGCTGACCCGCGCCTGGATCGCCGACGGCGCACCGGACCTCGTCCACGCCCACTTCTGGATGTCCGGGCTGGCCGCGCGCCGGGCCGCCGACGCCCTGCAGCTGCCCCTCGTGCAGACGTTCCACGCCCTCGGCGCGGTCAAACGCCGGCACCAGGGCCTGGCCGACACGAGTCCCGCGCACCGGCTGGCCGCCGAGACCGCTCTGCTCGGCGCGGCCGACGCGGTGCTCGCCACGTGCGAGGACGAGAAGCGCGAGCTGATGGCCCTCGGCGCGGACCCCGACCGGGTGGCCGTCGTGCCCTGCGGCGTGGACCTGACCGCGTTCGCCCCCACCGACCCGCCGCCGCACGAGGCCGGCGAGCCCGCCCGCATCGTCGCCCTCGGCCGGCTCGTGGAGCGCAAGGGCGTCGACACCGTCCTCGCCGCGCTCGCCGCGACGGATGACGCCGTCTCGGGCAGTTCCGTTCTCGGCGACTCCGTTCTCGGCAGTGCCGTCCTCCACATCGCCGGCGGCCCCGACGCCGCGGCGCTGGACGAGGACCCCGAGGTCGTGCGGCTGGCCGCCCTCGCCCGCGAGCTCGGCGTCGAGGACCGGGTCGTGCTGCACGGCCGGGTCGACCGCCCCGGTGCCGCGGCGCTGCTGGCCGCCGCCGACGTCGTCGCCTGCACCCCCTGGTACGAACCGTTCGGCATGGTCCCGCTCGAGGCGGCGGCGTGCGGGCGGCCCGTCGTCGGCTCCGCCGTGGGCGGCCTGCTGGACAGCGTCGAGGACGGCGTCACCGGCCTGCTCGTGCCGCCCCGCGACGTCGACGCCACCGCGGCTGCCCTGCGCCGGATCCTCGACGACCCCGGCCTGGCCGCCCGGATGGGCCGGGCCGGCCGCGACCGGGTCGAGCGCCTGTTCGGCTGGGACCGGATCGCCGAGAGCACCGAGACGGTCTACGAGCAGGTGCTGCAGGCCCACGGCGCCCGGCAGCACCGGCCCCGCACGGGAACCCGCGAGTGGATCACCGACCACCTCGCCGAGCTGCAGCGGGCCGTCACGGACGCCTCCGCGCACGCCGACGTCGTCGACCGCTGGGGCGCCCAACTGGCGGCGCTGCTCGGGCGCGGGGGTCGGGTGCTCGTGGCCGGCAACGGCGGCAGCGCCGCGGAAGCGCAGCACTTCACCGCCGAACTGGTCGGCCGGTTCGAGGGGGAGCGGACGCCCCTGTCCGCCCTCTGCCTGTCCGCCGAGACGTCCAGCCTCACCGCGATCGGCAACGACTACGGCGTCACCGAGGTGTTCGCCCGGCAGGTGCAGGCCCACGGGCGGCCCGGCGACGTCGTCGTCCTGCTCTCGACCAGCGGCCGCAGCCCCAACATCATCGCCGCGGCCGAACGGGCCCACGCCGGCGGGATGCACGTGTGGGCGCTGACCGGGCCCGGCCCCAACCCGCTGGCCGACGCCGCCGACGAGGCGCTGGCCGTGGACGCGAGCAGCACGTCGGTCGTGCAGGAGATGCACCTGATGCTGCTGCACGCGGTGTGCGCCGCGGTCGACGCGCGGCACGCCGCGACAGCGGTTCGGGCCGAGGCGGCCGGCACGGCACCCGGCGCGCCGCCGATCACGACGCCGGACGACGCCCTGCTGGTCGAGGCGGACGCCGGATGAGCCCCCGCATCGTCGTCGTCGGCGACGTCATGCTGGACCGCGACGTCGTCGGCACGAGCACCCGGCTGAGCCCGGACGCCCCCGTGCCGGTCGTCGACGTGGACGAGGTGCTCGTCAGCCCCGGCGGTGCGGGCCTGACGGCGCTGCTGTGCGCGGCGGGCGACGGCGCGGGAAGTCGGACCGTGGTGACCCTCGTGGCGCCCGTCGCGGACGACGCCGCGGGCCGCGAACTCGTCGACGCCCTGCCCGGCGTCACCGTGCACCGGCTCGGCCACGACGGGCCGACCCGCACCAAGACCCGCATCCGCTCCTCCGGCCAGGCCATGCTGCGGGTCGACGAGGGCGGCCCCGGCGCACCCGTCGACGTCGACGCCGAGGCACTCGCCGCGCTGCTCGCGGACGCGGACGTCGTGCTCGTCTCCGACTACGGTGGCGGTGTCACCCGCGACACTGTCGTGCGCGAGGCCCTGGCCGCCCACGCCGCGCACGCCACCGTGGTGTGGGACCCGCATCCGCGCGGCGGCACCCCCGTGCCCGGGTGCACCCTGATCACCCCGAACGCCGCGGAGGCACAGGCCGCGACGGCCGGCCTCACGTCACCGACCGACGGGGAGACGACGGGGGCCGCCGCTCGGGCCCGCGCCCTGCGCGCCGGCTGGCGGGCGCACGGCGTGGCCGTCACCGTCGGCGCCGACGGCGCGCACCTGGCCACCCGCGCCGGCGTCACCCACGTGCCGGCCGCCCCCGTCGAGAGCACCGACCCCTGCGGGGCGGGCGACCGGTTCGCCGCGACGGCGGCCCTCGTCCTGGCCGCCGGGGGCACGCTCGACGCCGCGGTAGAGGCCGCGGTCGAGTCGGCCGGCCAGTGGGTCGCGGCCGGCGGCGCCCTGTCCTTCCGCGCCGGGCTGCGCGCCCGGGCCTCCACGGCGGACCGCCCGGCCGACCCCTCGCTGCCGGCGGAGGTGCGCGACCTGATCGACCGGGTGCGCGCCTCGGGCGGCACCGTCGTCGCCACGGGCGGCTGCTTCGACGTCCTGCACGCGGGGCACATCGCCTGCCTCGACGCGGCCCGGAACCTCGGCGACGCGCTCGTCGTGCTGCTCAACTCGGACGACTCGGTGCGCCGACTCAAGGGGCCGACCCGGCCGGTGGTCGCCGCGCCGGACCGGGCGAGGGTGCTCGCCGCGCTGCGCAGCGTCGACGCCGTCGTCGTGTTCGAGGAGGACGACCCCCGCACCGCGCTGGCCGCCCTGCGGCCCGACGTGTGGGTCAAGGGTGGGGACTACCTGCCCGAGCACCTGCCCGAGGCCGACGTCGTGACCGCCGGCGGCGGGAGGGTGACCGTCCTGCCGTACCTCTCGGGCCGCTCGACCAGCGCGATCCTCGCGCGGGCGGGACAGGAGAGCCGGCCATGAGCGACGACGACCGCGCCGCCGGAAGCGCCCGGCCCGAGCCGTACACAGCGGCCGCCCTGGCCGCCGACCCCGCCGCGCACTCGAATGCCGGCGTCCCGCACGCCATCGACCCCGCCGGCATCGGCGAGGGCGACGTGCTCGTGCTGCGGGCGCTGGGCCTCGGCGACGCGCTCACCGGCATCGCCCCGCTGCGCGGACTGCGCCGCCTCTTCCCGGACCACCGGCTGATCCTGGCCGCCCCGGGCCCGGTCGGTGCGTGGTTGACCGAGCTCGGCGTCGTCGACGGCGTCCTGCCCACGCCGGGGCTGATCGACCTGCCGCCGCTCGCCGGCGGACACGTGGCCGTCGACCTGCACGGACGCGGCCCGGCCAGCCAGCGGCTGCTCGCCGCTCGGGGGGCCGAGGACGGCGGCCCGTCCCGGCTGATCGCCTTCTCCTGCCCCGAGGTGGGCCACGACGGGCCCGCGTGGCGTGCCTACGAGCACGAGGTGGAGCGCTGGTGCCGCCTGGTGGCCGACGCGGGCGGCCCCTGCGGCCCCGCCGACCTGCTCCTGCGCTACCACCGGCCCGCTCCGGCGGACGCGCCCGTCGTCCTGCACCCCGGCGCCGCCTTCGCCTCCCGCCGCTGGCCCGTGGACCGGTGGCGTGCCGTCGCCGAACACCTGACCGGCCGAGGACGCCGCGTGCTGGTCACCGGCTCGGCGTCCGAACGGGACCTCACCGCCGCGGTGAGCGACGGCCTGCCCGGCGTGCGGGACCTCGGCGGCGCCCTCGACCTGAGCGGCCTGACGGCCGCGGTCGACGGTGCGGCGCTCGTGATCAGCGGCGACACCGGCACCGGGCACCTCGCCACTGCGCTGGCCGTCCCCTCCGTGCTCCTCTTCGGGCCGACGCCGCCGTCCCGCTGGGGACCCGTCGTCGACCCCCACCTGCACACCGTGCTCTGGCACGGCGACCCTGACGCCGCTGCATGGGGCGACCCGCACGGCGAGACCCTCGACGAGCGCCTCGCCGCCCTCACCGTCCCCGAGGTGATCGCGGCCGCGGCCGCGCACCTGCCGGAGCCGGCCCCGCCGACGGGCTCGCCGGTGCACCGCGCCGAACCCGCACCCGTTCCCGCACCGGAAGGATCATCGTGACCGATTCCCTGCAGACCCTCGGCGGCTCCCGGCCGATGCGCCGCGCCGTCGTCACCGGCGGCGCCGGCTTCCTCGGCAGCCACCTGTGCACCGAGCTGCGCCGCCGCGGTGTCGAGGTCGTCGCCCTGGACAACTTCCTCACCGGCAACCCCGGCAACGTCGCGCACCTGGCCGACGACCCCGGGTTCCGGCTCGTCCACTGCGACGTCACCGACTACATCCACGTGCCCGGCGACGTCGACCTCGTCCTCCACTTCGCGTCCCCCGCCTCGCCCGTGGACTACCTCAAGCTGCCCATCCACACGCTCAAGGTCGGCTCGATCGGCACCAACCACGCCCTCGGGCTCGCGAAGGACAAGGGCGCGCGGTTCCTCATCGCCTCCACGTCCGAGGTGTACGGGGACCCGCAGGTGCACCCGCAGCCGGAGACGTACTGGGGGCACGTCAACCCCGTCGGCCCGCGCGGCGTGTACGACGAGGCGAAGCGCTACGCCGAGGCGCTGACCATGGCGTACCGGCAGACCCACGGCGTGGACACCGCGATCGTCCGGATCTTCAACACCTTCGGCCCGCGGATGCGGCCGAGCGACGGCCGGGCGATCCCGACGTTCATCCGGCAGGCGCTCGCGGGCGAGCCCGTGACGGTGGCCGGCGACGGGGCCCAGACCCGCTCCGTGTGCTTCGTCTCGGACCTCGTGAGGGGCATCCTCGCCCTGGCCGAGAGCGGCCACTCGGGACCCATGAACATCGGCAACCCGCACGAGCTCTCGGTGCTGCAGATCGCCCGCGACGTCATCGCCGCCACCGGCTCCGACTCCGAGATCCGCTTCGTCGGCCGCCCGGTGGACGATCCGATGGTCCGCCGCCCCGACACGACGCTGGCCACCGAGGTGCTCGGCTGGACGCCCGAGGTCGCCTGGCAGGAGGGGCTCGAGCGGACCGTCGCGTGGTTCCGGGAGGCGGTCGCGGGCGACGACGCCGGGGAGACGGTGGACGCGACCGCCCGCTGAGGCGCTACCGTGCTCCGATGACCGACGAGGTGCGCCCCGCCGTCGACACGGAGCTCGTCACCCGGCTCGTCGCCGCGCAGTTCCCCGCGTGGGCTCACCTGCCGGTGCGGGCCGTCCCGGCGCAGGGCAACGACAACCGCACGTTCCGCCTCGGCGAGGACCTGGTGGTGCGGCTGCCGAGCGTGACCGGATACGTCGCCGCTGTCGCGAAGGAGGACCGCGTGCTGCCCCGGCTGGCCGGTGCGCTGCCGGTGGCCGTGCCGGAACCCGTCGCGAGCGGTGCTCCGGGGCAGGGGTACCCGTTCCCCTGGTCGGTGCGGCGCTGGCTGCCCGGGGTGACGGCGGACGAGGACCCTGCGCTGGACCGGTCGGCCCTCGCGGAGGACCTGGCGGCCGCCCTCGTCGCCCTGCGGCGGATCCCCACCGACGACGGGCCCGTGGCGGGGCAGCACAGCTTCTTCCGTGGTGCGCATCCACGGGCCTACGACGGCGAGGTGCGCGAGGCCCTGAGGACGCTGCGCGGGCGGGACGGCGTCGGCAACGACAGCAGCATCGACGTCGACGCCTGTGCCGCGGTGTGGGCGGAGGCCATGGCCACCGGGATCAGTGGTCCGCCGGTGTGGTTCCACGGCGACGTCGGCGTCGGCAACCTCCTGACCGTCGACGGCCGGCTGTCCGCCCTCATCGACTTCGGCACCTGCGGTGTCGGCGACCCGGCGTGCGACCTCGTCATCGCCTGGACCTTCCTCGGTCCAGCCGAACGGCGCCTCTTCGCCGACACCGTCGACCTCCCGACGTCGACCTGGCGCCTGGCCCGCGGCTGGGCGTTGTGGAAGGCCCTCATCACGGTGACGGGCGCCGAGCGGGACACGGCATACGACCGGTACCACCGGGCGATCCAGGAACGGACGATCCGCGCGGTGCTCGCCGACCCGGTCGCGGGCTGACGACGCGCCTCATTCCGTCGTCGACGCGTCCGGCACCTCGGCGTCGCGCGCGAGCTGGCGTTCGATCCGGGCGTCCGGGATCAGCCAGATCGCCGCGACGACGACGTACGTCGCGATGGCCAGCCACGGGTGCACGAGGGTGAGCAGGATGCCCGCGACATAGAGGAACGGGGAGAGTCGGCCCTTGAGGTCCCGCCCGAGCGCGCGGTGCAGCGTGGAGCGGCCGTCCTGCGCGTGCAGCAGCCGCGCCTGCAGGAGCATGTACGCGAGCGCGTTCATCAGCAGCACGATGCCGTACGCGGCGACGGGCACGGCCGCGAAGTCCTGCTCGCTCATCCACGCCGTCGTGAACGGCACGAGCGTGAGCCAGAACAGCAGGTGCAGGTTCGCCCACAGCACCGAGCTGGAGACCCGGGAGACCGCGGCGAGCATCTGGTGGTGGTTGTTCCAGTAGATCCCGAGGTAGACGAAGCTGAGCACGTAGGCCAGCAGCACGGGCACGTCCGCGCGCAGGGCCGCCCACGACGGGCCGTCCGGCTTGGGCAGTTCCAGCACCATGACGGTGATCGCGATGGCGATGACGGCGTCGCTGAACGCCCCGGTTCGTTCACTTCTCACGGCTGCGCCTCCGTCCGTCGGCCCCGGCAGCCCGCGCTGCGTCCATCCTGCGGGCCGCGGCGCCACGGGACCAGCCCCGCGAGGGGGGGACGTGGGCCGTCAGCTCACGTAGCGGCGTGCCGTGCTCGTGCGCTGGGACGCCTCGAGCGCCCGGAACCGCCGTTCGACGTGCCGCGGCAGGGGCCGGCGATGGCGCAGCACCCACGGCAGCCCGCGCACGGCGTCGAGCACGGCGCCGGCGGTCACCCGGTCCCGCGGGGCACCGGCGAGCACGTGCCCCGTGCGCCGCAACGCCGCCGGGAACGGCCGTCGCAGCCACGTGAACCACAGGGTGTTGCGCAGACCGTGGCGGCGCCGCAGGTGGGGGTCGCGGGCGGTGGAGGCCTGATGATGGACGACGACGTCGGGCAGGTGGCACAGCTCCCAGCCGGCGGTCGCGAGGTCCGCGGCCATCAGCTCCTCCTCGCCGCCGAGCCACAGCCGCTCGTGGAACCCGCCGACCGCGGTGTAGGCCTCGCGGCGGATCACGGACGCGCCCGCGAGGAAGCTGCCGAGCGCCGGCCCGGGCATGGACCCGGCCGTCTCGAGGGGGGAGTGCAGCAGCTCGGCGTTGATGGGATCCTCGGTGCCGCCCGGCTCGACGAGGATCTTCCCGGTCACGACGCCGAGGGTCGGGTGGGCGTCCAGCGCATCGGCGGCCCGGCGCAGCGACCCGGGCTCCCACCACGTGTCGTCGTCGCAGAAACCGACGTACGGGGTGTCCAGCCGGGCGACGGCGATGTTGCGGCCCACGGCGCCGAGGTTCTCGGGGCTCGCGATCAGTTCGGCCCACGGGTGCTCGGCCTCGATCGCGGCGGCGGTGCCGTCCGTCGAGCCGTTGTCGACGACCACGACGTGGGGCCGCTCGGGCAGCGCACGGAGCCGCGTCAGGGAGCGAAGCGCCTCCTCGCGCCGGTTCCATGTGATCATGACGACGGCGAGCCGCGTGTCCGGCGCGGCGGCGGCCGCCGTCATCGGGTGCGGATCGGCACGCGCGGGTCGCCGGCGGATCCGGGGGTGGGGGTGGTGCCGGAGCGCAGCGCGGCGAGCGACGCCTCGGTGGCCGGTGAGAGCCGTCGCCGTGCGCGCAGGGCCGCGGGCACACGACGCATCGCCGCGACCAGCCCGCGGCGACCCGTCGAGGAGAACAGGGCGGCGCCGGCCTGGCGGGCGACCACGGGCCACCCGCGGCGCAGCACCGCGGTGAGGATGCGGCTGCGCACGAGCTGCGCCTGCCGACGCTGGTCGGGGTCCCGGTCGAGGGAGGGGTGGTGGTGCGCGCGGACGGCTGCCACGTGGGCCACCTGCCATCCGGCGTCGACCAGGTCGAGGGCGAGGCGCTCCTCCTCGCCCGGGAACCGCACGACGTCGTCGAACCCGCCGACGGCCAGGAACGCGCGACGGCGCACGATGGTCCCGCAGGCGACGAAGCCCAGCAGCGCCGGGCCCGGCCAGCCCGGCGGGGTGCCCAGCGGCGAGGCGGCCAGCACGGCGTTGATGGGGTCGGGGTCCTCGTCCGGTCCGACGACGAGGGACCCGGCCAGGGCGCCGAGACCCGAGTAGGCGTCGAAGACGTCGGCCGCGGTGGCCAGGGCGCCGGGCGCCCACCACGAGTCGTCGTCGGCGAAGGCGACGTAGGGGGTGTGGGCGAACTGGGCGCCGAGCGTGCGTCCGGCCCCGCCGGCGTTGACCATCAACGGGATCACCCGCACCTCGGGGAACTCGGCGGCGATGGCCGCGGCGGTGCCGTCGGTGGACGCGTTGTCCACGACGATCACGGGAGCCTCGTGGTGCCGCAGGTTCGCGAGCAGTTCGTCCCGCCGGTTGCGGGTGGCGATGACGACGGTCACCCGGGCGTCGAGGGCGGCAGCGGGCCCGGATTCGGGGCTGGCGGTCACGGTTCTCCCTCTCGAACTCACCGACGCCCGGACCGGGCCGTCGGCACACGGGTCAATCGTACGGTGCGGCCGTCGCGAGCCCGGCCGTGACGCGGCCACCGGCGCCCGCTACGATGGCACGCATGTTCCGGTGACGAGTCAGCTTCCCGCGCCTGCGGCCTCCGACGACGAGCCCTGCTCCCGGTCGATCCGACCGGTCCGTCCTCAGGAACCCCGATCAGGGGAACGGCCCGGTGGGATCCCTCTCGTCCCGTCAGGACACCCATGACCGCCACCTCCTCCCGCCCTGCCGTCGTCCGCCCGACACCGCTCCGGCTGGACGGCGTCGGCTTCACCTATCCCACCCGCCCGGACCACCGCGTGCTCACCGACGTCACCCTGACCGTCGGTGCGGGGGAGCGCATCGGCCTGATCGGGGAGAACGGCAGCGGAAAGTCCACGCTGCTGCGCATCGGCGCGGGCCGGCTGGCGCCGGATCGCGGCGCCGTGCACCGGCCGGACGACGTCGGCCTGCTCCACCAGCAGGCCCCGCACGACGCCGCGGCGACGGTCGGATCCGTGGTCGAGGACGCCGTCGCCGAGGTCCGGGCCCTGGCCGGCCGCATCGAGGACCTGGCCGAGCAGCTGGCGGACGGGAACCCCGCGGTGGCGGAGGCGTGGGACGCCGTCCTGCGGGAGGCCGACCGGACCGGGCTGTGGACCCTGGACGCGCGCGTCGCCGCGGTCCTGACCGGGCTCGGCCTGGCCGATCTGCCCCCGGAGCGCCCCGTCACCGGCATCTCGGGTGGTGAGCGCCGCCGCCTGCAGCTGGCGGCCCTGCTGCTGGCCCGGCCGGAGGCGCTGCTGCTGGACGAGCCGACCAACCACCTCGACGACGGCGCCATGGACTTCCTCGTCCGGGAGCTGACGGCCTGGCGCGGGGCGGTGCTCATCGCCAGCCACGACCGGTGGTTCCTCGACGCGGTCGCGACCGGCATCGTCGACCTCGACCCCGGCCTGGACCCGGACGGCGCCGGCGGCCACCGGCAGGGCACCGCCTGGACCGGCGGGTACAGCGACTACCTGCGGGCCCGCGCGCGTGCGCGACGCCGGTGGGCCGACCGGTACGCCGATCAGGAGGAGCAACGTGCCCGGCTCGAGGAGGCCGCAGGGCTGGGCGAGGGCGACATCTTCCATCGCTCGACGTCGAAGAGCGAGACCCGCGCCTCGGCCAAGTTCTCCGCCGACCGGGCCGCGAAGACGCTGGGGAACCGGGTGCACGCGGCCCGGAACAGGCTCGACGCGCTGGAGCGGGACGCGATCGTCGCGCCGCCGGCGCCGCTGCGACTGGCGGCCCTCAGCGCCGTCGGGAAGGACGCGGTCCGCACGGGTGCGGACGACGCCTCGACGCTGATCCGCGGCCGCGCCGTCGCGGTCCCCGGCCGGCTGGATCCCGTCGACGTCGACCTGCGCGCCGGCGACCATCTCCTCCTGACCGGCCCCAACGGCGCGGGCAAGTCCACGCTGCTCGCCGTCCTGGCCGGGCGCCTGCCCGCGTCGGGGGAGCTGGACCGGCAGGAAGGCCTGGCCGTCGCCACGCTGAGCCAGCACGACCTGGACCCGGACGGCGCCGTGACGGCGGTCGAGGCGTTCGAGGCCGCACTCGCCCCCGGCGCACGGGCGAGGGCGGCGGGCGCCGTGCCCGGACCGGTCGAGCTCGGGCTGCTCGCCGCCGAGGACCTCAACCGCCCCCTGCGGGACCTGTCGCCGGGGCAGCGGCGCCGCGTCGCGCTCGCCGCCGTCCTGGCCTGCCCACCCGACGTCCTGCTGCTGGACGAGCCCACCAACCACCTGGCCCTCGGACTGGTCGAGGACCTCGAGGCGGCGCTCGCGGCATGGAACGGCACCGTCGTCCTCGCCACGCACGACCGGTGGCTGCGCGAACGCTGGACCGGACGGCGGCTCGTGCTCGACGCGGGGTGACGCCAGCCGTCGAGACCGGCGGAGGAAGAGGACGGTGACGCGGTCCGGCCGCCGGGCAGGCAGGCCGCGGTGCGGAGGACCGGACGAGAACTCCATCGGTGACCATGACGCTGACAGCGGGACGGGTGCAGCGGGTGGGGTCAGGCGGCCAGCTGCGCCGCCAGGCGGAGGAGGCGGGCGGCGCCGTCGACGCGCTCGCGGACCTGCTGGATGGCCGCGCTGCTGAAGGCGTGCGCCCGTGGTGCATAGGCGCTCAGCGCCGCGGGCCCGACGCCGGGAAGCACGAAGGGAACCACGATCATCGACGATGCACCGTACTGGGCGGCCGACCAGGCGAAGGTTTGCCACCGGGTCTCCGTCGTGACGTCCCCGACGAGCACGAGCGACTGGGTGCGCCCGGCCAGCAGGGTCGGGTCCTCGTCGGCGTCGAACTGCAGCGCGTCGAGGTCGCGGGCGCTGTCGGTGCTCACGGCGACCGTCCGGCCCGTTCCACCGCCGAAGGCCGCGATCGTGCACCGCACGTGCGGGTCGGTCGAGCGCAGATCGTCCGTCACGGCGACGACGAGGCGCTCGAGGAATTCCTGCACGTCCGTCACGTCGAGCAGCCCGTCGTACCCGTTGCCGGGGGCGCGGGGTGGGCGCGTTGCGGGTGTGGACGCGGTCACCCAGGCCACCAGGACGTCCGGCTGGATGCCGAGCAGCCGGGCGACCGAGAGTACCGGCGACGGCACCGCGGGGTCCGGCCGGTGGTCCTGGACCATCCGCACGGCCTGCGCCTTGAACTGGTCGGAGTACACCTCGACCGTCATCGGGTGACGCTCTGCACGAACTGCCGTTCGCGACGGTCCAGTTCCTCGGCCAGCTCCTGCTGGCGGTCCAGCGTCTCGACGCTCGGACCGTCCAGGGAGAACAGGTATTCGCGGTCCACCTGTCGGCAGACCCGGCTGTGCAGGGCCTGCACCGCGGTCAGGGGAAGATTCTCGAGTCCGGGGAACTCGTCCGTCGGGCAGAGGTAGGTGCTCGACGGGGCGTCCGCGGCGGCATCGTGGGCCGATCCGGCAACGGTGACAGCGGTGAGATCCGACATCACAGTGGCCTTTCATCCTGCGCCGTCCCACGAGGGATCACGGCGCGAACGGCCACTGTTCGACCGATGAGAGGAACGCTACACCGGGAAAGCGGCCTCAGGGGTGTCTCGACCAACGAGGAAACATTGCTCAGTTGTCGAAGCGCGTCGCGGGCCGGCCGCCGCCGACGCTCGCGACGAGATCGGCGGCGAGACGACGCAGTTTGATGTTGCGGTGGTTGGAGGCGGACTCGAGCATGGCGATCGCCTCCTGCTGGCTGCACCCGTTCTGCCCCATGAGGATGCCGACGGCGAGGTTGATGTCGGTGCGGGACTCGAGCGTGGCCCGCAGGTCCGCCTCGGTGTCGCGGTGGCGGGCCAGGCGCAGGGCGAGGCGAAGGGCACCGGTGGCCTGGCGGGTCTGCCGCTCGATCAGGTCGATCGCGGCGGCGTCGAACGCGTGGGCCTCGCTCGCGTACACGTTGAGCGCGGCTCGTGCCTCGCCCTCGAGTTCGAAGGGGACGGCGATGATCGAACCGACGTCGGCCTGCGCGGCCGTCGCCGTGTACTCGGGCCAGCGCGTCTCCGTCGCGGTGTCCTCGACGTGCACGACGACCTGCTCGCGCACCGACGTGAGGCACGGGCCCTCGTCGTGCCGGCCCTGGGACTCGTCGAGGGAGCGCGCCTGGTCGCTGGACGCTGACACGGTGCCGGGCCGACGCTCGCGCAGCAGGGTCACCGCGTAGCAGAGTTCGCCCATGTCACCGGGCATGAGTTCGGCGAGCATCGCCGTGAACTGTTCCAGGAAGTCGGTGAACTCGTCGCTGCGCAGGATCAGCTCCTGCAGCTGGGCGAGGAAGTCGTCGGAGGTCTGGGTGGACACGGGGTCCCTTTCCGGATGCGGGTGGAGCAGGTGCCGGATGTGGCACTCAGGGCTGGTGGTGGTCCCTCGCGTCGAGGATGCGGGAGAGCTCCTCGAGGCGGTCGAGCGTGACGGGGTGGGGGCCTTCGAGCGAGAGGTACTCCGCCTCCCGCTGCCGGGCGGCCCGGCTGTGCAGGATCTGGAGGTCGCCCAGCGTGAGCACGGTCAGGTCCGGGAAGGGATCGGTGGGTCGCAGGAAGGTGCTGCTGCCGGCACGTTGACTGGGGGCCGAGAAGATGTCGCGGACCGCCGGCAGGTCCGGAACCGACGACTCGTCGCCGATCACGTCGTCGGTCATGCGGTCCCCGGCCGGCGAGGCGACTCGTCCGCCGTCGCTCGCCCACGCGCGCAGGCAACAGCGCAGGGGGCGGTACGGGGAAGTCGGGGGGTCACGGCGGCGCTCTCCTCGGGCATGACGACACACTGAAGGGGCGGCCGCTGCTTGACCAGATCATCAGCATACGAAGGAGCGCTCAGGCGGACAAAACGCCGCGCGACGGCGTGTCCGAGCGAGGACACGGAGGATCACACCGCCCGGGTGTCCGTGTCCTCGAAGATGAGGAACGTCTGCGTGTCCAGCACGCCCGGCATGGTCTGGAGCTGATCGAACACCACGCGCCGCAGGTCCGCGTTGTCCCGGGCGCGCACGAGCAGGATGACGTCGAAACTGCCGCCGACGAGGGCGATGTGGGCGATCTCCTCGACCGCCTCGAGCCGGGCCCGCAGCTCCCGCCACGAGTGCTGCCGCAGGCGCAGGGTCACGTAGGCGGAGGCACTGAGCCCGAGCTTGACCGGGTCCACGACCGCGGTGAACCCGCTGATCACCCCGTCCGTCGTGAGCCGGTTCAGTCGCGTGTAGCAGTTGGCGCGCGAGACGTGCACGCGGGCGGCGAGCGTCGCCACGGGCAGGCGTGCGTCCCGGCGCAGTTCGGCGATGATCGCCCGGTCCGTCTCGTCCAGCTCCACGGCACTTCTCCTCTGCTTCTTCTCCGCGCCCGACGCCGGCGGAGGCGTCGCAGAATCGTCCAGCCGGACCGGGACGGCAGTGCGGGGGTCGAGCATATCGTCCACGGAAGGTGGGCAGGTGGACAATTCGTCTCGTCGTCTGTGCTCATCAGCATACGGAATGCGGCTGCATCGCATACTGGTGCGACAAGGACCGACGTGTGCCCTGAGTCACAGCAGGGTCCACCGGGACGCAGGAAGGACACCGCATGAGCGACACCACCATCGACGCCGTCGATGCGAGCGGCGGCGTGGCCGGGGAGGCCGGCGGACGCTGGCCGCGCCCGGGGACGATGTCGTTCGGCATCAGCCTCGAGGACTACATGCTGCCCGCCGCGGCACCGATCCAGATGGTCGACGAGCACGGCGTGCGGCAGACGCCGGGCGAGGGTCGTGTACAGCCGGGCCACGAGTACGCGTTCCCCGACGACGCCACGCTGCTGGCCGCCTACCGCAAGCTCGTCGTCGGACGCCGCGTCAACGACCAGAACTCCGCCCTCGTCCGGCAGGGCCGGATGGCCGTCTACCCCTCCAGCCACGGGCAGGAGGCCTGCCAGGTGGCAGCCGCGTTCTGCCTCGCCGCGCAGGACTGGTTGATGCCGACCTACCGCGACAGCGTCGCCGTCGTGAGCCGCGGTGTCGACCCGGCGGAGGTCATGGTCTCCTTCCGCGGCGACTGGCACGCGGGGTACGACCCGATGGCCGAGCACGTCGCCACCCAGTCGACCCCGCTGACGACCCAGCTCCTGCATGCCGTCGGCGTCGCCCACGCCGCGAAGCTGCGCGGCGAGGACACCGTCGTCCTCGCCATGTGCGGCGACGGCGCCACGAGCGAGGGCGACTTCCACGAGGCGCTGAACTTCGCCGCCGTGTTCCACCTGCCGGTGATCTTCTTCATCCAGAACAACCAGTACGCGATCTCGGTGCCCCTGGCGCAGCAGAGCGCGGCCCCGTCGCTGGCGCACAAGGCCATCGGCTACGGGCTGCCCGGCGAACGCGTGGACGGCAACGACCTGGCGGCGCTGCTCGCGGTGCTCGGCCGCGGCGTGCAGATCGTGCGCGACGGCAGCGGCCCGGTGCTGGTCGAGGCGCACACCTACCGCATGCAGGCGCACACCAACGCCGACGACGCCACCCGCTACCGGCAGGACGAGGAGGTCACCTCGTGGTCCGCGAAGGACCCGGTGACCCGGCTGCGCACCTACCTGACCGGCGCGGGCGTGCTCGACGACGCCGCGGAGGCGGAGATCGCCGCCGAGGCCGAGTCCGTCGCGACCGCCCTGCGCGCCGCCCTGAACGCGGACAGCGACCTGGACCCGCAGGAGCTGTTCGCCCACGTCTACACCGAACCGACCCCGCAGCTGCGCGAGCAGTCCGCGCTGCTGGCGGACGAGCTGTCCCGCGAGGCGCCGGCGTCCGGATCCGAGGAGAGCGCATCATGAGCCAGACGACGATCAGCCCGGCGACGATCCCGACGTCGTCGGACGCCAACGGCAACGTCTCCGCCGCGACGGCGAGCGCGGCCGAGGCCGCCGGCCAGGCCCGCGCCGCGGCGGCCCCCGCGCCCGTGACGTTCGCGAAGGCGCTCAACACCGCGCTGGCCGACGCCATGGCCGAGGACCCGTCCGTCGTCGTCTTCGGCGAGGACGTCGGGACGCTCGGCGGCGTCTTCCGCATCACCGACGGGCTGACCGCGCGGTTCGGCAAGGACCGCTGCTTCGACACCCCGCTGGCCGAGTCCGGCATCGTGGGCATGGCCGTCGGCATGGCGATGAACGGGCTGCGCCCGGTGATCGAGATGCAGTTCGACGCCTTCGCCTACCCGGCGCTCGAGCAGATCTTCAGCCACGTCGCCAAGATGCACAACCGCACCAGGGGCGCCGTCTCGCTGCCCATGGTCATCCGCATCCCCTACGGCGGCGGCATCGGCGGCGTCGAGCACCACTGCGACTCCTCGGAGGCGTACTACGCCCACACGCCGGGCCTGAAGATCTTCACCCCGGCCACCGTCGCGGACGCCTACCGGATGCTGCGCGAGGCCATCGCCTCGGACGACCCGGTCGTGTTCTTCGAGCCGAAGAAGCTGTACTGGTCGAAGGAGACCCTCGACCTCGCGGCCCTGCAGGATTCCGTCGAGTCCGACGGCGACGACCGGGCGGAGGGCAGGGCCGTGCTCGCGCGGTCCGGCACTGACGCGACGATCGTGACCTACGGCCCCTCGGTGCCGACGGCGCTCGCCGCGGCGGCCGCCGCGGAGGCGGAGGGCCGCTCGGTCGCCGTGCTCGACCTGCGCACCCTGGTGCCGCTGGACGACGAGGCGATCACCGCGGCGGTCAATGCCACGGGCCGCGCCGTCGTCGTCGCGGAGTCCCAGGGGTTCGTCTCCGTCGCCTCCGAGCTCGTCGCCCGCATCCAGGAGCGCTGCTTCCACCGGCTGGCCGCACCCGTCCGCCGCGTCACCGGCTTCGACATCCCGTACCCGTCCCCGAAGCTCGAACACCATCACCTGCCCAGCGTCGACCGCATCCTGGACGCGCTGGACGACCTGCAGTGGGAGGACCGATGACCACCGCCACGACGACCGTCCGCACCTTTCTCCTGCCCGACCTGGGCGAGGGCCTGACCGAGGGCGAGCTGGTCCGCTGGCTCGTCGCGGTCGGCGACCAGATCGTCGTCGACCAGCCGGTCGCCGAGGTCGAGACCGCCAAGTCCGTCGTCGAGGTGCCCTCCCCGTTCGGCGGCATCGTCGCGACGCTGCACGGTGACGCCGGCGCGGTGATCGACGTCGGAGCCCCGCTCATCAGCGTCGACGAGGGCGGCGACGCCGCTACCTCCGACGCCGCTGTTCCGGCTGCCGCCGCCGCGCCCGCCGAGCGCGCTCAGAGCTACCGCGAGGAGGAGCGCGCCGGCGCCACGCCACCGGCGGAGGTCACGCCGGACACGGCGGGCGGCACCGCCGCCGAGGCGGCCTCCGCGTCCGCCGACAGCGGCTCCGGCAACGTGCTGATCGGCTACGGCACGAGCGGCACCGCCGCCCGCGGCCGCACCCGGCGCCCGCGCGGTGCGGCACCGACTCCAGCCGCTCCCACTGCCGAGGTCCGGCGTGCGCCGGCGGTCATCTCGCCGATCGTGCGCCGCCTGGCCCGCGACCTGGGCGTCGCCCTGGAGGCGGTCACCGGCACCGGCCGGGACGGGCTCATCCTCCGCCGTGACGTCGAGGCGGCCGCCAGCGGCAGCACGACGGCGACCGAGGGCCACCGGGGGGAAGCCCCGTCGTCGTCGGCCGTGGCCACCGCGCCCGTCGGCACCGCCGGCGAACTCGACCGCCGCAGCGGTCTGCCGATCGCCGCTCGCACCGAGATGCGCGGCGTGCGGAAGGTGACCGCGGAGGCGATGACCCGCAGTCGCCGGGAGATCCCCGAGGCCACGGTGTGGGTCGATGTCGACGCCACCCGCCTGCTGAAGCTGCGTGCACGCCTCAAGGCGGCCGACCCCGCAGGGGCGCCCGGCCTGCTGGCCCTGATCGGCCGGTTCACGGCGGCGGCGCTGATGCGATACCCGGAGCTGAATGCCCGCATCGACGGCGAGCACATCGTCGCCGTCGACGGCGTCAACCTCGGGTTCGCGGCCCAGACCGACCGCGGCCTCGTCGTCCCGTCCGTCCCGAACGCCCACCGGCTCAACGCCCGCGAGCTCGACGCCGAGCTGAAGGCGCTCACCGCGCGGGCCCGCGACGGCAAGTGCACCCCGGAGGAGCTGCGCCGCGGCACCTTCACGCTGAACAACTACGGCGTGTTCGGGGTGGACGGCTCGGCCGCGATCATCAACCACCCCGAGGTCGGCATCCTCGGCGTCGGGCGGATCATCGAGAAGCCGTGGGTCGTCAAGGGCCGGCTGCGCGTGCGCCAGATGACCCAGCTGACCCTGGCCTTCGACCACCGGGTGTGCGACGGCGGGACGGCCTCGGCCTTCCTCGGCTTCATCGCCCGTGCGATCGAGGACCCGGCCGCGGTGGCCGCGGAGCTGTAGGCCACCCGATCCGGGGCCGGACGTCATGAGCCGGCACCGCACGTCAGGAGCCGGTGCCATCATGGGGCCATGATCGAGACCCCGGATCCCGCCCAGCGCTCCATCGACCTGACCCGCGACGCCACCGGCCGCTACACCGCGCGCAACGCCGCCGGTGCGTCCGTCAGCTTCGGCCAGGCGGACGACCTGCTCTCCCCGGTGGAGCTGCTGCTGGCCGCGATCGCCGGCTGCTCCGCGATCGATGTCGACACCGTGACGTCCCGCCGCACCGAGCCGACCGAGTTCCGCGTCGAGGCGGCGGGACGGAAGATCGTCGACGAGAACGGCGGCAACCGGGTCGAGGACCTGCACCTGTCGTTCCACCTCGGGTTCGCCGCCGACGACGCCGGGCGGCAGGCCGCGGGCCTGGTCGACCGGCTCGTCGCACTCTCGCACGACAAGAACTGCACCGTCTCGCGCACCGTCGAGCACGGCACGTCGGTCGGGTTCGACGTGCAGGTGCGCGTCGGCGACGGCGAGAGCTGATCCGCCGGTGATCGCCACCCTCGACCTGCCTGCCGAACTCACCACGCCGGTCGGCCCCGTCACCCTGCGCCGGGCACGACCCGGCGATCTCGACGCCGTCATGGCACTGCTCGCCGACGACCCGGTGAGCGCGAGCCGCGGCGACCGGGCCCGGGACGCCGACCGGCCGCAGTACGCCGCGGCGCTGGCGGGCATCCTGGCCGACCCGTCCAACGACCTGCTCGTGGCCGTGACCGACGACGACGCGCCCGTCGCCACGATGCAACTCACCCTCATCCCCGGCATGGCCCGCCGCGGTGCGAGCCGCCTGCAGGTCGAGGCGGTGCGCGTCGCGAGCGCCCGCCGCTCCGGCGGCATCGGCGGCGCCCTGATGCAGTGGGTGATCGGGCCGGCGGTCGAGGCCACCGGTGCGGGACTGGTGCAGCTCACCTCCGACGCCGCGCGGGCCGACGCGCACCGGTTCTACGAGCGGCTCGGTTTCGCCGCCTCGCACGTCGGCTTCAAGTACCGGGTCGGGTGACGCGGGCCGATCCTGACGGCTCAGCCGCGCGACGGCAGCTGCTGGAGCGTCCAGGTGTTCCCGTCCGGGTCGGCGAAGGTGACGAAGCGGCCCCACGCGAGCTCCTCCACCCCCTGGGCGTCCACGCCGTGATCGCGCAGGTGCGCCAGCGCCTCGTCCACGTCGGCCACGGGGAAGAAGATCAACTCGATGCGCCAGTCCATGGTGCACTCATCCGGTTCGGCGGTGATGGACGCGAGCGTAGGGCCGCCGAGCCGGACGGAGAAGGCCGATGCGGACCGCTTCCGACCGCGGCGACGGGTCGCTGTCCCATCGCTCTTCCCCTTGCGCGCACACCGGCGTATCGTCAATTCAACAAGCGTTGAATTCCCAGCCAGGGAGGCCGCCATGTCCACCGGAACGCCCGCCGATCCGACCGCCACGCCCACCGCGGACGGCATCGTCACGGAGGCGCGCGACTGCATCGTCGTCGGCGGGGGACCGGCCGGCGTCATGCTCGCCCTGATCCTCGCCCGCGGCGGCGTCCGCGTCACCGTCCTGGAGAAGCACCGGGACTTCCTGCGCGACTTCCGCGGGGACACCGTGCACGCCTCCACCATCCGCCTCATGGACGAGCTCGGCTTCGGCGAGGCCTTCGCCGCGCTCCCGCAGGACCGGCTCGGCAACTTCGAGCTGCCGGCCGGCGACGGGACGACCGTGACGATCGCGGACTTCGGTCGCCTGGACCCGCCTTACGACTACATCGCGATGATCCCGCAGTGGGACCTGCTGGACTTCCTCGTCGAGCAGGCGACGCCCGAACGCGGCTTCGACATCCGGATGCAGGCGGAGGTCACGGGCCTGACGTCCGAGGACGGCGCCGTCACCGGCGTCGAGTACCTCGACCACGCCACCGGCACCCGGCACCGGCTCACCGCCCCGCTCACGGTGGCGTGCGACGGCCGCAGCTCCCTGCTGCGCGAGCAGGCCGGGCTCGTGCCCACCGAGTACCCCGTCCCCTTCGACACCTGGTGGTTCCGGTTGCCGCGGCACGAGGGCGAACGGCAGCACTCGGCCCTCATGCCGGTGTTCGGCGACGGCGAGCTGGCCCTCTCGCTCGTGCGCGACACGTTCTTCCAGATCGCCTACTTCCGGGAGAAGGGCGCCGACGCCGCGCTGCGCGCCGAGGGCCTCGACCGGTTCCGCGAGCGGATCGCGCACCTGCGGCCGGACCTGGCGGACCGGGTCTCCGCCATCACGTCGCTGGACGAGGTGCACCTGCTCGACGTCAAGCTCAATCGCCTGCGCCGCTGGCACCGGCCCGGTCTGCTGCTGATCGGCGACGCCGCGCACGCGATGTCACCGGCCGGCGGGGTGGGCATCAACCTCGCCGTGCAGGACGCCGTCGCTGCGGCCACCCGGCTGGCCGGCCCGCTGCGCTCCGGCACGCTGACCGAGGGCGATCTCGCCGCCGTGCAGCGGCGCCGCTACCCGCCGACCGTCATCATCCAGACCCTCCAGCGCGGGCTGCAGAAGGCGATCTTCGGGCCGGCGGTGCAGGGCAGGCGCAGCGCGCCGCCGGCCGCCCTGATCGCCCTCGTCCGCCGCGTCCCGGCGCTCTCCGCGCTCCCGGCCCGGCTGATCGCCCTCGGTCCCCGGCCCGAGCACGCCCCCGCCTTCGCCCGGCGGCCCGGCCGCACGAGCACGTCCGCCGGCGCGCCGGGGGCCGCCACGTCGGACGCCGCCGGATGACGGCAGCGGGACCGCGGCGCGGCCGGCGCGGTGGTGGACACGACACCCGGGGCCTGATCCTCGCAGCGGCCCGCCGCCGGTTCGCCGCCGACGGCTTCGACGGGGCCACCGTGCGGGCCATCGCCGCCGACGCCGGGGTGGACCCGGCCATGATCAACCACCACTTCGGCGGCAAGGAACCGCTCTTCCTCGCCGCGGTCGAGGCGCCCTTCGACCCGGCCCAGTACGTCCGCTCGGTTCGGCCCGAGGCCACCGACGGTCTCGCGGCACGGCTGCTGGCGACCCTGCTGCCCGTCTGGGACTCCCCGGCGGGCGCGGCCGCCGTCGGGCTCTTCCGCTCCGGCCTGCACCGGGACTGGGGCGTCGCCCTGCTGCGTCAGTTCATCCAGCGCCGTGCGCTCACGCCCATCGTCGAACACCTGCCCGGCGACGACGCCGAGCGGGCCCTGCGGGCGTCGCTGGTCGCGAGCCAGATCGCGGGCCTCATCCTCACCCGGTACGTGGTCAAGCTCGAGCCCATCGCCTCGATGCCGCACGAGCAGATCGTCGCCCTCATCGCGCCGAACCTGCAGCGCTACCTCACCGGCCCGCTGCCCTGACGGGCGTGGACGACTCCGGCGTGAACGTCCACGGGTGGCGGGGGAGCGCGGCCGGGTCGAACGCGGCGAGCAGGCCGGCGGCGGTCCGCACGCCGGGCAGGTCCAGCGAGTCGGCGATCATCCCGACGACGTCGGCCACCGAGGAGCCCGCCGCGACGAGGTCCCGGAGCGTCACCGCGCCGTCGCGCTTGGCCAGCCGCGCCCCGGTCGGGCCGAGGACCAGCGGCACGTGCGCGTACGTGGGCGGCGTCAGCCCGAGCACCGTCGCCAGGTACGCCTGCCGCGGGGCGGAGGAGAGCAGGTCGTCGCCCCGCACCACCTGGTCGATGCCCAGTTCGCCGTCGTCGAGCACGACGGCGAAGTTGTAGGCGACCGTCCCGTCGTTGCGCACGAGCACGAGGTCGTCGACCGGCCCGGTCCAGTGCCCGGCGATGACGTCGTGGACGGTGAAGGCATCCACCGCCGCGCGCAGCCGCAGGGCCGGGGGCCGGCCGCTCGCCCGCCGGGTCGCCCGCTCGGCGTCGTCGAGGTTCCGGCAGGTGCCGGGGTAGGCCCCGGGCGCCGCGTGCGGGGCCGACGCCGCCTCGGCGATCTCCCGGCGGGTGCAGAAGCACTCATACACGAGCCCCCGCTCGCGCAGGGTGTGCAGGGCCTCCTCGTAGAGGGTGCCGCGCGCGGACTGGACGACGACGTCGCCGTCCCAGTCGGTACCGATCGCCGCCAGGTCCGCCAGCTGTCGCTCCGCCGAGCCGGACCGGGCCCGGTCCAGGTCCTCGACCCGCAGGAGAAACGCCCGCCCGGTGGCGCGCGCGAAGGCCCACGCCAGCAGCGCCGTCCGCAGGTTGCCGACGTGCAGGTCCCCGGTCGGGGACGGGGCGTAGCGGCCGGCGGGACTCACCCGTTCACCCTACTGAGGCCGCAGCGCGACCTCGATCACGGTCCGGGACCAGGAGAACCCCTCTATCCGGGCGCGATCGGGCGTCCCTACGATCGAGCCACCGATGCGTCATGCACGGGGCGTGACGCCGGAATCGGCGGCCGTTGGGGGCCGTCGGAGGAGGTAGTCATGAGAAGGACGCGATCGGCCGTCGCCGCCGTGGCGCTGGCCGGTTCGTTGCTGGTGGTCCCGTCGACGGCGACGGCGGCCACGACGACGGCGGCACCCTGGTGCGGGATCACCTGGGGATCGACGCCGAAGGGAACCCTGCCGTGGACGGCGGCCAGCCTGACGGGCGTGCGCGCCGGCCAGCACGACTGCTACGACCGGCTGGTGGTCGACGTGCGGGGCTCCACCGTGGGCTTCCGCGTGCAGTACGTGAGCCAGGTGCTCCGGCAGGGCTCCGGGCAGCCGCTCGCCCTGCGCGGCGGCGCCTCCCTGGACGTCACGATCAACGCGGCCGGCACCAGCCCGGCGCTGAACAGCTCCGAGATGGTGAACGTCAGCGGGTACCAGACGCTGCGTCAGGTGGCCTGGGGCGGCAGCTTCGAGGGGCAGTCGACCGTCGGCGTCGGCGTCCGGGCGCGGCTGCCCATGCGGGCGTTCGTGCTCACCGACGGGACCACGAGCCGGCTCGTGGTCGACGTCGCCCACCGGTGGTGAGCGCATCCCTGTCCGATCGAGAAGAGGAACGACGAGGGGTGTCGCGGCTCGACGCCGCGGCACCTCCCGTGTGTCCGGCCTTCACCGCGGCGCCCCTAGGCTGGACCGATGGACAACCGCCTGGACACCCGCCCGCACGTGCTCATCACCGGCGGCACCCGTGGCATCGGCCGCGCGGTCGCCGACGAACTCGCCGCCACCCACCACCTGCTGATCGGCGGCCGGGACCGTGACGCGGTCGACGCCGTCGTCGCGTCGTATCCCTCCGCCGAGCCGTTCGTCGCGGACCTGACCTCGGAGGACGACGTCGCCGCGGCCGCCCCGGGTGTCGACCGGCTCGACGCCCTCGTCCACTCGGCGGGCATCACGGCGATGGGCACCGTCGAGGACCTGGCCCGGGCGACGTGGCGTGAGGTGTTCGAGGTCAACGTCGTCGCCGTGGCGGATCTGACCGCCCGGTTGCTTCCCGCCCTGCGCCGGGCCCACGGCCAGGTGGTGCTCATCAACTCCGGGTCCGGGTTCTTCACGAGTCCGGGCAACAGCGTCTACAGCGCCAGCAAGTTCGCGCTCCGGGCCTTCTCCGACACGCTGCGCGAGGAGGAACGGGAGCACGGCGTCCGCGTCACCTCGATCCACCCCGGCAAGGTGGACACGGACATGCAGCGCCAGATCGTCGACCACCAGGGCGGCGACTACCGGGCCGACTCCTACCTCACGCCCGAGTCCGTGGCCCGGGCCGTGGTCTTCGCGCTCTCGGCCACCCCCGAGGCACAGGTCGAGTCGCTCAACGTGCGCCCGATGGGCCGGTAGCCGGCACCGACCAGAAGGCACCGCCGCGCCCGCGCAGGCGCGCGTAGAGTGGAATCGATGGCCGGACGCGACGACTTCTCCCTGCGCAGATTCGTCATTCCCGTGTTCGGCCCCTCGGTCCTCTTCGCCGTCGGCGAGGGCGCCATCCTCCCGCTGGTGCCGCTGACGGCGCGCGACCTCGGCGGGTCCGTCGCGGTCGCCGCGCTCATCGTCACCCTGATCGGCGTCGGGTCGCTGCTGTCCAACATCCCCGCCTCGATCGTCACCGCCCGCATCGGGGAGCGGTGGGCCATCGTCTCCGCCGCCGTCCTGTGCGCGGTCGGGATGCTGCTGGCGCTGCTCGCGCCGAACCTCGCCGTCCTCGCTGTCGCCGTCTTCCTCATCGGCTGCTCCGGCGCCGTCTTCAACCTCGCGCGCCAGCTGTACCTGACCGTCATGGTCGAGCCGCGGTACCGGGCCCGCGCCCTGTCCAGCCTCGGCGGGTCGATGCGGATCGGCCTGTTCATCGGCCCGTTCATCGGTGCCGGCGTCATCCGGCTGTCCGGGCTCGGCGGGGCCTACCTCGTGGGCGTCGTCGCCCTCGTCGTCGCCGGCGCCATCGCCCTGTCGATGCCGGACCCGTCCGTGTCGTCCCAGCCCGACCGGTCGCTGCCGGTGGTCACGACCGACGAGGTGGCCGGCGGCACCGCGTCGGCGGGCCCGCGCGCGGACCAGCCCGAGCGGTCCCCGGTGACGATCCGGTCGGTGCTGCGCAGCCACGCCCGGATCTACGCCACGATCGGGGTGGCCGTCGTCTTCGTCTCCGCGATCCGGCAGGCGCGCCAGGTCGTCATCCCGCTGTGGGCGGAGAGCCTCGGCCTCGATCCGTCCGCCACGTCGCTGGTCTACGGCATCTCCGGGGCCGTCGACATGCTCGTCTTCTACCCGGCCGGCAAGCTCATGGACACCCGCGGGCGGCTCGCGGTGGCCGCGCCCAGCATGCTCGTCATGGGGGTGGCCCTGCTGCTCTGCCCGCTGACGACGACGACCGTCCCGTTCCTGCTCGTCGCCGTGATGCTCGGATTCGGCAACGGCATCGGCTCCGGGCTGGTGATGACCCTCGGCGCCGACTACTCTCCGCCGGACGGGCGCGTGCAGTTCCTCGGCGTGTGGCGGTTCATGGCGGACGCGGGGTCGACCGCGGGACCACTGCTGCTCTCCGCCGTCACGGACGCGGTCTCCCTCGCCGCCGGCGTGGCCGTCACGGGTGTGCTCGGCCTGATCGCCGCGGCCCTCTTCGTGATCCTGCTGCCGCGGATCAGGCCCGCCCGGGGATGACGGCGGGCAGCGCCCCGACCCGGTAGAACGCGGCGGCGTTGCCCCACCGCACCGCGTCCCGGTGCTCGCCCGCCGCGTCCGCCAGCAGGTCGAGGTCAGCGTCCGCGAACGGGCGCCGGGCCCGCGTCGACGGAAGGTCGGTGCCGGCCAACAGCGCCGTCGGGTCGACCTCCAGGATCGCCGCGATCGTCTCCGCCGGATCCAGGTCCACACGGCCGAATCCGGTGGCCTTGACCCGGGCGCCGTGCTCGACGGCGGCCAGCAGGTGGGGCAGGCCGTCCCGGTGCAGGCCGAAGTGGTCGATGCTCACGGCGGGCAGGCGCCGCAGGACGGGCAGCAGGTCGGGCAGGTCCCGGGCGTCGATGTACAGTTCGGCGTGCCAGCCGGCGACGTCGTGCACGCGCCGCGCCAGTGACTCGAGCGTCTCGAGCGCGGCCGACCCGCCGCGACGGACGTTGAACCGCATTGCCCGCACCCCGGCCGCGTCCAGCCGGGTGATCTCCGCGTCGGTGACGGTCGCGGGAAGCTGGGTGACGCCGACGAAACCGGGCCCGAGCCGGGCCAGCGCGTCGAGCAGGTAGGTCTGGTCGAAGCCCTGGAAGGATCCGGAGACCACGGCGCCGCCGCGAACGTCGAGCGACGCCACGCGGGTGCGGTAGGCGTCCACCGGGAACGGCTCGGGCACGAACCCGTCGTTGGGGATCAGCGGAAAGGCCGGATCGACGATGTGCAGGTGGGCGTCGAACAGCGGTGCGCGCGCCGCCGGAGCGCTCAGGGGAGCACCGTTCGCCGGCCGAGGACGAGGGTCAGGGCGGCGAAGAGCGCGCACGCCGCGGACGTCTCGAACAGCAAACCCGCCCACAGGTTGCCGCCGGTGCCGGCGATCGAGGCCGGGATCACCCCGGTGTAGAGCAGCCCGGACACGCACAGGGCGACGACGGCGATCCCGAACAGCACGAGCCCGGCGAGCCGTGCCTGCTCGGCGACGGCGCGGTTGCGGGCGGCGCCGCCGGTGGCCCGGCCGCGCCGGCGGGTGGCCCGCGGGTCGGTGAACGCGGCGGCCGCGAACGTCCACGCCCCGACCACGGCCATCGCGGCGACCGTGTCCGAGGGCCGGTGCCAGTAGCTGATCAGGGTCGAGCCGGCCACGGACATCGTGAAGGCGGCGCCGGCCACCCCGAACACGGGCCGCCACTCGCGGGGGACGGCGAGCAGCAGCGCCGCCGCGGCGGCAGCGGCAGCGGTCGTGTGGCCGGACGGCAGGGAGTTCAGGGTTAGGGTGTCCAGCCCGAGATCCGGACGCTCGAACACGGCGTACTTGAGGAACTGGGTGGTCAGTGTGGACCCGGCGATCGTCACCAGGACCGCGATCAGCACCGCCCACCGGCGCCGGACCACGGCGATGACGACGGCGATGGCCATCAGCACCCCCGCGATGAGGAACCACGGCAGCGTCTGGAGCCACACCGCGATCGGGTCGTCGGCGGTGTGCAGCTTCTGCGCGCTCGTCAGGGGCGCCTCGTCGAGCTGCTGGCCGAGGACCGTGCGGACGAAGAACGCGTAGACCGCGAAGACGGCGGCGGCGCACAGGCCCGCTCCGGTCCACAGGACGGCGACGGGCAGGGGACGGGCGGCCGTCCGGCGGCTGCCGGCACGGCCACGGCTGCGGGTCAGTTCGGACAGGCTCATCGGCCCCATTCTCCCATCCGTGTCGCGGCCCCGGCCACCGCGAGCCTGACCGTTGAGGCGGGATTCCCGGTGGATACGCTGAACCGATGAGCGATGCAGCACAGCCCGACGACGTCACTCTGCCTCCCGTGCGGTCGGCCGACCTCCCGCCCCTGGCGGACCTGCAGGACGTCGCCCGCGTCGTCAGCGTCCCGATGCGGGTCCGGTTCCGGGCCACCGAGACGCGGGAGGTGCTGCTCCTGCGCGGGCCGGCCGGGTGGGGCGAGTTCGGGCCGTTCCCCGAGTACGACGACGCCGAGGCGGCCGCGTGGCTCGCCGCCGGGATCGAGGCCGCCTGGACGGGGTACCCGGCGCCGGTGCGCGACCGGATCCCGGTCAACGCCACCGTCCCCGCGGTCGGCGCCGACCGGGTCCCCGAGGTGCTCGCCGGCTTCGGGCCCGTCGGGACGGTCAAGATCAAGGTCGCCGAGCGCGGGCAGAGCCTGGACGACGACGTCGCCCGGGTCGCCGCGGTGCGCACGGCGCTGCCCGACGCGGACCTGCGGGTGGATGCCAACGCGGGCTGGTCGCACGAGGCCGCGGTCGAGGCGCTGACCGCGCTCGGCCCGGTGCACCTGCAGTACGCCGAGCAGCCCGTGGACGGCATCGACGGGCTGGCCCGCCTGCGGGAGGCGCTGCGGGAGCGCGGCGTCGACACCCCGATCGCGGCCGACGAGAGCGTGCGCCGGGCCGACGACCCGCTGCGGGTCGCTCGCGCGCGGGCCGCCGACCTCATCGTCGTCAAGGCCGCCCCGCTCGGCGGGGTGCGCCGCGCGCTCGCCGTCGTCGCCGCCGCGGGCCTGCCCGCCGTCGTCTCGAGCGCGCTCGACACGAGCGTCGGCATCCGGGGCGGGGTCGCTCTGGCCGCGGCCCTGCCGGACCTGCCGTACGCGTGCGGGCTCGGGACGGTGGCCCTGATGGCCGACGACGTCGTCACCGACTCCCTCCGGCCCGTCGACGGGTACCTCGACGTGTGCGACGTCGTGCCCGACCCCGACCGGCTGGACGCGCTCGCCGCGTCGCCGGAACGCGAACGGTGGTGGCGGGACCGCCTCGCTCGCGTGTACGCCGTGCTGGCCGCCAGGGTCTGACGCTGAGGGCACCACCCGGCCACCGCGTGTTCACCGTGCGGTCACCCGGGCGTCGCGCCGCGCTGACCGCCCTCTGGCAGTGTCACGATCCGGGGCCATCACACGCACGAGCCGATGAGGGAACGATGAACGAGACCACGCGCGCACCGCTGTCGCTCCTGCCCATGTCCGGGCACACCAAGGGCAAACGCAGTCCGGTGACCTGCCACTTCAAGTGCGGCAACGCCTGCCTGGGCGAGACCTGCAACACCACGGACAACGAGTACTTCCGCGACGTCGCTGCCGCGGCGCTCAGCCGGCGCAACGTGCTCGGCCTCGGGGCGGCCGGCGCGGTCCTGATCGCCGCCGGAGCCACCGCCGCCCCCGCGGCCGCGGCGCCGGTCTCGTCCGCCCTCCCCACCGGCCACGGGCATGGCCACGGGGACGCCGGACGGCTGCCGTTCACCCCGATCACCCCGGTGGACAGGACGGTCGACGCGTTGACCGTCCCCGCCGGCTACACCTGGTCGCCGATCATCCGTTGGGGCGACCCACTCTTCGCCGACAGCCCCGCGTTCGACCTGCAGCACCAGACCGCGGCCGCCCAGAAGCGGCAGTTCGGCTACAACAACGACTACACGGACATCCTGGTCGACCACGGGAACGGCCGGACCGGCCTGCTCGTCTGCAACCAGGAGTACGTCAACCCGGGCATCATGTTCCCGGCCACCTCGGACCCGGCCCAGCAGGCCACCAACCGGGCGGTCGCCCGCGCCGCGCACGGCATGTCCGTCGTCGAGCTGACCCGGCGCCGCAAGGGCCGGCCCTGGGACTACACCGTCGGCGGCCGCCGCAACCGCCGCATCGACG
The DNA here is from genome assembly GCF_036881825.1 of Tersicoccus mangrovi. Taxonomy (NCBI): domain Bacteria; kingdom Bacillati; phylum Actinomycetota; class Actinomycetes; order Micrococcales; family Micrococcaceae; genus Tersicoccus; species Tersicoccus mangrovi. The sequence goes on along the minus strand of NZ_JBAJMW010000001.1, from coordinate 353,015 downwards.
CCGACACCACCTTCGCGTTCGACGGTCCCGCCGCCGGCTCCGCGCTGTTGCGCACCGTCGAGCACGCCGACGGCACCACGACCCGCGGCACCATCGGCAACTGTTCCGGCGGCACGACGCCTTGGGGCACCGTGCTCTCCGGCGAGGAGAACTTCAACGGTTATTTCCGCACCCCGGGCACGAGCGCCGAGGACAAGCGGTACGGGCTGAAGGACGCGCCGAGCACGTACGGCTGGGAGGCCGACGAGCAGCGCTGGGACACCCGCAATACCGGGTACGAGAACGCGTCGAACCACTTCGGCTGGATCGTCGAGATCGACCCGCAGAACCCGACGTCCACGCCCGTCAAGCACACCGCGATGGGCCGGTTCAAGCACGAGGGCGCCAACGTGCGGGTGGACGGCGAGGGCCGCGTCGTGGCCTACATGGGCGACGACGAGAAGTTCGACTACCTGTACAAGTTCGTCTCCCGCCGCCGGGTCTCGAAGAACCGCGCCGAGAACCTGACGCTCCTCTCCGAGGGCGACCTGTTCGTCGCGAAGTTCCGGGGCGACAGCGCCGCGAGCGAGATCGACGGCACCGGGAAGCTCCCGACCGACGGCGCCTTCGACGGCAGCGGCATGTGGTTGCCGCTCGTCGTCGGCGGCCGGTCCATGGTCAGCGGCATGAGCGTCGAGGAGGTGCTCGTCCACACGCGCCTCGCGGCCGACCAGGTGGGCGCGACGAAGATGGACCGCTGCGAGGACGTCCAGCCGAGCCTGATGACCGGCAGGGTGTACGTCGCCTGCACCAACAACAGCGACCGCGGCGCGGCGGGCAAGGCCGGCCCCGACGAGGCCAACCCGCGCACGGCCAACCGGGACGGGCACATCGTCGAGATCAGCGACACCGGGAACCGGGCCGCCGCCACCACCTTCCGGTGGAACCTGCTGCTGGTCTGCGGCGATCCCGCGAAGAACGCCGCCACGTATTTCGCGGGCTTCCCGAAGGACAAGGTCTCGCCGATCTCCTGCCCCGACAACGTCGCGTTCGACTCGGTCGGCAACCTGTGGATCTCCACCGACGGGGCGCCGTCGACCATCGGGTACAACGACGGGCTGTTCAAGGTCACCATCGAGGGCCGCGATCGGGGCCGCGTCCAGCAGTTCCTCTCGGTGCCCACCGAGGCAGAGACCTGCGGGCCCGTCATCCACGACCGGGACGGCATGGTCTACGTCGCCGTGCAGCACCCGGGCGAGGAGGGCACGTTCGCCGATCAGCACTCGCTCTTCCCGGACTACGTCCGCCCGGGAACGACGCCGCGCGCCGGCCAGGTCGCCGCGCCGCGCCCGTCGGTGGTGCAGGTGCACCGGCGCTGAGCCACCCCGGCCGGGGCGTGAACGAACGGCACGCCCCGGATGACGCCGCCCAGCGGCGTCCACCGACCCGGCCGGCCGATGCGTCCGGCCGGGTCGGTGTCGTCCGGGTGAGGGCGGCATGATGGACCGGTGACTGATTCGACGACCGTGGCCCGGGCGGTCGTGCGCCTGCTGATCGACGGCGGGGTGCGCGACGTCGTGGTGTGCCCCGGCTCCCGCAGCGCCCCGCTGGCCTACGCGCTGGCCGAGGTGGCGGTCGCGCCCGACGAGGACGAGGGTCCTGCCGGCCGGCTGCGGCTGCACGTGCGGATCGACGAACGCTCCGCCGGCTTCACCGCTCTGGGCCTGGCCCGCGGCACCGGCGTCCCGGCAGCCGTCGTCACCACGAGCGGCACCGCCGTCGGCAACCTGATGCCCGCGGTCATGGAGGCCAACCACAGCGCGGTGCCGCTGCTCGTCATCAGCGCCGACCGACCCGAGGAACTGCGCGGCACCGGCGCCAACCAGACCACCCGGCAGGCCGGCCTCTTCGGGGTCCACGTGCGGGAAGCGGTCGACGTGCCGGCCGACGACATCGACGCGGCGCTGGAGGCGGCGAGCCGGGTGCTGGCCGCCGCGCAGGGGCTGTTGCCGGGATCCTCCACCCCAGCCGCGACGGCGCCCGGGCCGGTCCAGCTCAACCTGGCCTTCCGGGACCCGCTGGTGCCGGCGGGCGATCCGGCGGTCGACGGTGACGTCGCTGCCTCGGACTCGTCCTCGACCGACGCCGGATCCGTGTCCGGTTCGGGCGACGAATCCACCCCCGTGAGCCACGCGGCCCGCTCCGCCGCCGCCACGACACCTCATCGCACCGTCGTCGTCGCCGGGGACGGCGCCGGGCCCGAGGCCGCCCGCTTCGCCGCCGACCTCGGCCTGCCGCTGCTCGCGGAGCCCTCCTCGAACGCCCGGCACGGGGCCACGTCCGTCGCCGCCTACCGGCTGCTGCTGCCGCACTTGTTCGAACGGGTCGAACGGGCGGTGCTGTTCGGGCGGCCGACGCTCAGCCGGCCGGTCGCCGCGCTGCTCAGCCGTCCCGAGATCGAGACCGCCCTGTATGCGCCGACGCCGGTCGCCTGGTTCGACCCGGGCCGCCGCCGGGAACGGGTCATCACCGACCTCGCCGAGCTGGCCGCCTTCGCCGGCAGCGGACCGGATGGCTGGGCGGCCGAGTGGACCGGCCTCGGTGCCCGCCTGGCCACGCGACTGACCGCCCTCGCCGAGGCCGACGCGCGCGAGGGCCACGGGCTCAACGGCCCGCTGCTGGCCGCGCACCTGTGGGCCGCCACCGACGGCATCCTCGTGGCCGGATCGTCCAACCCCATCCGGGACCTCGACCTGGCGGCCCCCGTGGACGGTCCCGGGCCGCTGCGGGTGATCGCCAACCGTGGGGTCGCGGGCATCGACGGCACCATCTCGACGGCGTCCGGCGTCGCGCTCGGTACCGGCCGACCCGTGCGGGTACTGCTCGGGGACGTCACCTACCTCCATGACGCCACCGGCTGGTACCTCGGAGCAGGGGAGCGGGAGCCAGACCTGCAGGCGGTGGTGCTCAACGACGCCGGGGGAGCGATCTTCGGGCTGCTCGAGCACGGCCGCGTCGCCCGGCGACCCGGCTGGACGAGCGCCGTCGAGCGGCTCTTCGGCACGCCCCAGCAGGTCGACCTGGCCGCCCTCGCCGCCGCCTACGGGGTCCGGCACCAGCGCGTCGCGGACCTCGACGCGCTCGACGACGCCCTCGCGGCGCCGATCCGTGGCCGCAGCCTGATCGAGGTGGTCGCCGACCGGAGCCGCCTGGCGGAGCTGCACGCGTCGTTCACCGCGGCGGCCGCCGACATCGCCGCCGGGCGCTGACCGGCCGTTCCGCACCGACCCCGGACAGCGACATGCCGCGTTGCTCGTCGACTGCCGCGACCAACGGGGCAATCGCCGACCAACGCGGCATTCGAGGGTGAAGCCGGGCCGTCAGGTCACAGCACCTTGGAGAGGAACTCCTGGGTGCGCGGGTTCTGCGGGTTGCCGAGCACCTCGCGCGGGTGACCGGACTCGACGACGGCGCCCTGGTCCATGAACACCAGGGTGTCGCCGACCTCGCGCGCGAATCCCATCTCGTGGGTGACGACCATCATCGTCATGCCCGAACGGGCCAGGTCCTTCATCACCTCGAGCACGTCGCCGACGAGTTCGGGGTCGAGCGCCGAGGTGGGCTCGTCGAACAGCATCAGCTCCGGCTCCATGGCCAGGGCCCGGGCGATCGCCACGCGCTGCTGCTGACCGCCGGAGAGCTGCGACGGGTAGTGCCCTGAGCGTTCGCCCAGGCCGACCCGTTCCAGCAGCTCGTGCGCCCGCCTCGTCGCCTCGGCCTTCTTGACGCCCTTGACCTGCATGGGCGCTTCCATCACGTTCTGCAGCGCCGTCATGTGGGGGAACAGGTTGAACCGCTGGAACACCATGCCGACCTCGCGGCGCTGGGCCGCGATCTGCCGGGGCGTGAGGTCGTGCAGCCGGCCGTCCTGCTCGCGGTAGCCGATCAGCTCGTCGCCGATGTAGATGCGCCCGGCGCTGATGGTCTCGAGCTGGTTGACGCAGCGCAGCACCGTGGACTTGCCGGAACCGGAGGGCCCGACGACGACGCACACCTCGCCGCGGCCGACGGTCAGGTCGATGCCGCGCAGCACGTGGTGGTCGCCGAAGAACTTGTGCAGCCCCTCGATCTTCACGAGTGGCTCGGTGCCGCGCTCCGTCGTCGTGGTGGCGCTGGTGGTCTCGCTGGTCATCGTCCGTCGCCTCCTGCGCCGCGGTTGCCGGGGAGGTCGCCCTCGCCCGTCAGCGCCCGCGCGTCGGTGGTGTCCGCGCCGTCCGCGGGCGCGTGGTGGGCCGCCGGCGTCACCTTCACCGGCGCCGGGGAATCCGCGTCCACACCCCGCCCGAAGTGCCGCTCGATGTAGTACTGGCCGACCATGAGGACGCTCGTGATGAGCAGGTACCACAGGGCCGCGACGATGAGCAGCGGGATGGGCAGGTAGATGCGGTTGGCGATGGCGTTGGTGGAGAAGGTCAGGTCCAGGGTGAACGGGACCGCCAGCACGAGCGACGTCGTCTTGAGCATGCCGATGGTCTCGTTGCCCGTGGGCGGGACGATGACGCGCATGGCCTGGGGGAGCACGATGCGCCGCATGATCACGGATTTGCGCATGCCCAGGGCCTCGGCCGCTTCCTCCTGGCCTCCGTCCACGGACTTCAGGCCGGCACGGAAGATCTCCGCCAGGTAGGCCGACTCGTTCAGGGCCAGGCCGATGGTGGCCGGCCAGAAGTAGTTGCCCACCAGGTCCGAGGTGTTGATCTCGAACAGGGAGGGTCCGAACGGAACGCCCAGCGCGATCACCGGGTACAAGGTGGCGACGAGACCCCAGAACACCAGCTGGGTGTACACGGGGGTGCCGCGGAAGAACCACACCCACACCCAGCTGACCGCGCGGAACAGGGGATTGTCCGACTGCCGCATCAAAGCCAGGGTGATCGCCAGCACGATGGCGATGACCATCGACAGGACGGTCAGGAGCAGGGTCCAGCCGACGCCGGCGATCACCCGGGTGTCGAGCATGTACTTGGCGACGACGTCCCAGCGGTAGTTCTGGTTCGTCACCAGGCTCTGCGCCAGCAGAGCCACGAGCACGAGGAGCACCGCCGCGCCCACCCAGCGCCAGGGGTGCCGGACGGGGACGGCGTTGATCAGGTCCGGCCGGGCGCTGCCGCCGGTCCCGGGGTCCTTGCGGGTGGTGACGCCGTGGCTCACGACTGCGCCGGGTTCAGCTCTGACGTCTTGATGGCGCCATCGGTGTTGCCCCAGGCCGCGAGGATCTTGGTGTAGGTGCCGTCGTCGATGAGCTTCTGCATCGTCTTCTGCATCAGGGCCGCCAGGGCGGTGTCCTTCTTGGCCACGGTGATCGCCTGCGGGGCGGCGTCGTAGACGTCGCCGAGCTTCTCGATCTGCCCGTTGGTCTGGGTGATCGCGTAGTTGGTGATCGGGGAGTCCGCGGCCATGGCGTCGATGCTGCCGTTGACCAGGCGGGTGGTGACGTCCGTCTGGTTCTTCAGGGAGACGACGGTGATCTCGCCCTTGCCGGCCGACTTGCACTTGGCGTTGCGGTCGGTCAGGTCCGGGGTCTCCTGGACGGTGCCGGTCTGGACGCCGACGGTCTTGCCGCAGATGTCGTCGATCGAGACGCCCTTGGGGTTGCCCTTCTTGACCGCCCACTGGGTGCCGGCCTTGAAGTAGGACACCATGTTGACGGCCTTCAGGCGGTCGGCGTTGACCGTGAAGGAGGAGATGCCCACGTCGTACTTGGTGCCGAGGCCCGGCAGGATCGAGGGGAACTCGGCGGTCTGGACGGTGGCCTTCAGGCCGAGGGTCGCGGCGATCGCCTTGGCCAGGTCCACGTCGTAGCCCTGCGCGGTCTGGCCGTCGGCCTTGAGGAACTCGGCCGGGGCGTAGGAGGTGTCGGAGCCCACGGTCAGGGTGCCCTTGGACTTGAGCGCAGCGGGCACCTGGCCGGCGAGGGCGTCGTCCTTGGAGACCGAGGTCGGGTCGAAGCTGGCGGCGGCGGAACCCGAGGCGTTGGTGGCCGGGCTGGACGTCGTGTCCGAGTTGGTGCAGCCGGTGACGGCGCCGAGGACCGTGAGGACCAGGGCAGAAGCGAGCAGTCGTGAGCGCAAAGCGTCCTCCTGTGAACGGGCAGGCAACGGTGCGGCAACGGCCCACTGCCGCTGCGCATGCTGTGACGAGTATGCACCACCTGATGTGTCCACGTTGTTTCGCGCGCCGGGACGTCCAGATCGAGATGACGGTCGATGCCAGGGGGAAATCGAGGTCCAGGCCGAGGCGACGTCACGGGAACGCGCCGGCGGACGGATCTCAGAAAGGCGGGTCGTCGGGATCGCTCCGGTATCGCCGGCCGGTGGGTGAAACCCAGAACACCGGCGGGGACGCCGGGTGGGTCGGCACTGATCCCGACCCGGCGTTCGTCGCCTCGGGTGGACCGGTGACCTGCCAGCCGGAATGGTGCTTGAGCACGTGATGTCGACGGCACAGGTGTTCCAGGTTGTTCTCGTCGGTGTCGCCCCCGTCGGCCCAGGCGACCCGGTGGTCCAGATCGCAGCGCAGGACGTCACGGCGGCATCCCGGGAACCGGCAGGTCCCGTCCCGCACCTGCAGGCGGCGACGCAGTTCGGCCGGGATGCGGTACTGCCGGCCCGCGCTGACCAGCCGGGTCCCGGTCGGCGACGCGTCGTCGTCGACGGTGACCCCGAGCGTGAACGATGCCGCCGTCGCGGCGAGTTGCCGCGCGTCCTCGACGGCGATGACTCCGAACGGTCCGAACACCGCCGGGCCGTCGCCCCCGATCAGGACGGACGCGGGCATGGTCAGGACGAGCGACGGCCGCGGACCGATCGGACCGACCGGTTCACCAGCGTCCTCGGGCGCGTGAGGGGTGGCGTTCTCGACGGCGTCGGCACCAGCGGGACGAACAGGTGCGTGCATGACCAGGTCGGTCAGCACGTCCGCGCGCGCCTGACCCACGGTCCGTTCCTCCGCGTCGTGGCCCGAACCGAGGCCCGGGCTTGGGTCCGAACCCGCGGCGAGCTGCGGTCCCAGTGCGGCCCGGGCCAGGGTGGTCAGGTGATGGTCGATGGCGTGGGCGTCGGTTGCCGGCAACCATGCCGAGAGGCGTGCCATGCCGTCCTGCCCCGGCCCCACCCGAACACAGCGGTCGGACCGAGCCACATCGTGACGCTGCTGTCGCGACACGGGGTGGAAACGCTCCCGGAGGCGGCGGGCTCGCGCTCCCACCTCGCCCGTCGCGGCACCCGCACGGGCCACGTCGAGGAGGAACCGTTCGGTCTGCTCGACGGCGGTCCGCACGCGAGCGTCGGTCTCCGCGTCGGGGATCGGCACCGTGGTGTACTCCCGGGCGAGGTCGACGATGACGCGGGCGGCGGCACCGGTGATGGCGCCGGCGGCCAGGGCCGCGGCCGTGTCCGGCAGCGAGGCGCCGAGCAGTTCGCCGTTCGATACCAGCGTCTGCGCCGCGGACTCGCCGATCCGGAGTGCGCAGGCGATCTCCGCGATCGCGCTTCGTTCGGCGACCGCCGCCCGCTCGGCACGACCGAGCCCGACTCCCGTCGCGTCCGTGTGTCTGAGGCCCGGCTGAGCGTCGTCCCAGGTGGGATCGGCGGCCATCCACGCGGCGTGATCGTCCACGGCGGACCGGAACGCGTCGCGAGCGAGGGCATACTTGCGGGCGGCCAGCCAGGACTCGAGCCGTCGCACGTCCTCGAGGGCTTCCACGAGCGTGTCGGTCGCGTCGGCGTCGTCGGCGGACGACGCCCCACGGATCCGGCGCAGCATCGCGGCCGCGTCCATCGGAGGGTGCGTGGCCCCCGTGACGGCCGGGGACGCCCCTGTCCCGTCGGCGTGGTCGCATCCGCCGACGTCCTCGAGCGTGAACAGCTCCTCCATGACACGAGTCAACCCGCCGCCACCGACAGAACTCGTCGGAGTGAACGAAGTCGTGGAGGGAGTTCGACGGACCGGCCCGGTTAGAGGCCCGGGCATGACGCCCCCTGCACCGAGCTCGAGGGAAACGTCCCCTAGTTGTATGAGGGCTGGACGTTGGTGACGCCGTCTCGAAGTCGATATGCTGCTGGCCGACCACCGGCTCCGCTGTGTGGGCGGTGGTAGTTGTCGTGGATGATCCAGACGCCGATCGCGGAAGTGCGGGCGTCCTCGCTCGTGAACTCGCGGCGTAGAGCAGTTCCTCGGCCACAATTCGCTGGTAGCGCTCTACGTTGCCGTTGTGGCGTGGGGTGTACGGCTTCGTCTTCTGATGGCGAGTGCGTTGTCCGACGATTCGAGCGAAGTCACCAGATCGGTAGCAGGCCCCGTTGTCGGTGACGATCCGGTGGATGTGCGTGATGCCGTGTCCCGCGCGCATGCCCACGAGATCCCCATCTCTGCAGCCACGTGGGCGGTAGGACGCGCCTTGCGGCGCTCGACCAGTCGACGGCGTCGTCCCTCGATGCTGAGCGGGGCGTTGGCGTGACTCATGCGTCCAGCGCGTAGGAGCGCTCGATGAGGTCGGTCATCGCCTGCTGGAAGTCGCGGTGCTTCTTGTCGCTCCATCCTCTCGTCAGCTCAGCGAACACGTCGTCCTGCCAGCGATGTGCGTGGTCCAGCATCGACCGGCCCGCTGCGGTGAGTGATGCTTCGCGCCGTCGGCCGTCAGTCGCGGACGACGCCATGACGAGGTAACCGGCGACGGCGGCGCTCTTGATCAACCGAGATGCGCCGCTCTGGTCGATTCCGATCTCCTGAGCGATCGAGTTCACCGTTGTCGGGATGGCGCGCAGATTCAAGGCATGGACGGCCTCGCAGACGAGCACGAGCCGCCCCTGATCGATGCCCGTGTCTGCTGCGACAGACCGACGTGACCAGTGCCTGACGAATTGAAACAGGACCTGCCCGCGGCCGAGGCCGGTCACTCGGTTGCCGCCATCTCGCGGCAGATGTAGGCCAGCTCAAGAGCGGCCTTGAGGCCCGGCAGCCTGAGAGCAGCCGTCACCTTCCCATCTGCGGCGCGGAAGACTGTCGCTACCCGCGTAGATTCGGCGCTCTCGGGCCAGGTCGCGTCCTCTTCCACCACCATCAGTCGTTCACTGACAGGGTGCCAGGACCGCGGGACCAGCTTGATCCCCGATCGCTCCACCCACTCGGCGAACTGGGCAGGTGTGATCGGACCAGCGCCCTTCGGGCCGAGAACAACGACCGGATCGCCGACCGCTCGCGCAGAACGTTGCAGGTCCGCGGCATTGACGCTCGCGTGCCACTCGTTGATCGCTTCTTCAAGGTTTGGTTCCATGACCACAACTCTATGCGATACGCATACACCTGTACGTGGGTGGCGGCGACATCAACCTCCCGCCCTGCAACACCTAGTGCGCCTGCACCCCGAGCGCCTGCAGCATCGGGCGGAATTTCGCCCAGGTCTCCCGTAGTTCCGCCGCGGGGTCCGACGCCTCGACGATCCCGCAGCCGGCGTACAGGCGCGCCGTCGTCGGGGACTCCAGCACCGCCCCGCGCAGGGCGATGCCCCACTCGCCGTTGCCCGTCGAGTCGACCCACCCGACCGGGCCCGCGTAGGGGCCGCGATCGAGATGCTCGAGCTCGCTGATCAGGTCCGCGGCCGTCGCCGTCGGCGTCCCGCACACCGCCGCCGTCGGGTGCAGCGCCTCCGCCAGCGCGAGCGCTCCCGGGGTGCGGTGCTTGCCGGTGGGGGAGGGTGCGTCGTTCAGGACGGCGGTGACGTCCGAGGCCAGGTGCCACACGTTGGGCAGTTCGAGCACGAACGGCTCGCTCGAGACCGTCATCGTGTCGGTGTAGCTGGTGAGCCGGTCCAGCAGGGAGTTGATGGCGAACTCGTGCTCCTGACGCTGCTTCGTCGACCCCCACAGCACCCGCTGCGCGTAGTCGGGGTCGTCCGCCGGGGCACTCGCCCGGTCCAGCGTGCCCGCGAGCACCCGGGCGCGGGCGACGTTGTCCTCGACCTTGATCAGCATCTCCGGCGTCGAGCCGATGAGCCCCTCCACCGAGTACGTCCAGCAGTCCCGGTAGCGGTGCGCGAGGTCGGAGAGCACGGCCGCCGGCTCCACCGCGGTGTCCAGGTCGACGACGACGTCGCGCGCGAGCACCAGCTTGTGCAGCTCGCCCGCGCTGATCCGCCGGACCCCGGCCGCGACCGCGTCCATCCACTGGTCCCCGCTCAGCGACCCGTCCCGCACCCGGCCGCCGCTCGGAACGTCGGGTCGCCCCGGCGGTGAGTCGAGCAGCGCCTCGAACGCGGCGAGGGCGGTCGCGGCGGTGGGGGGATGCTCGTCCACGCTCTGCTGCGTGAGCCAGGTACGCCCGTCGTCCGCGGTGCCGATCACGAGCGCGGGCACGACGAGCCGGGACTCGAAGGCCGAGTCGTCGGCGAAAGCGAAGGATCCGAAGGCGAGGGGACCGGTGCCCGGGCCGCCCACCGTGTTCTCCCGCCGGGCCGTCGCGCTGACCCGGCGCCACCACTGGCGGGCCCGGGTGAACCGCTCCGTGCCGGACGCCTCGAAGCGGGCGGCGGTGCCGATGCCGACGAGGCCGTTCTCGCGCCGCAGCCACACCGCGGGAAGGCCCGACCGCCGGGTCGCCTCGACCAGTCCCACAAGGCCGCCCGGCAGGCGTGCCGGGTCGAGGGGGACGGTGACGGTCGAGAGGAGGGGAGCGGGGATCTCGGTGTCGGCCGGGGAAGGGTCCCCGGCCACCCGCGAGGAAACGGAGGCCATGGTGCCCTCAATCTACTCGGCCGGTCCGCGGTATCCCGTCCGGCGGCCGGGCCGTCCGCTGCCGGCGAAGAGGTGGGCGCTCGCCGGTCGCCGCCCGCTCGGCATGCCAGAATGAACGCGTGAATCGCGCGTCCCTGGAGAAGGATCCCGACGACGTCGCCCGGATGTTCGACGACGTCGCACCCCGCTACGACCTCGTGAACGACGTCCTGTCGGCCGGCCAGGTGCGGTACTGGCGCCGCATCGTCGTCGACGCCGTCGGCGCGCGCCGCGGCCAGCGCGTCCTCGACCTGGCCGCCGGGACCGGCACCTCGTCCGAGCCCTACGCCGACGCCGGCGTGGACGTCGTCGCCGCCGATTTCTCCGCGGGCATGCTCGAGGTCGGCCGCCGTCGCCGCCCCGACATCACCTTCGTCCAGGCCGACGCGATGGCCCTGCCCTTCGGCGACGACGAGTTCGACGCCACGACCATCTCCTACGGGCTGCGCAACATCCACGACCCGAAGCAGGCCCTGCGCGAGATGCTGCGGGTGACGAAGCCCGGCGGCAAGCTCGTGATCGCCGAGTTCTCCCGTCCGACGTTCGCGCCGTTCCGCACCGTCTACACCGAGTACCTGATGCGGGCCATCCCGCCGATCGCCCGCGCGGTCTCCTCGAACCCCGACTCCTACGTCTACCTGGCCGAATCGATCCGCGCCTGGCCGGACCAGGACGAACTGGCCGCCTGGCTCACCGAGGCCGGCTGGACCGACGTGAAGTACCGCGATCTGACCGGCGGCATCGTCGCCGTGCACCGGGCCACCAGGCCTGCGGCGAAGAACAGCACACTCGCGTCGTGACCGTCGTCATCGTCGGGGCGGGTCCCGCCGGCTCCACCGCCGCCTGGCACCTGGCCCGCGCCGGCGTTCGGACCGTCGTGCTCGAGAAGACCCACTTCCCCCGGGAGAAGGTCTGTGGTGACGGGCTGACGCCGCGCGCCGTCCGCGAGATGCAGCGCATCGGGCTGCCCCACGAGGTCGACGCCGGGTGGCGCCGGATGAAGGGGCTCCGCCTGATCGCCGCGGGCCGCACCGTCGAGGTCCCGTGGCCCGAGCTGACCGACTTCCCCGACTACGGGCTCGTGCGCACCCGGCTCGGCTTCGACGAGGCCCTCGCCCGGCACGCCGAGGCGGCGGGCGCCACCGTGCTGACCGGCCACAACGTGCTCGGGGCCGTGCGCGACGACGGCGGCCGGGTGATCGGGGTGCGGGCCGCCGTGCTCGACGCCGACGGCCGCCGCACCGGTGAGGAGCGGACGTTCGACGCCGACGTCGTGCTCGCCGCCGACGGCAACTCCGCGCGCACCGCCCTCTCGATCGGCATCGAACGCCGCGAGGACCGCCCGCTCGGCGTCGCCGTCCGCACCTACTACACGTCGCCCCGTCACGAGGACGACTGGATGGAGGGCTGGCTGCAGCTGCCCGACGCCTCCGGCCGCCCGCTACCCGGGTACGGCTGGATCTTCGGCGTCGGCGACGGCACCTCCAACGTGGGGCTCGGCATCCTCAACTCATCGAAGCAGTTCGGGCGGATCGACTACCGGCGGGTGCTGCGGGACTGGACCGCCGCGATGCCCGCCGAGTGGGGCTACCGGCCCGAGAACCAGGTGGGCCCGATCCGCGGCGCCGCCCTGCCCATGGGCTTCAACCGGACGCCGCACGCGGTGCCGGGCATGCTGCTGCTCGGCGACGCCGGCGGGATGGTCTCCCCGTTCAACGGCGAGGGCATCTCGTATGCGATGGAGTCCGCGCGCTTCGCCGCCGAGCGGATCGTCGACGCACTCGCCGCAACCGACGCCGCCCGCCGGGACGCCGCCCTGGCCGCCTACCCGGACGTCGTGCGCGGCGAATGGGGCTCCCACTTCCAGCTCGGCGCTCTCTTCGCCCGGCTCATCGGGCACCCGCAGGTGATGAACGCGGCCCTGCGCACCGGCATGAGCGCCCCGCCCCTGCTGCGCCTCGTCGTGCGGATGCTCGCCAACCTCACCGACCACCCCGGTGGGCTCGAGGACCGGGCCATCCACCTGCTCGAGCGCCTCACGCCCCCGGCGAGCAACCAGCTGACCGGCCGGCCGAGCAGCCGGGCCGCCGGTCACGGAGCCGCCGGTCGTCCGGCGTCGCCGTCGCGGAAAGCTAGGGTTGACGCGTGAACGAAACCTCGAACGCCGAGACGATCCCGGCCGGAGGGTCGGCGAGCCGTGCGCCCGGTGGGTCCGGGTCGGGCCGACTGCCCACGGCCGGGATGGTGCTGCCCGCCGCGTTCTCCCTCGTCGCCGAGCACGCCGATCTGGGCCCCGCCGTCGTCGCCTCGCTCGGGCGCGTCGAGGAGCGCCTGCGCACCTCCATCGCGCACGCGGACCCGCTCGCGGACACCATCAGCCGGCACCTGTTCGACGCCGGCGGCAAGCGCATCCGCCCGCTGCTGACGATCCTCGCCGCGCACCTGGGCGACCCGGACCGGCCCGAGGTGGAGCAGGCGGCGGTGGTCGTCGAGATGACCCACCTGGCCACGCTGTACCACGACGACGTCATGGACTCGGCCCAGTTCCGCCGCGGAGCGCCGTCCGCCCACCAGATCTGGGGCAACTCGGTGGCCATCCTCGCCGGGGACCTGCTCTTCGCGCGGGCCTCCCGGCTCGTCTCCGACCTCGGCGGCCGGGCGCTCGCGATCCAGGCCAGCACCTTCGAGCGGCTCTGCCTCGGCCAGCTGCACGAGACGGTCGGCCCCGCCGAGGGCGAGGACCCCGTCGCCCACTACCTCTCGGTGATCGCCGACAAGACCGGCTCCCTCGTGGCGGCGAGCGGCCAGCTCGGCGCCATCTTCTCGGGCGCGGACGAGACGTACGTCGAGACCATGGTCAGCTACGGCGAGAAGATCGGCGTCGCGTTCCAGCTGGCCGACGACGTCATCGACGTCACCGGCGCCCGCGCCGTCTCGGGCAAGACCCCGGGCACCGACCTGCGCGAGCATGTGCCGACCCTGCCCGTCCTGCTGCTGCGCCGTGCGGCGGCCGACGGGGACCCCTCCGCGGCCCGCGTGCTCGAGCTGGTCGACGGCGACCTCGGCTCCGACGAGGCGCTGCGCACCGCCGTCGCGGCCGTCGCCGAGCACCCCGCCACCGAGGAGTCCTGGACCGTGGCCCGCCGCTGGGCCGACGACGCCGTGGACGCCCTCGACCCGCTGCCCGACGGTGTGGTCAAGGACGCGCTGGTCGGCTTCGCCCGCGCCGTCGTGGACCGCTCCGCCTGAGCCGGAGCTTCCCCGCTGCGGGCACCGCTATTCGACGACGCTGCGGCTGGCCAGCGGGATGCCCCACCGCAGCCGCCGCCCGGCCACCCGCAGGCCGAACACGAACACGATGATCGGCACGGTCGTCAACGGGTGCAGCACGCCGAGCGACGCCGCGATCGCGGTCAGCGTCGCCCCGATGAACGCCGGGATCGCGTAGAACTCGCGCTGGTCGAACAGCGCTGGGGTGAGGTTGGCGATCACGTCCCGCAGGATGCCGCCGCCCACCGCCGTCGTCACCCCGAGCAGGGCGGCCGCCACCGGATGGGCGTGCGCGGCGAGGGCCAGCAGCGTGCCGGAGACGCAGAACAGGGCCAGGCCCGCCGCGTCGAACGCCACGAGCAACCGGTTGAACCGCTGCACGGACGCCGAGATGAAGTACACGGTCACCACCGCCAGCACCGGGGGAGCGAGGTAGAGCGGCTGGGAGAACGCGACCGGCGGCCCGGCGTTGAGCACCAGGTCCCGCACGACGCCGCCCCCGAGGCCGGTCACCGACGCGAGCAGGAGCGAACCGACGAGGTCGAACCGCTGCCGGGCCGCCAGCAGGGAGCCGGACACGGCGAAGAAGTAGACCCCGACGAGGTCCAGGATCAGCAGCGTCACCGAGGCATTCACGGCCCCCAAGTCTAGAGGGCCGTTGCGCCCGCGGAGGCCCTCTGCTTGGCTGGACGGACCGAGTCCGTCCGGGAGGAGATCCCATGTCCAGTACCCAGCCCGACGACGACCAGGGCCGCACGCACGGCGAGGCCGCGGCCGAGGGAGACGAGCAGACCCAGCCGGTGGAGCCTCGCGAGCACGCGGAGGAGGCCGCCGAGGGCGAGGACGACGGCGGATCCTGACCCATGAAGAGCCGAGTGAACGTCGTGACCCTCGCGGTCGCGGACCTGCAGCGCGCCGTCACCTTCTACCGCGACGGGCTCGGCCTGCCCACCCAGGGCATCATCGGCTCCGAGTTCCCGTCGACGCCCGACGACCCGGGCGGAGAGACCGCCATGTTCCACCTCGACGGCGGCCTGATCCTCTCGCTCTACCCCGCCTCGGAGATGGCCAAGGACGCCGGGTTGGACGCCGACGCGATCGGCGGCACGGGCGTCGCGCTCGGCCACATCGTGTCGACGCGGGACGAGGTCGACGCCGTGCTCCGCGAGGCCGAACTGGCCGGCGCCACGGTGCTCGGCGTCGCCCACGAGCGGCCCTGGGGTGTGTACTCCGGCTACTTCCGCGACCTCGACCGGCACCTGTGGGAGGTCGTCCACTTCCTGCCCGGTCGCGGTCCCGACGCCGGTGACTGAGTTCTCCTTCCCACCACAGCCATGTGTCCTTGCGCACGTCACCCTGGTCGGCGTCGAATAGGAAACTAGAATGGTGTGGATTTGAAGGAGACTGATTCGATCGTGCTCGACCACAGCCAGAACGGCACCGCCGCGGCCGACCAGACCGTCGCCGCCCCCGCGACCTCCACGGACCCCGCCGGCGCTTCACCTCGCGTCCTGCGAGTCGCCGTCGTCGGAGCCGGCCCCGCCGGCGTCTACGCCGCGGATCTGCTCACCAAGTCCGAGGAGGTCAAGAGCGGCGCGCTGACGCTGAGCATCGACCTGTTCGACCGGTACCCGGCCCCGTTCGGCCTCATCCGGTACGGCGTCGCCCCGGACCACCCGCGCATCAAGGGCATCATCGCCGCCCTCCACAAGGTGCTCGACCGCGGCGACATCCGCTTCTTCGGCAACGTCAACGTCGGCACCGACATCACGCTCGCCGAGCTGCGCGCGCACTACGACGCCGTGATCTTCGCGACCGGCGCCATCAAGGACGCGGACCTGAACATCCCCGGCGTCGAGCTGGAGGGCTCCTACGGGGCGGCCGACTTCGTCTCCTGGTACGACGGCCACCCCGACGTGGACCGCGACTGGCCGCTGGAGGCGAAGGAGATCGCCGTCATCGGCAACGGCAACGTCGCCCTCGACGTCGCCCGCGTGCTCTCGAAGCAGCCGGACGACCTGCTGACCACCGAGATCCCGGACAACGTGTACCAGGCGCTCAAGCGCTCGCCGGCCACGGACGTGCACATCTTCGGCCGCCGCGGCCCCGCGCAGATCAAGTTCACGCCGCTCGAGCTGCGCGAACTCTCCCAGTCGCCCGACGTCGACATCGTGCTCTACCCCGAGGACTTCGAGTTCGACGAGGAGTCCGAGCGGCAGATGCAGACGAACAACCAGACCAAGACCATGATGGGCACGCTCACCAACTGGATCGCCGCCCAGCCGGACGACCTGTCCGAACTGACCGGCAAGCGCCGCCTGCACCTGCACTTCCTGCACAACCCGGTGGAGATCCTCGACTCCGCGGACACGCCCGGCCACGTCGCCGCGATGCGGTTCGAGCGGACCGAGCTGGACGGAACCGGCGGCGTCCGCGGCACCGGCGAGACGGTCGAGTACCCCGTCCAGGCCGTCTACCGGGCCATCGGCTACTTCGGCTCGGCGCTGCCCGACCTGGACTTCGACCACCGCCGCGGCGTGCTGCCCAACGACGGCGGCCACGTGCTCGACGCCGACGGCAACCCCGTGCCGGGCGTCTACGCCACCGGCTGGATCAAGCGCGGCCCGGTCGGGCTGATCGGGCACACCAAGGGCGACGCCCTGGAGACCATCGGCATGGTGCTGGCGGACCGCGACGAGCTGGCCGCGCCCGAGCACCCCGCCGAGTCCGCCGTCGTCGAGCTGCTGGACGGCCGCGGCGTCGAATACACGACCTGGGAGGGCTGGCACGCCCTGGACGCGCACGAGCGGGAGCTCGGCGCGACGGCCACGGCGTCCGGCCCGGTCGAGCGGGAGCGCGTCAAGGTCGTCCCGCGCGGCGACATGGTCGACATCAGCCGGGCGATCCGGGACCTCACCGGCGCCTGAACGTCACGCCCCGTCGTCCATGCGGCCGTTTCCCACGCCGAGTGGGCGGACGTTGCGGTCCTGGCTGCCTTCTCCGCGCACCTACCGTCCACTCGGTGCCGTTTCCCATGCCGAGTGGACGGACGTTGTCGTCGTGCGGGCTCGTGGAGCGCGTCGTCCGTCCACTCGATGACGGAGCAGCCGATCGGCCCGTCACGCCCCGTCGCGGACCCTCAGGACCGTCAGGGCCAGCCACAGCTGGACCCGGTCCGCGGTCACGGCCGGATCCAGCCCGGTGAGGGTCTCGATCTGGGCGAGGCGGTAGCGCACCGTGTTGCGGTGCAGGGCAAGGTCCGCGGCCACCGCCGACGCCGAGCCGTTGAGGTCGAGGTACCGGGCGAGCGTGACCATGAGGTCCGTGCCGTGCTCGGCGTCGCTGGTGCGCACCGGCGCGAGCACCTCGTCGCTCATCGCCGCGAGCGGCACGTCCTCGCTGGCCAGCAGCAGCCCGGTCAGGCTCAGCTTCTCGACGTCGTTGATGCGGCCGCCGCGGGCGAGGGCCTGCCGTGCCTCGAACCAGCTCCACCGCAGCCCCTCCGGGTGCGGGTAGGCCCCGCCGATGCCGATGCTGCCGGTCAGCCCCGCCGCCTCGACGTGCGCAGCGACGGCCTCGGCGATGTCCCGGCCCGCCCGGGCACCGGTGTCGGGAACGATGATGAGCAGGGTCTCCTGCAGCACGGCGGTGATGAGGTCCGCCGCGACGCCGGGCAGCGGGAGGGCCGCGAGCAGCCGGTCCCGTCCGTGGCCGCGCTCGAAGCCCAGGCTCAGGGCCAGTACCCGGTGCCGGCGCCGCGGCTGCAGCCCCAGGGACTCGATGCGGGAGGCCGCTTCCGCCCCGGTGACGGTACCGCGCACGATGTCGCCGAGCACCTGCCCGCGCACCTGCCGCAGTGAGGAGCGGTGCCGGGACTGGCTGCTCAGTTCGAGGCTGACGAGGCTCTGCGCGTAGGCGAGGATGTCCGCGTCGGCGGGCGGCCGGCGCACCGCGAGGGTCGCGGCGTCGGCGCTGCCGGTGGAGATCGCGATCCGCGACCAGTCCGGCTCGGGCAGCAGCGCCCCGGGCGCGGTGTGCAGGACGGAGCCGTACTGGGTCAGGGCGACGTCGGTGCCGAGCATCCCGGCCAGGGCGGTGAGCAGGCCGGGCAGCCCGCGGCCCGAGAGCAGGGTGTGGGCGAGCACCTGGTGCTCCCGCAGCAGCCCCTCGAGGCGGGCCGACGCCTCGTCGGCGTGCGCCTGCGCCACCCGGCGGGTGACCGCCAGGAACGGCGTCGCGTAGGGCACCTCGAACACCGCCAGGCCCGTCCGTTCCGCCTCGGCGCGCGTGGCGGCGGGCACCTCCTCGTGCCCCAGCCCCGTGCCGAAGCCG
Organism: Tersicoccus mangrovi; assembly: GCF_036881825.1. NCBI lineage: Bacteria > Bacillati > Actinomycetota > Actinomycetes > Micrococcales > Micrococcaceae > Tersicoccus > Tersicoccus mangrovi. The sequence continues at coordinate 334,605 of NZ_JBAJMW010000001.1, read as the reverse complement.
AGCCCGACGACGCCGGCGGAGGCCAGACGGGAGACGAAATCGCGCTGCGCCGCGGCGGTGCGCTGCCGCAGCCCGACGGTGAGCACCACCTCCGCGCCGGAGAGGAACGGCGAGGGGTCCTCCAGCTCGGTCGAGGCCGTCCACGAGATCGGCTCGTCCACGCCCGTCCCGTCGGTGACGGGCCGGAGACCGAGGGCCGGATCGGCGAGCAGGTCGTGCACGGTGATGGCCATGGATCCACGCTACGGCAGATCTGTCGGATGACACATCGATGACGGGGATCACTGTGCGACTGGCCATAGGAGTGAGTGATCGCCCGGGGCTACGCTGACAGCCGAGACAGCCCATCTCCAGAGAGGACGATCCATGCCTGCCATCGCCACCCGGCTGGAACAGAAGCGTCAGATGACCGGGGCCTTCCCGGGCCCGCGCTCGCAGGAGCTGGCGCAGCGCCGGTCCGCCGTCGTCGCCGCCGGTGTCGCCTCCAGTGTTCCCGTCTACGCCGCGGACGCCGACGGCGCGATCATCCGCGACGTCGACGGCAACCAGTTCATCGACCTGGGCTCCGGCATCGCCGTGACCTCGGTCGGTGCCTCGGATCCCGCCGTCGTCGCCGCCGTGCAGGAATCCGTCGAGCACTTCACCCACACGTGCTTCATGGTCACCCCCTACGAGGGCTACATCGCCGTCGCCGAGCAGCTGAACGAGCTCACGCCCGGTGACCACGAGAAGCGCACGGTGCTGTTCAACTCCGGCGCCGAGGCCGTGGAGAACGCCGTCAAGGTGGCCCGCCTGGCCACCGGCCGCAACGCCGTCGTCGTCTTCGACCACGCGTACCACGGCCGCACCAACCTGACGATGGCGCTGACCGCCAAGTCGATGCCCTACAAGCACGGCTTCGGCCCGTTCGCCCCCGAGGTCTACCGGGTGCCGATGAGCTACCCGTACCGCGAGGAGACGGAGCTCAAGGGCGAGGACGCCGCCCGCCGCGCCATCGGCATGATCGAGAAGCAGATCGGGGCCGACCAGGTCGCCGCGATCCTGATCGAGCCGGTCCAGGGAGAGGGCGGCTTCATCGTCCCCGCCGAGGGCTTCCTGCCGACCCTGGCCGCGTGGGCCAAGGACACCGGGGTCGTGTTCATCGCCGACGAGGTGCAGTCCGGCTTCTGCCGCACCGGCGCCTGGTTCGCCTCCGAGCACGAGAACGTCGTGCCGGACCTGATCACCATGGCCAAGGGCATCGCCGGCGGCCTGCCGCTCTCGGCCGTGACCGGCCGGGCCGACCTGATGGACGCCGTCCACGGCGGCGGCCTCGGCGGCACCTATGGCGGCAACCCGGTGGCGTGCGCCGCCGCGCTCGCCGCGATCGCGACCATGAAGGAGCAGGACCTCGCCGCCCGCGCCGGGCACATCGGCGACACGATCGCCGCCCGCCTGACCGCGCTGGCCGAGAAGACCGACATCATCGGCGAGGTCCGCGGCCGCGGCGCCATGATGGCGATCGAGCTGGTCAAGCCCGGCACCGGTGCCACCACCAAGGAGCCGAACCCGGAGGCCACCAAGGCCATCGTGGGCGCCGCGCTCGCCGAGGGCGTCGTCCTGCTCACCTGCGGCACTTACGGCAACGTGATCCGGCTGCTGCCGCCGCTCGTGATCGGTGACGAGCTGCTCGCCGACGCGCTCGACGTGCTCGAGGCGGCGATCCTCGCGGCCTGAGCGGCCTGAAGCCCGCATCGCGCGGCACAGCCTCGCCGGCCGGTACCCCGCAGACGGGTGCCGGCCGGTGGAGCGTCATGAGCGCGTCATGACTGCCTCACGACCGCGTCACGACCGCGTCACGACCAAGGATCGCCCGGGGTCGTGACGGGGGAGGCTGCCACAATGGTGGCAGCCGGTCACCGGTCCGGGACCGCGACGTCGTCGCAGGTCACCGCGCCCGAACGGACAGCGGCCGCGGCAGCGGCGGAACGGAGAGGGGAAGCATGAGGTACGTCGTCGGCTACGGAGCCGCGGACACGGGCGCCGACGCGGTGGCCCTGGCCGTGGCGATCGCCCGCGCGCAGTCCGCCTCGCTGGACATCGTGCACGTGCGCCGCCGCTCCGAACCGTTCAACCCGAGCTACCCCGAGCAGGATCCCGGCGCCGAGCGCGGGGGCCGACCCTCCGCGCGGACCCTGCTCGAGCACGCCCGGGCGCTCGTCCCGGACGACATCGAGGTCCGCACCCACGTGCGCGCGGCGAGCTCCTTCGCGGAGGGCCTCATGGCGACGGCGCAGCAGCTGGACGCGGAGCTCATCGTCGTCGGCGCCGCCAGTTCCGGGCTGTGGTCCCGCTTCAGCGTCGGCACCGTCGCCAACCACCTGCTGCACGCCTCGGCGATCCCCGTCGCCCTGGCCCCGCGCGGCTACGACGCCCCGCGCGTCACCCGGATCAGTGCCGCCATCGGTTCCCGCCCGGGTGCGCAGGCGGTGCTCGACACCGGCCTCGCCGCGGCCGCCCGCCGCCGGGTCCGACTGCGCCTGATCTCCCTGCTCGCGCTCGGCAACGTCAAGGACCGGCCCGAGGCGCGCCGGCACACCCAGCAGATGCTCGACGAGGCAGCCCACGCCCTGCCGGCCCGCGCCCGTGTGGACACCGCCATCGCGACGGGCAAGACCATCGAGAACGCCATCGACCGGATGACGTGGGAGCCCGGGGACCTCGTGCTCGTCGGCTCGAGCCGGCTCGCGCACGGCAACCGGCTGTTCATGGGCAGCACGGCGTCGAAGATGCTGCGCACCCTGCCCGTGCCGATGATCGTCGTGCCCAAGAGCGCCTCCGCGCTCGCTGCCGGCGTGCTCGCCGACGCCACGGAGGACGTGACGGCGGAGGACACCGCCCCGTAGCGGGTCAGAGCAGGTCGTACAGCCGGTCCCCGGAGGCGACCGTGCGTCCGACCGCGTCGCTGGTGACGGAGTCCGGTGCGGCACCGAGCACGACGACGGGGCACGCGGCGCTGTAGCCGGCGTCCTGCACGGCGTCGAGGTCGACGGTCACGACGGTCTCGCCCGCGGCGACCTCCTGCCCCTGCTCGGCGTGCACGGTGAAGTGCCGCCCCTTCAGCTCGACCGTGTCGATGCCCACGTGCACGAGCACGCTCGGACCCTCCGGTGCGGTGATGACGAAGGCGTGCGGGTGCAGCTTGACGATCGTCCCGGCGACGGGAGCCACGACCTCCACCGGACCCGAGCCCGAGGGCGCCACGGAGACGCCCGGGCCGACCATCTGCGCGGCGAACACCTCGTCCGGCACCTCGGCGAGCGTCGTCACCGTGCCGGCGACGGGGGCGCCCACCGGGGACTTCGGCGTCCTCGGCGGCATCGTCATCGGTCTGCTCGCCGCGTCGCTGTGGCAACGCTTCTACCGGACGAAACTGCCCGACTACATCGGCTTCTTCGGCGGACGGCGGCTCGTTCCGATCCTCACCGCCGTCGCGGCCATGATCATCGGCGTCGTGCTCGCCCTGATCTACCCGCTCTTCAACGCGGCGCTGACCGGTGTCGGCAATGCGGTGCAGGACAACGCGGTCATCGGTGGCGGCATCTACGGCGTGCTCAACCGGCTGCTCATTCCGCTCGGCCTGCACCACATCATCAACTCGGTGGTCTGGTTCCTGATCGGCGACTACAACGGCACGCACGGCGACCTGACCCGGTTCTTCGCCGGGGACCCGAACGCGGGCCTGTTCATGACCGGGTTCTTCCCCATCATGATGTTCGCCCTGCCGGCCGCCGCCCTGGCCATCTGGCACGAGGCGCGCCCGGAGCAGCGCAAGGTCGTCGGCGGCGTCATGCTCTCGACCGGCCTGACGGCGTTTCTGACCGGCATCACCGAGCCGCTCGAGTTCTCCTTCATGTTCGTCGCGTGGCCGCTGTACGTCATCCACGCGATCCTCACGGGCACCTCGATGATGCTGGTCAACGCGCTCGGCATCCATGACGGGTTCTCGTTCTCGGCCGGCGCCATCGACTACGTGCTCAACTTCGGCAAGTCGACCGGCGGCATCTGGCTGATCCCGATCGGCCTGGGCTACGCAGTGATCTACTATCTCGTGTTCCGGTTCGTCATCCGGCGCTGGAACCTGCGCACGCCGGGCCGGGAGGACGTCGTCGACGAGACGCTCGTGCCGGCCGGCGTCGCCGCCACCGGCCCGGCCGCCGATGACCCCGCCGATCAGGCGGTGGTCGAGCGCACCGCCGACCAACACGTCGCCGACGACCGCGCGGCGACCGGCGTCACCTCGGACGGCGTCTCGGATCCTGCCTCGAACCGGGTCGAGGGATCAGCCGGTCACGTGGGTCGGCACGCCGGCCCGGTGGGGGAGGACCACGCCGGCTGACGACGCCTGCAGCCGCATGCGGACGGGCCCGGCACGGCGACGGCCAACGCCCGTGCACTCCAGTCGGCCGAGCGGGTTCTCGGTGTCGGCGTCGAGCCGGCCGTGAACCACTGGCTCGCGGGTCACTCGTTCCTCGGTCAGGCGGCCGTCCTGTACTACCGGCTCTACTACCTGCCGGTCCTCGGCGTCCTCGGGTGGGTGGTGTTCCGGCGCGGCGCGCTGTACCCCCGGATCCGCTGGGCGTTGATCGTCACGGCGCTGGTGGCACTGCTCGTCTTCTGGGCGTGGCCGGTGTCCCCTCCGCGGTTCGCGATGCCGGGCATCGTCGACGTCGTGGCAGAGCACGACGTGGGCGGCAATCGCGCATCACGGGACCTCGGGAACGGGCAGAACCACTTCTCGGCATTCCCGAGTCTGCACGTGGCGTGGTCGGTGCTCGCCGCCTGGGTGGCGTGGTCGGCGCTCGGGGCGCGCAGGCCACGTCTCGCGATCCTCCCGTGGCTCTTTCCGATCGGCATGGTCGCCGTCGTGATCGGAACGGGCAACCACTACCTCTTGGACGTCCTCGGGAGCGCTGCGCTGGTCGCCGTGGCGATCGCGACCGCGTCGGTGCTCGAGGCCGTCGAGAAAAGGCGTCTCGTCAGGAGGAGGCGGGCTGCACGTCCGCCGGGCCCGTCGTCGTCGCCGGGCGACGGCGACGACGGATCTGGCGTACCGCGTCGACGATGAGCACGAGCAGCGCGACCCACACGAGGGAGAAGCCGATCCACCGCTCGGGCGGCATGTGCTCCTTGAGCACGAGGATCGCGAAGATGAACTGCAGCACCGGGGCGAGGTACTGGAGCAGCCCGACGGTGGACAGCGGCAGTCGCCGGGCGGCGCCGCCGAAGAAGAGCAGGGGCAGGGCGGTGATGACACCGCTGGCGACCATGAGCCAGAAGTGGCCCGGGCCGTACGCGGTGAGCGTGGCCTGACCCGTGAGCGTCAGCCACAGCATGACGGCCAGGCTCAGCGGCAGCAGCACGACGGTCTCGACGGTGAGGCTGGTGAGGGCATCGACCCGCCCACCGACCTGGTTCTTCACCAGGCCGTAGAAGCCGAAGGAGAACGCGAGCACGAGCGCGATCCACGGGAGCTTGCCGTAGGCGATCGCGAGGACGACGACCGCGAGGGCGCCGATGCCGACGGCGACCCACTGGGTCCGTCGCAGCTTCTCGTGGAGCACGAGCACGCCGACCACGACGGAGACCAGCGGGTTGATGAAGTAGCCCAGCGATCCCTCGATCGCCTGGTGCGTGGTGATCGCATAGGCAAAGGCGAGCCAGTTGATCGCGATGAGCACGGCCGCGATGGCCAGGGTGCCGAGCACCCTGCGGTCGGTCAGAGCCCGTCCCAGGGCGGTCCAACCCCGCATGACGGTCAGCAGCACGACGCAGAACAGGACCGACCAGGCGACACGGTTCGCGACGATCTCGACCGCGCCGGCGGCACCGAGGACGGCGAAGTAGAGCGGCAGCAGGCCCCACAGGCCGTAGGCGGCGAAGCCGTTGAGGAGGCCGACGCCGGTGCGGCCGAGCCGGCCGCTCGACGCGGAGCTCTCCGGGGTGCGGGCAGGGGGTCTCGCCGAGGCGCTGCGGGTGGAGGTCACATCAGGTGGTCAAGTCCCCGGCGGGAAGCCGTATTCCCCGGTCCCGGCGGGTCGTCCTCCGGTCCGGCCACGCGGGCGTGGCCGGACCGGGTCGAGCTCGGTCGTGCGCGAGCGGGTCAGCGGCCGAACAGGCGGCCGAAGAAGCCGCGTCGACGCGGCTCGTCCTCGTCCTCGCGCTCCTCGTCCGGCTCGGTCGGCTGCTCGGTGGGCGGCTCGGTCCGCTCCGGCTCGTCGGCGGCGGTACCGGCAGGTGTGCTCTCACGCTCGGGTGCGGGTTGCTCGACGGGTGCGGGCGCCTGTCCCTCGGTTGCCGGCGTGGTCGTCCCGGCAGCGGCCGGTTCGTCGACGGGCTCGCGGACCGGTTCCGGCTCGGCCGACTCCCGGTATGCCGGTTCCGGCGTGGCGGCCGGCTCGGTGTCGGCGGGTTCCTCGCGGACCGGTTCCTGGTACGCCGGCTCGGGCGTCGTCGGCTGCGCGGGCTGTTCCCGGACGGGCGCCTCATCCCGGACCGGCGCGGCCGGACGCTGAACCGGCTCGGGCTCGACCAGCGTCACCGGCACCGGCTCCGGTGCGAACCCGGCGGGGCGACGGCTCTCGACCACGTCGATCCCGCTGATCGCTGACCCGTCGAACGTCAGCTCGACCCCGCCGTCGGCGGTGCTGAGGACCACCCGGTCGTCGGCGTCCTCACTCAGGTGAAGGCCGCGTCGCCGGGCGTAGCCCTCGACGGCGGCGCGGTGATCCGCGGCGAGGCCCGTGTGCAGGCCCTCGGCGATGGTGCGGCCGACGGAGCGGACGGTGGGCGCGTCGAGGGACAGGTCCTCCGACCGCACCAGCATCCACACCCGCGCGCCCCCGCCGGCGCCGGCCGTGTAGTGGGCGTACACCCCGGAGACGGCCTTGGCGGCGATCACGAGGCGCTCGTCCAGGCCCGCGCTCAACGGGATCTCGTCCTCGGCCAGTTCTGGGATGTCGTGATCGACACCGTGGCGTCGAGCGGCCTCCGCGGCGGCGAGCACCGCGGGGAGGAAGTGCTCCGGCTGCTGCCAGGACCAGATCCACGTGCCGCGGGAGGGTGAGGAACTGCCGAGCAGGTACGGGACGGCGTGGCCGTCGACGCCGGGCAGCACGATGCGCGGGCCGGCGAAGTCCACCCGTGCGGCGTCGGGCGTCAGGAGCTCCTCGAACGCACGCTGGTGCTCGACGGAGAGGAACAGTCCACGGTCGACGAGCGACTGGAGAGCAGAGGTCATGCGTCTACCCTACGATCGGCCGTCGCCTCACCGGGATCGCCGATCACGCCCTTCCGCGTCGTGGCGGCGGCCTGCATCTCATAACGCTTCGGTAACGCCGTGTCACGATGCGAGGGCGAGCGGCTCTTCATGGGTGCAACGACGACGCGAGAGCACCGGGAGTGAGCCACGCGCGTCGACGGAGGGGGCCGGGTGCCGTCCGCGGGGGTGAGGCGGCACAGCCAGTGCGGTGATCGCACTGTCCGGATGCCGGTGCCGCGCCCGGGGAAAGGCGCAGCACCGGCATGCGGGTCGACTCACGGGTACGGTCATCGCCCACCGTCGTAGAATTCGGGCGGGGGCCGGAGTGCACGAGGCGGTACGCAGTGGACGCATCTGCGGTGCCGACCGCTGACGACGACGCCAGCGATGGGCAACTGGTCGGCGCGGTACGCGCCGGAGACCGTCGCGCCTTCGGCATCCTCTACGAACGCCACCGTGACGCGGCGTGGCGGGTGGCGCGGCGCTACGCGAACAGCGCGGCCCAGGCGGACGACCTCGTCGCCGAGGCCTTCGCCAACATGCTCGCCGCGATCCGGCGGGGCGCCGGGCCCCGGGACAACGTCCGCGCCTACCTGGTGACGATCGTCGCGCACGAGGCGGCCCGCGCCGCCCGTTCGACGCGTGGGCAGTACAGCACCGAGGCGATCGAACTGGCCGAGGTGCCCCAGGTCTTCGACGACCCGGTGCTCAAGAGCTTCGACGCCGAGACGATCCGCCGGGCCTTCCTCACCCTGCCGGAGCGCTCCCGTGCCGTGCTCTGGTACGCGGCCGTCGAGGGCCTCAAACCCGCAGCCATCGGCCCGCTGATCGGTCTCAGTCCGAACGCCACCTCCGTCGCGCTGCGGCGCGCCCGTGAGCAGCTGTCCCAGGCGTACCTGCAGTGCCACGTCCGCGCCGTCGGCGACCACCAGTGCGCCGCCGTCGGGCCGTCGCTCGCCGCCTACGCCGCCGGTCGGCTGCGCGGGCCGGCGCTGGCCAGCACGCGCGCCCACGTCGAGAGCTGCCTGACCTGTTCCGCGGCGGTCCTGCACCTGCGCGACGTCAAGCGCGGGTTGCGGGCCGCCTACCTGCCCCTGGCGGCCGCCCCCTCGACCGGACCCGGCCTGCTCGCCGCCCTCGGCATCGGGACGGCGGTGGCGCCCACGGCCCGGGCGGGCCGCTGGGGGCTGGCCGCCTTCGCTCCCGGGGGTGCCGGCACCGCGGCGGTGACGGCGACGGTCGTCGTGGTCGGGGTGGCCGTCGGCATCGGGGCCGGCCGGCTGGTGACGGCCGAGCCGGCGCCGGCGGCGACACTCGCTGCCGCAGCACCCGGCCCCGCGGGGGGCTCGGCGGGTGGCCTGCTGGGCGGCTCGGGCCTGCTCCCCGGCGGAGCCGGCGTCGTCGCGGGCGCCGCATCCGGCCCTCCGGTGCCGGGAGTGAGGGTCTCGGGTCAGGCGTGGCCGTCGAGCGGTGGAGGCGCCGGCTACGGGGGAGGCGGAGCGGGCGAATACGGGGCCGGTGGCGACGGATACGGCTCCGGATTCACCGGTGACGTCTCCCGGCCCGGAGCGGGGGTGTGGGCTCCGGACGGGTCCGGGGCAGGCCAGGGCGCCGGGCTGCCGGGTGAGCAGCCGCAGGCGGGCGTCGTCCCCGGTTTCCCCGGCAGCAGCGGGGACGGCGCCGGGAACGGCGCGGCCGGGCCGGCCGACCCGGGCGTGATCCCGCCCGTGGGTCCCGTGGGTCCCGTGGGTCCCGTGGCGCCCTCGCTGGTCCCGTCCTCGCCGACGCCAGGACCGAGCACGCCGCAGGCCACGTCGTCGGTGCCCTCGACGAGCGTGCCGCCGACGTCCGCCCCGCCGACGTCCGCCCCGCCGACGTCGGTGCCTCCGACGTCCGCTCCGCCGACGAGCGTGCCGCCCACCACAGCTCCGCCGACGAGCGTGCCGCCGACGTCGGTGCCCCCGACGAGCGTGCCGCCGACGTCGGTGCCTCCGACGAGCGTGCCGCCCACCACAGTTCCGCCCACGAGCGCGCCCCCGACGACTGCGCCGCCCACGACTGCGCCCCCCACGAGCGCGCCCCCGACGTCGCCGTCGCCGACCGGATCGCCCACGACGACGCCGACCGCGCCCACCCTCGGCGTCACGCCGGTCGAGGTCGACGGCCGCTTCTGGGCCCCAGGACCGATCGACGGTGTCGCGAGCGCCCGGGTCACCGTCACCGCCCCGGTCGCCGACACGGACCGCCGCCTGACCCTGCAGTTCCGGTCCCAGGCGGGCTGGCTGGTGATCCGACGCCCCGCGTCCCCGTCCAGCACCTCCACCGACGGAGCCACGACCACCCTGAGCCCGGCCCCGACGTCGTCGGCATCCACCGTGACCGTCTCGCCGGAGCCCACGGTCACCGCGAGCGCCGGTGCCGGCGCGAGTGCCGACGCCAACGGCGATCGTCTGACGGCGGAGCAGGCGCGCTCGCTGCTCGAGGCCGACACCGGAGCGACGCCGCCGACCCTGATGACCACCATGACGGTCGACATGCCCGCCGGGCGGAGCGCCGTGACCGTCGACCTCGTGGCGCTCCGGGTGTCCGCCGTTCCGGAACCGCGCACGGTCCCGGCGATTCCATGGGTGTTGACCGATCCGCGTGACGGCGCGACCGCGCGCGGGACCCTGCCGGCGCAGCCGTCGTCCACCGCGAGCGCGCACCCGACGAGCACAGCCAGCGCCTCGTCGGAGCCTCCGTTCACCGTGACCGTCGCGCCGACCATCACCGCGTCGCTCCTCGGCGAGCGATGACGACCGGCGCCGACGAGGAGGGGACGCGCGGCCGCATGCGAACGGTCCCGAATACGACGAATGCCCGGGGCGGACCTTCGTCTCGCGCCACCGGGCATCCGGAACGTTAGGCGCCAGCCGGGCTGATTACCAGTGGGGGGATAGGTGACCAGTCCGGCCGGCTGACGAGGCTCTCAGCGAGAGATGGGGGATATCTTCGCGAGTCGCCTCTTTGTCCAGTATGGCAGCCCCGTCGGTGAATCACAAACCACCTCCGTGTCGAAATCCACCCTGGCCGGACACGCGAAGAGCCCGCCCGGACGGTGTCCGGACGGGCTCCCCGCTGACCTGCGGTGACGGGCGATCAGACGGTGGCGACCGGCTGATCCTGCTCGGCCTGCGCCTCGGCGTAGGCGTTCCGCACACGAGAGCCGAGTTCGCTGTCGATGTTCTCCCAGTACTGGAAGGCCCGCTCCCGGATCTCGTCGCTGCGCACGCCGGCGATGTGTCCGGCGATGTTGCCGACGAGGCGCTCACGAGCGGCGTCGTCGAGCACGTTGCGGAAGAGATTCCGCGGCTGCGTCACGTCGTCGTCCTCGGGGTGCAGCGTCGCCGCCGCACGCACCAGGTCGCCGTCGGCGTCCCAGCCGTTGGACTCCGCCGCCCGCTCCGGGTCGGCGTGCGGGCCGCCGAAGGTGTTCGGCGCGTAGACGGGGACGTCCGGCGCGTTGAACGTGTACCGCATCGGGCCCTCCTTGGAGTAGGAGTTCACCTGCGCGTTCTTCGGGTAGTTGACCGGCAGGTCCTGGTAGTTCGCGCCGATCCGGTACCGGTGGGCATCTGCGTAGGAGAAGATGCGGGCCAGCAGCATCTTGTCCGGGCTGGTGGAGATGCCGGGCACGAAGTTCGACGGCTCGAACGAAGACTGCTCGATCTGCGCGTGGAAGTTCTCCGGGTTCCGGTTCAGGGTCATGGTGCCGACCTTGATCAGCGGGTAGTCGGCGTGCGGCCACACCTTGGTCAGGTCGAACGGGTTGAACCGGTAGGTCTTGGCGTCCTCGTACGGCATGACCTGCACGGACAGGGTCCACGAGGGGTGGTCGCCGCGCTCGATCGCCTCGAACAGGTCGCGGCGGTGGAAGTCGGCGTCGACGCCGGCCAGGCGCTCGGCCTCGTCAGCGGTCAGGTACTCGTTGCCCTGGTCCGTCTGGAAGTGGTACTTGACCCAGAACCGCTCGCCGGCGGCGTTCGTCCACTGGTAGGTGTGCGAGCCGAAGCCGTCCATGTTCCGCCAGCTCTTCGGGATACCGCGGTCACCCATCAGCCAGGTCACCTGGTGCGAGGACTCGGGGCGCAGCGACCAGAAGTCCCACTGCATGTCGTTGTCCCGCATGCCGGAGCCCGGGAGGCGCTTCTGCGAGTGGATGAAGTCGGGGAACTTGATCCCGTCCTTGATGAAGAACACCGGGGTGTTGTTGCCGACGAGGTCGTAGTTGCCCTCGGTGGTGTAGAACTTCAGCGCGAAGCCGCGGGGGTCGCGCCACGTGTCGGGGGAGCCCTGCTCGCCGGCGACCGTGGAGAAACGCGCCAGCATCTCGGTCTCCACGCCCGGCTGGAACAGCGCGGCGCGGGTGTACTGCGAGACGTCCTCGGTGGTCCTGAAGACGCCGAACGCGCCACCGCCCTTGGCGTGGACGACGCGCTCGGGCACGCGCTCGCGGTTGAACTGGGCGAGCTTCTCGACGAGGTAGTGGTCGTGCAGGACCACCGGGCCGTCGGCGCCGACGGTCAGCGACTCGTTGTCGCTGGCGACGGGGGCGCCGCCGTTGGTCGTGGTGAAGGATCCCGTCTGACGGGGTGTGGTCGTCATGCTCACTCCTGGGTCGTGTCGTGCAACGGTGGGGGGATGATGCTGTCCGGGCCGCTCTCCCGGCAATCCGCGCAGATGGCCCGGAACAGGACATCGGCGGAAAGTATCGTCATGCCGGCCGCGTCGCCCGGGGTGAGGCAGGGCGCGGATCCGACGATGCAGTCGACGTCGACGATGCGGTGGCATCGGACGCACTGGGCGTGGTGATGGTTGTCGCCGGTGCGGGTCTCGTACCGGGCGGGGGAGGCGGGCACGTCGATCCGGCGGATCAGGCCGTACCGGTCGAGATCGGCGAGCACGACGTAGACCGACTGCACGGTGATCTCCGGCAGCAGGGCGCGCACCGCCCGGTGCACTTCGTCGGCGCTCGCGTGCGGGTGCTCGTGGACGGCCTGCAGCACGTGGGTGCGTGGCCGGGTGACCCGCAGGGTGTGCGCCCGCAGCTGCGCCGGCCAGTCCGGCTGCGCGTGCAGGGTCGCTGTCGTGTCCATTGCGACCAGTCAAACACTTTTTCTGAATGACTCACAACAACGACCGATCAACGGACGATGAACGCCGGACGACGCCGTGACGTGGGCGGGAGCCGTGAACCCGGTCGTAGGCTGGACCGGTGCCCCGCCTTCTCGCCGATCTGACGCCCCTGCGACGCAGCAGCGCGTACCGGCGGATGTGGACCGGGATGTCCCTCTCGGCGATGGGCAGCAACATCGCGCTGGTCGCGGTCAGCCTGCAGGTGTTCGCCGTCACGGGGGAGAGCCTCTACGTCGGCATCCTGGGCATCTTCGCCCTCGTGCCGCTGATCGTGTTCGGCCTGTACGGCGGCTCCATCGCCGACGTGCACGACCGGCGGCGCGTCGCGCTGATCTCCGCCGGCGTCATGTGGGCCTCCAGTGCCGGGCTCGCGATCCAGGCCTGGGCCGGCTGGAACCAGGTCTGGGTGCTGTACGTGCTGGTGGCGCTGAACAGTGCCGGCACCGCCGTCAACCAGCCCACGCGCAGCGCGATCATCCCGCAGCTCGTCGGCAAGGAGCTGCTGCCGGCCGCCAACGCGCTCGGCATGATCACCTTCACGATGGCGGCCATGATCGGGCCCATGGTCGGCGGCCTGCTCGTAGCGGGCGTCGGTTACGGCTGGACCTACACGCTCGACGTGCTCTCCTTCGCCTTCGCGTGGTGGGGCCTGGCGACGCTGCCGCCGCTCCGGCCCGTCGGCGCCACCGGCACGCCCGGCCTGCGCTCGGTGCTGGAGGGGTTCGCGTTCCTGGCCACCCGGCCCAACGTGCGCGGGACCTTCGTCATCGACCTGATCGCCATGATCACCGCCGCGCCGCGCGCGCTCATCCCCGCGATCGGCGCCCTGGCCCTCGGCGGCGGGGAGGCGACGGCCGGCGCCCTGCTGGCCGCCATCGCCCTCGGGTCCTTCCTCGCCGGCCTCTTCTCGGGACCGCTCGGCGCGGTCCGGCGGCAGGGGCTGGCCGTGCTCTGGTCGGTCGCCGCGTGGGGACTGTGCATCGGCGCGCTCGGCCTGACCGTGCTGGCTGCCGGCCGGGACACGGACGGCGTCGTCTCGCTGTGGGTCGTGCCCGCCCTGCTCGCCTGCACCGCCGCCGGGGTGGCGGACTCGATCAGCTCCGTCTTCCGGTCCACCATCCTGCAGAGCGCCGCGCCGGACCACCTGCGCGGCCGGCTCTCCGGCGTCTTCGTCGTCGTCGTGGCGGGAGGCCCGCGGATCGGCGACGCCGTGGCCGGCGGGGCGACGACGCTCTTCTCCGAGGGCACCGTGCTGTTCCTCGGCGGCATGCTGTGCATCGCCCTGACCGGGGTGATGGCCTGGCGGCAGCCCGGCTTCCGCCGCTACGACGCGCGCCACCCCACGGCCTGAGGCCGGCGCGCGCCGATCGCGCGGTCAGCTCGCGACGACGACGTCCGCCTCGGTGTCCGCGGTCAGCAGGGTCACGAGGTCCGCGTCGGTCAGGTGCGCGAGGGGGCCGTGGTGGGAGCGGCCGACGACGACGGTGTGGGCGCCGACCTCGCGGGCGTGCCCGGCGAGCACGACACTGATCTCGGCGTGGTCGCCCACGCTCGTCAGCAGGGTGGCCCGCACCGGTCGCCCGGCGTCACGGACGCGCTGCAGCTGCCGAGCGAGCACGCGGTCCGCCTCGTCCCCGGACTCCGGGGTGATGCTCTCCCCGCTGACGACGTCGGTCTCCCGGACGTGCACGACCTCCACGGGCAGGTCCCGGTCGGCGGCGATCCGGCACGCCTCGTCGATGATCGCGTCCGCGGACGGGCCGGCGTCGACGGCCGCGAGCACGGCTTCGCCCGACGCGTGCGGTCCGGCCTCGATCGGCGTCACGCGCACGGTCGCCTCGGTCCGGCCCGATGCCTGCTCGGCGGGCTGCTCGGCCGGCAGCTGGGTCGGCGCGTGTCCCTGCCCCGCGGACTGCTCGGCCGCGGTGACGAGCCGGTGGCCGCTGGCCAGGACGGGGATCGCGATGAGGAAGGCCGCGGCGCCGAGGCCGAAGGCCGCGGCCGGTCCGAAGGACTCGGCGACCTTGCCGGCGACGAACGGTGCGAGGCCGCCGCCGATGAAGCGCAGGAAACCGTAGGCCGAGGAGGCGACGGAGCGCTCCACCGGGGCCACGAGCATGACGGCCTGGGTGGTCAGGGTGTTGTTGATGCCGATGCAGGCACCCGAGAGGATCACCGCGACGATCACCACGGCCGGCGTCGCGACCCCGACGGCGATCGCGACGAGCAGCAGGCCGAGGACGAACAGGTTGGCGTAGAGCACGGCCGCCGTCCCGAAACGGCGCTGCAGGCGCGGTGCGAAGAACACGGCGAAGGCGGCCACGAGCAGGCCCCACCCGGTGAAGACGAAGCCGAGCTGGAGCGCCTCCAGGTGCATGGGGTAGGGCGCGTAGCCGAGCATCGTGAAGAAGCCCCAGTTGTACAGCAGGGCCACAATGCCCATGGTCAGCAGGCCGCGGTGCCGCAGGGCGGCGATGGGGGCGCCGAGGGAGATCTTCTGCGCGGGCTTCGGCAGCTTCGGGATGAAGAGCAGGGTGGCCACGAGGGCGATGCCCATGAGGACGGCGACGCCGTAGAACGGGCCGCGCCAGCTGATGTGGCCGAGCAGGCCGCCGATGAGGGGGCCTGCCGCGATGCCGAGCCCGAGTGCCGCCTCGTAGAGGATGATCGCGCCGGAGAATCCGCCGCTCGCGGACGCGACGATCACGGCGAGGCTCGTGGCGATGAAGAGGGCGTTGCCCAGGCCCCAGCCGCCACGGAAGGCGATGATCCCGTCGATGGAGCCGGCCGAACCCGCGAGAGCGGCGAACACGACGATCAGGGCCAGTCCGACGACGAGGGCCCACTTGGACCCGATGCGGCTGGAGACCCAGCCGACGCCCAGCATCGCCACGGCCGTGACGACGAGGTAGCTGGTGAACAGGAGGGACACCTGCGCGGGGCTGGCCTTCAGCCCCGATGACAGGGCGGGCAGGATCGGGTCGACGAGTCCGATGCCCATGAAGGAGATGACGCAGGCGAAGGCGACCGACCACACGGCCCGGGGTTGCTTGAGCAGGCCGCCCCCGGCGGTCGTGCTCGTCGTCGTGGGGTGGTTCATCGTGTCCTCCCGGGGGTCTGGGCCAGCACGCCGGCCAGGTGTTCGATCGCGGTCAGGGACGACGCGACGTCGTCACGCGCCTGAGCGTCGAGCCGCTCGAGCGCGTCGAGCAGACGTGCGGCTCGACGCTGTCGGCGCTCGTCGAGGGCGAGCCGCCCCGCGGGGGTCAGGCTCACGACCACGCTGCGGCGGTCCTGGATCGAGGGCTCGCGCGCGACCAGGTCGTCCGCGACCAGGCGGGCCACCAGCTGCGTCATCGACGGTTGGCTGACCCGTTCCGCGCGGGCCAGGCCGGTGATGCCGTCGGGGCCGTCGGCGTCGAGCCGGCTCAGGACGGCGGCTGCCGACGGCGACAGCGCCTCGTCCACCGCCGCGGTGCGCAGGGAGCGGACCAGCCGTTCCAGGGCGATCGACAGGCGGCCGGCGGCGTCGGCGTTCATCTGCATAGGAACACTATAACTTAGGCAACCTAAGTTTCGTGGCCCGTCCGAGTGCTCGCTGGACGCGCGCCGGGAACATGCCCGGTGCGGAACAGGTGCCGGCGTGTCATCGTTGATCCCAGTACCGACCTCGGGTGACGACCCGGCCCCACGACGCAGGATGAACCGTGCACAACCACCACAACGGCCTCAAGACCACGCTGCTGCTCGGCGGCATGATGGGACTGCTGCTCCTGATCGGCGGCGCCCTGTCCGTCGGCACGCGGAACAGCGGCTTCCTCTGGATCTTCCTGCTGATCGGCCTCGGGACGACCGCGTACGGCTACTGGAACAGCGACAAGATCGCCCTGCGTTCGATGCAGGCCTACCCGGTCACCGAGGCGCAGCAGCCCGGCATGTACCGGATCGTCCGCGAGCTCTCCGCCCGCGCGAACCAGCCGATGCCGCGGCTCTACGTCTCCCCGACAACGGCGCCCAACGCCTTCGCCACGGGCCGCAACCCGCAGAACGCGGCCGTGTGCTGCACCGAGGGCATCCTCGGCCTGCTCAACGAGCGGGAGTTGCGCGGCGTGCTCGGCCACGAGCTGATGCACGTGTACAACCGCGACATCCTCACCTCGTCGGTGGCCGCCGCGATCGCCGGCGTCATCACCTCGCTCGCCCAGTTCGCCCTCTTCTTCGGCGGCGGCCGGGACCGGAACGGGGGCAACATCCTCGCCGTGCTCGCCACGTCGCTGCTCGCCCCCATCGCGGCGATGGTCGTGCAGTCCGCCATCAGCCGTACCCGCGAGTTCGACGCCGACGAGGACGGTTCGACGCTGACCAACGACCCGCTCGCCCTCGCGTCCGCGCTGCGGAAGCTGCAGACCGGGACGCAGCAGGCGCCGCTGCCGCAGGACCAGAAGCTGGTCAACACCTCCCACCTGATGATCGCCAACCCGTTCCGCCGCGCCGGCGCCGGCGTCGCCGGTCTGTTCGCCTCCCACCCGCCGATGGACGCCCGCGTCGAGCGCCTCGAGCGGATGGCCGGCCGCCGCTGACCGCAGCGCTTCCGGATGCACGAAGGGCCCCGCACCACCCGGTGCGGGGCCCTTCGTCGTTGCCGGTATGCGTTCCGCTGAGGCGGGCGGCGTCAGCGGCGCTCGGTGTCGGCGAGGCGGCTGCGCACCGGGTCGTTCATCAGCCCGACGCGGGCGTGGCGCCGTCCGTAGGAGAAGTAGATGACGAAGCCGATGAGCAGCCAGACGACGAATCGGATCCAGGACTCGACCGTCAGGTTGAGCATCAGGTAGAAGCACAGCACGGCCGCGATGATGGGCAGCACGGGCGACCAGGGCACCCGGTAGCCGCGCGGCAGCTCCGGCCGCTTCCTGCGCAGGACGACGACGCCGACGCTCACGAGCACGAACGCCGAGAGCGTGCCGATGTTGATCATCTCCTCGAGCCAGGAGACGTCCGTCAGGGCCGCGATCAGCGCGACGGCGGCACCGCAGATCAGCTGCAGCCGCGCCGGCGTCTTGTGCTTCGCGGAGGTCGCCGAGAGCCAGCGGGGCAGCAGGCCGTCCCGGCTGAGCGCGAGCAGCACACGGGCCAGGCCCATCAGCAGCACCATGATGACGGTGGTCAGGCCGATGAGGATGCCCACCGAGATGACCTGCGCGGCCCAGGGGGCCCCCACCTGCACGAACGCCGTCGCCAGGGACGGGCTCTCGGCCTTCGCCAGGTCCTTGTAGGAGGCCATGCCGGTCAGAGCGAGCGTCGTGAGGATGTAGAGGATGCTGACGAGGATCAGGCCGCCGAAGATGCCGCGCGGCAGGTTCTTCTGCGGGTTCTTGACCTCCTCGGCCGAGGTGGCGACGACGTCGAACCCGATGAAGGCGAAGAACACGAGTGCTGCGCCGGAGAAGATGCCGAAGACGCCGTACTGGGCCGGCGCGGACCCGGTCAGGAACGAGAGGAAGGACTGGGTCAGAACGCTGCCACCACCGGCGGGCGGCTGGGCGGGCGGCACGAACGGCGTGAAGTTCTCCGCCTTGACGAAGGTGAAGCCGACGATGATGACGAAGAGGACGATGCCCACCTTGATGATGGTGAACACGTTGTTGACCATCGTGGAGAGCTTGGTGCCGAGGATCAGCAGGACGGTGAAGATCGCGACGATGACGAACGGGCCCCAGTCGAAGGCCACCGGCCCGAAATGCAGGGTGGTCGGCACGTCGACGTGGAACAGGCTGAAGACGTTGGAGAGGTAGATGCCCCAGTACTTGGCGATCACCGCGCCCGCGGCCAGCAGCTCGAGGATGAGGTCCCAGCCGATGATCCAGGCGAGCAGCTCGCCGAGCGTGGCGTACGTGTAGGTGTAGGCGCTGCCCGCGACCGGGATGGTCGAGGCGAACTCGGCGTAGCACATGATCGCCAGGCCGCACGTGACCGCGGCGAGGACGAAGGAGACGCTCACCGCCGGGCCGGCGAAGTTCGCGGCGGCCTTCGCGCCGACCGAGAAGATGCCGGCGCCGACCGCCACGGCGACGCCCATGATGGCCAGGTCCCAGGCGCCCAGGGAACGTTTGAGGTCGTGCCCGGGTTCGTCGGAGTCCCGGATCGATTGCTCGATCGATTTGGTCCTCATGAGGCTCATGACCGCTCCCGCTGTGTGTCCGTTCCGATGATGATGCTCCCCAACGTTACGCGGGGATCGGACGCGACGGCGCACTCGGGACGGTGCAGTGACGACGTGGCCTCGGGGGCAGCCCCGGGTCAGCGCATGGCGGGCCGTGACGGTGCGACGGCCACGCGGAACGCCCGGACCGGGCACTCCGCCGCGGCCTGCTCGGCGCGGCGCAGGGTGGCGGGGTCGAGCGGGGTGCCGTCGACGCACGGGTAGCCCCACTCGTCGAGGGTGATCCGTTCGGGCAGCCACGCCGCGCACAGGCCGTGCGCCGCGCAGGCGGTCGGGTCGACGTACACGCTGTCCGGCAGCGGCAGCGCGCTGCTCACGACGCCACCTCGAGCTCGCCGGTGCCGGTCCCTGTGCCGGTTCCGGCTCCGACTCCGACGAGTGGCTCGACGGCGTCGTGCGCGTCGCAGTGACCCGCGGCGTGCTGCGCCAGGTGCTCCCCGAACACGGCGAGCGCCGAGGCCGCCTGGCGCACCGCACCGTCGGGATGCCGGCACGCCCCGCGCCCGGCGATCACCGGCAGCCGACGCGCCAGCCGCTCCCGGGCCGCTGCCGCGCCGGGTCCGCCGCCGGCGGCGTGCCAGTCCGTGGCGATCGAGGGAAGCCCGAACATGCACGGCCCGCACTGCCCGGCGCTCTGCCCGGCCAGGGCGTCGAGGATCTCGCCGACCACCGGGTGCGGGCACACGTCGGCCCCCAGTACGTGCACGAGGCCGGCGCCGAACGAGGCCCCGACGCGTCGCAGCCCGGCCGCGTCCAGGCTCAGGTGCTGGGCGTCCGCCCAGGAGACCCAGGTGCCGCCAAGGCCGCCTAACAGGACCGCGCGGGGCGTGACGACGGGTCCGTCGGCCCGGTCCAGCACGTCCGTCAGGCGCGTGGCGTCGTCCACCTCGACGACGCCGGGCCGATGCACGTCCCCGGAGAGCGTGAGCAGCCGTGTGGGTGCGGTGGCGCCGTCGGACGCCCACACCGCCGCGGCCTGGGCGACCGTCTCGACGTTCAGCACGAGCACGGGACCACCCGGATGATCCGCCCGCGTCATCGGGCCGACGTGGAAGGCGGGCCGCGCGGGTCCGCCGGCGGCGAAGGAGGCGAGGGCACTCGCCTCGCTCGAGACGTAGTGGTGCGGCACGTCGAGCACCCGCACCCGGCGGTACAGACCCGGCGTCGTGGCGACGAGCCGCCGCAATCGGTCCAGCGTCGCCGTTTCCCGGCTCGCCGCGAGGACGAGCTCGTGGGCGCCGACGGCCTCGGCGATCAGGGCGGCGCCGCCGAGGACGAGGTCGGGACGGCGCTGCAGCAGCACCTCGTCCTTGTAGACCCACGGCTCGGACTCGCACGCGTTGACGATGAGGCGCACGGGCGCGGTGGTCAGCGAGCGGAGCTTCGCCGCCGCGGGGAAGCCGCCGCCTCCGCGCCCGGTGAGGCCGGCGTCGGCGAGCAGGCGCAGCAGGCGGGGCAGGTGCCCGGTGCCGCGGGGGAGGGTGGTCACGTCGGGCAGGGCGCCGCCGGTGACGTGGGGGTCGAGCAGGGTCACGGGATCACCGCCAGGAATCGGAGGGGGCGAGCCGCCGGGCGGCGGCGTCGTGGTCGGGACGGCGGACGCGCCAGATCAGCGCGCCGGTGCCGGCGGCAAGGCAGGCGAGGCTCACCGTCCAGGCGAGGCCGACGTCGACGCTGCTAGTCGCGACCGTGTGGACGAGGGCGATGGGCCACATCGCGTAGGCGCTCAGGTGCACGGCCCGCCAGACGCGGGGGGAGAGCCGGTGCCGGAACGCCGTCGTCAGGGTGATGGCGAGCAGCAGGTCGACGGCGAGGGTGCCGAGGCCGACGCCGAGAGGGTTCCACCCGGAGGTGAACGGCACGACCGTGGCGAGCCAGCCGATGTCGACGTAGCCCTCGACGACGGCGCTGACGATGTGCGTGGCGAGGAACGCGACGGCGAGCAGGGAGAGCGTGCGGTGCAGTCCTGCGGGCAGCAGGGACGCGGCGCGCCCGCGGCCGGCGCGGCCGGACACGAGGGCGCCGCAGATCAGGGCCGCCGTGAACAGGACGAGGGCGAGCAGGCCAGTCGAGCGGGAGAGAGCCCACAGGATCTCGGTCACGACGCGACTCGCCCGTCCGTCGTCTCGGCCGCGGCAACGTCGGGCCCTGTGGCGTCAAGCACTGCGGCGTCGGGCCGCCCGGTCGTCGTCGTCGCGGGCCAGTCGCCCGTGGTCCGCACGAGGCGCTCGCCGTCCGGGCCCTCGCTCACCAGCCGGGCATGGATCCCGCGGGCCTCGAGCCAGGCGGGGGCCGCCGCCCCGAGCACGACGGCGGCGGTCGTGGCGGCGTTCGCCGTCAGGCAGGTGGGGGCGGTGGCGCTGACGAGCCGCCAGGTGCGCGGTGCCGGTTCACCGGTACGCGGGTCGAGGATGTGGTGCAGCCGGCGCAGTTCACCGTCGCGCTCGCGGACCTGCCACGTCCGGCGGGCGGTCGAGGAGCTGGCCAGACCCCCCGCGGTGATGGTGATGGCCGGTCCGGGACCGGGCAGGCCGTCGTCGACCGTGAGCTGCCATCCGCCCGCCGGGGCGGCTCCGGCCGCGCGCAGGTCGCCGCCGAGGTTGACGAGGACGCCGCAGCCGAGCTTCGCGGCGGCAGTCGTGGCGGCACGGTCGGCGGCCCACGCCTTGGCGCTGGAGCCGAGGTCGAGCTCGACGCGGTGGGGCAGCAGGACGCGGGAGGAGGCGGCGTCCGTCATCACCCGGAACCAGCCGGGGGCGGGCACCGGCTCGCGGTGCTCGGGCACTCGCTTCTGGACGGCGTCGAGGTCGCGGTCGTACCCGGCGGCGTCCATGGCCGTGGCGATCGTGGGGTCCACGGCGCCGTCCGTGCGCTGCGCCGTGAGCCGGGCCGCCTCGATGAGCGAGAAGAGGACAGGGGAGACCTCGACCCAGCGGCCGTGCGGCAGCTGGGTCAGCTCGGAGTCGTGACGGAAGCGGGAGCAGGCGACGTCCAGCTCGGTCAGCTGGGCGGAGACGAGGCGGCGGGCCTCGACGACGGCGCCCGGGTCCGTGGTGTGCACCCGGCAGGTGGTGCCGATGGCCTCCCAGCGGGCGGCGCCGACGTGGACGGCGGCTACATCTGCCACGGGCTCGGCCTCGGGACTGCTCTCGGGGTTCGCCTCGGGCGCGTCCGGCGTCTCGACGGTGTCCATCAGGAGCCGCCCGTCGAGCCCTGGGCGCCGCTGCCGCCGGACTGCGGCGCCTGGCCGGCCCAGGACCCGCTGGAGCTGCCGCTGTTGGAGGAGCTGCTGCTGCTGCTGCCGGATCCGGTGCTGCTCGATCCGTCGCTGCCGGTGCTGCTGCCCGATCCGCTCGAGTTCGAGGTGCCGGAGGTCGTGGACGAGACGGACGATGACGGGGTCGCGACGGCGTCCTGCGCCCAGACGGCCGTGAGGGTCGCGGCGGTGGCGATCGAGCCGGCGCCGACCGCGAGCGTCACGACCCGGCGGGCGAAGAGGGCGCGGTTGCGGGAGCGGACGCGGCCAGAGGCCGAGCGATCAGGGGCCGAACGATCAGAGGCCGAGAGATCGGGGCGGGGCGGGAGGTGACCCGAGGACGGTGCATCGGTGATGGGGAGTCGGGAGGTATCCATGCCTCCACGATCGGAGCCGCGGCTGTGCCGCGTCTGTGTCGCCTCGACGGGCGCCCTGTGAGGTGCGGATCACGCCGTCGCGCGGTTCCGCGTGCAGGACCGGTGGACCCGTGGGTCAGCGGTAGTTGATGAACTGCAGGTCGACGTCGAGGTCGGCGCCCTTGAGCAGCGCGATCACGGACTGCAGGTCGTCGCGGGACTTGGAGGAGACCCGCAGCTCGTCGCCCTGGATCTGCGCCTTCGTCCCCTTGGGGCCCTCGTCGCGGATCAGCTTGGTGATCTTCTTCGCCGCGTCCTGCGCGATGCCCTCCTTGATGGACGCCTCGATCCGGTACTCCTTCCCGGACGCGAACGGGTCGCCGGCGTCGAGCGACTTCAGGGAGATGCCCCGCTTGACCAGCTTCGACTCGAAGACGTCCAGCACCGCCTTGACGCGCTCCTCGGCGTTGGCCTTCATGAGGATCTTCTCGCCGCTGAAGTCGATCTCGGCACCGACGCCCTTGAAGTCGTACCGCTGGGCGATCTCCTTCTGCGCCTGGTTCAGCGCGTTGGCGACCTCCTGCTTGTCGACCTTGCTGACGACGTCGAACGAGGACTCGGAAGCCATGGTGCACTCCTGCGGTTGACGGGATGGGTCCGCCCACCAGCGTAGTGCGGCCGTTACCGGTTCGTGGCTCGACTCTCAGCCACCACCAAGCCACCGCTCATAGCCTGCTCACGCACGATCAACACGATGGAGTGATGATGAACGACGACCTGCCCGGCCCGGACCCCGGTCCCGGCGAACTGGACGGACCCCTACGCCGGCGGATACCGGTCCTGCCGGGCGTGCACGACGAGCTCAGCAGGGCAGTCCGCTTCGGGCAGGTGACCCAGGAGCAGGCCGATCGCTTCGAGCAGCAGCTGGCCCGCCTCAGCCATCACGGCGTCTGACCCGGCGCCCGTCGTCCCGATTCGGCCAAACCCGGTTCCGCCTTGTATTGTTCTATTGCTCTCCCTCGAGGAGAGCGGCCCACCACCGGATGGGCGCGCGAGGCAGGTTACCCGAGCGGCCAAAGGGGGCTGACTGTAAATCAGCTGGCATTGCCTACGGGGGTTCGAATCCCTCACCTGCCACCCTCGCCACCACGACCCTCGATCGCTGTGATCGGGGGTCGTCGTGTATCCGGGGTCGCTCGCAGCAACCGTGCCCCTCATCGAGAGACAGGTGCCCACGCCATGGCCGAACCACGGAAGTCCGAGGACTCACCGCACGACGCCGCGCTGCCGGCCGACCGGATGGACCTGGCCGACGACCTGCGGCAGGGGTTGCGGCACGCGGTCTACCTGATGCGCGGGCTCGACGCGGACGGCGACTGGTCCACGGCCCAGGTGGGACTGCTCAACATGCTGGCGGAGGCGCCCCTGCGCATGAGCGGCATCGCCGCCCGCGCCGGGATCAAGGTCCCCAGCGCCACCGACCTTGTCAGCAGGCTGGAGAAGGCCGGCATGGTCGCCCGGGCCGCCGACCCCGAGGACGCGCGAGCGGTGCTCGTCCGGCTGACGGACACGGGCCGCGCTACCCTCGACGGCGTGAATGCGAGCCGTAACGCCTACCTCGCGCGGCGGCTGGACCGCCTCGACGCCGAGGACCGCGAGGCCCTGCGCCGATCCGTCCCGGCACTGGAACGCCTCGTCAACCTGCGCGACGACCCCCGCTGACCGGCCGGCTGGCCCGCCCGGGCACTCGCCGCGTCACTCACCGGTCAGCGAACACCGTTGGCCACGACGGGCCGTGGCCGCTAGCGTGAAACCCATGAGTACCGTCACCGTCACGAACGACACGCTCGCCGAGACCATCGAGGGCAACGACATCGTGCTGCTGGACTTCTGGGCCGACTGGTGCGGCCCGTGCAAGCAGTTCGCGCCCGTGTTCGACGCCGCCTCCACCGAGAACCAGGACATCGTGTTCGGGAAGGTGGACACCGAGGCGGAGCAGCAGCTGGCTGCCGCGGCCGGCATCACGTCGATCCCGACGCTCATGGCGTTCCGGGAGAAGGTCATGGTCTTCAACCAGGCCGGCGCCCTCGACAAGGGCTCCCTCGACCAGCTGATCGCCGCCGTCAAGGGCCTCGACATGAACGAGGTCCACGCCGCCGTCGCACAGCAGCAGGCGCAGGCCGAGGCCCAGGCGCAGCAGCAGGCCGGTGCCCCGTCCGCCGACGGCACCGCCCATCGGACCGGAACCTCGGACGACCCGGCCAACCTCGGCCCCCTCGCCTGACGGGTCATCACCCCGGTCGACCGACTGAGACGGCCCGGACGCTTCGGCGTCCGGGCCGTCGTCATGCCCGGGGTGGTCCGGGAGAGTCCGCTCAGTGGAAGCGGTGCTCCGCCGGGGCGAGTCGAGGGTGGAAGCGGGGGCGACGGAAGCCTGAGAGGTACATCAGCCGGACGACCCGCTGCCGGTGGCCCGTCCACGGCTCGAGGATCTGCATCATGCCGGCGTCGTCGACGGCGGCGCCCGTGAAGGCCCAGCCGACGTCCTTGGCGAGGTGGAAGTCGCCGATGCTGACGGCGTCCGGGTCGCCGTGGGTGCGCTGGGTCGTCTCAGCGGCGGTCCACGGTCCGATGCCGGGGATCGACGTGAGCTTGGCCACCAGCTCGTGGCCGCACGGGAGCGCCGCCAGGCGCTCGACGGCGCTGGCCCGCTGCGCCAGGCGCAGGATCGTGGTGGACCGGCTGTTGTCGACCCCGGCGCGGTGCCAGTGCCAGGACGGAACCCGGCGCCACTGCTCACCCGTCGGCGGCACGGTCAGACCGGTGGGGACCGGGCCGGGCGCCGGGGTGCCGAACCGGGACACCAGGTACTGCCAGGCCCGTTTGGCCTCGAGGCCCGTGATCTTCTGGCCCAGCACGGCGATGACGGCGAAGTCCAGCATCCGCCCTGCGGTGGGCAGGCGCACGTCGACGCGGGCGCGGCGGGTGCGGGAGATGAAGTGGGGGAGCTGGTCGCTGAGGCTCTCGTCGTCCAGGCCGGCCCAGTCGTCGTGCGCGCCGAGCAGGGCGGGCACCGCGGCGAGGGCATCGGCCGCGCCGGGGCCGAAGGCGCGGGCCTGCACGAGGACGGTGGGGCCCTCGCCGGCACCGGCTGCGTTCGCTCCGGTGGCCGTCCGCGCGTCGAGCCGCAACGACGCGGGCCCGCTCGCCGTCGTGAAGGCCATCCAGCAGCCGGCACCGCGACCGGGGTCCAGCTGCATGCTCGGGTCCTGGACGCCGTGCTGGAGGATGCCCAGGCTCGCCCGCAGGTCGTAGGCGCCGGGGATCAGGAAGACGGCCGCGGCCGCGCCGTCGGCGTGGGCCGCGTCGGTGATGACCCGCTCGAGCACCACCCGGTCGGCCAGCGCCCGCGGGACGACACCGGCGACCGCATCCGTCCCGGTCGCGCGCGGAGATTCCGCGGCGGCGGTCGGGGAGGCGGGGACGGTCAGGGCCATGTCCTCGATTGTGTCACCGTGCGCCGACAGAACGCGTCCGGCCGGCCGCCGGAGAGCGCCGGCGGACGTCAGGCGGGGCGGACCAGCACGAGTGCCGCCACGCAGGCGGCGACGGTCAGGACGGCGATCACGGTGCCGATGACGGCGAACCGGCCCCAGCTCACCGGCTCCCCGAGGGTCGTGAGCCGGCGGTGCCAGAGCATCGTCGCCAGCGACGCCCAGGGCGTGATGAGCGGTCCCACGTTCACACCGATCAGCAGGGCGAGCAGCCGGGCCGAGTCCGCGCCGGCGGCGGGTTCGAGCAGCAGGTAGGCGGGCAGGTTGTTGGCGACGTTGGCGGAGACGGCGGCGAGGGCGGCGAGCAGCGCGAGGGATCCGCCGTCGCGCCCGCCGGAGGCCGCGGACTGCAGGGCCGCGTCGAACCCGCGGGCGTGCACCGTCTCGACCGCGACGAAGAGCGCGCTGGTGAGCAGCAGGATCCGCCAGGGGACCAGCCTCGGGGACGGGATCACCCGGGTGCGGCGCGAGGTGGCCACCAGCAGGACGGTGGCGGCCGCGACGGCGGGGATCCACACGGGCATGCCGCTGACGAGGGCGACCATCAGGACGGCCACGGTGATCTGGCTGATGCGCAGCAGCAGGGGATCGGCGAACGGCCGCGACCCGGGCGCGGAGTACGTTCCCGTCACCGCCCGGCGGTGCACGATCGTGAGCACCGCGATCGGCACGGCACAGGCGACCACCGCCGGAAACCAGGCCTGGGCGACGAACTGCACGGGGGACCAGGCGAGCCGGTGCTGCGCGAGCAGGTTCGTGAGATTGGACACCGGCAGGAACAGCGACGCCGTGTTGGCCAGCATGATGCACAGCAGCGCGAACGGCCGCACCGGCAGGCCGCACGCCCGGGCGACGACCACGACGACGGGGGTGAGCAGCACGGCGGTCGTGTCCAGGGAGAAGAGGGCCGTCGTCACGATGCAGAGCAGGGCCACCAGCAGCCACAGCACGAACGTGCGGCCGCGGGCGAGGCGGGCGACGCCGTCGGCCACGCGATGGAACAGTCCGGCCGCCTCCAGCAGCTCCGTCACGACCGTCATGGCGGCGACGAACACCAGCACGGGAATGGTGCGGTCGGCCAGCTGCAGGGCGGCGCGGGCCGGCAGAGCGCCGGTGACCACCAGCAGGGCGGCGGCCAGCACGGCCGCCCCGGTCAGGACGCGCCCAGCCGTCACCGGCTCACCCGGCTCGTTGATCGCACCCGGGCAGCATACGGCCGGGTCACCGCGTCCGGTCGCCATGGGGCGGGCGGCGGACGTGGGCGTCCCGGCCGGCGACGAGACACGTCTCACGGTCCACGCGGGGCCGCGGCCTGTAGACTGGGGGTGTTCCCGTGGCGGTTCGCCCGTTCCTCGTGTCCCCGCGTCCCGGTTCCTCCCTCCCTGGTGCCGGACCTTCGATCCGCGGACATGCCCGCCCGTCCGGCCTCCGAGGTCGGACATGCGCGGGCCATCAGCCCGCCGGCAGCGTGCCGGCTCTGCACTGGCTCCCGAGCCCAGCCGGGTCAACGCCACCACCAGACGACGACGCCGCCCGAGACCGGGCTGGTGCTCTCCCGCGCTCACGAATGAGGACCATGTCCGAGGACACCACGACCACCGAGACCGCCACGACCCCCGACACGGCCACGGAGGCCCCCGTCGAGACCGACGTTAGTCAGACCGACACCGCCCAGACCGATCCCGCTCAGGACGACACCGACGAGAACCGGGTCCGCTTCACCGACCTCGGCATCGACGGCCGCGTGCTGGCCGCGCTGACCGACCTCGGCTACGAGAACCCGTCGCCCATCCAGGCCGCCACCATCCCTGCCCTGCTCGAGGGTCGCGACGTCGTCGGCCTCGCCCAGACCGGCACCGGCAAGACCGCCGCGTTCGCCGTGCCCGCCCTGTCGAAGATGGCCGAGCTGGCCGACGTGCACGGCCCGGCGTCGACCCCGCAGGTGCTGGTCCTCGCTCCGACCCGTGAGCTGGCCCTGCAGGTGGCCGAGGCGTTCTCCACCTACGCCTCCCACCTCGACGGGTTCACCGTGCTGCCCGTCTACGGCGGCTCCCCGTACGGCCCGCAGCTGGCCGGCCTGCGCCGCGGCGCGCAGGTCGTCGTCGGTACCCCGGGACGCGTCATCGACCACATCAGCAAGGGCTCGCTCGACCTGTCCGGACTGCAGTACGTGGTCCTGGACGAGGCCGACGAGATGCTGCGGATGGGCTTCGCCGAGGACGTCGAGACGATCCTGGCCTCCACCCCGGCGGAGAAGCAGGTCGCCCTGTTCTCGGCCACCATGCCGCCGGCCATCCGCAAGATCGCCGCGAAGTACCTGAACAACGCCGCGGAGATCACGGTCGCCGCGAAGACCACCACGCGGGCCAACATCCGGCAGCGGTTCGTGCAGGTCATGAACCCGCACAAGCTCGACGCGATCACCCGCATCCTCGAGGTCGAGCAGTACGACGGCGTCATCGTCTTCGTGCGCACCAAGCTCGCCACCGAGGAGCTCGCCGACAAGCTGACCGCCCGCGGCTTCACCGCCGCCGCGATCAACGGTGACATTCCCCAGAACCAGCGCGAGCGCACCGTCGACGCGCTGCGGTCGGGCAACGTCGACGTCCTGGTCGCCACCGACGTCGCGGCCCGTGGCCTGGACGTCGAGCGCATCAGCCTCGTCATCAACTACGACATCCCGCACGACACCGAGTCCTACGTGCACCGCATCGGCCGCACCGGCCGCGCCGGCCGCGCCGGTGACGCGATCCTGTTCATGACGCCGCGGGAGAAGTACCTGCTGCGCTCCATCGAGCGGGCCACCCGCCAGCCCGTCGAGCAGATGACCCTGCCGTCGGTCGACGCGGTCAACAGCACCCGCATCGGGCGCTTCGCCGAGCAGATCACCCGGACCCGGCAGGCCGAGGACCTCAGCGTGTTCCGCGACCTCGTCGAGGAGTACGTGCGCGAGCAGGACGTCGACGCGGTCGAGGTCGCCGCGGCGCTCGCCGTCATGGCGCAGGGTGGCCGTCCGCTGCTGATGGAGGAGCTCCCGGCGCTGCCGGCGAAGGGCCCCCGTGGCGGCAAGGACCGGGGCCGGACCTCCGGCCGTGGCCCGGGTGCCGGCAAGGCGACCTACCGGATCTCCGTCGGCCGTCGCCAGCGGGTCATGCCCGGCTCGATCGTCGGTGCGATCGCCAACGAGGGCGGCATCGACTCCTCGGACATCGGCGGCATCGACATCCGGGCCGACCACTCCCTCGTGGAGCTGCCGGCCGAGCTGCCCGAGCAGACCATGCGGGCGCTCTCCCGGACCCGGATCGGCGGCCAGCTGATCGAGCTGGAGCTCGACCGCGGGCCGCGTGGCGGCGGCAACCGGCACGCGGGCCGGTCGGCGCAGGCCGACGGCTTCCGACGCCGCGAGGACCGGGCTGACCGCAAGCGCGGCGACCGGCCCGACAACGGCGGCGGCAAGCGCTTCGACAAGCCCCGCCACCGCAAGGGCTGAGGGCCCTCCTCGCCCGGAAACACGCGCTCAACGACCCCCGCTCGAGCACGTCGGACGTCGATTTCGTCCGGCGTGTTCGCGCTGGTAAAGTAGTCGATCGTTGCCCCGATAGCTCAGTGGTAGAGCGCCATCTTGGTAAGATGGAGGTCCCGGGATCGATTCCCGGTCGGGGCTCTCACGGTTCACGCCCGCGCAGGTTCGTCAGCAGACGCGGCGCGGGCGTTCCCGTGAATGGCGGTGTAGCTCAGTTGGTCAGAGCGCACGACTCATAATCGTGAGGTCCCGGGATCGAGCCCCGGCACCGCTACTTCGAACACAGGCCCTCGGCGTCAGCCGGGGGCCTGTGTCGTCCTGTCCCGGACCGGCGCGGACCGGTTGACCGATCCGGGCGTCACGGCCCCGTCGGACGGGGCACGCGGCGACACCTCGTTCCCCACACCGTCGCCGGTCAGCCGCTCGATCTGCGCCGTGAGCCGGGCCACCTGCTCGGTCAGGGCCGCCACCTCGCGCCGCAGCGGCGCCTGCTCGTCCTCGACCTCCTCGACGATCTCCTCGCTGACCACGCGCTGCATCAGCCACGAGGCCATGGTCGCGGTGACGAGGCCGATGACGGCGATCCCGCTGATCATCAGGCCGACGGCGATCAGCCGGCCGATCAGGGTCACCGGGTACAGGTCGCCGTACCCGGCGGTCGTGATGGTGACGACGGCCCACCAGAGGGCATCGCCGAAGGTCGTGATGGTCGAGCCGGGGGCGTGCTTCTCCGCGTCGAGCACGGCGATCGAGCCGATCAGCACGACGAGCAGCGCCGAGGACAGGCCGTAGAGGAACACGCGGCCCTGGATGCGCGGGCCGATCCGCCGTTCGAGCATCATCGCGACGCTGATCAACCGCAGCAGCCGCAGGGGCCGGAACATCGGCAGCACGACGAGGAGGAGCTCGTGCAGGTTGCGGATAAACCACCGGGGACGGTCTGGTGCCGTGACGATCATGACGACGTAGTCGGCGGCGAACACCGCCCACAGCAGCCACAGCGCCACCTCGAGGGCCGCCCCGAGCGTGCCGACCGGTTCCTCGATCACCTGCCAGGCGAAGCCGGCGGTGTAGAGGACGGCGGCGACGATCAGCGGCCACTCGGTGGCCTGCCGCCACTGCGCCTGCGTCAACCGCCGGTGCCCGTCCATCCCCTCATGGTAGGACCGCGGCCGCGCGAGTGAACGGGTCGTCGACGCACGGCCCCAGGCTGGCCCACCGGCGCCGCGACGGCCCGTTCACTGACTATGCTCGATGGTGCCCGTGACCGAGCGACGTGAGGACCGCGACGTGCCAGTGAACCAGGACCTGCAGGGGAAGGTGTACCCGGCCACGCGTCCGTACGCCGTCGGGCGGGAGAAGATCGGCGAGTTCGCCCGGGCGGTCAAGGCGACCCACCCGGCGCACTTCGAGCTCGAGGCCGCGCAGGAGCTGGGCTACCGCGACGTCGTCGCCCCGCCCACGTTCGCGATCATCGTGTCCCAGCAGGCCGAGGCGCAGTTGATCACCGACGAGGACGCCGGCATCGACTTTTCCCGCGTCGTGCACGCCGAACAGCGGTTCACCCACCACCAGCCGATCCAGGCCGGCGACGAGCTCACCGCCGAGCTGCACGTCGACACCCTGCGGTCCACGCCCGCCGGCGCGATGGTCACCACCCGCGCCGAGATCGCCACCGTCGAGGGCGAGAAGGTCGCCACCGCCGTGTCGACCCTGATCGTGCGGGGGGACGACGCGTGAGCGTGACATGGGCCGACCTCGCGGTCGGGACGAGCATCGGGGAGCGCACCGTCGAGATCACCCGCGCGGACCTGGTCCGCTATGCGGGTGCGTCCGGCGACTTCAACCCCATCCACTGGAACGAGGACGTCGCGACGTCGGTCGAGCTGCCCGGCGTCATCGCCCACGGCATGTTCACCATGGGTGCCGCCGTCCAGCTCGTCGTCGACTGGATCGGCAACCCCGCCGCCGTCGTCGACTACCAGGCGCGGTTCACCAAGCCGGTGCCCGTGGCCAACACGACGGACGGACCGGGCGCGGTGCTGCAGGTCAGCGGCACGGTCGGGGCGCTCGACGAGGACAACCAGCTCGCGCGGATCGACCTGACCGTCAGCCTCGACGGCACGAAGGTGCTCGCCAAGTCCCAGGCACGGGTCAAGGTCTGGTGACCGGCCCGCAGCTGGGGGAGCTGACCACCCTGGGGACCGGCGGCCCGGCGCGCAGGCTCGTCACCGCGCGCAGCGAGGACGAGATCATCGCGACCGTGCGGGACGCGGACGCGGCCGGGGAGCGGCTGCTCATCGTCGGCGGCGGTTCCAACCTGGTGATCGACGACGCCGGCTTCGAGGGAACGGTGCTGCAGATCGCGAGCACGGGGCACCGGGTGGACTCCGAGGACACCTGCGGCGGCGTGTTCGTGCGGGTCGCCGCCGGGCACTCGTGGGACGACCTGGTGGAGTTCACCGTGCTGCACGCCTGGTCCGGGCTCGAGGCGCTCTCCGGCATTCCCGGGTCGACCGGGGCCACGCCCGTGCAGAACGTCGGGGCGTACGGCACGGACGTCTCCGCGACGATCGCGAGCGTGCGGTGCTGGGACCGGGAGACCGACGCCGTCCGCACCCTCTTCAACCACGACCTCGCCTTCGGCTACCGGGACTCGCTGCTCAAGCGCACGACGGCGGACGGCTCGCCCCGCTACGTCGTGCTGACCGTCGACTTCCAGCTCGCGCTGGGGCGGATGAGCGTGCCGATCCGGTACGCCGAACTGGCCCGGGCGCTCGACGTCGAGGTCGGCGCCAAGGCGTACGCCACCGATGTGCGGCGCGCGGTGCTGCGCCTGCGCGCCGGCAAGGGCATGGTGCTCGACCCCGCGGACCGGGACACGTACAGCACGGGCTCCTTCTTCACCAACCCGATCGTCGACGAGGGCAGCGCCGCGGCGCTGCCCGAGGACGCGCCCCGCTACCCGGCCGCCGACGGCATGGTCAAGCTCAGCGCGGCCTGGCTCATCGACCGGGCCGGATTCGGCAAGGGGTTCGGGCTGCCGGGAACACCGGGGGAGGAGCTCGCCGACGGGCGGGCGAGCCTGTCCACCAAGCACACCCTCGCGGTGACCAACCGGGGCGGCGCGACCACGGCGGACGTGCTCGCCGTCGCGCGGGCGGTGCGCGACGGGGTGCGGGACCGGTTCGGCATCGAGCTGCATCCCGAGCCGCTGCTGATCGGCACCACGCTCTAGCGCCCACCCCTCCGGCACTCATCGCGCTACCGGTACCGCGAGATGCGGACCGACGCGAGCGCCTCCCGGATCCGGGCGATGTCGCCGGCGTGGGCCGTCACGTCGAGCAGGCCGCGGCTGCGCAGCCACTGGACGAGCCGCCACACCTGGGTCAGCCGCGCGCGACGCACCGCGGTGGGGGACGGGGTGGCGGCGATGAAGCCGGGCAGCAGGCTCAGCAGCCGGTCCGCCGGCAGGAGGCGGGCGAGCGGCTCGGCGGTGCCGAGGTCCCGCTCGAGCTCGACCAGGACGCGTTCGTCCGGTAGCAGCGCCTCGGCGCCGTCGGTGTCGATCCAGTGGCGCAGGGCGGCGTCGACGGCCACGATCCGCCGGGCCGCGGGCAAGGTCCTGCCGCCGAGGCAGGAGACGACGAACCCGTGCAGCGCGTCGTCGATGGTGCGGTACTCCATGACGACAGCGTGGACCCCGCCACCGACAGAACTGCGCTCAGCCCGTCAGCGGAGCGGCTGAGCGGGAATGCTGCGGCTCAGAGCGTGCCGAGGGCGATGCGCAGCATCCGGCGCAGCGGCTCCGCGGCGCCCCACAGCAGCTGGTCGCCGACCGTGAACGCGCTGATGTACTCCGGACCCATGGCGAGCTTGCGGATGCGGCCGACCGGGATGTCCATCGTCCCGGTCACCGCCACCGGCGTGAGCTCGCGCAGGGTGTCCTCCTTGGTGTTGCGCACCACGTGCGCCCACGGGTTGTCCGCGTCGATGATCCGCTCGATCTCCTCCACCGGCAGGTCCTCGGTGAGCTTGAGGGTGATGGCCTGGGAGTGGCAGCGCAGGGTGCCCACCCGCACGCACAGGCTGTCGAAGGGGATCGCGGTGCTGCCGGGGACCCCGCCGGGGCCGGGCTGGCCGAGGCCGAGGATCTTGTTGGTCTCCGCGCCGGCCTTCCACTCCTCCTTCGACATCCCGTCGCCCAGGTCCGCGTCGATCCAGGGGATCAGGGAGCCGGCCAGCGGCACGCCGAACTGGGAGGAGTCGAGGGCCGGGTCCTGCTGGGTGGCGAGGACCGTGCGGTCGATCGCGAGGATCGCGGACGCCGGGTCGGCGAGCTCGTCGGCGACCGACCCGTGGATGGCGCCGAACTGGCTGATCAGTTCGCGCATGTGCCGGGCGCCGCCGCCGGAGGCCGCCTGGTAGGTCATCGCGGTGCCCCACTCGACGAGGCCGGCCTTGAACAGGCCGCCCAGGCCCATCAGCATGCAGGAGACGGTGCAGTTGCCGCCGATGAAGTCCTTGACGCCCCCGGCGAGTGCCGTGTCGATCACGGACCGGTTGACCGGGTCGAGGACGATGACGGAGTCCTCCGCCTGGCGCAGGGTGGACGCCGCGTCGATCCACAGGCCGTCCCAGCCGGCCGCGCGCAGCCGCGGGTGGACGTCCTTCGTGTAGTCCCCGCCCTGCGCGGTGACGATGATCGGCAGCTTCGCCAGCGCCTGCAGGTCGTGCGCGTCCTGCAGGGCGGGAGCGCCCTCGGCGAACGACGGTGCGGGACCGCCCGCGTTCGACGTCGAGAAGAACACCGGGTCGATGCCGGCGAAGTCGCCCTCCTCGCGCATCCGCTGCATGAGGACGGAGCCGACCATGCCGCGCCAGCCGACGAAGCCGACGGTCGTGGTCGGCGCGTCGGGGGCGGGGCGTGCGGCAGCGACGGCGGGGGAGGTCATGCCCTCAGTGTAGAGAAACGGGCCCCGCGACGTCTGCGCGGTGCGTCACGGGAGGGTGCGGTGGGCGCTCAGGCGCCGGGCTCGCGCCGGTACCACGTGAACCGGTACCGGGTGCCGGTCCGCGACGTCAGCCATGAGCCGTCGGCCGGCTCGCGGCGCTCGGCCGCCCAACCGTCGCCCAGGCGCGGCGCGACCGTGTCCCCGTCGACGGCGAGATCGAGGTCGGTGACGACGGCGAGGTCGGCCAGCGGCTCGGCCTCGGTGAACACCGCGTTGCCGCCGATCACCCATACCCGGTCGGCCCCCGGCGCGCGGGACGCGTCCGCGAGCGCGGTGTCCAGGTCCGCCGCGACCACGGCTCCCTCTGGGTCGACGTCGGGGTTGCGGGTCAGCACGATGTTCGTCCGGTCCGGCAGCGGGCGGAACCGGTCGGGGAACGACTCCCAGGTGGCGCGGCCCATGATCACCGGGTGTCCCGTGGTGGTGCCGGTGAAGTGGCGCAGGTCCTCGGGCACGTGCCACGGCATCCCGCCGTCGCGGCCGATGACGCCGTCGTGCGCCTGCGCCCAGATCATTCCCACCGGGGGGCGGCCCGTCGGCCGGGCCGGGGCGGAGGCGACGGGGTCGGACGCGGGCGAGCTCGCCGTCACGCGGCGACCAGGTCGCCGTACTGCGGGAACCGGCGCAGGTAGTCCTGCACGTAGCTGCACTCGGGCTCGATCCGCTTGCCGCGCTCGCGCAGCCGGTCCAGGACGAGGGTCACGAGCGCCCGGGCGTACCCCTGCCGCCCG
Source organism: Tersicoccus mangrovi (assembly GCF_036881825.1). Taxonomy (NCBI): domain Bacteria; kingdom Bacillati; phylum Actinomycetota; class Actinomycetes; order Micrococcales; family Micrococcaceae; genus Tersicoccus; species Tersicoccus mangrovi. Next base: position 299,475 of record NZ_JBAJMW010000001.1, on the reverse strand, counting down.
TACTGCTCGGCGATGATCGTGTGCTGGAGCACGATCACGCCGTCCTCCCGCTCGGAGTACCCGACGAAACCGAGGTAGGTCGGGCCCATCAGCAGGTTGAACCGCCCGCGGTCGTGGTCCTCGTCCAGCGTCAGGTCGTCCCAGTCGGCGTGCAGGGGCGGTGCCGGCGTCGTCGTCATCGTCGTGCCTCCGTTGCGGGTGGTGGGGACGGCTCGCAGTCAGACCGCGATCGGTGCCGTGATGGTCGGGTGGTGCTGGTAGTCGACCACGGAGAAGTCCTCGTACTCGTAGTCGAGGATGCTCGCCGGCCGGCGGGTCAGCTCCAGCTGCGGGTACGGGTACGGCTCCCGGGTCAACTGCTCGTTCACCTGGTCGAGATGGTCCTCGTAGATGTGGCAGTCGCCGCCGGTCCAGACGAACTCACCGGGCAGCAGGTCGGCCTGCTGGGCGACCATGCGGGTCAGCAGGGCGTAGGAGGCGATGTTGAACGGGACGCCGAGGAACATGTCGGCGCTGCGCTGGTAGAGCTGGCAGGAGAGCCGGCCCGGGCCCTCGGGCTGCGGCTGCACGTAGAACTGGAAGAACGCGTGGCAGGGCGGCAGCGCCATGTTCTCCAGTTCGGCAACGTTCCAGGCGGACACGATGTGCCGGCGCGAGTCCGGGCTGGTCTTCAGGGACTCGACGACGCGGCTGATCTGGTCGATGTGGCCGCCGTCGGGGGTGGGCCAGGAGCGCCACTGGACGCCGTAGACGGGGCCGAGCTCGCCGTCCTCGTCGGCCCACTCGTTCCAGATCCGCACGCCGCGCTCCTGCAGCCAGCGCACGTTCGACTCACCGCGCAGGAACCACAGCAGTTCGAGCGCCACGGACTTGAAGTGCACGCGCTTGGTGGTGATCAGCGGGAAGGAGTGGGCCAGGTCGAACCGCATCTGCCGGCCGAACACGCTGCGGGTGCCGGTGCCCGTCCGGTCCGATTTGACGGTGCCCTGCTCCAGGACCTCGCGCAGCAGGTCTTCGTACGGCGTCGGGATGCTCACGACGACCAGTGTAGGACCGCCGCCCCGCGCACGACCGACGCCGCACGCCGGGCCGCGGCGGACTGCACGCCGGAGGCCGGCGTCGGCTCAGTCGTCGAAGGGCTGGTGGCGCTCGACGGCGACGACGCTGCCCGGCTCGGCGACACTGACGTGCAGCACGAGCACCTCGCCGGGGCTGAGGTACGGGTCGGAGTCGGGCAGGTGCCGCGTCACCGCGACGGGGGAGTGCTCGGCGAGGACCTCGAGGACGACGGGCAGCACCGGCCGGTGGGTGCACACCGCCATCGGCCGGGACTTCTCCAGCACCTTCTCGATCACGGCCGCGGCCCGGCGGGGCTTGCGCCGGGCGTTCGCCTCGGTCAGCGCGGACTCGGTGCTGACCTTCACGTCGTGCGCCTTCGCGTACGGGGAGATCGTCTGGGTACAGCGCAGCCAGGGGCTGGTGACGATCTTCTGCGGGCGCCAGGCGAGCAGCAGTCCGGCGAGCGCGTGCGCCTGACGGCGGCCTGTCGCGGCGAGCGGGCGCTGCCCCTCGGCGTGCGTCCAGCCGGAACGGGGCTTGGCCTTCGCGTGCCGGATGACGAGCACCTCACGGGTCTGCAGCTCGTCGGCCTCGTGCGCCGCGACCAGGGCCCGCAGCGGCTCGAGATCGGTGGGGTTGGTCAGCATCCCGGCGGCCGTGGCCGGGTCCGCCCAGCACACCCGGTCCACCTCCTTGCCGTCCGGCCGGGCCACGGTGGCGGCGTGCAACTGCGCCGCCCAGTAGGAGACGTCCTTGCGGCCGGCCGAGACGGGATACGTGGCCGTGGGCAGTGCGATGCCCAGCGTGATGCGGACCCCGGCCTCCTCCCGGACCTCGCGCACGGCCGTCTCCGGCAGGGTCTCGCCGGGGTCCTGCTTGCCCTTGGGCCAGGACCAGTCGTCGTACCGGGGCCGGTGGATGAGCAGCACCTCGAGTTCGCCGCCGCGCAGACGCCAGCAGAGGGCTCCCGCGGCGAGGACGACGGCGCGGGGACGGGACGCGTCAGGCACCGGGGTGGGACGGGGTCGAGGCCGGCGTGGCGGTCGCGGTCATCGGATCGACGCCGCCCGCGGGTGGGCCCGCGACTCGAGCAGCATGGACTGGATGTCGGTGAGGGGTGCGCCGTCAGCGGCGCGGGAATGCCGCTCCCACTCGCCGTCGCTGTCCAGGTGCCAGCTCGAGGTGCCCTCGTCGATGTACCGGTCGAGCAGGTCCGTGACGTCGCGGACCTGCGTGGGGGACTTCAACTGCACGAGGGCCTCGACGCGGCGGTCCAGGTTGCGGTGCATCATGTCGGCCGACCCGATGAACACCACCGGGTTGCCGCCGTTGGCGAAGGAGAACACGCGGGAGTGCTCGAGGAACCGGCCGAGGATCGAGCGCACCGTGATGTTCTCGCTCAGGCCCGGAACCCCGGGACGCAGCGAGCAGATGCCGCGGACGATGACGTCGACGGCGACCCCGGACTGCGAGGCCCGGTAGAGGGCGTCGATGATCGCCTCGTCGACCATCGAGTTGACCTTGATCTGGATCCGCGCGGACAGCCCGGCGCGGCGGTTGGCGATCTCCTTCTCGATCCGGTCGATCAGCCCCGATCGCAGGGACCGGGGAGCCACCAGCAGCCGCTTGAACGTCGAGCGCGGCGCGTAGCCGGAGAGCTGGTTGAACAGCCGGGAGAGGTCCTCGCCGACCTGCGGGTCCGAGGTGAGCAGGCCCATGTCCTCGTAGTACCGGGCAGTGGACGGGTGGTAGTTGCCCGTGCCGATGTGGCAGTAGCGGCGCAGCCCGTCGCTCTCCTGCCGCACGACGAGGGAGAGCTTGCAGTGCGTCTTCAGGCCCACGATGCCGTAGACGACGTGGACGCCGGCCTGCTCGAGCTTGCGCGCCCACGAGATGTTGGCCTGCTCGTCGAATCGGGCCTTGATCTCCACGAGGGCCAGCACCTGCTTGCCGGCCTCCGCCGCGTCCACGAGGGCGTCGACGATGGGGGAGTCACCGGACGTGCGGTACAGGGTCTGCTTGATGGCCTGGACCCGCTTGTCCGCGGCGGCCTGCTCGAGGAACGCCTGGACGCTCGTGGAGAACGAGTCGTACGGGTGGTGCAGGAGGATGTCGCGTCGCCGCATCGCGGCGAAGACGTTGGCCGCCTTGGCCGTCTCGCTCTCGTTCAGGTCCCGGTTCGTGTGCGGGACCGCCTTCGGGTAGTGCAGGTCGGAGCGGTCGATCTTGGCGATCACGCCGAGTCCGCGCAGGTCCAGCAGCCCGGACAGGGCGTACACCTCGTGCTCCTCGACGCCGAGCTCGCGCTCGAGCAGTTGCCGGACGCTCGGGTTGATGTCGGTGCGCACCTCCAGGCGCACGGGCGGCCCGAAGCGGCGGCGCAGCAGTTCCTTCTCGAGGGCCTGCAGCAGGTTCTCCGCGTCGTCCTCCTCGACCTCGAGGTCCTCGTTGCGGGTCACGCGGAAGGTGTGCTTCTCGAGCACCTCCATCCCGGGGAACAACTCGCCGAGGTGCTCGGCGATGACGTCCTCGAGCGGGATGAAGCGGGCGACGCGACCCGGCGCGTGGCCGGCGCGCGGCCCGTCGACGGAGATGAGGCGGGGCAGCTGGTCCGGCACCTTGAGCCGGGCGAACAGGTCCTTGCCGGTCAGGGGGTTGCGCACGATCACGGCCAGGTTCAGGGACAGGCCCGAGATGTAGGGGAACGGGTGGGCCGGGTCCACCGCGAGCGGCGTGAGGATCGGGAAGACCTTCTGGACGAAGAAGTCCGTCAGCCGGGCTCGTTCGACGTCGTTGAGTTCGTCCCACGACGTCAGCACGATCGACTCGCGCTCCAGGGCCGGGCGGATCTGGTCGGTGAAGACGGCGGCGTGCCGCTCCATCAGCTCGTGCGCCTTCTCGGAGATCTGGTCGAGCACCTCGAGCGGGCTCAGGCCGGCGGGGGAGGGCACGGCGAGGCCGGCGGCGATGCGGCGCTTCAGGCCGGCCACCCGGACCATGAAGAACTCGTCGAGGTTCGAGGCGAAGATCGAGAGGAAGGTGACCCGCTCGAGCAGGAAGAGGGTGGGATCCTCGGCCAGTTCGAGCACCCGGGCGTTGAACGCCAGCCAGCTCAGCTCGCGGTCGAGGAAGCGGTCCGGCCCGACGTCGCCGGCGGGGACCAGGGTCGGGGCGAACTCGGGGATGTCGATGCGGTCCTGCGTCGCGCGGGCCGCGGCCACCTCGGAGAAGGTGAACGGCGCCGGCTCACCGACGGCACCGTCGACCACGGGCGCGGTGCCGTTCGAGGTGGCGCTGCCGAGCTGGGAGTGGTCCACCTGCGCCGTGCCGTCGACCGATGACTGCTGTTCCATGAGCTTCCTGTCGCAGGGTGGGATCCGGGATCGTTTCCAGATTACTGTCTGCCGCCGGGCACGGTGGCCGGGGCGTACATGACGTCCACGTCGGCCCGCGTGAAGCCGACACCGGTGTACAGGCGCACCGCCGCCGCGTTGTCCGCGTCGACGTAGAGGGTGATGGTCTCGACGCCGCGACCGCGCAGGTGTGCGAGGCCGGCCGCCGTGAGCACCCGGCCGAGGCCGAGGCCCTGCGCGCCGGGGTGGACGCCGAGCACGTACACCTCGCCCTCGCCGGGCTCGTCGGGGTCGATCTTCGTCCAGTGGAAGCCCAGCAGCGCGCCGTCGGCCTGCCGCTCGGCGAGGAACAAGCCGTCGGCGTCGAACCAGTCCTGCGCCATCAGGTCCGCCAGGTCGGTCGGGCTCAGCGACCCCTGTTCGGGATGGTGAGCGAACGCCTCACGGTTGAGCTCGAGCAGGGCCGCCTCGTCGCCGGGACGGAAGGTGCGCAGGTGGATGCCCTCGGCCGGGGTGACCGGGGCGGCGTCCTCGGGAACCACGATCGCCACCGGCGCGCTCATCCGCCACAGCTCGCGCACGACGTCGTAGCCGTGCTCGGCAGCGAGGACACGGCCGGCAGGGTGGTCCCCGTGCGACCACGCGAGGACGCCACCAGGAGCGCTGACCGCCTGGTCCACCGATTCGCTCTCCGACCTGCTCGTCGATCCGGCGAGCAGATCCGCCGTGGCCCGCAGCAGGGCACCGCCGGCGCCGCCGCGCCGCTGCGCCGGGTCCACGACGACCTCGAGGACGGGGGCACCTGCCCCGTCGGAGACGAGCGCCGCCGCGCCCGCGAGCGGCGCGCCGGCGTCCGCCGTCCGGGCCAGCAGGGTCATCACCCGGCGGCCGTCCCCGTCGCCGGCGCGCAGGCTCACGAGGGTCTGGTCCGAGAACGGGGGATGGCCGTCCTCGGCACGGGCGGCACCGGCGAGCCGCGCGAGCTCGTCCAGCTGGTGGTCGGTGGGCCGGGAAGGGACGGTGTCGAGGTGCCAGCGGGTGCTCATGCCCTCCTGCCTAGGCGATCCGCGCGCCCGGCGCAACCGCGGCCACCGGTTTGCGCGAGCCGCGAGCCGTGGGCTATCGTCGGGAACCGTTCCCGCTCGCGGGACGAGGGGGATGCACCAGTGGGGTGCCCTCGATACGTTCGACCCGTATGTCCTCCACCACCGCCGTCACGGCATGAGCACGACGCGACGAAGGGCCCGACCAGCAGGTCGGGCCCTTCGTCGTGTGCGAGGTGGTCCGGAGGGTCAGGCGTCGGCGCCCTCGAGCGCGTCCTCGTCCATGCGGGTCGGCGCGAACCGGTAGCCGACGTTGCGCACGGTGCCGATCAGCGTCTCGTGGTCCGGGCCGAGCTTGGCGCGCAGCCGCCGCACGTGCACGTCGACCGTGCGGGTGCCGCCGTAGTAGTCGTAGCCCCACACCTCGTGCAGCAGCTGGCTGCGGGTGAACACCCGGCCCGGGTGCTGGGCGAGGTACTTGAGGAGCTCGAACTCCTTGTAGGTCAGGTTGAGGGCCTGGCCGGACACACGCGCCGTGTAGCTCGCCTCGTCGATGACGACGCCGCCGGCGCGGATCTCGCCCGTGTCCTCCGTCGCGGCGTCGGTGCGGGTGACGGCCAGCCGCAACCGGGCCTCGACCTCGGCGGGCCCCGCCGAGTCGAGCACGACGTCGTCGGCCTGCCAGGCGGTGGAGACCGCCGCCATGCCGCCCTCGGTCAGGACGAGCACGAGCGGGGCACTCAGCCCGGTGGCCTTGAGCAGCTGGGCGAGGGCACGGGCCCCCACGAGGTCCCGGCGGGCGTCGAGCAGGACGACGTCGCACGGCTCGGTCTCGAGCAGTGCCGTCGGCTCGGCCGGGAGGATGTGCACCCGGTGGTTGAGCAGCTCGAGGGCCGGCAGCACGTCCACGGAGGACCCGGTGCTGTTGGTGAGGAGCAGGAGGTGCGACATTTCTGCCTCCGTCGGTCGAGGTCTCACGCGCGCATCGTCGGACACGTCGGTCATCGGCGCCCACCCCCGCGCGGGAGGTCAGGACCCCGCCAGTATACGAGGCGAGTCGCCGGCGGCCCGGAACGATGACGCCGGCGGCGCGCTCGGGCCGCCGCGGTCGCGCCTCCGCCCTCACCCATCGCCGCTCTCGCGCAGCCCCGTCACCGAATCCGCCGCCGGTTTGGGAGGATGGGAGCGTGAGGCTGAACATCGTCTGCGCCGCCGCCCTGCTGACCCTGCTCGGCCTCGTCGCGGCCGCCGTGCTGGGGGTCGCGGCCATGGTGGTGCTCGTGGCCGTCGCCGCCGTCGTCACCGGAGCCGGCTGGGTCCGCCTCCAGGGACTCATGGCGGCTCGCGCCCACAGCGTCGTCATCGCGCTCGCCGGGATCGTCTCCGTGGTTCTCGCGGTGCGGCTGCCCGGGGCCTACCTGACGTGGACGGGCCTCATCGTCGCCGTCGGGCTGACCGCCGTGTTCCTCATCGAGCTCGTCCGTGGGACCGGCGCCGAGCGCCGGCTCGAATCGCTCGTGGCGTCCGCGTCCGGCGTCGTCCTGACCGCCCTCGGGGCCGGGTGGGTCGGGTCGATGCGCGTCGCCACGGACGCCCACGTCGCCCTGATCGCCACGACCGCGGTCGCCGCGATCGCCGCGGTGCTGATGGCGGCCGTCCCGTGGCCGGACCGCGTGATCGATCCCCTGTGCGTCCTCGTCGCCACCGCCGTCGCCCCCCTGGTGGCCCTGCTGGTGCACGAGCCGGGCGCACTCGCCGCCACGGTGCTCGGCGCCGTCGCGGGGCTCGTCGTCGCCACGTTCCGCCGCATGGTCCTCGCCGACGGGGGCCCGCGCACCCGGCTCGGCGCGGTGGCCGTGGGGGTCGGGCCGGTGCTCGCCGCAGGGTCCGCCGTCTACGGGGCGCAGCTGCTGCTCGGCGCCTGAATCAGGGGCGCGGCGAGCGTGCCCGCGACGGCGTTCGACGGCGTCACCATGACCGGAACGGCGCCGTCCCGCGTGTACCCTGACAGCATGTCGATTGTTGCTCTCGAGATCTTCTACCTGGTGCTGCTCGTCATCACCGGTCTGGCCATGGCGTGGTTCGCCGGATTCGTCGTCTGGCGGCTCTTCAAGGGCCAGCAGTAGTCTGATTCGATGCCCTTCGAACTGCCGACCGACCTCACGCCCGAGCTCGTTCCGCTCTCCTGGCTCATCGGCCACTGGGAGGGAACCGGTGTCCTCGGATACGCGGAGGAGGAGAGCCAGCAGTTCGAGCAGCACATCACGTTCTCCCAGAACGGCCTGCCCTACCTGATCTACACCAACGAGTCCTGGCTCATCGACGAGGATGGCCAGCGACTGCGCCCGTTGACGATGGAGACGGGCATCTGGCAGTTGGACCGTCCCCAGAACGACGCGGACTCCGGTCCCGGCATGCTGCCGGCCGACATCGTCCCCGCGCTGCGCACCGCCGACGACGTCGAGAAGCTGCGCAACGGTGACGGCGGCTTCGACATCGTCGCGACGATCGTCCACCCCGGCGGCGTCAGCGAACTCTACGTGGGCCAGATCAAGGGCCCACGCATCGACCTGAGCACCGACGCCGTCATGCGCGCCCCCGGCGCGAAGGACTATCGCGCCGCCACCCGCATGTACGGCCTCGTCGAGGGCGACCTGCTGTGGGCCTGGGACATCGCCGCCGCCGGCCTGGCCCTGCAGTCCCACGCCTCGGGCCGTCTGCACCGCGCCTGACCACCCGGCCCGACTCGCGACCACTCTGACGGAGCGTCCGGGAATGCCCGTGAGCGCTGCCACCGTTGAGGAGAACATGAGCGTCACCAGTCCCCTCCTGTCCCGCCACGGTGCCGTCCCCGACGGCGGCGCCGACGCCGGCCTCGCCGCCCACTACGGCGACCCCGCCCGGGAGCAGCGCGCCCTCGCACGCGGCCGAGCCGTGGCGGACCTGAGCAACCGCGGCGTCGTCACCGTGACCGGCCCGGACCGGCTCAGCTGGCTCCACACGCTCTCCTCCCAGCAGCTGACGGGCCTGCCTGCCGGTGTCACCACGGAGACGCTCCTGCTCAGCGTGCAGGGGCGCATCGAGTTCGACCTGCTCGTGACCGACGACGGCGAGCGCACCTGGCTGCTCACCGACGCCGGGCAGCACGAACCGCTGGCCCGCTGGCTCGACTCGATGCGCTTCATGCTGCGCGTCGAGGTCGCCGACGTCACGGACGACTGGGCCGCCGTCGGCGCGGCGCTGGACCCGGCGGACGCGCCCGCCCCGCTGCGGGAGGCGCCCGTCCACTTCAGCGACCCGTGGCCCCGGCTCGGCCCCGGCGGCTTCGCGTACACCGTCGGCGAGGACCACCCGGCCGCCTCCTGGCACTGGACGGTGTTCCTCGTGCCCCGCGCCGACCTCGAGCGCACGGTCGACGCCCTGGCGGAGGCCGGCGTGGGGCTGGCCGGCAACGGTGCCGCCGAGGCCCTGCGCATCGCCGCGTGGCGGCCGCGTCACGACCGGGACGTCGACGAGAAGACCATCCCGCACGAGCTGGACCTGATCCGCACCGGCGTGCACCTGGCCAAGGGCTGCTACAAGGGCCAGGAGACGATTGCCCGTGTGCACAACCTCGGCCACCCGCCGCGGCGGCTCGTGTTCCTGCACCTCGACGGCTCCGAGCACACGCTGCCGGCCGCCGGCGCGGAGGTGCAGGTGGGGGAGAAGACCGTCGGTCGTGTCACGTCGGTCGCCCAGCACGGGGAGATGGGGCCGATCGCCCTGGCGGTCATCAAGCGCTCCGTCGACCCGGACGCCGCGCTCGTGGTCGTCGACGGGGACAGCCGGTACGCCGCGGCGCAGGAGATCATCGTCGCGCCCGACGCCGGTCAGGTCGTCGGGCGCCCAGCCGGCCTGCTGAACACCCGCCGCGGCTGACGCCCGCGGCGGCCGGGCTCAGCCGAAGAGCAGCGCCGCCTCGTCGTACCGGGACTGGGGCACCACGCGGAGGTCGCCGATCGCGTCCGCGAACGGCACCTGCACGATGTCGGTGCCGTCGAGGGAGACCATGTGGCCCCACCGCTTCTGGAGCACGAGGTCGATGACGGCCATGCCGAAGCGGGTCGCGAGCACCCGGTCGTAGCTGGTGGGGGTGCCGCCGCGCTGCATGTGCCCGAGGATCGTGTTGCGGCTCTCGATGCCGGTGATCCGCTCGATCTCGCCGGTCACCCATTCGCCGATACCGCCCAGGCGCGGCCGGCCGAAGGCGTCCAGGCCCTTGTCGGAGTACGCCTCGTGATACCCGGAGGGGATGAAGCCCTCCGCGACGACGACGAGCGGCGCGCGGCCGCGGTCGAACGCCTCCTGGACCCACCCGGTCACCTGGTCCATGCCGAGACTCTGCTCCGGGATGAGGATCGCGTGGGCGCCGGCCGCGACGCCCGAGTGCAGGGCGATCCAGCCCGCGTGCCGACCCATCACCTCGGCCACCATGCAGCGGGAGTGGGACTCGCCCGTCGTCCGCAGGCGGTCCATGGCGTCTGTCGCGATCTGCACCGCGGTGTCGAAGCCGAAGGTGTAGTCCGTCGCGTTCAGGTCGTTGTCGATGGTCTTCGGGACCCCGACCACCGGGATGCCCTCGTTGGCGAGCCGGTTCGCGGCCGCGAGTGTGCCCTCACCGCCGATCGCCACGATCGCGTCGATGCCGTTGCGCTCGAGCATCGCGGCGATCTTCTCCGGTCCGCCGCCCTCGCCCTCGTACGGGTTGGTGCGGGACGTGCCGATGATGGTGCCGCCCTGCTTGGAGATGCCCCGGACCTTCGACCGCGGGATGGGGATGATGTCCTCCTGCACCACCCCGCGCCACCCGTCGCGGAAGCCGACGAACTCGTGATCCCCGACCTCGATGCCCTTGAGCACCATGCCGCGGATCACCGCGTTCAGGCCGGGGCAGTCCCCGCCGCTGGTGAGCATGCCGATCTTCATCTGGTGGGTCTCCTCGGTCTCAGGACGAACGGTGCGGGTGTGCGGGTCAGCGCTGGAGGGAACGCTGCAGGGGGATCACACCCTGCTCGTCCGGCAGCAGGACCCAGGCGATGAGGTAGACGACGATGCCGGAACCGGGCAGCAGCAGGCTGAGCACGAAGATCAGCCGCACCAGCCACGGGCTGACGCCGAACCGGTCGGCGATGCCACCGCAGACTCCGGCGAGCATCCGGTGCGGTCCGCGGCGGACGCCGAGCGAGCGGATCGCGGTGAAGAACGAGTTCATGGTCGTCAGCTTCCCATTTTCGCCACGGGGTCGCCACCGGCCGCACGGGCGTGCACCGGCGTCGTCCCGCGGCTCGTCCCCGGGCTCGTCGTCGAGCGGTGGTCAGGCCTGGAGCAGGCGCTGGATCCGGCCGACGCCCTCGAGCAGGTCCTCCTCGCCGAGGGCGTAGGAGAGCCGCAGGAAGCCCGACGGGCCGAACGCCTCGCCCGGCACCACGGCCACCTCCGCCTCCTCGAGGATGAAGGTGGCCAGCTCGGCGCTGGTGGACAGCGTGCGGCCCTTCACCGGGCGCCGCAGCAGGGGGCGCACGTCGGCGTAGGCGTAGAAGGCGCCGGTCGGCATGGGGGTCTCGACACCGTCGATCGCATTCAGGCCCTCGACGATGAGCCTGCGGCGGCGGTCGAACGACTCCCGCATCCGGTGCACGGCGTCCAGGGGCCCGGCGACGGCCGCCAGGGCCGCACGCTGGGAGACGTTGGCGACGTTCGACGTCGCGTGCGACTGCAGGTTCGTGGCGGCCTTGACGACGTCGGGGGCGGCGATCATCCAGCCGACCCGCCAGCCCGTCATCGCGTAGGTCTTCGCGACCCCGTTGAGGATGACGACGCGGTCGCCGAGATCCGGCGCCGCCGTCGCGATCGAGGTGAACGGCACCCCGTCGTAGGTCAGGTGCTCGTAGATCTCGTCGGTGACCACCCACAGGCCCTTCGACGCGGCCCACGCACCGATCTGCTCCGTCTGCTCGGGCGAGTAGACCGCGCCGGTCGGGTTCGACGGCGAGACGAAGAGCAGCACCTTCGTGCGCTCGGTCAGCGCCGCCTCGAGCTGCTCGACGGTGACCAGGTAGCCCTGCTCCGGGCCGGCGAACACCTCGACCGGCACGCCACCGGCCAGGCGGATCGCCTCCGGGTACGTGGTCCAGTACGGGGCGGGCATCAGCACCTCGTCGCCCGGATCCAGCAGGGTGGCGAACGACTCGTAGACGGCCTGCTTGCCCCCGTTGGTCACGAGGACCTGGCCCGGGTCGACCGTGTAGCCCGAGTCCCGCTGCGTCTTCTGCGCGATCGCTTCCTTCAGCTCCGGCAGGCCGCCCGAGGGGGAGTACCGGTGGTTGCGCGGATCCCGCGCTGCCTCGACCGCCGCCTCCACGATGTAGTCCGGCGTCGGGAAGTCCGGCTCCCCGGCACCGAACCCGATGACGGGCCGGCCCTGCGCCTTGAGGGCCTTCGCACGGGCGTCCACCGCGAGGGTGGCCGACTCGGCGATCGATCCGACACGCTGGGAGATTCGGGCTGCGCTCATGACGTCCTTCGTTGCGGGCGGGGGCGTGTCCAGTCTAGGCGGGGCGTCCGTTCGTGACGTCGGGTGCTGTGGTCGGTGTGCTGTCGCTTCCTGGTCGCGTCCGGTGCGGTCGCTCTCCGGCTGCGGTCGGTCTGGTTGCGGTCGGTCGGTTCGGCTGCGGTCGGTCTGGTGGCGTCCGGTCGGCACGGCACCGGGCACGGGGACTGGATCTCCCTGCGCTCGCAGAGCTCACTCCGGTCGACACGTCCCCTTTCGCCCGGCACCGTGCCGACCTCGAGGCGTCGGTTCCGTTCGCGCGGGTCGGATGCTTGCTTCGGTGTGCTTTCGGTGTGCGTTCGATGGGGTCGCTCTGGGTGATTGCGGAGGCTGGCTCGGGTCACGAGCGGGATGGGGGAGTTTTTCTGGGGGTGCCCTCGTGCGTGTTCGCGGTGTGATTCTCGCGGCTCTGGCCGTTGGGCTGAGGTCTCTCCTGGTTGCTTGCTGCTTCTCTCCACGACGGAGGGCCCCGCCGTCGTCGGTGGGGCCCTCGTCGTGGTGCCGGTTTCCTGGCGGGTCAGACCGAGAGTTTGTCGATGCTGCTCGTCTGCGGGTGGTGGACCGGGGCGCCCAGGTCTTTCAGGGGCGTCCGGAAGGTGTCCCGGGCCCAGATGGCGCCGATGGCGGCGAGGATCGAGAACGCCGCCACGATCCAGGCGGCGGGGCCCCAGTTCGCCTTGTCGGCGCCGCGCAGGGCCTCGCCGAGCAGCGGGGTGAAGCCCGCGCACAGGATGCCGATCTGCAGGCCGATGGCCACCCCCGAGTAGCGCATCCGGACGTTGAACAACTCGGGGAACCACGCCGGGTAGATGGCGTTGGACATCGCGTAGGTGCCGGCCGTGATGAGCGTGCTCGTGATGAAGACCAGGGCGATGTCCTGCGTCGAGATCGACCAGAAGTAGATGAAGATCATGACACCGGAGCCGATGACGCCCGTGACGAAGAGCGGCTTGCGGCCGATCCGGTCCGAGAACGAGGCCATCAGCGGCTGCGAGAAGATCGCGAGGGCGTTGCCCACGACGCTCACCCACAGCATCGTCGTCGCCGGGATGCCGACGACCACGGCGTAGGCGAGTCCGAAGGACTGCATCAACGTGTTCGTCACCGTCTCGAAGGACATGAGCACGGTCTGAACGAACTGCTTGGGGTGGGTGCGCAGCATCTCCGTGAGCGGGAGCCTCACCAGGTCGGCGTGCTCCGCCTTCTCCTCGAACACCTCGGGCTCCTCGAGGGAGCGTCGCACGAGGAAGGCGACGACGACCACCACGAGCGAGAGCCAGAACGGGATCCGCCAGCCCCAGGCCAGCAGCTGGTCCTGCGGCAGCGCGGCGATCGGCAGGAACACGAGGGAGGCGAGGACGATGCCGCCGGAGGTGCCGCTCATGGTGAAGCTGGGGAAGAAGCCGCGCCGTCCGACGGGCGACTCCTCCATCGTCAGCGACGCCGCACCGGCGGTCTCCCCGCCCGCGGAGAGTCCCTGCAGCACCCGGAGCAGGACGAGCAGCACGCGAGCGAGGTAGCCGGCGGCCGCGAAGGTGGGCAGGAAGCCCGTCGCGGCCTTCCTCGCGCGCCGCAGACAGCGGGCCTGCTCGTCGGGTGTTACGCCCTCCTCGCGCGGCGACAGGGGGGGTGGTCTCGGGGGAGGTCATCGGAGGTCTCCAGATCGACGGGCTGAGATGCGTGCGGCGCCGGAGGCGGGGCGGTCGGACGGGAAGGCCGGCGTCGTGGCCGGCTCGGCAGGAACACCGTGCGACGCCGATCGACGTTCGCCCGGCGTCGGCGGAGTTCGCATGGTGAACAAGTATTCGCGTCGTGAATGCGATCACGGCATCCATCTGTGACGGAGGGCACAAGAGCGGCCCGCTGCGTGCCCTCGCTCCGGCGTCTCACGCCGCTCGGTTCGACGTTCACGCCGGACATGCGTAGACTGTCATTTTGGTGTTCGGCCGAAGGTCGACCGCGCCCTGGATCAGGGCAGCGATCGGGTGGAGCAGTGAACGCCGAAGGGTAGTGGCGCAATTGGTAGCGCAGCGGTCTCCAAAACCGCAGGTTGCAGGTTCGAGTCCTGTCTGCCCTGCGCACTGGCTGATGAACAGCCGGCATCGCGGCGCGACGGTCGTGTGACCGTCGGCGAACTCGACGAACGGCAAGTGAGGAACCGGTGACCGAAACAGCTGCCAGCAGCTCTCAGGGGCGCCCCTCGCCCGAGACGAAGCAGCCGAAGCGCAACGTGTTCGCTCGTATCGTGCTGTTCGTCCGGCAGGTCATCGGCGAACTGCGCAAGGTGGTGACGCCGACGCGAGGACAGTGGCTGAACTACACCGCCGTGGTGCTCGTGTTCGTGGTGATCATGATGCTCATCGTGACGGGACTGGATTTCGTGTTCTTCTCGGCCGCGAAATGGGTCTTCGTCGGCACGCCCACGCAGTGATGCCCGGGGTGCGAGCACCCCGACAGACAACCGGTCGAGAAACAGGAGTACACCGTGTCCGAGCACAGGCTCGATAACTTCGACGAGGACGTCACCCGGTCGAGCGCGCCCAGCGCCGACTCGCCGTTCAGCGACGCCGCGCCGACCGGGGCGCCGGCGTCGGCTCCCTCGGAGCCCGTGTCCGAGGACGCCGAGCAGGACGCCACCGACACCGACGCGTCCGACACCGTGGTCGCGGAGGAGGGCGACGGCGTCGCCACCGACGAGGCGACCATCCAGGAGACGGACGCCGCCGTCGCCGCAGGTACCGACACCGCCGAGCCGATCAGCGAGGTCGAGGAGGGCGACGCCGCCCCGGCCGAGCCCGCCGAGGACCCGCTGGCCGAGTTCACCGCGAAGCTGCGCCGCCAGGAGGGTGACTGGTACGTCATCCACTCCTACGCCGGCTACGAGAACCGCGTGAAGGTCAACCTGGAGACGCGTATCCAGACCCTCAACATGGAGGATTTCATCTTCGAGATCCAGGTCCCCATGGAGGAGGTCGTGGAGATCAAGAACGCGCAGCGCAAGATCGTGCGCCGTGTGCGGATCCCCGGCTACGTCCTGGTCCGGATGGAACTGACCGACGAGTCCTGGGGCGCCGTCCGGCACACTCCGGGTGTCACCGGCTTCGTGGGCAACGCCCACAACCCGGTGCCGCTGCGCCTGGACGAGGTCGTCTCGATGCTGGCCCCGTCGTTCGAGGCCGAGCGTGCGGCCGAGGAGGGCAAGCCGGTCCGCCCGGCGCCCGGCGCGATCGCCGTCGACTTCACGGTCGGCGAGTCGGTCATCGTCAAGGAAGGGCCCTTCGAGACCCTGCCGGCGACGATCTCCGAGATCAAGCCCGAGTCCCAGCAGCTCGTCGTCCTCGTCTCCATCTTCGAGCGCGAGACGCCCGTCACTCTCGGGTTCAACCAGGTCACCAAGATCTGAGGACCCGACCCCCGACTTCGTCGGAGTGACCCGATGCTTTGCGGGTCTCGCCGACGGCGGCCGCCGCGCCACGGCGGCCAATCTCCGCCGGGACGCTCCTGTGCCGGCGGGCACCATCATGGAAGAAGGATCTTCAATTGGCTCCCAAGAAGAAGGTCGCCGGCCTGATCAAGCTGCAGATCCAGGCGGGTGCCGCCAACCCGGCCCCGCCGATTGGTCCCGCGCTCGGTCAGCACGGCGTCAACATCATGGAATTCTGCAAGGCGTACAACGCCGCGACGGAATCCCAGCGTGGCAACGTGGTCCCCGTCGAGATCACGGTCTACGAGGACCGCTCGTTCACCTTCATCACCAAGACCCCGCCGGCCGCTGAGCTGATCAAGAAGGCTGCGGGCGTCCAGAAGGGCTCGGCCACCCCGCACACCGCCAAGGTCGCGAAGCTGACCCAGGACCAGGTGCGCGAGATCGCCCAGACGAAGCTCGAGGACCTGAACGCGAACGACGTCGAGGCCGCGGCCAAGATCATCGCGGGCACCGCCCGCTCGATGGGCATCACCGTCGAGTGACGAGGAGCTCGCGTTTGGCGGAGTCGACGAAGGAGACAACGCCAGAGCGAGCACCGCAGTCATCCGACAGCCACGACCGTCGAGTGACCACCCGGCGAGCGTGAGCTCGGCATCCGAGACATCCCGTGGGAAGGGGCCGCGCGCGGCCCGTCACACCACACCTGCACAAGGAGAAAACGCAGATGGCACAGCGCAGCAAGGCATACCGGGCCGCGGCCGCCAAGATCGAAGAGGGCAAGCTCTACGCCCCGGCCGAGGCCATCACCCTGGCCAAGGAGTCCAACCCGTCGTCCTCGGACGCCACCGTCGAGGTCGCGTTCCGTCTGGGCGTCGACCCCCGCAAGGCGGACCAGATGGTCCGTGGCACCGTGATGCTCCCGAACGGCACCGGCAAGACCGCCCGCGTCGTGGTCTTCGCGACCGGCGACCGGGCCGCCGCGGCCGAGGCCGCCGGCGCCGACTACGTCGGCTCGGACGACCTGATGGAGCGGATCCAGGGCGGTTGGACGGACTTCGACGCCGCCGTGGCCACCCCGGACCTGATGGGCAAGGTCGGTCGCCTGGGCAAGATCCTGGGCCCCCGCAACCTGATGCCGAACCCGAAGACCGGCACCGTGACCCCGGACGTGGCCCGCGCCGTGACCGAGATCAAGGGCGGCAAGATCGACTTCCGGGTCGACAAGCACGCGAACCTGCACTTCATCATCGGCAAGGTGTCCTTCGACGCCGCGAAGCTGGCGGAGAACTACGCCGCCGCGCTCGACGAGGTGCTGCGGCTCAAGCCGTCCGCCTCGAAGGGCCGGTACATCCAGCGCGCCACCGTGAGCACGACCTTCGGCCCGGGCATCCCGGTGGACCCGAACGTCACCCGCGTGCTCCCCGCCGCCTGAGGACGAACGACCTGCGGCCGCACGGCCGTGTGAAGGGGCCGGACGAGATCATCTCGTCCGGCCTCTTCCGCGTCCGGGGACGTGTCGCGACCATGGGAGGGTGAGCGACGGACGCCTCCTGATCCGCGACCTGGCTCGCCCTGCCCGGCTGGACGGGGACGACGCCGCCGCGTTCCGGGCCGCCGCGGGCCTGCTGACGCGGGTCCGCCGTGCCCAGTGGGGCGACGGCGACCACGCCGAGGGTCTCCGGGAGCAGTACGCCCGCGCGGCCGACACGACCACGGAACACTGGCGGGGCTGGATCGCCGCCGACGGGACGGGCGAGATCGTCGGCCTGCTGGCGGCGAGCCTGCCGCAGCGCGAGAACGTCGACGTCGCCTGGCTCGACCTCGTCGTCGACCCGCGCCACCGGCGGCGTGGGGTGGGATCGGCGTTGCTCGCGGCCGCCGAGCGGCAGCTGCGGACCGCCGGCCGGACCGTCCTCGGCGGCTGGACCGAGACGCCCGGCGCCGGCCCGTGGCCGGACGCCCTCCCCGCCCGATCCGGCACCGGCGGGGTACCGCTCTCCGCCCCCGAGGCCGCCTTCGCCCACCGGCATGGCTTCGCCCTCGAGCAGGTCGAGCGGATCAGCCGGCTCGACGTGCCGCTCGAGCCCGCAACGCTCGACGCGCTCGAAGCCGGCATCCCGCTTGCCGGCTACGAACTCGTCGCCTGGACGGACCGGGCACCGGCCGGCACGGCGGAGGACTACGGGCGGCTCAAGGCGGCGATGAGCACCGACATCCCTCTGGCGGAGCTGGAACTCGAAGCCGAGGAGTGGGACGCCGCGCGGGTCGCGGAGGAGGAGACCGAGCTCGCCGACGCCGGAGGGCACCGATCGGTGTGCGCCATCCGGCACCTCGGTACCGACCGGCTCGTCGGGCACACCGTGCTGGAGCGGTTCGACCCGCGCCCTGACGTCGCCTACCAGCAAGACACCCTCGTGCTGGCGGCTCACCGCGGCCACCGGCTGGGTATGCTGCTGAAGATCCACCATCTCCGGCGACTCGCCACGGTGTGGCCGGACGTGCGCCGGATCTACACCTGGAACGCCGAGGAGAACACCCCCGTGCTCGACCTGAACGTCGAACTCGGCTTCCGGCAGGTCGGCGTCGTCGGCGCCTGGCAACGGTACCTGACCTGACCGACCGTCCCGCGCAGCGTTGCGCTCACGCCTCCGTCCGCCGTCGGCTCCGGGCATAACCGCTCCGGTGCCGGCGTTGTCGCCCGCGGCGGCCACCACGCCCTTCGCACGCTCACCAGCATCTCCGCGGTGTCACCCCCCCGACACCGCGCTCAGTTCCCCGGGTCAGCCCGGGCGGAAGGACCTTCGTGACCACGACCCGCAGCGACCGCACGACGGCACCGGCCCAGCCTCCCGTCGCCGAGACGGCCCCCGCTCGGCCGGGCTCCCAGCCCCCCGCGGCCGACCAGCCGCTCGACGCCAAGGCCTGGCCGGCTCTCTGGGCTCTCGTCATCGGCTTCTTCATGATCCTCGTCGACTCCACCATCGTGACCACGGCGATGCCGGCGATCATGCGAGGCCTGGGCGCCGACATCAACGCCGTCATCTGGGTGACGAGCGCCTATCTGCTCGCCTACGCCGTGCCGCTGCTGATCACCGGACGCCTCGGCGACCGGTTCGGGCCGAAGAACATCTACCTGATGGGCCTGGCCGTCTTCACCGTCGCGTCCGCGTGGTGCGGGTTCGCCGGTGACGTGCAGATGCTGATCCTCGCCCGCGTGCTGCAGGGTCTCGGGGCCGCCCTCATGACTCCCCAGACCATGTCGGTGATCACCCGCATGTTCCCGGTGGCGCACCGCGGTGCCGCGATGGGGCTGTGGGGCGCCACCGCCGGCATCGCCACCCTCGTCGGGCCGATCCTCGGCGGCGTGCTCGTGGACTCGCTGGGCTGGGAGTGGATCTTCTTCGTCAACGTCCCCGTCGGCGTCGTCGGCCTCATCATGGCCTTCGTGCTCGTCCCCAGGCTGCCGACCCACAGCCACCGGTTCGACATCCTCGGCGTCGTGCTGAGCGCCGTCGGCATGTTCGCGCTCGTCTTCGGCATCCAGGAGGGGGAGACCTACGACTGGGGGACCATCACGGGACCGATCTCGGTGTGGAGCCTGATCATCGCCGGCGTCGTCGTCCTCGCCCTCTTCGTGCTGTGGCAGCGGTACAACCGGGGCGAGCCTCTGATCCCGCTGCGGCTCTTCCGCGATCGCAACTTCAGCCTCGCCAACACCGCGATCACCCTCGTCGGCCTGGCGATCACGGCCATGAACTTCCCGATCATGCTCTTCCTGCAGACCGTGCGCGGCCTCACCCCCACCCAGGCCGCTCTGATGCTCGCGCCGATGGCCGTCGTCTCGGGCATCATGGCCCCGATCGTGGGCCGCATCATCGCCCGGGTCGATCCGCGGCGGCTGGCCGTGCCGGGGATCGCCGCGTTCGGTATCGGCCTGCTGATCCTCGCCGCGATCATGACCCCCGACACGCCCCTGGTGTTCCTCGCCCTCGTGCCGGTGATCATGGGCATCGGCAGCTCCTGCATGTGGGCGCCGCTGTCGATCAGCGCGACCCGCAACCTCACCCCGGACGTGGCCGGTGCGGGGTCCGGCGTCTACAACACGACCCGTCAGGTCGGTGCCGTGCTCGGCTCGGCGGCGATCGCCGTGCTGATGGAGAGCCGGCTGACGGCGAACCTGCCCCACCTGCCGGGCGGTGCGCCGTCCGGTGAGGCCGGTGTCGGCGCTGCAGGTGGCCTCCCCGCCGCCCTGCAGGCCGGGTACGCCGGTGCGATGGGCCAATCGCTCGTCCTGCCGGCCGTCGCCCTGCTCGTGGCGGCCCTGGTGGCCGCCTTCCTCGCGACGCCGCACGGGGTCGGGCGACGTCGCGGACGGCACGCCGCCTGACGGGACACGCCGCCTGACGAGGCACGACAGCAGGACACCGAGCGCGGCGGCCCGCCATTTGGCCGTGCCGCCGCGCTCGCGTACGATGGACGGGTACCAAAGACCGCCGGTCGTTCCTTCCTGCCCGGGCAATCGTGCTCGAGGCCGGGATGAACCGAAGGCCCCGCATCGCGGGCGGCCTGCGCAGGTGAACGAAAGCTCGACGCCGACGGGTCTCTTCCCGTCCGCTCTCCGTGCGCCCCGTGCATCTGCGCGGGGCGTTGTTGCGTTCTGACGCACATCCGCTGCCGTGGGGCCAGGCCGGCCCACGATGACCGGAAGGAGAACCATGGCGCAGCCGAACAAGGTCGCCGCGGTCCAGGAGCTGACGGAGCACTTCCGCAACTCCACCGCCGCCGTCCTGACGGAATACCGTGGTCTCACCGTGGCCCAGCTCAAGCAGCTGCGCCGTTCCCTCGGTGAGAACGCGGAATACGCCGTGGTGAAGAACACGCTGACCGAGATCGCGGCGAAGGAGGCGGGCATCGACGCGTTCGACGGCCAGCTTGCCGGGCCGTCCGCGATCGCGTTCGTCACCGGAGACCCGGTGGAGGCTGCCAAGAGCCTGCGTGACTTCGCCAAGACCAACCCTCAGCTGATCGTGAAGGGTGGCTACCTCGAGGGGAAGGCACTCAGCGGCGCTGAGATCACCAAGCTCGCGGATCTCGAGTCCCGCGAGGTCCTGCTGGCCAAGGTCGCCGGCGCCGCTCAGGCGTCGCTGTCCAAGGCCGCTGCCCTGTTCCAGGCTCCGCTCTCCAAGGCCGTCCGCACCGCGGAGGCCCTGCGAGCGAAGCAGGAAGAGGAGAGCCAGGCCGCGTGAGCGGCCGCTGCCCGACGGCGGTGACGCCGCGACGGCAGCACAGGCAGGATCCGCTCCTGCCGGCCCGGACGCCGGGCCAGACCGAAGATCCCGCCGGATCGCCCCGCTCCACGAGCGGCACGTGACCGGCACCGAAACGAAGGAGCGCCATCATGGCGAAGCTGACCACCGACGAACTGATCGACGCGTTCAAGGAACTGACCCTCATCGAGCTCTCCGAGTTCGTCAAGGCGTTCGAGGAGACCTTCGACGTCACCGCCGCCGCCCCCGTGGCCGTGGCCGGCCCGGCTGCTGCCGGTGGCGGCGAGGCGGAGGCCGAGGAGGAGAAGACCGAGTTCGACGTCGTCCTCGAGGCCGCCGGCGACAAGAAGATCCAGGTCATCAAGGAGGTCCGCGCGCTGACCTCCCTGGGTCTGAAGGAAGCCAAGGACCTGGTCGACGGTGCCCCGAAGGCCGTCCTCGAGGGCGCCAACAAGGAGACCGCCGAGAAGGCCAAGGCGCAGCTCGAGGGCGCCGGCGCCACCGTCACCCTCAAGTGACCTCGCCGATCATCTGATCATTGGTACACCCCCCCTCGGGGGCATGAAGAAGAGCCCCGCTCCGGTCACCGGAGCGGGGCTCTTCTCGTCGTGAGGCCGGTGGACCGGCCCGGACGGAGTCGCGGGGCAGCAGCCCTAGTCGCGGGAGAGCAGCAGGGCCTCGCCCTGACCGCCGCCGCCGCACAGGGACACGGCGGCACGGCCGGAACCGCGCCGGGCGAGCTCGAGTGCGGCGTGCAGCGCGAGACGGGCGCCCGAGGCCCCGATCGGGTGGCCGAGCGCGATGGCGCCCCCGTGGAGGTTCGTCCGCTCCAGCGGGTAGTCCAGGTCGGCGAGGGACTGCACGGCGACCGCCCCGAATGCCTCGTTGATCTCGATGAAGTCCAGGTCGGAGCGCTGCCAACCGGCCCGGCCGAGCGCGTGGTCGATCGCCCGCGAGGGCTGCGAGTGCAGGGAGTTGTCCGGACCGGCCACCTGACCGGGGGCGCCGATGACGGCGAGCCAGGACAGTCCCCGCTCCTCGGCCCAGGACCGGCGCGCGACGACGACCACGGCGGCACCGTCGGACAGCGGGGAGGAGTTGCCCGCGGTGATCGTGCCGTCGGAGGCGAACGCCGGGCGCAGGCCCGCGAGCGTCTCGGTCGTCGTCGACGGCCGGATGCCCTCGTCGGTGGAGACGTCGATCGGGGCGCCCTTGCGCTGCGGCACCTTGACCGGCACGATCTCCTGGTCGAACACGCCGTTCTGTGCGGCGGCGGCCGCACGCTGGTGGGACGCGGCGGCGACCTCGTCCTGCGATGCCCGCTCGATGCCGAGGCGACCGTTGTGGGACTCGGTGGACGCGCCCATCGAGACGTGGTCGAACGAGTCGACGAGCCCGTCGTTCGCGACCGCGTCGACGGCCTCGAAGGAACCGTAGGTCCAGCCCTTGCGGGCCCCCGGCAGCAGGTGCGGGGCGTTCGTCATCGACTCCTGGCCACCGGCCAGGACGACGTCCGCCTCGCCCGAGCGGATCAGCCGGGCCGCGTCCGTGATCGCGACCAGCCCCGAGAGGCAGACCTTGTTGACGGTCACGGCGGGCACGTCCCAGCCCACACCCGCGGCGATCGCGGTCTGCCGGGCCGGGTTCTGCCCGGCCCCGGCCAGGACCACCTGGCCGAGGATGACGTGCTGGACGTCGCCGGCGCTGATGCCGGCCCGTTCGATCGCGGCGGACGCGGCGAGCGTCCCCAGTTCGACGGCCGTGAAACCGGCCAGCTGGCCGAGGATCTTGCCCTGGGGGGTGCGGGCCCCGGCCAGGATGACGACGTCGTTGTCGTGGTGCTCAGTCATGATCGCTGTGGTCCTGTCGAAGACGATGGGTGTGTCCAGCCTAGTGTGACCGGCGCCTCGCTCCGTGCGCCGTCAGGGCCGCCCGGCGGGGCCGCCCCTGTCGTCCCCGCGCGAATACCACAGGGCGGGCTGGACACCAAGCATCTCGTTGGGTAGACTGAATCTTTGCGTATCCCCTTTTCACCTTCAGCCTTCATATAGCGGTGGGCTCGGTCGTGTGCTGCGCAGGACGCCTCACCCGTGGACACCACGGCGGCGACCGCGAGCAGCGACCCGGTCCGGATCAGGACCAGCACGGGTGGGCGGCACGACTGCAGGCCGCAGGTCGCCGTCGGGGGCGCAGTTCACGCCTGAAGGTCTGTGGAAGGATCCCTCTTGGTCGCCTCGAGCACCTCTGACAACGTAACCGCTAGCGGCGAAGCACCCCGCCTCTCCTTCGCCAAGATCCACGAACCGCTGGATGTTCCGAACCTCCTGTCCCTGCAGCTGGACAGCTTCGACTGGCTCGTCGGCAACGAGAAGTGGCGCAGCCGGGTCGAGGAAGCCCTCGCCACCGGCGACAAGGGTGTGCCGACCACCTCCGGTCTGGCCGACATCTTCGAGGAGATCTCCCCGATCGAGGACTTCCAGGGCACCATGTCCCTGTCGTTCTCGGAGCCGGAGTTCGCCGACCCCAAGTACACGATGGCCGAGTGCAAGGAGCGCGACGCGACCTACGCCGCGCCGCTGTACGTCAAGGCCGAGTTCATGAACAACGTCACCGGCGAGATCAAGCAGCAGACGGTGTTCATGGGCGACTTCCCGCTGATGACCGACAAGGGCACCTTCGTCATCAACGGCACCGAGCGTGTCGTCGTCTCCCAGCTGGTCCGCTCCCCGGGCGCCTACTTCGAGAAGACCGCGGACAAGACCAGCGACAAGGACATCTACACCGCGAAGATCATCCCCTCGCGCGGTGCCTGGTTCGAACTCGAGATCGACAAGCGCGACCAGGTCGGCGTCCGTCTCGACCGCAAGCGCAAGCAGTCCGTCACCGTGCTGCTCAAGGCCATGGGCTGGACCGAGAGCCGCATCCTCGAGGAGTTCGGCGACTTCGACTCGATCCGCGCGACCCTCGAGAAGGACGGCACGCAGACCCGCGAGGAAGCGCTGCTCGACATCTACCGCAAGCTTCGCCCGGGCGAGCCGCCGACGGTCGAGGCCGCCCAGACGCTGCTGGACAACCTCTACTTCAACCCGAAGCGCTACGACCTGGCCAAGGTCGGCCGGTACAAGATCAACCGGAAGCTCGGCGTCGAGACCGCGCTGGACGACCCCAGCGCCTCGGTGCTGAACATCGACGACATCGTCGCGATGATCCGCTTCCTGGTGACCCTGCACGCCGGCAACGAGACCATGCCCGGCACCCGTGACGGTGCCGAGCACGAGGTGCGCGTCGAGGTCGACGACATCGACCACTTCGGCAACCGCCGCATCCGCGCCGTCGGCGAGCTGATCGAGAACCAGCTCCGCACCGGCCTGTCCCGCATGGAGCGCGTGGTCCGCGAGCGGATGACGACGCAGGACGTCGAGGCGATCACGCCGCAGACCCTGATCAACATCCGCCCGGTCTCGGCCGCCATCAAGGAGTTCTTCGGAACCTCCCAGCTGAGCCAGTTCATGGACCAGAACAACCCGCTCGCGGGTCTGACCCACAAGCGGCGCCTCTCCGCGCTCGGCCCCGGCGGTCTCTCCCGCGACCGGGCCGGCATGGAGGTCCGTGACGTCCACCCGTCGCACTACGGCCGCATGTGCCCGATCGAGACCCCGGAAGGCCCGAACATCGGCCTGATCGGTTCGCTGGCCTCCTACGGCCGGATCAACTCCTTCGGGTTCATCGAGACGCCGTACCGACGCGTCACCGCCGGCCAGGTCACCGACGAGGTGGACTACCTGACCGCGGACGACGAGATCGAGGTCGTCATCGCCCAGGCGAACGCCCCGCTGACCGACGACGGGCACTTCGCCGAGGAGACCGTGCTGGTCCGCCAGCGCGGCGGCAGCGGCGAGCCGGTGCTGATCCCGGCCGACGAGGTCGACTACATGGACGTCTCGCCGCGGCAGATGGTGTCCGTGGCGACCGCCCTGATCCCGTTCCTCGAGCACGACGACGCCAACCGCGCGCTCATGGGCGCGAACATGCAGCGCCAGGCCGTGCCGCTGCTCCGTTCCGAGGCCCCGGTCGTGGGCACCGGCATGGAGAAGCACGCCGCGGTCGACGCCGGTGACGTGGTCGTCGCAGCCAAGGCGGGCGTGGTCTCCGAGGTCTCCGCGGACCTGGTCACCGTGCTCGACGACGAGGGCACCCAGACCAACTACCCGATCATGAAGTTCTCCCGGTCCAACCAGGGCAACTCCTACAACCAGCGGGTCGTGGTCTCCGAGGGCGACCGGGTCGAGCGCGGCGGCGTCATCGCCGACGGCCCGGCCACCGACGGCGGCGAGCTGGCGCTCGGCAAGAACCTGCTCGTGGCGTTCATGTCCTGGGAGGGCCTGAACTACGAGGACGCGATCATCCTGTCCCAGCGGATGGTCTCCGACGACGTGCTCTCCTCGATCCACATCGAGGAGCACGAGATCGACGCCCGCGACACCAAGCTCGGCGCCGAGGAGATCACCCGGGACATCCCGAACGTGTCCGAGGAGATCCTCTCCGCCCTCGACGAGCGCGGCATCATCCACATCGGTGCCGAGGTCGAGGCCGGGGACATCCTCGTCGGCAAGGTCACCCCGAAGGGCGAGACCGAGCTGACCCCGGAGGAGCGGCTGCTCCGCGCGATCTTCGGTGAGAAGTCGCGCGAGGTGCGCGACACGTCCCTGAAGGTGCCCCACGGCGAGTCCGGCACCGTCATCGGCGTGCGCGTCTTCGACCGCGAGGACGACGACGAGCTGCCCCCGGGCGTGAACCAGCTGGTCCGCGTGTACGTGGCACAGAAGCGCAAGATCACGGACGGCGACAAGCTCGCCGGCCGCCACGGCAACAAGGGCGTCATCTCCAAGATCCTGCCGATCGAGGACATGCCGTTCCTGGAGGACGGCACGCCCGTCGACGTGATCCTCAACCCGCTGGGTGTCCCGGGCCGCATGAACATCGGCCAGGTCCTGGAGATCCACCTGGGCTGGGCCGCGAAGCAGGGCTGGAAGATCGAGGGCGAGCCCGCGTGGGCGGCGAACCTGCCGCAGCTGCCGCGCGAGTCCGGCCCGACGAACGTCGCCACCCCGGTGTTCGACGGCGCGACCGAGGACGAGATCCAGGGCCTGCTGGACTCGACCAACGTCACCCGCGACGGCAACCGGCTGATCGAGCGTTCCGGCAAGGCCCGGCTGTTCGACGGCCGATCCGGCCAGCCGTTCCCGGACCCGATCTCCGTGGGCTACATGTACATCCTGAAGCTCCACCACCTGGTGGACGACAAGATCCACGCCCGCTCCACCGGCCCGTACTCGATGATCACGCAGCAGCCGCTGGGTGGTAAGGCGCAGTTCGGTGGCCAGCGCTTCGGTGAGATGGAGGTGTGGGCCCTCGAGGCGTATGGCGCGGCCTACACGCTGCAGGAACTGCTGACCATCAAGTCGGACGACATCCACGGTCGCGTGAAGGTCTACGAGGCGATCGTCAAGGGCGAGAACATCCCCGAGCCCGGTGTGCCGGAGTCGTTCAAGGTCCTGATCAAGGAGATGCAGTCGCTGTGCCTGAATGTGGAGGTCCTCTCCACCGACGGCACCACGATCGAGATGCGTGACTCGGACGAGGAAGTCTTCCGGGCCGCCGAGGAGCTCGGTATCGACCTGTCCCGGGCCGAGCCGAACTCCGTCGAGGAGGTCTGACCCGCTCCGCCCCCGTGTCCGGCCTCGCGCCGGGCACGGCGGGCGGGAGCCGTCAGCACCTCCAGCGGCAAGACTTCAGACATTTGTCAACCAAGAGAGACAAGGACCAGATGTCCAGCGAAACCTCCTTCGGGCACATGCGTATCGGCCTCGCCACCGCGGAAGAAATCCGTGCGTGGTCCTACGGCGAGGTCAAGAAGCCCGAGACCATCAACTACCGCACCCTCAAGCCCGAGAAGGACGGACTCTTCTGCGAGAAGATCTTCGGCCCCTCCCGGGACTGGGAGTGCTACTGCGGCAAGTACAAGCGCGTCCGCTTCAAGGGCATCATCTGTGAGCGCTGCGGCGTCGAGGTGACCCGGGCGAAGGTGCGGCGCGAGCGGATGGGCCACATCGAGCTGGCCGCTCCGGTCACCCACATCTGGTACTTCAAGGGCGTCCCGTCGCGCCTGGGGTACCTGCTGGATCTGGCGCCGAAGGACCTGGAGAAGGTCATCTACTTCGCCGCCTACATGATCACCAGCGTCGACGAGGAGGGCCGGCACGCCGACCTGCCGAACCTGCAGGCCGAGCACGACCTGGAGAAGAAGCAGCTCACGGACACCCGTGACTCCGACATCGCCGCGATCGCCCGCGACCTCGAGGGTGAACTCGAGCGCCTCGAGGGCGAGGGTGCCAAGGCCGCCGACAAGAAGAAGGCCCGCGACTCCGCCGACCGGCAGATGGCCAGCGTGCGCAAGCGCGCCGACGCCGACATCGACCGGCTCGAGCAGGTCTGGGACCGGTTCAAGAACCTCAAGGTCTCCGACCTCGAGGGCGACGAGTCGCTGTACCGGCAGATGGTCGACAAGTTCGGCCTCTACTTCGAGGGCTCCATGGGCGCCGAGGCGATCAAGCAGCGCCTCCTCGACTTCGACATGGAGGGCGAGGCCGAGGCCCTGCGCGACACCATCAAGAACGGCAAGGGGCAGCGCAAGACCCGTGCCCTGAAGCGGCTCAAGGTGGTCAACGCGTTCCTGACGACGTCGAACTCCCCGCTCGGCATGGTCCTCGACGCGGTCCCGGTGATCCCGCCGGAGCTGCGCCCGATGGTCCAGCTCGACGGTGGCCGTTTCGCCACGTCGGACCTGAACGACCTGTACCGCCGCGTGATCAACCGGAACAACCGCCTCAAGCGCCTGCTCGACCTCGGCGCCCCGGAGATCATCGTCAACAACGAGAAGCGGATGCTCCAGGAGGCCGTCGACTCGCTGTTCGACAACGGCCGTCGTGGCCGTCCGGTCACCGGCCCGGGCAACCGGCCGCTGAAGTCCCTGAGCGACATGCTCAAGGGCAAGCAGGGTCGTTTCCGCCAGAACCTGCTCGGCAAGCGCGTCGACTACTCGGGCCGTTCGGTCATCGTCGTCGGCCCGCAGCTGAAGCTGCACCAGTGCGGTCTGCCCAAGCAGATGGCCCTCGAGCTGTTCAAGCCCTTCGTCATGAAGCGGCTCGTGGACCTGAACCACGCGCAGAACATCAAGAGCGCCAAGCGGATGGTCGAGCGCTACCGGCCGCAGGTGTGGGACGTGCTCGAGGAGATCATCACCGAGCACCCGGTGCTGCTCAACCGAGCCCCCACCCTGCACCGTCTGGGCATCCAGGCGTTCGAGCCGCAGCTGGTCGAGGGCAAGGCCATCCAGCTGCACCCGCTCGTGTGCGGTGCGTTCAACGCCGACTTCGACGGTGACCAGATGGCGGTGCACCTGCCGCTGAGCCCCGAGGCGCAGGCCGAGGCGCGCATCCTGATGCTCTCCTCGAACAACATCCTCAAGCCGTCCGACGGTCGCCCGGTGACCCTGCCCTCGCAGGACATGATCATCGGTCTGCACCACCTGACCACCAAGCGGGTCGGCTCGACGGGTGAGGGCCGCGTGTTCTCGAACCCGGCCGAGGCGATCATGGCGCACGACTCCGGCACGCTGCACCTGAACTCCCAGGTCACCATCCGGCTGGACGACTTCGTGCCCAACGCCGAGTGGGAGGCCCCGGAGGGCTGGGAGCCCGGCCAGCCGGCGATGGTGAAGACCTCGCTCGGTCAGGTCGTGTTCAACCAGACCCTGCCCGCGGACTACCCGTGGGTCGAGTCGGTCGCGGACAAGGGTCGCCTGTCGACGATCGTCAACGACCTGGCGGAGCGCTACCCGAAGGTCGTCGTCGCCCAGACGCTGGACAACCTCAAGGACGCCGGCTTCTACTGGGCCACCCGGTCCGGGGTGACCGTGGCGATCTCCGACGTCGCCGCGCCGCCGGAGAAGCCCGCCATCATGGAGGGCTACGAGGCTCAGGCCGCGAAGATCCAGGCGCAGTACGAGAAGGGCCTGGTCGACGACGAAGAGCGTCGCCAGGAACTGATCGACCTGTGGAACCGGGCGACCAACGAGATCGCCGACGTCATGCGGAAGAACCTCACGGCGTCGAACACGATCAACCGCATGGTCTCCTCCGGTGCCCGTGGTAACTGGATGCAGGTCCGGCAGATCGCCGGTATCCGTGGTCTGGTGGCCAACCCGAAGGGCGAGATCATCCCGCGCCCGATCAAGTCCTCCTACCGTGAGGGCCTGTCCGTGCTCGAGTACTTCATCGCGACCCACGGTGCCCGCAAGGGCCTCGCGGACACCGCGCTGCGTACCGCGAACTCGGGTTACCTGACCCGTCGTCTGGTCGACGTCTCCCAGGACGTGATCGTGCGCGAGGAGGACTGCGGGACCGACCGTGGCCTCACCCTGCCGATCGCGACCGCGGACGCCAACGGCGAGCTGACCATGCACGAGCAGGTCGAGAACAGCGTCTACGCCCGCACCCTGGCCACCGACGTGGTCACCGCGGACGGCACGGTGCTGGCCCCGGCCGGCTCCGACGTCGGGGACGTGCTCATCGCGCAGCTGTTCGAGGCGGGCGTCACCGAGGTCAAGGTCCGCTCCGTGCTCACCTGTGAGTCGGCGGTCGGGACCTGCGCCAAGTGCTACGGCCGTTCGCTGGCCACCGGCAAGGTCGTCGACATCGGCGAGGCGGTCGGCATCATCGCCGCCCAGTCGATCGGCGAGCCCGGCACCCAGCTGACGATGCGTACCTTCCACACCGGTGGTGTCGCCTCCGCGGAGGACATCACCCAGGGTCTGCCCCGTATCCAGGAGCTGTTCGAGGCGCGTACCCCCAAGGGTGTCGCCCCGATCTCGGACAGCGCCGGCCGGGTCACCCTGGAGGAGACGGAGCGGTCCCTGCGGATCGTCGTCACCCCGGACGACGGCAGCGAGGAGGTCGCCTACCCGGTGCTGCGGCGTGCGCGTCTGCTCGTCGCCGACGGCGACCACGTCGAGGTCGGCCAGCAGCTGGTCTCGGGTGCGGTCGACCCGAAGCAGGTGCTGCGCATCATGGGTCCCCGCGAGGCGCAGAAGTTCCTCGTCGACGAGGTCCAGGGCGTGTACCGCAGCCAGGGCGTCGGCATCCACGACAAGCACGTGGAGGTCATCGTCCGGCAGATGCTGCGCCGGGTCACGGTCATCGAGTCCGGTGACACGGACCTGCTGCCCGGTGAACTCGCCGAGCGGAGCCGGTACGAGCAGGCCAGCCGCAAGGCCGTCGCCGAGGGTCTCGCCCCGGCACAGGGCCGGCCGGAGCTGATGGGTATCACCAAGGCCTCGCTGGCGACCGAGTCGTGGCTGTCCGCCGCGTCCTTCCAGGAGACCACCCGGGTGCTCACCCAGGCGGCCATGGAGGGCAAGAGCGACCCGCTGCTCGGCCTCAAGGAGAACGTCATCATCGGTAAGCTCATCCCCGCCGGGACCGGGCTGCCCGTGTACAACGACGTCTCCGTGGAGCCGACCGAGGAGGCCAAGGCCAACCTGTACACCGGCCCGAGCGCCTTCGGTGACTTCGACTACGCGGGCCTCGACGGCTCCGTGTCGCCGGAGTTCCACGCGATCTCGCTGGACGACTACGACATGGGCAGCGACTTCCGCTGATCCCCTGACGCGTCACTGAGACGGCCCCGTTCCCTTCGTGGGAGCGGGGCCGTTTCTTTGTCTTCGGGTGGGTGCTTCTGCAATTCCATTTCTCTGGCTGGGGTGGGTGCGGCGCGGGGTCGGGCACGGGGGACTGGATCTTCCTGCGCTCGCAGAGCTCGCTCCGGTCGACACGTCCCCCTTTCGCCCGATCCCGCGCCACGGACTCGTCGCGTTCATGGTGGGTTGGGGCCGGGGCATCGAGGCGGGTGCGTTGGGTGCGTCGCGCGTGGGCTGGAGGGGGAGCAGCGGGAAGGAAAAGGGTGGGGGGATGGGTGTTCGGCCGAGAGTGACAGATTCGATTGACTCTTCGGCCGACCATGTCGCTCTCGACCGAACACAGGGGCGGTGCAGCGGCGTGGGGGCTTCGTGGGGGACGGCGTGCTTCATCACGATGGGCCGGTCGGTGGGAGGATGCCTCTATGGCCAATTCGCCCTCGGGGGAGTCGATGATCGAGCGGATCATCCGGATCCTCGGGGCCTTCACCAGTGAGCGACCGGCCCTGAGCGTGGCCGCTCTGGCGGTGCGGGCGGAGATCCCGATGGCGACGACCCACCGGATCGTCCGGGAGCTGGTGGACCAGCGGATGCTCGAGCGGGACGCATCCGGGCGGGTCCGGCTCGGGATCCGGCTGTGGGAGCTGGCCAGCCGCGGGTCGTCCGTCACCACGCTGCGCCAGGTGGCGATGCCCTTCCTCGAGGACGTCCAGTCCGTGGTGCGCCAGCACACCCAGTTGACCATCCTGCAGGACGGGGGTGACGTCCTGTTCGTCGAACGGCTCTCCTGGCACGGCTCGATCGTCAACGCCGCCCGCGTCGCCGGCCGGCTCCCGGCCGCCATCTCCTCCTCCGGTGTGGCCCTGCTCGCCTTCGGTGATCGGGCCCGCACCGAGCACTACCTGCGCCACGGCTACGACCCGGACGCGCCGTGGGCCCGGATGAGCGTCCCCGACCTGCGGCGGCTGCTCGCCCACGTGCGCCGGGAGGGCTACGCCCTGCTCGACAGCCACGTCGTGGACACCACCTCCGGTGTCGCCGTCCCCGTCCTCGGGCCCGACGGCCTTGCGGTCGCCGCCCTCGGCGTCGTCGTGCCCGCCGGACAGGAGCACGTGGGCACCACGGTGCCCGTGCTGCAGACCGCCGCGCGGGGCATCGCCCGCCGAGCCGCCGATCTGGGTCTCTCATTCAATGAGAACGGCCAGGACGTGACACCCGTCTCCGGCTGAGACTGTGAGGACGCCCACATCGGATGCGGGCGCCGCGGCCGGGTCGGTCGCGGGACGGCGTGGAGAAGGAGAACAGGGTGACGCAACGGCGCGTGATCAGGACGCAGGTGGGCATCGTCGGAGCGGGCCCGGCCGGGCTCATGCTCGCGCATCTGCTGGGCCGGTCCGGCGTCGAGACCGTCGTCGTCGACAACCGCACCCGGCACGACATCGAGACGACCATCCGCGCCGGCATCCTCGAGCACGGCAGCGTGCGCATGCTGCTGGACAACGACATCAGCGACCGCGTCCTCACCGACGGCTACGAGCACGAGGGCATCGAGCTGCGCTTCGACGGCCAGGGCCACCGCATCGACTTCGCCGACCTGGTGGGGGAGTCGGTGTGGCTCTACCCGCAGACCGACGTGTTCATCGACCTGGCCGCCGCCCGCGAGCGGGACGGCGGCGACGTCCGGTACGGGGTCACGGACACGCGCGTGGAGAACGTCCTGGACGCTCCGGCCATCGAGTTCACCGACGCCGACGGCGTCGACTGGCGGGTCGAGTGCGACTACCTCGTCGGTGCCGACGGCTCGCGCAGCATCTGCCGCCGCGAACTGCCCGAGTCGATGCGCCGCTCCTACTTCCGCGAGTACCCGTTCGCCTGGTTCGGCATTCTGTGCGAGGCGCCGCCGAGCGCCCCGGAGCTCATCTACGCCAAGTCCCCCCACGGCTTCGCCCTCATCAGCCAGCGCACCGACACGGTCCAGCGCATGTACTTCCAGTGCGAGAAGGACGTCGACGTCGACTCGTGGTCCGACGAGCAGATCTGGGACGAGCTGCAGCGCCGGGTCGACGGCGACGGCTTCGAGCTGAAGCGCGGGAACGTCTTCGAGAAGACCGTGCTGCCGTTCCGCAGCTTCGTGTGCGAGCCGCTGCGCCACGGCCGGCTCTTCCTCGCCGGCGACGCCGGCCACACCGTCCCCCCGACGGGGGCCAAGGGCCTGAACCTCGCGCTGGCCGACGTCGCGATCCTGCACCGCGCGCTCGCCGACCACTACGAGACCGGCTCCACCACCGGGATCGACGCCTACAGCGACACCGCACTGCAGCGGGTGTGGAAGGCACAGCACTTCTCCTACTGGATGACGTCGATGCTGCACGAGAGCCCCGAGTCGAACGCGTTCGACCGCAAGCGGCAGCTCGGCGAGCTGACCTCCGTCGTCAGCTCCCGGGCCGGGTCCACCTGGCTGGCGGAGGCCTACACCGGGTGGCCCCAGCGGTGATCCACCCCGGAGTCGACGCGCCCGCGTTCGCTCTACGAACATGCGGACGCGATGCGAACGCTGTTAGTGTTGCCCGTGTCACACCCTGGTCCGGCATCCTGGAGGCACCGTGAGCACGCGCGCGACGTCCCCGCTGCTAGGACTGGTCGGGGACGGGGTCACCCTCTCCCTGACGCCCCCGCTGCACGAGGCGGAGGCGCGTCACCACGGCCTCACCCTGTTGTACCGGCCCATCGATCTGACCGTGCTCGGCATCCCCGCGGACCGCATCGGTGAGGTTCTGCGCTGGGCGCACGCATTCGGCTTCAACGGCCTGAACGTCACCCACCCGTGCAAGCAGCTCGTCCTCGACCACCTCGACGAGGTGGACCCCGACGCCGCGCGGCTCGAGGCCGTCAACACCACCTGCAGGCCCGGTTCGGGCTCGACGACGCGACCGTCGGGCCACTGCGCGACCTCAGCGTCTTCTACGACCGTGACGAGGGCTGGGAGTTCCTGCACTTCTCCACGGAGACCGTCGGCGAGCTCTACCTCGAGGTGCTCGAACGGCGCGGCGGCTACCGCGGCTTCGGCGCCCCTGACGCCCCGGTGCGCATGGCCGCCCAGTTCGCGCTCTCCCGGCAGGCTTCGCTGTCCCCTTGACCCGTTCCACCCACCACCCCGCCCCGACGGCGCCCGACGGGCTGCCGCCCGATCCGACAGGAGGACCCATGGCCTCAGAAGACCCTGAGACGTTCGAGCACGTCACCCCGCTCTCGTCCGACGACGCCGCGGACACGCAGGACGCCGTCAGCCGCGAGATCGCGTCTCTGGCGGAGAAGTACCGGCGTGGCGGCGGCACGGAGACGCAGCCGCGGATCGACTACCGGCCGTACCGCAGCTCGATCCTGCGCCACCCCACCAAGGACCTGCATCACGCAGACCCCGAGACCATCGAGCTGTGGGCGCCCGCTTTCGGGCACCAGGACGTCAACGCGCTCGAGTCGGACCTGACCATCCAGCACAACGGCGACCCGATCGGCGAGCGGATGATCGTCACGGGGCGCGTCGTCGACGGTGACGGGCGCCCGGTGCGCCACCAGCTCGTGGAGATCTGGCAGGCCAACTCGGCCGGCCGCTACATCCACAAGCGGGACCAGCACCCCGCCCCGATCGACCCCAACTTCACCGGGGTGGGCCGCTGCCTGACCGACGGGGACGGCGTCTATCGGTTCACCACCATCAAGCCGGGCCCGTACCCGTGGAAGAACCACCACAACGCGTGGCGCCCGGCCCATATCCACTTCTCCCTGTTCGGCACCGATTTCACCCAGCGGATGATCACGCAGATGTACTTCCCCGGGGATCCGCTGTTCGACCTGGACCCGATCTACCAGTCCATCGTCGACCCGAAGGCCCGGGAGCGGCTGGTGGCCACCTACGACCACGGCATCACCGAACACGAGTGGTGCACCGGCTACCGGTGGGACATCGTCCTGTCCGGCAGCAACCGCACCTGGATGGAGGAGGACGAGCAGGCATGAGCGAGAAACTGGTGGCCACCCCCGGCCAGACCATCGGCCCGTTCTACGGCTACGCCCTGCCGTACGAGCGCGGCGAGCAGCTGGTGGGCCCGCACCACCCGCGTCCCGTCCGGTTGCACGGCACCGTGTACGACGGCGCCGGCGACCCGATCCCCGACGCCATGATCGAGATCTGGCAGGCCGACGAGGACGGCACCGTGCCGCGGGTGCCCGGCTCGCTGCGGCGGGACGGCTGGACCTTCACCGGCTTCGGCCGGGCCGCCGTGGACGGCGCTGGCGACTACACCTTCACGACGGTGAACCCCGGCCCCACCGAGGAGGGCGCCGCCCCCTTCATCGCCGTCACCGTGTTCGCCCGCGGCCTGCTCAACCGGCTCTTCACCCGCGTCTACCTGCCCGAGGACGTGGACGCGCTGGAGCGGGACCGGCTGCTCTCCTCCGTGCCCGCGGAGCGGCGCCCGTCGCTGATCGCGCAGCGGGAGCCCGACGGCGGCCTGCGGTTCGACATCCGCCTGCAGGGGACGGACGAGACCGTGTTCCTCGCCTTCGACGGCATCGACGCGTGAGCGATCTGCTGCTCTTCGCCCCCGGGACCGCGGCCACCGCGGACGCCGTGGGCGACGTCGCGTTCGCCCAGGCGATGCTCGACGTCGAGGCCGCCTGGGTCCGTGCCCAGGCGGACCTCGGGCTCGCCCCGGCCGCGGCGGCCGACACCGTCGCCGCGGCGGCCGTCGTGGGCAACCTCGACCTCGCGGCCCTCGGCGCGGACGCCGAGAACGGTGCGAACGCGTTGATCCCGCTGCTGGCCCAGCTGAGGCGCGCCGTGACCGCCGCGGACGCCGGGGCTGACGTCGGTGCGGCGCGCTTCGTCCATCGTGGCCTGACCAGCCAGGACGTCATCGACACCGCCCTGATGCTGCTGGTGCGCCGCAGCGCGGAGAACACCCTGGCCGACGCCGAGGCGGTGGCCGCCCACCTGCGGGACCTCGCCGTCGCCCACCGAGAGACCCCGATGGTCGGCCGCACCCTCGCCCAGCACGCGGTTCCGTACACCTTCGGGCTCAAGGCCGCTACGTGGCTGCAGGGCGTCGACACCGCCGTCGCCGCGCTGCGCGACCGGGTGGACCGCCTGCCCGTGCAGTGCGGCGGCGCGAGCGGCACCCTCGCCGCCGTCGGCACCGTCACCGCCGGCACCGGCGTCACCCCGCTCGAGCTCGCCGGCCGGTTCGCGGCCCGGCTCGGCCTGCGCCCCGCGGCCCCGTGGCACACCGCCCGGCTGCCGCTCGTCGAGGTGGCCGACGGCTTCGCCCTGCTCGCCGACGCCCTCGGCAAGCTCGCCACCGACGTCGTGCTCCTCAGTCGCCCCGAGATCGCCGAGCTCTCCGAACCGACCGCGCCCGGCCGCGGCGGCTCCTCCGCGATGCCGCAGAAGCGCAACCCCGTCCTCTCCGTGCTGATCCGCCGCACGGCGCTGAGCGTCCCGCAGCTGATCGCCCAGCTCCATCTGGCGGCCGCGCTCGCGGACGACGAGCGGCCCGACGGCGCGTGGCACACCGAGTGGCCCGCCCTTGCGATGCTGCTGCGGCTCGTCCCGTCCGCCGCCGCGTCCGCGGCCGAGCTGACCGGCGGCCTCGTCGTGCACGCGGACCGGATGCTCGCGACGCTGACGGACGCCTCGCCCGGGGTGCTGAGCGAGCGGATCACCGTGGTCGCGGCGCCCCTGCTGCGCGACGCCGCGGGCGACGCCGGCACGAGCCCGAAGGACCGGGTCACCGCGATGCTCGCCGACGCCGACGGTCCCGGCGCGGAGGCCACGCCCCGCCTGCGGGCCCGGCTGCGCGACGCCATCCCGGCCGACGCCCTCGACGACGCCGCGCTCGACGACCTGCTGGACCCCACCCGCTACCTCGGCTCGGCGGGAGAGCTCGTCGACGGCGTCGTCGCCGAGAGCGCCGCCGCCGCACAGCACCGCACGTCCAGCGCGAACGGGTCCACCGACACCCCCGACCGTCGCCCCGTCCCCTCCGGAGAGGAGCACCCGTGACCGTCCCCCGGCTCACCGCCGTCGACTTCCGCCGCCCCGCCGAGCAGGGCCGCACCCGGCCGCTCGTCGTCCTCGGCCCCTCGCTCGGCACCGCCGCCCAGCCCCTGTGGCAGCGCACCGCCGACCTGCTGGCCGACGACCTCGACCTGATCGCCTGGGACCTGCCCGGTCACGGCACGTCCGCCCCGCAGGCGGAGCCGTTCACCATCGCCGAACTGGCCGCGGGCGTGCTCGAGCTGGTGGACCGCACCCTGCCGACCGCGAGCGAGGCCGGCCCGATCGGCTACGCCGGCGTCTCTGTCGGCGGCGCCACCGGCCTTCAGCTGCTCCTCGACGCACCGGACCGCTTCCGGGCCGCTGCCGTCATCTGCTCGGGCGCGAAGATCGGCGATCCCGCCGCCTGGCGGGAACGGGCCGAGACGGTGCGCGCCTCGGGCACCCCGGTCATGGTCACGGGCTCGGCCCAGCGCTGGTTCGGCCCCGGCTTCCTGGCCCGCGAGGCGCCCACCGCGACCGCCCTGCTCAGCTCCCTGCAGCACGCCGACCGCTTCAGCTACGCCCGCGTCTGCGAGGCGCTCGCCGGCTTCGACGTGCGGGACCGGCTGGCCGAGATCGCGGTGCCGGTGCTCGCCGTCGCCGGTGCCGCCGACGCGGTCGCGCCCGTCGGCCTGGCCCGCGAGGTCGCCGACGGCGTGGCCGACGGCCGCGCCGTCGAACTGCCCGGCGTCGCGCACCTGGCCCCTGCCGAGGATCCCGTGGCGACCGCCGCGTTGCTACGGGAGCACTTCCTCGGGAGTCAGGGCGTCACCGGCGCCCCGTCGGGAGGCGACGATGAGTGAATCCGCACGGGGCGCGCAGCAGCCCGACCGCACCCAGCAGGAGGTGTACGACGCCGGGATGGCCGTGCGCCGGGAGGTGCTCGGCGACGCCCACGTGGACCGCGCCAACGCCCGCATCGACGACTTCACCGCGGACTTCCAGGAGATGATCACCCGCTACGCGTGGGGCACCATCTGGACGCGGCCCGGCCTGGACCGGCGCAGTCGCTCGATGATCACGCTCACCGCCATGATCGCCGGGGGGCACACCGAGGAGCTCGCGATGCACGTCCGGGCGGCCCTGACCAACGGGCTGACGCGCGAGGAGATCAAGGAGGTGCTGCTGCAGAGCGCCATCTACTGCAGCGTGCCGTCCGCCAACACCGCCTTCGCGACCGCGCAGCGGGTGTTCGCCGAGCTCGACCGCGATGCCGCCGCGACGGGTGACGTCGACGGTCACGACCTTGACCGACCGTGACCACCGTCCTACTGTTGTTCATATAACGCACATATGTTCGCCTAGCGAACGGCGAGAACACTCGTTTCGAGCGTGCCGTCCGGCACGCGACGTCGAGTGGGCACCGCAGCGACGCGGGAGCGGCCGAGCCGCCCGGAACGGAGACGCATGTCCGAGGCCTTCATCTACGACGCCGTCCGCACCCCCTTCGGCCGGTTCGGCGGAGCGCTGGCCCCGGTCCGCCCGGACGACCTCGCCGCCGTCGTCGTCGGCGCCCTGATCGAGCGCACACCGGGGCTCGAGGGCGCGATGGTCGAGGAGGTGATCCTCGGCAACGCGAACGGCGCGGGGGAGGAGAACCGCGACGTCGCCCGCATGGCGGTGCTGCTGGCGGGGCTGCCCGTCTCCGTTCCCGGCACGACCGTCAACCGGCTGTGCGGGTCGAGCCTGGACGCCGCGATCATGGGCTCCCGCCAGATCGAGACCGGCGACGCGGACCTCGTCCTGACCGGCGGCGTCGAGTCGATGAGCCGGGCCCCCTGGGTGCTGCCGAAGACCGAGAAGCCCTACCCCGCCGGGGACCTGAACCTGTCCTCGACCACGCTGGGCTGGCGCCTGGTCAATCCGGCCATGCCCGCGGAGTGGACCGTGTCCCTCGGTGAGGCGAACGAGCAGCTGCGCGAGAAGCACGACATCAGCCGCGCCCGCCAGGACGAGTTCGCGTACCGGTCGCACCAGCTGGCCGACGCCGCCTGGTCCGAGGGCTTCTACGACGCACTGACCGTCGCGGTCCCGGGCACCGACCTGGCCCGTGACGAGTCGATCCGGGCCTCGAGTTCTCTCGAGCAGCTCGGCGGTCTGCGCACCGTCTTCCGGCCGGACGGCACCATCACCGCCGGCAACGCCTCACCCCTGAACGACGGCGCCTCCGCCGTCCTGCTCGGCAGCGAGGCCGCCGGGGAGCGGATCGGCGCCCGGCCCCGTGCCCGCATCCTCGGCCGCGGCGCCCACGCCCTGGACCCGCGCGACTTCGGGTTCGCCCCCGTCGAGGCCGCCAACCAGGCACTGTCCCGCGCCGGGATCGACTGGTCCGACGTCGGCGCCGTCGAGCTGAACGAGGCGTTCGCCGTCCAGTCGGTCGCCTGCGTGCAGGCCTGGGGCATCGACGAGGACATCGTCAACGCCCGCGGTGGCGCCATCGCCATCGGCCACCCGCTCGGCGCCTCCGGCGGCCGCATCCTCGGCACCCTGGTCGCCCGACTCGAGGAGACCGGGCAGCGCTACGGCGTCGCCGCCATCTGCATCGGTGTGGGCCAGGGCCTCGCCGTCGTCGTCGAGAACGTGTCCGCATGAGCGCGGCCGCAGGCCGGGACGGCATCGCCGTCGACACCGCCGCCGCCCAGGAACGAGAGAAGGAGCCCACCCCGTGCTGACCATCGCAGCCGACCCGGACGAGGCCGTCGCGCCGATCAAGGACGGCGACACCGTGCTCATCGGCGGATTCGGCACGGCCGGCCAGCCCATGGAGCTGATCGACGCCGTCCGCCGCACCGGGGTCAAGGACCTCACCGTGGTGAACAACAACGCCGGCAACGGCGAGCAGGGCCTGGCCGCCCTGCTGGCCGCCGGGCAGGTCCGCAAGATCATCTGCTCCTTCCCGCGGCAGTCCGATTCCCAGATCTTCGACGGCCTCTACCGGGCCGGGGAGATCGAGCTCGAGCTCGTCCCGCAGGGCAACCTCGCCGAGCGGATCCGCGCCGCCGGGGCCGGCATCGGCGCCTTCTTCACCCCGACCGGCGCGGGCACGCCCCTGGCAGAAGGGAAGGAGACCCGGGAGATCGGCGGCCGCATGCAGGTGCTCGAGTACCCCATCGCCGGGGACATCGCGCTGGTCAAGGCGTTGACCGCGGACAAGCGCGGCAACCTCGTCTACCGCAAGACCGCCCGCAACTTCGGCCCGATCATGGCCGCCGCCGCGACCACCGCGGTCGTCCAGGTCAGCGAGCTGGTCGAGATCGGCCGGCTCGACCCCGAGGTCGTCGTGACCCCGGGCATTTACGTCGACCGGGTCGTGCGCATCGGGGATGCGACGCCGGCCGCCACCGAGGCACCCAGCACGGGAGAGGGGCAGTGATGAGCACGACGAGCACCGGGGTCACGCACGAGGCGGCGCTGACCCGCGACCAGATGGCCGCCGTCGTCGCGGCCGACATCCCCCACGGGGCCTACGTCAACCTCGGCATCGGCCAGCCGACCAGGGTGGCCGACCACCTGGCCGACGACTCGGGCGTGTTCCTGCACACCGAGAACGGCATGCTCGGCATGGGACCGGCCGCCACGGGCGACGACGTCGATCCCGACCTGATCAACGCCGGGAAGATCCCCGTCACCGAGCTGCCGGGCGCCTCCTACTTCCACCACGCCGACTCGTTCGCCATGATGCGCGGCGGCCACCTGGACGTGTGCGTGCTCGGCGCCTTCCAGGTCTCCGCCGGCGGGGATCTGGCCAACTGGCACACCGGCGCCCCGGATGCGATCCCCGCCGTCGGCGGCGCCATGGACCTGGCGACCGGCGCCAAGGACGTCTTCGTCATGATGAACCTGCTCACCCGCGAGGGAGCGAGCAAGCTCGTGCAGACCTGCACCTACCCGCTGACCGGTGTCGCCTGCGTCAGCCGCGTCTACACCGAGCACGCGGTCTTCCTCATCACCGACGAGGGCGTGCAGGTGCGGGAGACCTTCGGAGCGAGCTTCGCGGACGTGCAGCGGATGGTCGGCTTCGACCTGGTCGACGGCACGGGACGGTGACGACGGAGCGGGACCCCGGCGTCCCGGCCACCGCCCCGGGCGACCAGTTCGTCCAGTCGCTCGCGCGCGGGCTCGAGGTGATCCGGGCGTTCGACGCCGCCCACCCCGAGCTCTCCCTGTCCGACGTCGCGCGCCGTACCGGCCTGACCCGGGCCACCGCCCGGCGGTTCCTGCTCACCCTGGTCGAACTCGGTTACGTCCGCACCGACGGGCGCCTGTTCCGGCTCACGCCCCAGGTGCTGCGCCTCGGGTACGCCTACCTGTCGTCGATGGGGCTGACCGACATCGCGCAGCCGCACCTCGAGGCGCTGTCCGCGCAGCTGGGGGAGTCCACCTCGGCCTCGGTGCTCGACGGTGCGGAGATCGTCTACGTCGCCCGCGTGGCCACCCGCCGGCTCATGATGGTCGGCATCAGCGTCGGCACGCGCTTCCCCGCCTACGCCACCTCGATGGGCCGGGTCCTGCTCGCCGCCCAGACCCCCGACGGGCTCGAGGCGATCCTCGGAGAACAGCCCCCCTCCGCCCTGACGGCTCGCACCATCACCGATCCGGCCGCCTTGCGACGGGAGATCGACCGCGTCCGCGAGGCGGGGTGGGCGGTCGTGGACCAGGAGCTCGAGGCCGGACTGCGGTCGGTGGCCGCGCCGGTGCGCGGGGCCGGCGGCGAGGTGGTCGCCGCGATCAACGTGTCCATGTCCGCGCTGCACTCGCCCGACCCCGCGCCGGGATCGCCGCTGGTCAGCGCGCTGCTCGCGACGGCCGACGCGATCTCCGCCGACCTGCGCACCGCCGCACCCGGCGCCGGGCCGGCGTCGTCCTGAGACCGAGCGGGTCGGCGCCGTGCACCGAGGACGTCCAGCCGTCTCCGGGTTGTCGTTCAGCGTGCCGGGTGCCACGATGAGGTCATGAGCGGCCCCCTGGATCCCGGCGCGGGCGGCTCCCTGGTGGGCCGTGGCCAGGAACTGTCCCGGCTGCAGCGTCTCGTCAACGACGCCCGCCGTTCACGTTCGAGCGCAGCCGTGCTCCGCGGGGCCCCCGGCGTCGGAAAGACCGCGCTGCTCGAGCAGATCGGCGGCCTCTGCCCGGACTTCCGCGTGCTGTGGGTCCGTTCCTCGTCCCGCCTGTCGACGCTGCCCCTGGGTGCGCTCTCCGTGCTGCTCGGCCCCCTGACCTCGTACCTGGACCGGCTGAGCGCGCCGCATCGCGCGGCGGTCGAGGGCGCCCTCCGGCTCGGTCCGCCCGTCGAGGGCGAGGTCGCGCTGGCCGCGGGCGTCGTCGCCCTGCTGCGGATCGCCGCCCGGGAGCGGCCGCTCCTGCTGCTGCTGGACGACGCCCACCACCTGGACGACGGCAGCCGCGCCGTCCTCGGGTTCGTCGGCACCCAGCTGCAGAACGACCCGATCGTCGCGTTCGTCGCCGTCCCGGACGGCATCCGGCTCGACACGGACTTCGAGCAGATCCGCGTCGAGGGTCTCGGATTCGAGGACGCCCGCGCCATGCTCGCGCAGCACGGGCTCGGCCTCGGCCACGACGTGCTGACCGAACTCGTCCGGGTGACGGCCGGCAACCCGCTCGCCATCCTCGAGTCGGCGCGCTCCCCGCAGATCTCCGACCTGGTGCTCAACGATCACGCCCGGGTGCCGCGGGCGGCGGCCACCCGGCTGGTCCGCGCCTACGCGCACCAGTTCGCGGCCCTCTCGCACGTCGAGCGCCGGGCCGCCGTGCTGATCGCGTGCGAACAGCGCCTCACCGTCGAGATGCTCGCCGGCGCCCTGGAACCCGACGACGGCGCTGCCGTGGACCCGTCCGGGGCGGACACCGCGCTCGCCCGCGCGACCGTCGACGCCCTGATCGCCCGCGACGTCCTCGTCGACGGCGGCCTCACCCTCGACCTGCGGCACCCCCTGATCCGCCAGGCCGTGCTCGCGATCGCCGAGCCGGACGAGCAGCGCCACGCCCACGAGGCGCTCGCCCGGGCGCTGGCGGCGCAGGGCTGGTCCGACGCGGCCCTGTGGCAGCGCGTGGCGGCCGCGACCGGGCCCGACGACGAGCTCAGCGCAGCCGTCGCGGCGCATGCCGAGGAAGGGGTGCGACGCCAGGACCGGTCCCAGGCCAGCCGCTCGTTCGAACAGGCCGCCGGGCTGAGCACCGACCGCCACTCCCGCGCGGTGCTCTACCTGCAGGCCGCCGTCAACGCGACGCACGTCTCGACCCGGGCCGGCGCCCTGCTCCAGGAGGCGATGCGGGAGGCGGACACCGTCGCACTGCGCGAGGAGATCGCGCTCTACCGGGCGCTGATCCACTCGTGGGACGGCGTCGAACCGCCTCACCCCGGTCCGGTGCCGGTCGCCCTGGCACCGCTGCACGCGGCGGTGCGCGCCCAGTTGATGATGGTCCAGCTCCGGGTCGACGAGGTGCCCGAGGCGCAGGCGCGCCTGGCCTCGCTGCCGCCCGAGCTGGCCGCCCACCCCGTGGCCGCGCTCGTCCCCGTCGCGCACGGGATGCTGGCGTACCTGACCGGAGAGCTGACCGCCGCGGACCTCGACGCCGTGCGGCGGCCGCTGCCGACCCACGAGGACGTGCAGGACAGCCTCGCCTCGGCGCTGCTGCTGCTGTTCGTCCAGGACCTCCCGGCCGCCCGCGCCGCGCTGGCGCACGGTCGGCAGACCGCCGAGCGCACCGGGGGACTGGCGGCCCTGCCGTGGCTGACGGCCTGCGAAGCGTGGATCGACGTCGAGAGCGGCGACCTGACCGGGGGGCTGCGCCGCGCGACCGAGGCCGTCGAGCTCGCCCCCGTGTACTCCGGCCGGCTGTGCCATGCGTTGGCCGCGATGGTGCGGATGCGTGCGCTGGTCCACGGCGGCACTCCCTTCGAGACGGCGATGGCACCGGTCCCGGTGGACGCTCCGCCGCTGATGCAGGTGCTGCTCGACCAGCTGCGCGCAGCCGATCTGGCCAGCCGCGGTCACGCGGACGAGGCCGTCAGGATTCTCGACAGCCTGCAGCGCGGGATGCGCGGCAGGGGTCTGGGGGGGCCGCTGCCGCTGGGGGTGGCCACCGACCTCGCGGAGTCACAGCTGCACGCCGGCCGCGTCCTGGCAGCCCAGCGCACGGCACGCCGTGTGCTCGACGCCCTCGGGGACGGCCCTCCCGTGCATCCCCTGGCGGCGACGCTCGGAGCCCGCTGTCGGGTGATCTGCAGTTCCGCCGAGGAACTCGACGCGTTCGTCGCCGACGTCCTCGACGGCGGGCCGGGGCGGGAGAACGCCTGGGTCAACGCCTTCCTCACCCTGCTCGTGGCCACCCGGGTCGCCGCGGGCGGACTGCGCACGGCCGCCGCCGTCGAGACGGTGCGGCGCCACGCGACGACCGCGGCCGACGCCTTCGAGCAGCTCCAGGCCCCCCACTGGCACGAGCGCGCGGCCGCGCTGCGGGACCGGGCCACAGCTGCGGGCGGGCTCGCGGACACCCGGGACCGCTTCGGGCTGACCGCCCGCGAGTCGCAG
Organism: Tersicoccus mangrovi; assembly: GCF_036881825.1. Classification (NCBI taxonomy): domain Bacteria; kingdom Bacillati; phylum Actinomycetota; class Actinomycetes; order Micrococcales; family Micrococcaceae; genus Tersicoccus; species Tersicoccus mangrovi. The sequence goes on along the minus strand of NZ_JBAJMW010000001.1, from coordinate 255,333 downwards.
ATCGCCGACCAGGTGCTGACGGGGGCGACCACCGCGACCATCGCCGAGCGGCTGCACCTGAGCGAGAAGACCGTCGAGGGCTACCTGACGCGCGTCTACCGCAAGGCGCGGGTGCGCTCCCGGGCCGAGCTTCTCGTGCGCCTGCAGGGCGGGGCCGACGGCGGGGCCGATGAGCTCGCGGCGGGGGGTTGAGCCGGTCGGTCGCCAGCGCTCTGCTACCATGGAAAACGTTGTCAAGTGGCAGTGGATTCGTTCCTGGTGCACGCGTCTTGTGTACGAATGCCATCGCTTGCTCCTGCCCACAAGTTTTGACTCGGCCTGCGCCGCGGGAGTAGTCTTGATAGTCGGTGTCTGCACCGTGACCACCGCTTTCGACCCGGGTTCGAAGCTCCGCGCTTCCCCGTCGGGGTGCCTGGGTGTCAGGCAGACAGATGTGATCCACCAGTCCTGATCCCGAGATCAAACGGAGAATATGTAGTGCCTACGATCCAGCAGCTGGTCCGCAAGGGCCGCTCACCCAAGATCGCCAAGACCAAGGCGCCCGCCCTCAGGGGCAACCCGATGAAGCGTGGCGTGTGCACCCGTGTGTACACGACCACCCCGAAGAAGCCGAACTCGGCGCTGCGGAAGGTCGCGCGCGTCAAGCTCAACGGCGGCGTCGAGGTCACCGCGTACATCCCGGGTGTGGGCCACAACCTGCAGGAGCACTCCATCGTGCTCGTGCGCGGCGGTCGTGTGAAGGACCTGCCGGGCGTGCGCTACAAGATCGTCCGTGGCGCCCTGGACACCCAGGGTGTCAAGAACCGCCAGCAGGCCCGCAGCCGTTACGGCGCGAAGAAGGAGAAGAAGTAATGCCTCGCAAGGGCCCGGCCCCCAAGCGGCCGCTCGTCAACGACCCGATCTACGGCTCGCCGCTGGTCACCCAGCTCATCAACAAGGTGCTGGTCGACGGCAAGAAGTCCACCGCCGAGCGGATCGTCTACGGCGCCCTCGGTGGCGCCCAGACGAAGTCCGGCGCCGACCCCGTCGCCACCCTGAAGAAGGCCATGGACAACGTCCGGCCGACCCTCGAGGTCAAGTCCCGCCGTGTCGGCGGTGCCACCTATCAGGTGCCGGTCGAGGTCAAGGCCGGTCGCGCGACCGCCCTGGCCCTGCGCTGGCTCGTCGGCTACGCCAAGGCTCGTCGCGAGAAGACGATGACCGAGCGTCTGCAGAACGAGATCCTCGACGCCTCCAACGGCCTCGGTGCCGCGGTCAAGCGCCGCGAGGACACCCACAAGATGGCCGAGTCGAACAAGGCCTTCGCGCACTACCGCTGGTAGGCACCGGCATCTCGCCGGGCCCGTCCCGGGCCCGGCGAACCTGAAGTCAAGCCGCAACGAAAGGCAATCACGTGGCAGCACAGGACGTGCTCACCGACCTCACCAAGGTTCGCAACATCGGCATCATGGCCCACATCGATGCCGGTAAGACCACCACCACGGAGCGCATCCTCTTCTACACGGGTGTGAACCACAAGATCGGCGAGACCCACGACGGCGCCTCGACGACCGACTGGATGGAGCAGGAGAAGGAACGCGGCATCACCATCACCTCTGCCGCGGTGACCTGCTTCTGGGACAACAACCAGATCAACATCATCGACACGCCCGGCCACGTGGACTTCACCGTCGAGGTGGAGCGTTCGCTGCGCGTGCTCGACGGCGCCGTCGCGGTGTTCGACGGCAAGGAGGGCGTGGAGCCCCAGTCGGAGACCGTGTGGCGCCAGGCGGACAAGTACGACGTCCCGCGCATCTGCTTCGTCAACAAGATGGACAAGCTGGGTGCGGACTTCTACTTCACCGTCGACACCATCGTCAACCGGCTCGGTGCCAAGCCGCTCGTGATGCAGCTGCCGATCGGCGCGGAGAACGACTTCGTCGGCGTCGTCGACCTGCTGACCATGAAGGCCCTCGTGTGGCCGGGCGACGCCAAGGGCGACGTGACCATGGGTGCGCACTACGAGACGCAGGAGATCCCCGACGACCTCAAGGAGCGGGCCGAGCAGTACCGTGCCGAGCTGGTCGAGGCCGTCGCCGAGGCGTCGGACGAGCTGATGGAGAAGTACCTCGAGGGTGAGGAGATCACCATCGAGGAGCTCAAGGCCGGCATCCGCGAACTGACTGTCAACTCGCGGATCTACCCGGTGCTCTGCGGCTCGGCGTTCAAGAACCGCGGCGTTCAGCCGATGCTGGACGCGGTCATCGACTACCTGCCGTCCCCCATCGACGTGCCGCCGATGATCGGCCACGACCCGAAGAACGAGGAGGTCGAGCTCTCGCGCAAGCCGAGCCGCGACGAGCCGTTCTCGGCGCTGGCCTTCAAGGTCGCCGCACACCCGTTCTTCGGCCAGCTGACCTTCGTCCGGGTGTACTCGGGCAAGGTGGCCGCCGGTTCGCAGGTGCTCAACTCGACCAAGTCCAAGAAGGAGCGCATCGGGAAGCTCTTCCAGATGCACGCCAACAAGGAGAACCCGGTCGACGAGGTCTACGCGGGCCACATCTACGCGGTGATCGGCCTGAAGGACACCACGACCGGCGACACGCTGTGCGATCCGAACCAGCCGATCGTGCTGGAGTCGATGTCGTTCCCGGAGCCGGTGATCTTCGTGGCGATCGAGCCGAAGACGAAGGGTGACCAGGAGAAGCTCTCCACGGCCATCCAGAAGCTCTCGGCCGAGGACCCGACCTTCACCGTCTCGCTGAACGACGAGACCGGCCAGACCGAGATCGGCGGCATGGGCGAGCTCCACCTGGACATCCTGGTGGACCGCATGCGTCGCGAGTTCAAGGTCGAGGCCAACGTCGGCAAGCCGCAGGTCGCCTACCGGGAGACCATCAAGCGTGCCGTCGAGAAGGTCGACTACACCCACAAGAAGCAGACCGGTGGCTCCGGCCAGTTCGCAAAGGTGCAGGTCAGCTTCGAGCCGCTGGACACCTCGGACGGCACGTTCTACGAGTTCGAGAACAAGGTCACCGGCGGTCGCATCCCCCGGGAGTACATCCCCTCGGTGGACGCGGGCATCCAGGACGCCATGCAGTTCGGTGTGCTGGCGGGCTACCCGCTCGTGGGTGTCAAGGCGATCCTGCTCGACGGCGCCTACCACGACGTCGACTCCTCGGAGATGGCGTTCAAGATCGCCGGTTCCATGGTGTTCAAGGAAGGCGCCAAGCGCGCCAACCCGGTGCTCCTCGAGCCGCTCATGGCGGTCGAGGTGCGCACGCCCGAGGAGTACATGGGCGACGTCATCGGCGACCTGAACTCGCGACGCGGGCAGATCCAGTCGATGGAGGACGCCAGCGGCGTGAAGGTGGTGCGTGCCAACGTGCCGCTGTCGGAGATGTTCGGCTACATCGGCGACCTGCGGTCCCGCACCCAGGGCCGCGCGGTGTACTCGATGCAGTTCGACAGCTACTCGGAGGTCCCGCGCAACGTGGCCGACGAGATCATCCAGAAGACCCGCGGCGAGTAATCGCCGTTCGCAAGGACGATTTCCCCCATCATCAAACCCCACGTAGACTTGGTCGGGTTTCAGTAGCGGCGCCTGCGCCAGCTGGAAGCGACTTCTCTACACCACCAATGTTCTAGGAGGAACCCCGTGGCGAAGGCAAAGTTCGAGCGGACTAAGCCGCACGTCAACATCGGTACCATCGGTCACGTCGACCACGGTAAGACCACGTTGACGGCTGCGATCTCGAAGGTGCTTGCCGACAAGTACCCGGACCTGAACGAGCAGCGCGACTTCTCGTCCATCGACTCTGCTCCTGAAGAGAAGCAGCGCGGCATCACCATCAACATCTCCCACGTGGAGTACCAGACCGACAAGCGTCACTACGCTCACGTGGACGCCCCCGGTCACGCCGACTACATCAAGAACATGATCACCGGCGCGGCTCAGATGGACGGCGCGATCCTCGTGGTCGCGGCGACCGACGGTCCGATGGCGCAGACCCGCGAGCACGTGCTCCTGGCCCGCCAGGTCGGCGTGCCGGCCCTGCTGGTCGCGCTGAACAAGTCCGACATGGTCGACGACGAGGAACTGCTGGACCTGGTCGAGATGGAGGTGCGCGAGCTGCTCTCCTCCCAGGAGTTCGACGGCGACAACGCGCCCGTCATCCGCACCTCCGGTCTGAAGGCCCTCGAGGGCGACGCGGAGTGGGTCAAGTCCGTCGAGGACCTCATGGAGGCCGTGGACACCTACATCCCGGACCCGGTCCGTGACAAGGACAAGCCGTTCCTGATGCCGATCGAGGACGTCTTCACGATCACCGGTCGCGGTACCGTCGTGACGGGTCGCGCCGAGCGCGGCACCCTCGCGATCAACTCCGAGGTCGAGATCGTCGGTATCCGTCCGGTCCAGAAGACCACGGTCACCGGTATCGAGATGTTCCACAAGCAGCTCGACGAGGCGTGGGCCGGCGAGAACTGTGGCCTGCTGCTCCGTGGCCTCAAGCGCGACGATGTCGAGCGTGGCCAGGTCGTGGTGAAGCCGGGTTCGATCACCCCGCACACCAACTTCGAGGCGAACGTCTACATCCTGTCCAAGGACGAGGGTGGGCGTCACAACCCGTTCTACTCGAACTACCGTCCGCAGTTCTACTTCCGGACCACCGACGTCACCGGTGTCATCACGCTGCCCGAGGGCACCGAGATGGTCATGCCGGGCGACAACACCGAGATGTCGGTCGAGCTGATCCAGCCGATCGCCATGGAGGAGGGCCTCGGCTTCGCCATCCGTGAGGGTGGCCGCACCGTCGGCTCGGGTCGCGTCACCAAGATCAACAAGTGATCCCGACCGCCGGGGCAGCCGTCTGACGGCCGCCCCGACGGGACCACCGCGAAGGGTCCCGGCATCGAGCCGGGGCCCTTCGTCGTGTCCGGGTCCCGTGGATCCGGGTCACCGGGTCACCGGGTGACCGGTCTCTCACGCCGCCGATTTGCAGGGCGGCGGCGTGTCTGGCAGACTGGATGAGTTGTTCACGCGCCCTGCCATGTCCTTCACGGGCATACGAGCCTGAACAGCGCCTCGGCCGGAGCGTCCACGGACGCCGGGCGGCGCGGGGAAGAGGTCGCCCGGTGCGGTGGCCCGAGGCAGGGCGTCGACACGACCACCCCACAACGAGAACCCGGGCATGGTGTTGCGCAGGACAGGCGACACGCCCGAGCGCGGGGGTCGGAGCCACGATGGGTTGAGGAACCCGGACACGTCCGGATTCAGTCCATGCGGCGGCGGTGCGCAGGCGAGAGCCGGTGCACCTGACAAGGGATTCATTTCCACCAGAGAGCACGTGAAGAAAGAGAGTGGCGACGCCATGGCGGGACAGAAAATCCGCATTCGGCTGAAGTCGTATGACCACGAGGTCATCGACGTCTCGGCCCGGAAGATCGTGGAGACGGTCACGCGCGCCGGTGCGACGGTGGTGGGCCCGGTCCCGCTGCCCACCGAGAAGAACGTGTACTGCGTGATCCGTTCGCCGCACAAGTACAAGGACAGCCGCGAGCACTTCGAGATGCGCACCCACAAGCGCCTGATCGACATCATCGACCCCACGCCGAAGGCGGTCGACTCGCTCATGCGGCTCGACCTGCCCGCCGACGTGAACATCGAAATCAAACTCTGAGGATCGCATCGACATGACACACCATCTCACCCGCCAGGTGAAGGGGCTGCTGGGCATCAAGCTCGGCATGACCCAGGTCTGGGACGAGAACAACCGTCTCGTGCCGGTGACCGTCGTCAAGGCTGACTCGAACGTCATCACCGCGCTGCGCGACGCGCAGACCGACGGCTACAACGCCGTGCAGATCGGCTTCGGCGCCATCGACCCGCGCAAGGTGACCCAGCCGCTGGCCGGTCACTTCGCAAAGGCCGGTGTCACCCCGCGCCGCCACGTCGTCGAGCTGCGCACCGCCGACGCCGCCGAGTACCAGCTCGGCCAGGAGCTCTCCGTGGAGACCTTCACCGCCGGCCAGCGCGTCGACGTCGTCGGCACCACCAAGGGCAAGGGCTTCGCCGGCGTCATGAAGCGCCACGGCTTCCACGGTGTGGGCGCCTCGCACGGTGCTCACAAGAACCACCGCAAGCCCGGTTCGATCGGCGGGGCCTCGACGCCCGGTCGCGTGTTCAAGGGTCTGCGGATGGCCGGCCGCATGGGCGCCGTCCAGCAGACCACGCTGAACCTGCTCGTGCACGGCGTCGACGCCGAGAACTCGCTGCTGCTGCTCAAGGGCGCCGTCCCCGGCGCACGCGGCTCGGTCGTCCTGGTCCGTTCCGCCGTCAAGGCCAACGAAACTCAGGGAGCGTAACAACCCATGGCTACTACAGAGAGCGCGAAGACCGTCGCGGTGAACCTGCCGGCGGACATCTTCGACGTCCAGACCAACGTGCCGCTGCTGCACCAGGTGGTCGTGGCCCAGCTGGCCGCCGCCCGCCAGGGCACGCACAAGACCAAGAACCGCGGCGAGGTCGCCGGTGCGGGTCGCAAGCCGTTCAAGCAGAAGGGCACCGGCCGGGCTCGTCAGGGCTCCGTCCGCGCCCCGCACATGACCGGTGGTGGCGTCGTGCACGGCCCGACGCCGCGCGACTACTCGCAGCGGACCCCCAAGAAGATGAAGGCCGCCGCCCTGCGTGGCGCGCTGTCCGACCGCGCCCGCTACGGCCGGGTGCACGTGGTCAGCAGCCTCGTCGAGGGGACCGTCGCGTCCACCAAGGCCGCCCTGGCCACCCTCGGTGCGCTCACCGATCGCAGGTCCGTCCTGGTCGTCCTCGAGCGGGGCAACGACGTGGCGGCCCTGTCGGTGCGCAACCTGACGAGCGTGCACGCGCTGTACGCCGACCAGCTGAACACCTACGACGTGCTGGTCGCCGACGACGTCGTCTTCACCCAGGCCGCCTACGAGGCGTTCGTGGCTGCCGCGGGCAAGTCGCAGGAGGAAGCCAAGTGAGCACGCAGAGCACCAGCAGCGCCATCCGTCAGGACAGTGCTATCCACAATAAGGACCCGCGGGACATCATCCTCGCGCCGGTCGTCTCGGAGAAGAGCTACGGCCTGATCGACGAGGGCAAGTACACCTTCCTGGTGGACCCCCGGTCGAACAAGACCGAGATCAAGAACGCGATCGAGAAGATCTTCTCCGTCTCGGTCGAGTCCGTGAACACCCTCAACCGCGTGGGCAAGCGCAAGCGGACCAAGTTCGGTTGGGGCCAGCGCAAGAGCACCAAGCGCGCCATCGTCACCCTCAAGCAGGGCACGATCGACATCTTCGGCGGTCCGCTCAGCTGAGCGGAGACCACTTTAGCGAGGAACTGAGAACCCATGGCTATCCGTAAGTACAAGCCGACGACGCCGGGCCGCCGCGGCTCGTCCGTCGCCGACTTCGCAGAGATCACCCGGAGCACTCCGGAGAAGTCCCTGGTGCGTCCGCTGCCCAAGAAGGGCGGCCGGAACAACACCGGCAAGATCACCACCCGGCACAAGGGCGGCGGTCACAAGCGCCAGTACCGGCTGATCGACTTCCGCCGGCACGACAAGGACGGCGTCGACGCACGCGTCGCGGAGATCGAGTACGACCCGAACCGCACCGCTCGCATCGCCCTTCTGCACTACGTGGACGGCACGAAGCGCTACATCATCGCGCCGAACCGCCTCAAGCAGGGCGACTTCGTCGAGTCCGGCGCCGGCGCCGACATCAAGCCCGGCAACAACCTGCCGCTGCGCAACATCCCCGTCGGCACCGTGATCCACGCCGTCGAGCTGCGTCCCGGTGGCGGCGCCAAGCTGGCCCGCTCGGCCGGTGCGTCCGTGCAGCTGGTGGCCAAGGAGGGCCGGTTCGGCCAGCTCCGGCTGCCGTCCGGCGAGATCCGCAACGTCGACGTGCGCTGCCGCGCGACGGTCGGCGAGGTCGGCAACGCCGAGCAGTCGAACATCAGCTGGGGCAAGGCCGGTCGCAACCGGTGGCGGGGCATCCGCCCGACCGTGCGCGGTGTGGCCATGAACCCGGTCGACCACCCGCACGGTGGTGGCGAGGGCAAGACCTCCGGTGGTCGTAACCCCGTCAACCCCAATGGCAAGCCCGAGGGCCGCACCCGCCGTCGGAACAAGGACAGCGACAAGCTGATTGTGCGTCGCCGCCGTACTGGCAAGAACAAGCGATAGGAGCGGCGGAACATGCCTCGCAGCCTGAAGAAGGGCCCCTTCGTCGACCAGCACCTGTTCGTGAAGGTCGCCAACGAGAACGACAAGGGCACGAAGAACGTCATCAAGACCTGGTCCCGCCGGTCGATGATCATCCCCGACATGCTCGGTCACACGATCGCCGTGCACGACGGGCGCAAGCACGTGCCGGTGTTCGTCACGGAGTCCATGGTCGGTCACAAGCTCGGTGAGTTCGCTCCGACCCGGACCTTCCGCGGCCACGTGAAGGACGACAAGAAGGGCAAGCGCCGCTAGGCGCCGCTCTTCGTCAAGACGAGAGAAGGAAAGCAATGGAAGCCAAGGCAGTCGCGCGGCACATCCGCGTCACGCCGATGAAGGCCCGGCGCGTCGTCAACCTGATTCGTGGCAAGCAGGCGAACGAGGCGCTGGCGATCCTGAAGTTCGCCCCGCAGAGCGCGTCCGAGCCCGTGTACAAGGTGGTCGCGTCCGCGCTGGCCAACGCCCGGGTGAAGGCCGACCAGCTCAGCGTCGCCTTCAACGAGAACGACGTGGTCGTCTCGGAGGCGTTCGTCGACGAGGGTCCGACGATGAAGCGGTTCCAGCCGCGTGCCCAGGGCCGCGCCTACCGCATCAACAAGCGCACCAGCCACATCACCGTCGTCGTCGCCACGCCCCAGAACGAGGAGGTCCGCTAAGTGGGACAGAAAGTCAACCCGCACGGCTTCCGCCTCGGGATCACCACCGACCACGTGTCGCACTGGTACGCCGACAGCACCAAGGCCGGCCAGCGCTACAAGGACTTCGTCCGCGAGGACGTGAAGATCCGTCAGCTCATGTCCAAGGGCATGGACCGCGCCGGTATCGCCAAGGTCGAGATCGAGCGCACCCGTGACCGTGTCCGCGTCGACATCCACACCGCCCGTCCGGGCATCGTCATCGGCCGCCGCGGCGCCGAGGCGGACCGGATCCGTGGCGAGCTGGAGAAGCTGACCGGCAAGCAGGTGCAGCTGAACATCCTCGAGGTCAAGAACCCCGAGATCGAGGCTCAGCTGGTGGCGCAGGGCGTCGCCGAGCAGCTCGCGTCCCGCGTCGCGTTCCGTCGTGCCATGAAGAAGGCCATGCAGTCCGCGCAGCGCGCCGGCGCCAAGGGCATCCGGATCCAGTGCTCCGGCCGCCTCGGCGGCGCCGAGATGAGCCGTTCGGAGTTCTACCGCGAGGGCCGTGTGCCCCTGCACACGCTCCGCGCCAACATCGACTACGGCTTCTTCGAGGCCAAGACCACCTTCGGCCGCATCGGTGTGAAGGTCTGGATCTACAAGGGCGACATCACCGCCAAGGAGCTCGCCGCTCAGGCCGCTGCCGCGCCGTCGCGTGGCCGTGGTGAGCGTGGAGACCGCGGCGACCGTGGTGGCCGCGCCGGTGGCGGCGACCGCCGCCGTCGTGGTGACCGTCCCGAGGGCCAGGCCCCCGCGGCCACCGAGAACGCCCCGGCCGGCGCCACGGCGCCCGCCGCTGAAGGAGGAGAGCAGTAAATGCTGATCCCACGCCGAGTGAAGTACCGCAAGCAGCACCACCCGGGTCGCTCCGGGCAGGCCACGGGCGGTACCCAGGTCACCTTCGGTGACTACGGCATCCAGGCGCTGACCCCGGCCTACATCACGAACCGGCAGATCGAAGCCGCTCGTATCGCGATGACTCGTCACATCAAGCGTGGCGGCAAGGTCTGGATCAACATCTACCCGGATCGCCCGCTGACCAAGAAGCCCGCCGAGACCCGCATGGGATCCGGTAAGGGTTCGCCCGAATGGTGGATCGCCAACGTCAAGCCCGGACGCGTGCTCTTCGAGCTCTCCGGTGTCACCGACGAGGTGGCGCGTGAGGCGCTGCGCCTGGCCATCCACAAGCTCCCGTGCAAGGCGCGCATCGTGCGTCGCGAAGGTGGTGAATAGACATGGCAGTGGGGACCAAGGACCTGGCCATCGAACAGCTCGCCGAGCTGGACAACGACCGGCTGGGCGAGGAGCTGCGCAAGTCGAAGGAAGAGCTGTTCAACCTGCGCTTCCAGTCCGCGACCGGGCAGCTCGAGAACCACGGCCGGCTCAAGGCCGTGAAGCGGGACATCGCCCGCATCTACACGCTGCTGCGTGAGCGCGAGCTGGGCATCCGCCCGACCGTCGCGAAGGCGGCCGAGCCGGCGCAGCCCGAGAAGAAGGCCACCCGGCGTTCGAAGAAGGCCGACGAGACGCCGGCGGACGAGTCCGCCGCCGCATCGAGCGAGGATGAGACCAAGTGAGTGAGAACGTGACCGAGAACAAGGCCGCGGGCGAAGGCACCGGCGAGAAGTCCCGCGGTGACCGCAAGACCCGCCGCGGCTACGTCGTGTCCGACAAGATGGACAAGACCGTCGTCGTCGAGGTCGAGGACCGCGTCAAGCACGCCCTCTACGGCAAGGTGCTGCGACGGACCTCGAAGGTCAAGGCGCACGACGAGCAGAACACCGCCGGCATCGGCGACCTGGTCCTGATCAGCGAGACCCGCCCGCTGTCCGCCTCCAAGCGGTGGCGCCTGGTCGAGATCGTCGAAAAGGCCAAGTAAACTCTCTCTGCCCCTCGTTCCCATAGTCGCATCGCGCGACGGCGGGGGAGGGCAGAGGCGCGGGGCCGGTGGCGGGGGAGCGATCCCCCGCTCCGGCCCGGCCCGCGGGTCCGGACGGCCCGCGCAGTCCATATCCGTTCGACCAGGCTTCCTTCCTCCCCGGGTTCCCGGCAGAGAGCGGAAGAACCGGTACGACGACAGGAGTACACAGTGATTCAGCAGGAGTCGCGACTGAAGGTCGCCGACAACACGGGGGCGAAGGAGATCCTCACCATCCGTGTTCTCGGCGGTTCCGGACGTCGCTATGCAGGCATCGGTGACGTGATCGTCGCCACCGTCAAGGACGCGATCCCCGGTGGCAACGTCAAGAAGGGTGACGTCGTCAAGGCCGTCATCGTCCGCACCAAGAAGGAGCGCCGTCGTCCCGACGGGTCCTACATCAAGTTCGACGAGAACGCCGCAGTGATCCTGAAGAACGACGGCGACCCCCGCGGCACCCGTATCTTCGGGCCCGTCGGGCGTGAGCTGCGCGACAAGCGCTTCATGAAGATCATCTCGCTGGCGCCGGAGGTGCTCTGACCCATGGCTCAGAAGTTCAAGATCAAGAAGGGCGACCTGGTCCAGGTGATCAGTGGCGCCACCGCCGAGCGCGGCGGTGACCGGGGCAAGCAGGGCAAGGTCCTGAAGGTGTTCCCCGAGACCAACCGGGTGCTCGTCGAGGGCATCAACCGGGTCACCAAGCACACCAAGGCCGGGCAGAGCGACCGGGGCACGCGCACCGGTGGCATCGAGCACGTCGAGGCGCCGATCCACATCTCCAACGTGGCCGTCGTCGACCCCGAGACCAAGAAGCCGACCCGCGTGGGCTACCGGATCGACACCGTCGAGCGCGACGGCCGGCAGCGCACCGTGCGTATCCGCGTGGCCAAGGCCTCCGGTAAGGACCTGTGATGAGCGAGACGACAGAGATGAACAGCACCACCGAGGAGAAGATCGCTCCGCGGCTGAAGGCGAAGTACCGCGAGGAGATCGTCGCCAAGCTGCAGGAGGAGTTCTCCTACGCGAACCCGATGCAGGTTCCCGGCCTGGTCAAGGTCGTCGTGAACATGGGTGTCGGCGACGCGGCCAAGGACTCGAAGCTGATCGAGGGCGCCGTGCGCGACCTGACGGCGATCACCGGCCAGAAGCCGATGGTCACGAAGGCCCGCAAGTCCATCGCCCAGTTCAAGCTGCGCGAGGGCATGCCCATCGGTACCCACGCCACGCTGCGCGGTGACCGCATGTGGGAATTCGTGGACCGCCTGGTCAGCCTCGCGCTGCCCCGCATCCGCGACTTCCGCGGCCTGAGCCCGAAGCAGTTCGACGGCAACGGCAACTACACGTTCGGCCTGACCGAGCAGGTCATGTTCCACGAGATCGACCAGGACCGGATCGATCGCACGCGGGGCATGGACATCACCGTGGTGACCACGGCGAAGACCGACGACGAGGGCCGCGCGCTCCTGCGCGCACTGGGCTTCCCGTTCACCACCGACTGACACCACTACGCCGCAGGTCCGCGCGCCGTCCCACCCGGGGCACAGCGCGGAAACCACGTCGAGGAAGGGCACCAGCCCAATGACCATGACAGACCCAGTCGCAGACATGCTGACGCGCCTGCGCAACGCCAACTCCGCTCACCACGACTCGGTGACCATGCCCTACAGCAAGCTCAAGGGCCGCGTCGCCGACATCCTCAAGGCCGAGGGCTACATCGCCGAATGGTCCGAGGAGGATGCCCGCGTGGGCAAGAACCTCACCATCGCGCTGAAGTTCGGCCCGAACCGTGAGCGTGCCATCGCCGGAGTGCGCCGCATCTCCAAGCCCGGTCTCCGGGTGTACGCGAAGTCCACGAACCTGCCGCACGTGCTCGGCGGTCTCGGCATCGCGATCCTGTCCACCTCCTCCGGTCTGCTGACCGACAAGCAGGCTGCCAAGAAGGGCGTCGGCGGGGAAGTCCTCGCCTACGTCTGGTAGTCGCGGGCACACGAAAGGAAGCGAAGCACCATGTCACGAATCGGACGTCTCCCGATCGCCGTGCCCGCCGGTGTCGATGTCACCATCGACGGCAGCCAGGTCAGCGTCAAGGGCCCCAAGGGCGAGCTGAGCCACACCGTGGCCAGCCCCATCGAGGTCGCGCTGGACGAGGGCACTCTGACCGTCTCCCGGCCGAACGACGAGCGGGAGTCCCGCTCGCTGCACGGCCTGACGCGGTCCCTGATCAACAACCTCATCGTCGGCGTGACCGCCGGCTACGAGAAGAAGCTCGAGATCGTCGGCACCGGCTACCGCGTCCAGGCGCGGGGTGCGGACCTCGAGTTCGCGCTGGGGTACTCCCACCCGGTCCCGGTCAAGGCCCCCGACGGCATCACCTTCACGGTGGAGGGCCCCAACCGGCTCACCGTCGCCGGCATCGACAAGCAGCGCGTCGGCGAGGTCGCTGCGAACATCCGCAAACTGCGCCGTCCCGACCCCTACAAGGGCAAGGGCATCCGGTATGCAGGCGAGCAGATCCGCCGCAAGGTCGGAAAGGCTGGTAAGTAAACATGACTCCCATCGGGATCTCCGTCATCAAGGGCAGGAGCAAGGCCGCTGCCCGTGCTCGCCGCCAGGTCCGTGGCCGCAAGCACGTCAGCGGCACGACCGTCCGGCCCCGGCTGGTCGTCACCCGCTCGAGCCGTCACGTCTTCGTCCAGGTCGTCGACGACACCCGCGGGGTCACCCTCGCGTCGGCGTCGACCCTCGAGGCCGACCTGCGGTCCCTCGAGGCCGACAAGACCGCCAAGGCCCGTCGGGTCGGCGAACTGGTCGCTGAGCGCGCCCAGGCCGCCGGCGTGGCGAGCGTCGTGTTCGACCGCGCGGGCAACAAGTACCACGGCCGTGTGGCCGCGGTCGCCGAGGGCGCCCGCGAGAAGGGGCTGGCACTGTGAGCGAGCAGAACAACGAGAAGGACACTGTGGTGAACAACGCAGAGGCGCCCGCCACGGGCAGCGCCGGCGCCACCGGAGACAGCGCGCGCACCGAGAGCGGCGCTCGCGCCGACAGTGCTCGTGGTGACCGCGGCGGTCGCGGTGACCGTGGCGGTCGCGGCGGGCGCGACGGTGGTCGCGGTGGCCGTGACGGTGGCCGTGGCGGCCGTGGTGGCCGCGACGACGACCGGGACAAGTTCCTCGAGCGCGTCGTGAACATCAACCGCGTCGCCAAGGTCGTCAAGGGTGGCCGCCGGTTCTCCTTCACCGCCCTCGTCGTCGTCGGTGACGGCAACGGGATGGTCGGTGTCGGTTACGGCAAGGCCAAGGAGGTGCCGGCCGCGATCGCCAAGGGCGTCGAGGAGGCGAAGAAGTCCTTCTTCCGCGTCCCCCGCATCGAGGACCGCACCATCCCGCACCGCGTGCAGGGTGAGGCCGCTGCCGGCGTCGTCATGCTGCGTCCGGCCACTCCGGGTACCGGTGTGATCGCCGGTGGTCCGGTGCGCGCCGTGCTCGAGTGCGCCGGTATCCACGACGTGCTCTCCAAGTCGCTGGGTTCCTCGAACGCCATCAACATCGTCCACGCGACGGTGGAGGCGCTCAAGGGCCTCGAGGAGCCCCAGTCCGTGGCGGCCCGTCGTGGCCTGCCCATGGACCAGGTCGTCCCCGCCCCGCTGCTGCGGTCGATCCAGAAGGCAGGTGCGTGACCATGGCTGCGCCGACGTACGAAGGCAAGCTGAAGGTGACCCAGATCCGCTCCGTGATCGGGGGCAAGCAGAACCAGCGGGACACGCTGCGTTCGCTCGGCCTCAAGCGCATCGGCCACACGGTCGAGCGTGATGCGGACGCCGTGACCCTGGGCATGATCCACACGGTGTCGCACCTGGTGAAGGTCGAGGAGGCAAAGTGAGCATCGCGGACAACACTGCGAACACGAACACGAACGAGGAGACCGTCGAGGGCGCCTCGTCCACCCACGCGCTGAAGGTCCACCACCTCCGGCCGGCGCCGGGCGCCAAGACCGCCCGCACCCGCGTCGGTCGCGGTGAGGGCTCCAAGGGCAAGACCGCGGGTCGCGGTACCAAGGGCACCAAGGCCCGGTACCAGGTCCGTCCGGGCTTCGCCGGCGGCCAGCTCCCGCTGCACATGCGGATGCCGAAGCTGCGCGGCTTCACGAACCCGTTCCGCGTCGAGTTCCAGGTCGTGAACCTGGACAAGCTCGCGGAGCTGTTCCCGGCCGGTGGCACGGTGGACGTCGACGCCCTGGTCGCCAAGGGTGCCGTCCGCAAGAACCAGCCGGTCAAGGTCCTCGGCTCCGGCGAGATCAGCGTTGCGGTCAACGTCACCGCGAACGCGTTCTCGGCCAGCGCGATCGAGAAGATCGCCGCCGCCGGCGGTTCCACCACGGCGCTCTGACCGGGCGGTCCATGACCCCCGTGACGGCTCCGTCGGTTCCGACCGACAGCCCGTGAGACGAACTCCCGGTCGATGGCTCGC
Source organism: Tersicoccus mangrovi (assembly GCF_036881825.1). Taxonomy (NCBI): domain Bacteria; kingdom Bacillati; phylum Actinomycetota; class Actinomycetes; order Micrococcales; family Micrococcaceae; genus Tersicoccus; species Tersicoccus mangrovi. The sequence goes on along the minus strand of NZ_JBAJMW010000001.1, from coordinate 240,038 downwards.
CATCGGCCGGGAGTTCGTCGCATCCGGGGCCGGCACCGCCACCGGATCCACTACCGATACACTGGCAAGCTGTGGCCCGCGGTCACCGCTTCCACCCCATGACTTTCCAGGAGGACACTTGCTCAGCGCACTTGGACGGGCGTTCCGGACGCCCGATCTGCGACGCAAGTTGTTGTTCACGCTGGCGGCCATCGCCATCTACCGGGCGGGTGCCTACATCCCGTCCCCGGGCGTCGACTACGCCAACGTGCAGCAGTGCCTCGCCCTCGGCAACACCTCGGGCGGCGTCTACCAGCTGGTCAACCTGTTCAGCGGCGGTGCGCTGCTGCAGGTGTCGATCTTCGCGCTCGGCATCATGCCGTACATCACCGCGAGCATCATCATCCAGTTGCTGCGCGTCGTGATCCCCTACTTCCAGACGCTGTGGGAGGAGGGGCAGACCGGGCAGGGCAAGCTCACGCAGTACACCCGCTACCTGACCATCGGTCTCGGCGTGCTGAACGCGACGACGATCGTCACGCTCGCCCGGTCCGGCGCGCTGCTGAACAACTGCCCGTACCCGGTGATCCCGAACGACGACCCGGTCACGATCATCCTGCTCATCGTCACGCTGACGGCCGGTACCGGCCTGATCATGTGGCTCGGCGAGCTGGTGACGGAGAAGGGCGTCGGCAACGGCATGTCGATCCTCATCTTCACGTCCGTGGCCGCCGGCTTCCCGAGCTCCCTCGGCGCGATCCTCACCACCAAGGGCTGGGGCACCTTCCTGCTCGTCATCGTCCTCGGCCTCGTGGTCGTCGCCGCCGTCGTCTTCGTCGAACAGTCCCAGCGCCGCATCCCGGTCCAGTACGCCAAGCGGATGGTCGGACGGCGCACGGTGGGCGGCACGACGACGTACATCCCGATCAAGGTCAACATGGCCGGCGTGATCCCCGTGATCTTCGCGTCCTCGATGCTGTACCTGCCGAGCCTGCTCGCCCAGTTCAACACCCCGAAGGCGGGCCAGGAGCCGGCCGCCTGGGTCGTGTGGATCAACAACTACCTCACGCGCGGTGATCACCCGCTGTACATGGTGCTGTACGCCCTGCTGATCGTCTTCTTCACGTACTTCTACGTGTCCATCACCTTCAACCCCACCGAGGTGAGCGACAACATGAAGAAGTACGGCGGGTTCATCCCCGGCATCCGGGCCGGGCGTCCGACCGAGCAGTACCTGCAGTACGTGCTCTCGCGGATCACCCTGCCGGGCGCGATCTACCTGGCGCTCGTCGCGCTGATCCCGCTGATCGCCCTCGTCGCGTTCCAGGCGAACCAGAACTTCCCGTTCGGTGGCACGTCGCTGCTGATCGTCGTCGGCGTCGGGCTGGAGACGGTCAAGCAGATCGACGCGCAACTGCAGCAACGACACTATGAAGGGCTCCTGCGATGACTCAGACGGACGTTCAGGCACACACCGATTCCCTGGCGGCCGCGGGCGTGCGCATGCTGATCATCGGCCCGCCGGGATCCGGAAAGGGCACCCAGGCCGCGCGCATCAGCGAGCGGCTCGACATCGTCGCGATCTCCACCGGTGACATCTTCCGCGCCAACGTCAAGGGCGGAACCCCGCTGGGGATCGAGGCGAAGGCGTACATGGACGCGGGCGACTTCGTGCCCGACTCGGTGACCAACAACATGGTCCGTGAGCGGCTGGCCGAGCCCGACGTTGCCGGAGGGTTCCTGCTCGACGGCTACCCCCGCACCACCGCGCAGGTCGAGGAACTCGACGCGATCCTCGCGGCCGGCAACGAGACCCTGGACATCGTGCTTCAGCTGACCGCGGACAACGAGGAGCTGGTGCGCCGGCTGCTCAGCCGCGCCGCCGAGGAGGGCCGCACGGACGACAACGAGACCGTCATCCGGCACCGGCTCGACCTGTACACGCAGCAGACCTCCGCGGTCGTGAACGAGTACGCCGACCGTGGCATCCTCGTCGCGGTCGACGGCATCGGCGGGATCGACGAGGTGACCGATCGCGTGATGACCGCGATGGCCCGCGTCGTCGAACGCCGGGCCTGACGGTGTCGCCCTTCGTCCGCCACGGCATCGAGTACAAGAGCCGGGAGCAGATGGCCCGCATGGTCGAGGCCGGCCGGGTCACGTCCGCCGCGCTGGACGCCGCGATCGCCGTGGCAGGCGTCGGGGTCACGACGGCGGAGATCGACGCCGCCGCGGCCGCGGTGATCCGCGACGCGGGCGCCACGTCCAACTTCCTCGGCTATCACGGCTACCCCGCCACCCTGTGCATCTCGGTCAACCAGCAGGTGGTGCACGGCATCCCCGGTGAGTTCCGGCTCGCCGACGGGGACATCGTCTCCATCGACGGCGGCGCCATCGTCGACGGCTGGCACGGGGACAGCGCGCGCACCGTCGTCGTCGGCACCGCCGACCCCGCCGACGTCGAGCTCTCCCGGGTGACCGAGGAGGCCATGTGGGCCGGTGTCGCCGCGTTCGCGTCGGCCACCCGGGTCGGTGACATCGGTGCGGCGATCGACGACCGGGTCACCGAACTGGCGGGGGAGCGGTTCGGCATCCTCGAGGACTACGTCGGTCACGGCATCGGCACCGCGATGCACCAGCCGCCGGACGTGCTCAACTACCGGGCACGGGACCGCGGCCCGAAGGTGCGGCCCGGCATGTGCCTGGCCATCGAGCCGATGCTCGTCGCCGGGGGTCTGGAGACCGCGGTGCTCGAGGACGACTGGACCGTCGTGACCGTCGACGGCGCCCGTGCCGCCCACTGGGAGCACTCGGTGGCCCGCCACGAGGACGGCATCTGGGTCCTCACCGCCGAGGACGGCGGTGCCTCGCGCCTCGCGCCGTACGGCATCACGCCCGTCGCCCCCTGACGCCACCGCCCCGCCGTCCCGGGGGCGACCGCGTCCCGGTGTGGCATCCCTCGCACCGATTTCCCTTCGGGTCGATCGGCGCGTAGGATTGTCTGTTGGTTGTCTGCGCCCTCCGTGCGGACCTGCATTCACCCCTTCCGGCATGGAACGGGCGGTCGCATGTCCAGGAGTCGCCCGGACTTCCGGGAACGTCCCACCGCCTCGACCGGGGCGGACGAGAAAACGATAGCGGAGTTCATGGCCAAGAAAGACGGTGTCATCGAGATCGAGGGCACAGTGACCGAGGCGCTGCCCAACGCCACCTTCCGGGTGGAGTTGTCCAACGGTCACCTCGTTCTCGCCCACATCTCAGGGAAGATGCGTCAGCACTACATCCGGATCCTCCCCGAGGACCGGGTGGTGGTGGAGCTCTCTCCCTACGACCTGTCCCGCGGCCGCATCGTCTACCGCTACAAGTAAACGCAAAGGAAAGACATGAAGGTCCAACCGAGCGTGAAGCCGATCTGCGACAAGTGCAAGGTGATCCGCCGCAACGGCCGGGTCATGGTGATCTGCGAGAACCCACGCCACAAGCAGCGCCAGGGCTGACCTCCTCAACGGGAGGCCCTGGGCCGCTCACCGGGTGCACAGCACCCACCCCGGCGCCGTCGGCGCCGGCCACGACAGGCAGTACCGCGGGCATCAGCCCGCACACCCCCGGCTCCGGAGGCCGGGGACCACGGCGAGACACCGTGGACGGTACTGCTTCAGACCTCCGGTGAAAACCCAAGGAGAACCGCCACATGGCACGTCTCGCTGGCGTCGACATTCCCCGTGAGAAGCGGGTCGAGATCGCGCTGACCTACATCTACGGCGTGGGCCGCACCCGTGCGCACCAGGTCCTGGCCGAGACCGGGATCAGCCCGGACGTCCGGGTCAAGGACCTGACGGACGATCAGCTGGTGCAGCTGCGCGACTACATCGAGGGCAACTTCCGCGTCGAGGGCGATCTCCGCCGCGAGGTGGCCGCCGACATCCGCCGCAAGGTCGAGATCGGCAGCTACGAGGGTCTGCGGCACCGCCGCGGCCTGCCGGTGCGCGGTCAGCGCACGAAGACGAACGCGCGCACCCGCAAGGGCCCGAAGCGCACCGTGGCCGGCAAGAAGAAGGCCCGCTGATTCTCAGCGGACCTCTCGCGAACGCAGATCCCATCCCAGGAGAGTAGACATGCCCCCGAAGACCCGCTCGGCGGTGCGCAAGCCGCGCCGCAAGGACAAGAAAAACATCACGCTCGGTCAGGCGCACATCAAGAGCACCTTCAACAACACCATCGTCTCGATCACCGATCCCTCCGGTGCCGTGATCTCGTGGGCCTCGGCCGGCGAGGTCGGGTTCAAGGGTTCCCGGAAGTCGACCCCCTACGCCGCGCAGATGGCCGCCGAGTCGGCCGCCAAGCGCGCGCAGGAGCACGGTGTCAAGAAGGTCGACGTGTTCGTCAAGGGCCCGGGCTCTGGTCGTGAGACCGCGATCCGCTCGCTGCAGGCGACCGGCCTGGAGGTCGGCACCATCCAGGACGTCACCCCGAGCGCCCACAACGGCTGCCGCCCCCCGAAGCGCCGCCGCGTCTGATCCTCCCCGGCGACCGGGTCCGTTCCACGGGCCCGGTCGCTCGGTCGTGCCACCACCGGCGGCCTCGGCGTGAGCCGACGCCCCGGATGGTGGCCGGACCCGGTCATTCCACCACTGTGTTGCGTCATATAGCGGTCGCTCGCTGAAAGGAAACCTCCGAAGTGCTCATTGCACAGCGCCCCACTCTCACGGAAGAAGTCGTCTCCGAGACGCGCTCCCGTTTCACCATCGAGCCGCTCGAGCCCGGTTTCGGCTACACGCTCGGCAACTCGCTGCGCCGGACCCTGCTGTCCTCCATCCCCGGTGCGGCCGTCACCAGCATCCGCATCGACGGCGTGCTGCACGAGTTCACGACGGTCCCCGGTGTCAAGGAGGACGTCACCGAGATCATCCTGAACATCAAGCAGCTGTCGGTCTCCTCGGAGCACGACGAGCCGGTCGTCGCCTACCTGCGCAAGCAGGGCCCGGGTGTCGTCACCGCCGCGGACATCGCCCCGCCGGCCGGTGTGGAGTTCCACAACCCGGACCTGCACATCGCCACCCTGAACGAGAAGGGCAAGTTCGAGGTCGAGCTGACCATCGAGCGCGGCCGCGGTTACGTCTCGGCGTCCCAGAACAAGTCCTTCGACGCCGAGATCGGCCGCATTCCGGTCGACTCGATCTACTCGCCGGTGCTCAAGGTCACCTTCCGCGTCGACGCCACCCGCGTCGAGCAGCGGACCGACTTCGACAGCCTGGTCATGGACGTCGAGACGAAGGCGGCCATCAGCCCGCGCGACGCCGTCGCGTCGGCCGGCACCACCCTGGTGGAGCTGTTCGGGCTCGCCCGCGAGCTGAACACCGCCGCCGAGGGTATCGAGATCGGCCCGTCCCCGACGGACGCCGCCCTCGCCGCCGACATGGCGCTGCCGATCGAGGACCTCGAGCTGACGGTCCGGTCCTACAACTGCCTCAAGCGTGAGGGCATCCACAGCGTGGGTGAGCTCGTCGCCCGGTCCGAGGCGGACCTGATGGACATCCGGAACTTCGGCGCCAAGTCCATCGACGAGGTGAAGGCCAAGCTCCTCGAGCTGGGCCTGTCGCTGAAGGACTCGCCCCCAGGCTTCGACCTGGCTGCCCGTGCCGCCCTGGAAGAGGACGACGCCGAGTACGGCGACGACGAACTCTGACCCGCCGTTTCTAGAGGAGAACAATCATGCCCACCCCCACCAAGGGTCCGCGCCTCGGAGGCGGCCCCGCCCACGAGCGCCTCATGCTCGCGAACCTGGCGTCCTCGCTCTTCGAGCACCGCCGGATCACCACCACGGTGACCAAGGCCAAGCGGCTCCGGCCGTTCGCCGAGCGCCTGGTGACCTTCGCCAAGCGCGGCGACCTGGCGTCCCGTCGCCGGGTTCTCGCCGTGATCAGCAACAAGACCGTGGTCCACGAGCTCTTCACCGAGATCGCCCCGGCCGTCGCCCAGCGTGAAGGCGGTTACACCCGCATCACCAAGATCGGCCCCCGCAAGGGTGACAACGCGCCGATGGCCGTGATCGAGCTCGTCCTCGAGCCCGTGTCCGCTCGCCAGGCCACCGTCGCCGAGGCGGAGAACGCCACGCGCCGTGCCGGTGCCACCGCGGCTCCGGCTGAGGCCGCCGCCCAGGTTCCGGCCGAGGACAGCACGGCCGACGTGGCCGCCGCCGCGCCCGCCGAGGAGGCCCCGGCCGAGGCCGCGACCCCGGCCGAGGCCGACGCCGAGTCCACGACCGAGGGCGACGCCGAGAAGGCCTGACCCTCGTCCGTGTTCGCACGCCGATGCCCGTCCCCGCCTGCGCGGGGGCGGGCATCGTGCGTTCACGCACCCCTTCCCGTGCATCCGAGGAGACCATGAGCGAGCAGCCCGTGCCGCCAGAGCCAGCCGTGCCCGCGCCGACTGAACCACTGCTGCGGATCCGGCTCGGCATCGCCTACGACGGCGCCCCCTTCGCCGGCTGGGCCACCCAGCCCTCCGCGCCGACGGTGCAGGGTGTGCTGGAGGCCGGACTCGCGCTGGTGCTGCGGCGCCCGGCACGGTTGACCGTGGCGGGCCGCACCGACGCCGGCGTCCACGCCCGCGGGCAGGTCGCGCATCTGGACGTGACCGCCGTCGAGTGGGAGGGGCTGCGCCGCCGCGACACCGGGGATCCTGCCGACGCCCTGCTGCGCCGGCTGCGCGGCGTGCTCGGCCGGGTGCTCGGCGAGCTCGGGCCCCACGCCGCCGGTGCCGTCGTCGTGCATTCCGCCGCGATCGCCCCGGACGGCTTCGACGCCCGGTTCTCCGCGCTGTGGCGGCGCTACAGCTACCGGATCGCGGACCCGGCCGCCGGCCGGGACCCACTGCGGCGGGGGAGCACCCTCTGGCACCCCGAACCCCTCGACGTCGACGCGCTCAACGCGGCCGCCGACGCCGTGACCGGGGTGGGGGACTTCCTCTCCTTCTGCAAGCCGCGGGAGCACGCCACGACCGTGCGGGATCTGCGCCGCTTCTCCTTCACGCGGGAGGCCGACGGCGTCGTCGTCGCCGACGTGGAGGCCGACGCGTTCTGCCACCACATGGTGCGCGGCCTCGTCGGGGCGGCCCTGCAGACCGGCGACGGTCGGCGGGACACCGGCTGGCTGCGCGAACGGCTCGACGCGCGGATCCGGGACTCCTCGATCCGGCTCGCCCCGCCGCACCCGCTCGTACTCGAGGAGGTGGCCTACCCGGCCGACCACGAGCTCGCGGCGCGCGCCGACGCGACCCGGGCCCGTCGCGACCCCCTCGAACCGAGGCCCCGAAACGGCGACGGACAGCCGTTTTGACCCGCAGGGTCCTGACCCGGTAGTCTTGCAAGCTGTTGTGCGTGTCCTGCCCGGATCACGCGTATCCACGTCGTGTCCCGTTGCAGGACAGTGCCGACGGGATCCGCCGGTCGAGGATCAGGGGATGATGCTCAGCCCTCACCTGACCGTCTCCCGACGCATCGACCGCGGCGCGTCCACAGTTGCGCCACCACGAACTGTATCGAAACGAAGGCAAACAACGTGCGTACGTACACTCCGAAGCCCGGTGACATCGACCGCAAGTGGCACGTCATCGACGCCACCGACGTCGTCCTGGGTCGCCTTGCCAGCCAGACCGCAACGCTGCTGCGCGGGAAGCACAAGCCGACCTTTGCCCCCCACGTCGACACCGGCGACTTCGTCATCATCATCAACGCCGACAAGGTCGCGCTGACCGGTTCCAAGGCCGAGCAGAAGCGCGCCTACCGTCACTCCGGCTACCCGGGCGGTCTGAAGTCCGTCAGCTACGCCGAGCTGCTGGAGAAGAACCCGGCTCGCGCGGTGGAGAAGGCCGTCAAGGGCATGCTGCCGAAGAACTCGCTGGCCGCCAAGCAGCTCTCGAAGCTGAAGATCTACGTCGGGCCGGAGCACCCCCACGCGGCGCAGCAGCCCGAGACGTTCGCCATCACCCAGGTCGCGCAGTAGTCGCGGGCCCCGAAGAACACCAAGGAGAATCGTGGCTCAGAACGACGAGCAGACCTTCGCCGCCGACGGCGAGGACACCCTGACCAGCTACACGAGCGAGTCCTCGGCCGCAGGCGCCGAGACCCCCGCCGCCACCCGCCCGGCCCTGACCGTCCCCGGCTCCGCCGTGGGCCGCCGCAAGGAGGCCGTCGCGCGCGTCCGCCTCGTACCCGGCAGCGGTTCCTGGACGATCAACGGTCGTGAACTGGCGAACTACTTCCCGAACAAGCTGCACCAGCAGGAAGTCAACGACCCGTTCCGCATCCTCGAGCTCGAGGGCGCCTACGACGTCATCGCCCGCATCGACGGTGGCGGCGCCTCCGGTCAGGCCGGTGCGCTGCGCCTCGGCATCGCCCGCGCGCTGAACGAGATCGACCGGGAGAACAACCGGCCCACCCTCAAGAAGGCCGGCTTCCTCACCCGCGACGCCCGCGTCATCGAGCGCAAGAAGGCCGGCCTGAAGAAGGCCCGCAAGGCCCCGCAGTACTCGAAGCGCTGATCCTCCGCGGCCCGGGAGCTCCTCCCGCCGCTGCGCATCGAACGGCCGGTCACCCCTTCCGGGGTGGCCGGCCGTTCGGCGTTCCCGGCAGGCGTCCCGGCTCCAGGTCCTCGGTGTCGTGCCGGCCGCCGAGGGACTGTCCCCGGAGCGGTGCGCCGGGCGCGGCACGGCCCCCGGCTATGATGAGTGGCGATGTCTAGATTGTTCGGAACCGATGGAGTACGCGGCCTGGCCAACGGCCCGCTGACGGCGGAGCTGGCCCTCGGGCTCGCTCAGGCGGCGGCGCAGGTGCTGGGCCACGACCGCACGGAGCACGGCGTGCGACCCCGGGCGGTGCTCGCCCGCGACCCCCGGATCAGCGGCGAGTTCATCTCGGCCGCGACCGCGGCGGGCCTGGCGAGCGAGGGCGTCGACGTGTACGACGCGGGCGTGCTCCCCACCCCCGCGGCGGCCTTCCTCGTCGCGGACATCGACGCGGACTTCGGCGTGATGATCTCCGCCTCCCACAACCCCGCGCCGGACAACGGCATCAAGTTCTTCGCCCGCGGTGGCCAGAAGCTGCCCGACGCCGTCGAGGACGAGATCGAGGCGGTCTACCGCAGCTCCGATCGCCGTCGTCCGACCGGCGCCGACGTCGGGCGGGTCCAGCGGTTCGCCGACGCCGAGGACCGCTACGTCCTCCACCTGCTCGCGACGCTGCCCGCCCGCCTCGACGGCCTCACCGTCGTCGTCGACTGCGCCAACGGGGCAGCGAGCGGTTGCTCGCCTCAGGCCTTCACCGATGCCGGGGCCCGCGTGGTCGTCATCGGCGCCGAGCCGGACGGCATCAACATCAACGACGGCGTCGGCTCGACCCATCTCGGCGCCCTCCGTGACGCGGTCATCGCCCACGGCGCCGACCTCGGCATCGCCCATGACGGCGACGCGGACCGCTGCCTCGCGGTCGACGAGCACGGGGAGACCGTGGACGGCGACCAGATCATGGCCATCCTGGCTCTCGCCCTCAAGAGCCGCGACGGCCTGCGCGACGACGTGCTGGTGGCGACCGTGATGAGCAACCTCGGCCTCAAGCTCGCCCTGCGCGACGCCGGTATCCGGATCGAGGAGACCGGCGTCGGCGACCGCTACGTGCTCGAGCGCATGCGCGAAGGCGGCTACACACTCGGCGGCGAGCAGTCCGGGCACGTCATCTTCGCCGACCACGCCACCACGGGCGACGGCGTGCTGACCGGCCTCCAGCTGGCGGCCCAGGTCGCCGCGACCGGCCAGCCGCTCTCCGCCCTCGCCGCCCAGATGACGCGGCTGCCGCAGGTGCTGATCAACGTCAAGGACGTGGACAAGTCCCGTACGTCCACTCACACCGAACTGCAGGCCGTGATCGCCGCGACCGAGGAGCGCCTCGGCGAGACCGGACGCGTCCTGCTGCGGCCCTCCGGCACCGAGCCCGTCGTCCGGGTCATGGTCGAGGCGGCCGACATGGACACCGCCCGGACCGAGGCCGAGTCCCTCGCGGCGGCCGTCCGCGACAGCCTGGCGCTGGCGGAGAAGGTCTGAGCACACCGCCGTTCACGTCATGAGGCCCGCCCCCGGATGATCCGGGAGCGGGCCTCAGTGGTCGGAGGGGAAGGATCAGGCCTGTGGGCGCCCGGCCGCGAGCGAGTCGCGGATCTCCGTGAGCAGCTGCACCTGCGGGTCGGCGGGTGCGTCCTCCGGGACGATCCCGAGCCGGCGGTTGCGCCGCTCGATCATCGTGTTCATGGGCAGGACGATGGCGAAGTAGACGGCGGCCGCGACGAGAAGGAAGTTGACGATCGCGGTCAGCAGGACGCCGAACTTGACGTCGTTGCCATTGATGGTGACGAGGGCGAAACTGTCGAAGTTGGGAGACTGGAAGATCGCCGCGATCAGCGGCATCAGCACGTCCTGGACGAGGGCGTTGACGATCTGGGAGAACGCCGCTCCGATGATCACGGCAACGGCGAGGTCCAGCACGTTGCCCTTCATGATGAACTGCTTGAATCCCTGCAACATGGCAGCAGGCTAGCCCGGGATCAGGCGCGGCGAAAGCACCAGAACGTGTCAGGCGTGTGAAGAGTTCCCGTTTCGCAGGAAAGTTACTCAGCGGGTCGGGTTCGGGTCCGGCGGGATCCGGTCGCCGCCTCGGTCCGGGCGGATGGGAGTGAAGGAGGGAGGCGTCGGGATCCGCCGTGACGGGAGACCGGTGGCCGGTGGGGTGGTCGTCGTGGTCGACGCTTCCGGATCGGTGGCGGTCGTGCCGGGAGCGGATTCCGAGTCTCCCGTCGACGACGTCGGCGCCGGTGACGTTGTCGACGGCGGGCTCGGCGTGGGGCTCGGGGAGGGCCGGTCGCACGCGCTGAGTAGCAGGGCCGCGGTCATCGTCGCGGTCACCACCAAGGTCGAGCCCACCGCCCGGAACACGTCAGGTCTTCCGCAACAGGACCCGGCGGACCGAGTGGTCGACGTCCTTGCTCAGCACGAGCTGGGCCCGGCCGCGGGTCGGCAGGACGTTCTGGATCAGGTTGGGCTCGTTGATGCCCCGCCAGTAGCCGCGGGCGGTGGCCTCCGCCTCGCTGTCCGAGAGGGTCGCGAACCGGCGGAAGTAGGACTGCGGGTCGGCGAACGCCGAGGAGCGCAGCTGCCGGAAGCGCTGGATGTACCAGTTCTCGATGTCGGCGGTGCGCGCGTCCACGTAGAGGGAGAAGTCGAAGTAGTCGCTCAGCGTGAGCCCGACGCGCCCGTCGCGGTGCCGCCGCGCCGGCTGCAGCACGTTCAGGCCCTCGACGATCAGCACGTCCGGACGCCGGACCACGATCTCCCGGTCCGGCACGATGTCGTACACGAGGTGCGAGTACCAGGGGGCGCGGACCTCCTCGGCGCCGCTCTTGACCTCGGCCACGAAGCGCAGCAGCGCCCGCTGGTCGTAGGACTCGGGGAAGCCCTTGCGCTCCATCAGGCCCCGGCGCTCGAGTTCGGCGTTGGGCAGCAGGAACCCGTCCGTGGTGACGAGCTGGACGTCCGGGGTGCTCGGCCAGCGGCGGAGCATCTCCCGCAGCACGCGGGCGATGGTCGACTTGCCGACGGCCACCGACCCGGCCACGGCGATGACGAACGGTGTGCGGTGCGTGCGCTCGCCGAGGAACGTCGTCGTGACGTTGTGGGTGTGCCCGGCGGCCTCGACGTAGAGGTTGAGCAGGCGAGAGAGGGGCAGGTAGACGTCCCGGATCTCCTCCAGGTCCAGGGGATCGCCCGTGCCGCGCAGTCGGTCGATGTCCGCCTGGTTCAGCGGGGAGTCGATCTCCGTGGACAGGCGCGCCCACGTCGTCCGGTCGAGTTCGATGAACGGACTCACCCCGTGCTCCGTCGACGGGGCACGGGGGGACAGGGTCGGGACCAGGCCCGGGGGCTCCACGCTCATCGTCTCGATTCTGCCCGCAGGTGGGAGGGGAGTCCACTTGGCCGCGCCCGGCGTGGGTGGCGGACACGCCGGTGACCGACTGCGGCGCACGTCACTGCGTCGCCCGCCGTGCCGTGCCCGGAGGGCCGCGGCGCCCCGGTAGGCTGGCAGGCATGTGTGGAATCGTTGGATACGTCGGGCGTCCCGGGCACGCCCACACCGCCCTGAACGTCGTGCTCGAGGGCCTGCGCCGTCTCGAGTACCGCGGCTACGACTCGGCGGGCGTCGCCGTCGTCGTCAACGGGGCCATCGACTCCCGGAAGAAGTCCGGCAAGCTCTCGAACCTCGTGGAGGAGATCGAGAAGGCGCCGCTGCCCGACGCCGTGACCGGCATCGGCCACACCCGCTGGGCGACCCACGGCGGCCCGACCGACCAGAACGCCCACCCGCACCTGGCCGACGGGGGACGCCTCGCCGTCATCCACAACGGCATCATCGAGAACTTCGCCGAGCTGAAGAGCGAGCTGCTCGACTCCGGCCACGTGTTCCTCTCCGAGACGGACACCGAGGTCGCCGCGGCCCTCCTCGCGACCATCTACCGCTCCCTCGCGGACGAGGTCGCCGACCCGGGCCAGCGCCTCACCGTCGCCATGCAGCGTGCCTGCCAGCGCCTCGAGGGCGCCTTCACCCTGCTCGCCGTGCACGCGGATGCCGCCGACGTCGTCGTCGCCGCGCGCCGCAGTTCCCCGCTCGTCGTCGGCCTCGGTGACGGCGAGAACTTCCTCGGCTCCGACGTCTCGGGTTTCATCGACTACACCCGTCGCGCCGTCGAGCTCGGGCAGGACCAGATCGTCACCATCACTCCCGAGGCGATGGAGATCACCGACTTCCACGGCAATCCGGCCGAGGGCACCGAGTACCGGGTCGACTGGGACGCCGCCGCCGCGGAGAAGGACGGTTACTCCTCCTTCATGCTCAAGGAGATCAACGAGCAGCCCTCCGCCGTCGAGCAGACCCTGATGGGCCGCCTCGACCAGCACGGCAACCTCATGCTCGACGAACTGCGCATCGACGAGTCGATCCTGCGGGCCGTCGACAAGATCGTCGTCGTCGCCTGCGGGACCGCCGCCTACGCGGGGCAGGTCGCCAAGTACGCCATCGAGCACTGGTGCCGCATCCCCACCGAGGTCGAGCTCGCCCACGAGTTCCGCTACCGGGACCCGATCGTCAACGAGAAGACCCTGGTCGTCGCGTTCTCCCAGTCCGGCGAGACGATGGACACCCTGATGGCCGTCCGGCACGCCCGCGAGCAGGGCGCGAAGGTCGTCTCCATCTGCAACACCAACGGCTCGACGATCCCGCGCGAGTCCGACGCCGTGATCTACACGCACGCCGGCCCCGAGATCGCCGTCGCCTCCACCAAGGCGTTCCTCTCCCAGATCGCCGCGGCCTACCTGCTCGGCCTCTACCTCGCGCAGCTGCGGGGCACCAAGTTCGCCGACGAGGTCCGCGACGTGCTGCGGGAGCTGCAGGAGGTGCCCGCCAAGATCCAGTCCGTGCTCGACGCGGCCGACGAGGTCAAGGACCTCGCCCGGCGCATGTCGACGGCGGAGTCGGTGCTGTTCCTCGGCCGCCACGTGGGCTACCCGGTGGCCCTCGAGGGTGCGCTCAAGCTCAAGGAGATCGCCTACATCCACGCGGAGGGCTTCGCCGCCGGCGAGCTCAAGCACGGCCCGATCGCCCTCGTGGAGGAGGGGCAGCCGGTGTTCGTGATCGTCCCGTCCCCGCGCGGCCGGGACTCGCTGCACGCCAAGGTCGTCTCCAACATCCAGGAGGTCCGCGCCCGCGGCGCCATCACCATCGTGATCGCGGAGGAGGGCGACGACGCGGTCGTCCCGTACGCGAACGAGGTGATCCGGGTGCCACAGACGCCGGTGCTGCTCGCCCCGCTGCTGACCACCGTGCCGCTGCAGCTGTTCGCGTGCGAGCTCGCGGACTCCAAGGGCTACGACGTGGACCAGCCTCGCAACCTCGCCAAGTCGGTCACGGTCGAGTAGAGCCGCCGAGGAGACCGGGATGGGCATCCGCGGCATCGGGGTGGACGTGGTGGCCGTCGAACGGTTCGCCGCGCAGCTGGCCCGCACGCCGCGGCTGGTCGGGCGGCTCTTCGTGCCGTCCGAACGGGGTCTGCACGTGCGTTCTCTCGCGGCCCGGTTCGCGGTCAAGGAGGCCACGGCCAAGGCACTCGGCGCGCCCGCCGGGATGAACTGGCAGCACTGCTGGGTCGAGACCGACGAGGCCGGCGCCCCGCATCTGCGCCTGTGCGACAGCGTCGCGGCGGTCGCCCGGGAGCGCGGTATCGACCGCTGGCACGTGTCCATCAGCCACGACGGTGACATCGCCACCGGCATGGTCATCGCCGAGGGCGACTGAGGCCGCCCGCAGGCGCCGACACCGCCGGCGGCCCACGCCCGCACGAAAGGGATCGATCATGCTCGAGGCCTGGACCGGCGCGCAGATCCGCGCCGCTGAGCAACCGTGGCTCGACGCCGGCGAGGGGGACGCCCTGATGCGCCGGGCGGCCCACGGCCTGGCCGGCACCGCGCTGGCCCTGCTCGATTCCCGGAACCGGCCCCGCTACGGGGCACGCGTCGTGGCCGTGGCCGGCTCGGGCAACAACGGCGGTGACGCCCTGTGGGCCGCGGCCCTGCTGGCCCGACGGGGGCTGAAACCGTCCGCGATCCTGACCGCCGGCCGCGCCCACGAGGCGGGCCTGGCCGCTCTGCGCGTGGCCGGCGGGACCGTCGTCCGGCTCGCTGACGAGGATTCGTCCTCCACCGACGGCGACGCGGCCGCCCGCCGCCTGCTCGCCGACGCCGACCTCGTCATCGACGGCATCCTCGGCACGGGCGGCTCCGGCGGCCTGCGCGAGCCCGCCGCGGGACTGGCGGCCCATCTGGAGGACCTCCGCCGCGACGGCACCGTCGCCGTGCTCGCGTGCGACATCCCGTCCGGGGTCGACGCCGACACGGGGGAAGCCGAAGCTGCCCACGTGACCGCCGACGCGACGGCGACCTTCGGCGGTGCCAAGTCCGGGCATCTCGCCGGGGTCGGCGAGACGGCGTCCGGCGCGCTGACCGTGGTGCCGATCGGCATCGAGGACGCCCTGCCCGAGCCGGACGTGCGCCGCCTGCAGCCCGCGGACCTGCGCGCCCTGTGGCCGACCCCCGCCCGCAGCGCACAGAAGTACAGCCGCGGGGTGCTCGGCGTCATCGCCGGCTCGCCCCAGTACCCCGGCGCCGCCCTGCTCACCACCGCCGCCGCGGCCGCCGCCGGCGTCGGCATGGTCCGCTACCTCGGTCCGTCCTCCGTCGGGACCCTCATCAACGCGCGCACCCCCGACGCGGTGTGCAGCGAGCAGCAGCCCGGCGACGTGCACGTCCAGGCGTGGCTCGCGGGTCCCGGGACCAACGACGACGACGGACAGCTCGACCGGGTGCGCGCCGCGCTCGCGGCCGCCGTCGCGGACGGCACGCCCGCCGTGGTCGACGCCGGCGGGATGAGCGTGCTGCCGGACGCCGGAGCCGCCCACCTCGTGCTCACCCCACACGCGGGCGAACTCGCGCGCCTGCTGACCGACCGCCTGGCCGCGTCGGGTGAGCAGGTCGAGCGTGCCGACGTCGAGGCCCGGCCGCTGCACCACGCGCGCCTCGCCGCCCGCATCACCGGCTGCACCGTGCTGCTCAAGGGGGCGACGACGCTCGTGGCCGGCCCGGACGGGGCGGTGTTCAGCCAGGCCGACGCGACGCCGTGGCTGTCCACCGCGGGCAGCGGCGACGTGCTGGCCGGCATCCTCGGCGCCGTGCTCGCCGGCGTCGCCGAGCACCCGGAGCCGGCCGAACGTCTCGGCCTCGGCGGGGACACCCGCTGGGCGGCCGCGGCCGCCGTCGCCGCCGCGATCCACGGCCGCGCCGGTCGACTGGCCGCGCACGACCCGGCCGGGACCGGCGCCGGCGGCCCGCTGCACGCGACCGCCGTGATCGACGCCACCGCCCCCGCCGTCCGCGCCGTGCTGGCGGGCTGAGGCCGGACCCCATCGGTCAACCCGTCACCCCGCGGCCCGGTATCATAAGCACTGATACCGATTCCTCTCGACACTGGAGTGTGCATGGAAGTCTGGCCCGGGAATCCCTACCCGCTGGGTGCCACCTACGACGGCACAGGCACCAACTTCGCCCTGTTCAGCGAGGTCGCCGAGAAGGTGATCCTCTGCCTGATCGACGCCGAGGGTACCGAGGAGCGCGTCGAGCTGCGGGAGGTCGACGGCTACGTCTGGCACTGCTACCTGCCGCACATCCAGCCCGGACAGCGGTACGGCTACCGCATCGAGGGTCCCAATGATCCCTCGCAGGGTCTGCGCTGCAACGTCAACAAGCTGCTGCTCGACCCCTACGCCAAGGCCGTGGCCGGGGAGATCGACTGGGACGAGTCCCTGTTCCCCTACCATTTCGGTGACCCGGACTCGGTGAACGACGACGACTCGGCCGCGCACATGATGCACGGCGTCGTCATCAATCCCTTCTTCGACTGGGACGGGGACCGTCTCCCGCGCATCCCCTACCCGAAGTCGGTCATCTACGAGGCGCACGTCAAGGGCCTGACCGCCCTGCACCCCGAGGTCCCGGAGGAGCAGCGCGGCACGTACGCCGGCGTCGCCCACCCCTCGGTCATCGCCCACCTGCAGAAGCTCGGTGTCACCGCGATCGAGCTGATGCCGGTGCACCAGTTCGTCAACGACTCCACGCTGCTGGACAAGGGCTTGTCGAACTACTGGGGCTACAACACCATCGGCTTCTTCGCGCCGCAGAACACGTACTGCTCCACCGGCGACGAGGGCGCCCAGGTGCAGGAGTTCAAGGCGATGGTCCGATCGATGCACCGCGCGGGCATCGAGGTCATCCTCGACGTGGTCTACAACCACACCGCCGAGGGCAACCACATGGGCCCCGTCCTGTCCTTCAAGGGCATCGACAACCCCGCGTACTACCGCCTCGTGGACGACGACAAGCGGTACTACATGGACTACACCGGTACCGGCAACTCGCTGAACGTGCGCCACCCGCACTCCCTGCAGCTGCTCATGGACTCCCTGCGGTACTGGGTCACCGAGATGCACGTCGACGGCTTCCGCTTCGACCTCGCCTCGACGCTGGCCCGCGAGTTCTACGACGTCGACAAGCTCTCGACGTTCTTCGAGCTCATTCAGCAGGACCCGGTCGTCTCGCAGGTCAAGCTGATCGCCGAGCCGTGGGACATCGGCCCCGGCGGCTACCAGGTGGGCAACTTCCCGCCGCAGTGGACCGAGTGGAACGGCAAGTACCGCGACACGGTGCGCGACTTCTGGCGGGGCGAGCCCTCCACGCTCGGCGAGTTCGCGTCCCGGCTCAGCGGCTCGGCCGACCTGTACGAGCGGTCCGCCCGCCGCCCGGTCGCGTCCATCAACTTCGTCACCGCCCACGACGGCTTCACGCTGCGCGACCTCGTCTCCTACAACGAGAAGCACAACGACGCCAACGGCGAGGACAACAACGACGGCGAATCCCACAACCGGTCCTGGAACTCCGGGATCGAGGGGGAGACCGACGACGAGAAGGTGCTCGCGCTGCGGGCCCGGCAGCAGCGCAACTTCATCGCGACGCTGCTGCTCTCGCAGGGCGTCCCGATGATCCTGCACGGCGACGAGCTCGGCCGTACCCAGCAGGGCAACAACAACACGTACTGCCAGGACTCCGAGCTGACCTGGGTGCACTGGGACAAGGCCGACCTGCCGCTGGTCGAGTTCACCGCCGCCGTCAACAAGCTGCGCGCCGACCACCCGACCTTCCGCCGCCGGTACTTCTTCGACGGCCGGCCGGTGGAGCCGGGCGAGAAGGCGTCCCTGCCGGACATCGCCTGGCTCAACTCCGACGGCACCCGCATGGTGCCCTCGGACTGGGACAACGGGCTGAGCCGCTCCTTCGGGATGTGGCTGAACGGCGACGGCATCCAGGGCGTGGACAGCATGGGCCACGAGATCACGGACGACAACTTCCTGCTCTACTTCAACTCCAGCCCCGAACCGGCCAGCTTCCGGCTGCCGCCGGCGGAGCTCGGGGAGAAGTGGGCGGAGATGATCGACACCGCCGGCTCCGCCGAGGAGGACATTGTGCACGAGGCCGGTGGGGACTTCGTCGTCGCCGAGCGCTCGATGATCGTGCTGAAGGCCTTCGTGGAGCCGGAGGTCGAGCCCGACCACTCCGTCGCCGCGTCGTTGGCCGTGCTCACCCAGAGCGCGACCGAAGCCGACTCCTGACCGCGGGCCGGTCCGTCCTCCGGGGCGGACCGGCCCCCTCCACGTTCGACCCCTCCCGTACCCGTGCCCCGACCGATCGTGAGGCCATGAGAACTCCGCGCTCCACCTACCGCCTGCAGATCCACGAGGGGTACACCCTCACGGACGCGACCGCACAGCTGGAGTACCTGGCCCAGCTCGGCGTCGACTGGATCTACCTCTCGCCGATCCTCACCGCGGAGAAGGGGTCCACGCACGGGTACGACGTGACGGACCCGACCACCGTGGACGAGTCCCGCGGTGGCGCGGAAGCCCTCGCTGCCCTCGCCACGGCCGCGCACGACGCGGGGATGGGCGTGCTCGTCGACATCGTCCCCAACCACCAGGGCGTCGCCACCCCGGCCGACAACCCCTGGTGGTGGTCGGTCCTCGCCGAGGGCCAGGCCTCCCCGTACGCGCGTGCCTTCGACATCGACTGGGCCGCGAACAGCGGGCGGATCCTGCTGCCTGTGCTCGGCTCGGCCGACGACGTCGACCAGCTCGAACTCGTCGACGGGCAGCTGGCCTACTACGACCACCGGTTCCCGGTCGCGGCGGGCACCGCGGACGACGGCGCCGACGCGGCGACCGTGCACGGCCGGCAGCACTACGAGCTCGCCGACTGGCGTCGGGGTGACGCCGAACTGAACTACCGGCGCTTCTTCTCCGTCTCCACCCTGGCCGGTGTGCGCGTCGAGGACGCCGAGGTGTTCGACGCCTCCCACGCCGAGATCCGCCGCTGGGTGGACGAGGGCCTCGTGGACGGGTTGCGCATCGACCACCCGGACGGGCTGCGCGACCCCGCGGGCTACCTCGACGACCTGGCCGACGCCACCGGTGGGGTCTACGTGCTGGTGGAGAAGATCCTCGAGCCGGGGGAGCGGCTGCCGTCGGGCTGGGCGACCGCCGGCACCACCGGGTACGACGCGCTCGCCGACGTCGACCGGCTCTTCACCGACCCCGTCGGGGAGACCGGCCTCGATGCCGTCACCGGCGCCGTCGACTGGGCCGAGCTGATCCACGGCACCAAGCGGGACTTCGCCGACCGCACCCTGCTGGCCGAGACCCTGCGACTGACGCGGGAACTGCCCGCGGACGCCGGGCTCGACCCCGCGCTCGCGCAGGACGCGATGGCCGAGCTGCTCGCCTGCTTCCCCGTCTACCGCAGTTACCTGCCCGAGGACGGGGCGGCCCACCTGCACGAGGCCGCGCACCTGGCGGTCGACCACCGGCCCGACCTCGCCGATGCCGTCGACGTACTTGTCGGGCTGCTCGAGGACGAGAGCCAGCCGGTCGCGCGCCGGTTCCAGCAGACCTCGGGCATGGTCATGGCCAAGGGCGTCGAGGACACCGCGTTCTACCGGTACACGCGCCTGACGTCGCTGACCGAGGTCGGGGCCGACCCGTCGATCTTCAGCGTGGGCGTCGACGCGTTCCACGCGAAGATGGCCGAGCGGGCGCAGGCGTGGCCGCTGGCGATGAACGCCCTGACCACGCACGACACCAAGCGCAGCGAGGACACCCGCGCCCGGATCTCCGTGCTCTCCGAGCTGCCGGACCGGTGGGCCCGCACCTTCGCGCAGCTGCAGGAGCTCGCCCCGATCCCGGACGCGCCGGTCGCGAACCTCGTGTGGCAGGCCACCGTCGGCGCCTGGCCGATCAGCCGCGAACGGCTCACGGACTACGCGCTCAAGGCGGCCCGCGAGGCCGGCACGAGCACGACGTGGACGGACCAGGACAAGGACTTCGAGGCGGCGCTGACGGCCGCCGTCGACGCCGTGCACGACCGGCGCGAGGTCACGCGCGTCATCGAGGACCTCGTCGGCGCCATCGAGGGGCCCGGTTACCGGAACGCGCTCGCGGCGAAGCTGATCCAGCTGACCATCCCCGGCGTCCCGGACGTCTATCAAGGCACGGAGTTCTGGGACTTCTCGCTCGTCGACCCCGACAACCGCCGGCCGGTCGACTACGCGTCGCGGACCACGGCGCTCGCGGAGCTCGAGTTCGACCCGCAGCCGGAGATCGGTCCCGTCGGGGTCGCGAAGCTGCACGTCGTGCGGGCCGCCCTGCACGCTCGCCGGGACCGGCCCGAACTGTTCGCCGGATATCGCCCGCTCTCCGTGAGTGGACCGGCCGCAGGGCACGTCGTCGCCTTCGACCGCGGCGGCGACCGTCCCGGCGCCGTCACCGTGGCCACCCGCCTGCCCGTCGGGCTGGCGGCCCGCGGCGGGCTCGGCGAGACGGTGCTCTCGCTGGCCGTCCCCACCGTCGACGCGCTCACCGGCCGGGAGGTCGCGGCCGGGCAGGTGCGCGTCGCTGACATCGTCGGCGACCTCGGCGTCGCCCTGCTGCTGCCCACCGGAGGAGATCACGCATGAGCCGCACCCGTTTCGACGTCTGGGCACCCGCCGCCAAGCGTGTCACCCTGCGTGCCGCCGGGCGTGACCTGCCGATGCACCGCGCGTCGGTTCCGGACGCCTCTGCTTCGGACTCCGGGACTTCCGGATGGTGGACGCTCGCGCCCGCCGACGTGCCCGAAGGCGAGGTCGACTACGGCTACCTGCTCGACGACGACACGACGCCGCTGCCGGACCCGCGGTCCCGCCGCCAGCCGGACGGGGTGCACGGGCTCTCCCGCACCGTCGACACGTCGTCGCACGCGTGGACGGACGCCACCTGGACGGGCCGGCAGCTGGCCGGTTCGGTGCTCTACGAGCTGCACCTGGGCACCTTCACCCCCGAGGGCACCCTCGACGCGGCGATCGAGCGGCTGGACCACCTGGTCGAGCTCGGCGTCGACGCGATCGAGCTGCTGCCCGTCAACGGCTTCAACGGCGAGCACAACTGGGGCTACGACGGGGTCGCCTGGTTCACAGTGGCCGAGGTGTACGGCGGTCCGGCGGCCTACCAGCGCTTCGTCGACGCGGCGCACGCGCGCGGGCTCGCCGTCGTCCAGGACGTCGTCTACAACCACCTCGGGCCGTCCGGGAACTACCTGGGCCGGT
The DNA here is from genome assembly GCF_036881825.1 of Tersicoccus mangrovi. NCBI lineage: Bacteria > Bacillati > Actinomycetota > Actinomycetes > Micrococcales > Micrococcaceae > Tersicoccus > Tersicoccus mangrovi. The sequence continues at coordinate 218,728 of NZ_JBAJMW010000001.1, read as the reverse complement.
TCGGTCCGTACCTCCACTCCTCGGCGGTCAACCCGTGGGGCGACTCGATCAACCTCGACGGGGCCGACTCCGACGAGGTGCGGGCCTACATCCTCGACAACGTCGCGATGTGGCTGGGCGACTACCACGTCGACGGGCTCCGGCTCGACGCCGTCCACGCGCTCGAGGACCGGCGGGCGGTGCACCTGCTCGAGGAGATCAACCGGGTGGTCGACGAGATCGGGGCGGCGACGGGGCGTCCGCTGTTCGCGGTCGCCGAGTCGGACCTGAACGACCCGCGGATGATCACGCCGCGGGCGGCCAACGGCCTCGGCTGCGCCGGTCAGTGGAGCGACGACTTCCACCACGCCGTGCACACCGCGGTGACAGGGGAGACCGTCGGCTACTACGCCGACTTCGCGCCGCTCTCGTCGCTCGCCAAGGTGCTGCGCGGGGGCTTCTTCCACGACGGGACGCTCTCGACGTTCCGAGGACGGCACCACGGCCGGCCGATCGACCCGTTCACGACGCCGACGTGGCGACTGGTCACGTGCATCCAGAACCACGACCAGGTGGGCAACCGGGCCGCCGGCGACCGGCTCTCGGCGACGCTGCCCTACGACCGGCTCGCCGTCGCGGCGGTGCTGAACCTGATGGCGCCGTTCACGCCGATGCTGTTCATGGGGGAGGAGTGGGGCGCGTCGACGCCGTGGCAGTTCTTCACCGCCCACCCCGAGAAGGAGCTCGGCGAGGCCGTCTCGAAGGGCCGGATCGGCGAGTTCGGGAAGATGGGCTGGGACGAGGCGACGGTGCCCGATCCGCAGGACCCGAACACGTTCTCGAACTCGAAGCTTGACTGGGCGGAGGTGGCGTCGGGCGACCACGCGCGGCTGCTGGCGCTGTACCGGTCGCTGATCGCCCTGCGGCACGCCACCCCGGAGCTCACGCAGCCGGACTTCCGCTCGATCTCGGTCGACGTCTCCGAGGACGAGCAGTGGATCGTGCTGCGGCGGACCGGGCTCGCGGGCGCGGGCGACGTGGTCGTGGCGGTCAACCTGTCCGACTCGCCGCGGGCGGTGCCGGTGGGCAGCGTCGACGCGGTGCTGCTGAACACGGTCGAGGGTGACTTCGTGTACGGGGATGCGCAGATGCCGGCGTCGTCCGCCGTGGTGCTCCGCGCGAGCGTCTGAGGTCGCCGAGCGCACGGGTTCTGGCCCCGGACGGGCGGCTCGATCGTCGTCGAGTGGACGGACGATGTCGTTCCGACGCGGTGTTCGACGCGTTGTCCGTCCACTCGGCGAGGCGGGGTCGTCGAGTGGACGGACGATGTCGTTTCCAGCGCGCCGGTGACGCCTTGTCGGTCCACTCGGCGTGGTGGCGGCCCGGCACCGTTCATGCGTCGTCGGCCGTGACTCCCGCGAGACCGGAACCGTCGGAGCCCCGTGGCACGATGAGGCCATGGTGTACTCCGCTTCCGAGAACCGTTACGAGACGATGCCCTACCGGCGGCTGGGCCGCTCCGGCCTGAAGCTGCCCGCGATCAGCCTCGGGCTGTGGCACAACTTCGGTGACGACAAGCCGCTGCAGACCCAGCGGGACATCCTGCACGCCGCCTTCGACGCCGGGATCACCCACTTCGACCTGGCCAACAACTACGGCCCGCCCGCGGGCAGCGCGGAGATCAACGCCGGCCGCATCCTCGCCGAGGACTTCGCCTCCTACCGCGAGGAACTGGTCATCTCCACGAAGGCCGGCTACCGCATGCAGCCCGGACCCTACGGCGAGTGGGGCTCCCGCAAGTACCTCCTGCAGAGCCTGGACGCCTCCCTGTCCCGGATGGGCCTGGACCACGTCGACATCTTCTACAGCCACCGCCCGGACCCGGACACCCCGATGGAGGAGACCCTCGGCGCCCTGGACTCCGCCGTGCGCTCCGGCAAGGCCCTCTACGCGGGCATCTCCTCCTACACGGCCGAGCAGACCCTCCAGGCGGTCCGCATCCTGAACGACCTCGGCACTCCACTCGTCATCCACCAGCCCTCCTACTCCCTGCTCAACCGCTGGGTCGAGGACGGCGAGACCTCCCTGCTCGACGTGCTCGGCGACGAGGGCGTCGGCTCGATCGCCTTCTCCCCGCTGGCCCAGGGCATGCTGACCGACAAGTACCTCGACGGCGTTCCCGCCGGCTCGCGGGCCGCGGCCGGCAAGTCGCTCAACCCGGACTGGTTGACTCCCGACACCCTCAAGCACGTGCGGGCGCTCAACGACCTCGCCGGCGAGCGGGGCCAGTCCCTCGCCCAGATGGCGATCGCCTGGGTGCTGCGCGACCAGGGCCAGCGGACCGTGACGAGCGCCCTCATCGGGGCCTCCAGCGTCGACCAGCTCCACGACAGCCTCGCCGCCCTGAGTGACCTCGAGTTCAGCGACGACCAGCTGAACCGGATCGACCGGCACGCCGTCGACGCCGGCATCAACATCTGGGGCATGGCCCGCTGATTGCCAGCCGCGGTCCCGCCCCGTGATCCGGGTCACACCCGGGTGCCTCGGGGTGGCCCGGCGTGCGGCGGGACCGTGTGCGCTGACTACAGTGGACGGGTGGCCGGGGCCCCACGGGGACCCCGGCGATCCGTTCCATCGAAGGAGTCCTGTCCGTGCCCCGTCAACCCATCCGCGTGGCCATCGCCGGCGTCGGCAACTGCGCGTCCTCCCTGGTGCAGGGCGTGCACTACTACCGCGACGCCGATCCGGCCGAGTCCGTCCCCGGCCTGATGCACGTCCAGTTCGGCGACTACCACGTCGGCGACCTCGAGTTCGTCGCCGCGTTCGACGTCGACGACGTCAAGGTCGGCAAGGACCTGGCCGAGGCCATCGAGGCCTCGCAGAACAACACCATCAAGATCTGCGACGTGCCCACCAGCGGCGTCGAGGTGCAGCGCGGCCCCACCCTGGACGGGCTCGGCAAGTACTACCGCGAGACCATCGACGAGTCGCCGCGCGAGCCGGTCGACGTCGTCAAGGTCCTCACGGACGAGAAGGTCGACGTGCTCGTCTGCTACCTGCCGGTCGGTTCCGAGGAGGCGGCCAAGTTCTACGCGCAGGCCGCGATCGACGCGAAGGTCGCTTTCGTCAACGCGCTGCCCGTGTTCATCGCCTCGACCGAGGAGTGGGCGCAGAAGTTCCGCGACGCGGGCGTCCCGATCGTCGGCGACGACATCAAGAGCCAGATCGGTGCGACCATCACCCACCGGTCCCTGGCCCGGCTGTTCGAGGAGCGCGGCGTCACCGTCGACCGCACCTACCAGCTCAACGTCGGCGGCAACATGGACTTCAAGAACATGCTCGAGCGGGAGCGGCTGCAGTCCAAGAAGATCTCCAAGACCCGCGCCGTCACGTCGAACATCGACGCCGAGCTCGCCGAGCGGGACGTGCACATCGGCCCCAGCGACTACGTGCAGTGGCTCGACGACCGCAAGTGGGCGTTCGTGCGCATCGAGGGCCGCAACTTCGGCGACGTGCCCGTCTCGATCGAGTACAAGCTCGAGGTGTGGGACTCCCCGAACTCCGCCGGCGTCATCATCGACGCCGTGCGCGCCGCGAAGATCGCCAAGGACCGTGGCGAGGGTGGCCCCGTGATGGCGGCGTCCACCTACTTCATGAAGTCCCCGCCGCAGCAGCTGCCGGACGAGGCCGGCCGCGCCGCGGTCGAGGAGTTCATCCGCGGCTGAGGCCGTCGAGCGTCTTCCGGTAGGCGTCCTCGGTGAGGGCCGCCGTGCGATCCCAGGTGAAGGCCCGGGCATGCACGGCGGCCCTCGTCGCCAGCGCGGTCCGCAGCGTCGGGTCGTCGTGCAGCCGGGCGATCGCGGCCGCCCAGTCCGCGGGGTCCCGGCCCGGTACCAGCAGGCCCGTCTCCCCGTCCTGCACGGCCTCCGCGAGCCCCCCGGCGTCGGTCGCGACGACGGGGGTGCCGCACGCCTGCGCCTCCAGCGCCACGAGCCCGAACGACTCGTGCGCCGAGGGCATGACGACGACGTCGGCGGCGCGGAAGGCCGCGGCGAGCCGGCGCGGTGGCACCGGCGGCTCGAGCCGCACCGTGTCCGCGAGCCCGAGTTCGTCCACGAGCGCCGGCAGATCCAGGTCCCGGCCGCTCGCGGCGCCGATGACCCGCACGTCCAGGCCGACGTCCGGGCGTTCGGCGCGCAGCCGCGCGACCGCCTGCAGGAGCACCTGCGGACCCTTGTGGCGCTGCATCCGGCCCGCCAGCACGACCCGCAACCGGCCGGGTGACGGCTGCTGGGTCGACCGTTCTTCGGCCGGCCCCTCCGGGCGGAACACGTTCAGATCCACGCCGGGCGGCACGACGTCGATCCGCGCCGGGTCCGCGCCGTAGTACCGGGCCAGGTCCGCGGCCTCGCTCGCCCCGTTGGCCAGCAGCCGGTCCGCCTGGGCGGCGATCCGCCGTTCCGCGTCCACCCGCTGCTCCGGCTCGGGACGTTGCGACGGACCCCGGTGGGCGTTCTTGACCAGTGCCATCGTGTGCATCGTGTGCACGAGCGGCACGCCGTGATCGGCGGCCAGGCGCAGCCCCGCCACACCGGAGAGCCAGTAGTGGGCGTGCAGGACGTCGACGTCGTCCGCGGCGCGGGCGCTCAGGTTCTCGACGACCGCCGGCAGGGCCGCCGCGAGGGCGTCCTTCGTCCGGGGTACCCCGACGTCGACGTGGTCCACCACGATCCCCGGCTCCACCTCGACCCGGCCCAGCGTGCCGATCGTCGTGATGTGCACGCTCCAGCCGCGCCGCACCAGCGCGCGGGAGAGCTGCCGGACGTACACGTTCATCCCGCCCGCGTCCCCGGCGCCGGGCTGCTCGAAGGGACAGGTGTGCAGGCACACCATGCCCACGCGGGCGGAAGCGGTCACGGTTCTCCTGGGAATGCGGGGCGGGGTCACGGACATTCTTCCATCGTCGGGGGCGCGGACTATCCTGCGATCACGGCCGTCATGAGGACGGGCACAGCACGCTGACCAGCTGGTCGGACCGTGCCGGAGGTTCGGAGGAGGTTCGATGGCGCGACGGGAGACGGCGACCGGGTACGCGCTGCTCGCCCCCAGCCTGATCGGGATCCTCGCCTTCCTGCTCCTGCCGATCGGCGTCGTCGTCTGGCTCAGCACCCAGCAGTGGGACCTGCTCTTCCCGCCGCAGTTCGTCGGGCTGGACAACTGGGTCTCGGTCCTGACGGATCCCACGTTCGGGCGTTCGGCCCTGATCTCCGTGCTGTTCGTCCTGCTCGTCATCCCGGTGCAGACGGCGCTCGGCCTGCTGCTGGCCACCCTGCTGTCCCGCGGCCTGCCCGGCTCGGCCTTCCTGCGCGTCATCTACGTCATCCCGTGGATGTGCGCGCCGCTGGCCCTCGGTGTCGTGTGGCGGTGGATCTTCTCCCCGTCCGACGGCGCGCTGAACGCCATCACCGGCGTCTACGTCGAGTGGCTCTCCAGCCCGGTCCTGGCCCTGCCCGCCGTGGCCGCCGTGAGCATCTGGTCCCAGGTGGGGTACGTGACCCTGTTCTTCATGGCCGGGCTCGCCGCGATCCCGGCCACCCTGATCGACGCGGCCCGCGTCGACGGTGCCAGCGCGTGGCAGATCTTCTGGCGGGTCAAGCTGCCGCTGCTGCGCCCCACCATGTTCTTCGTCCTCGTGACCGGGGTGATCGCCAGCTTCCAGGCCTTCGACCAGATCTACGCGCTCACTCCCGGCGGCGGCCCGGAGGGGACGACGGACGTCATCGCCACCCGGATCTACGACGAGGCCTTCCGCGGCTCCTCCGACCTCGGCCGGGCCTCGGTCATGGCGCTGCTGCTCTTCCTCGTCCTCGTCGTCATCACGCTCGCCCAGCAGCGCTACTTCCGCTCGAGGATCACCTATGACCTCTCCTGAACGGCTCGCGACCCTGCCGCCGCCGGCCCGCGGCACCGACCCGATCGAGCGGAACCGGCCCGTCCGTCGCGGCAGCGCTGCCGGCGTGGCGGCCACCTACGCGGTGCTGATCGCGGGCTTCCTCGTCACCGTCGGCCCGTTCGTGCTCAGCGTCATGACGGCGCTGAAGACGCCGCGGCAGTTCGCCAGCCAGTCCGCGCTCGCCCTGCCGGCCCCGGTGACGTTCGAGAACTTCACCGCGCTGTTCAACGCCGACTACAGCTTCATCGCCCCCATCGCCGTCACCGCGCAGGTGGTGGTGCTCGTCCTCGTCGGGCAGCTGCTGTTCTCGGTGCTCGCCGCCTACGCCTTCGCCCGCGTCGCCTTCCCGTTCCGCGAGGGCGTGTTCTGGGTGTATCTGGCGACGCTGATGATCCCGCAGGTCGTCACCGTCATTCCGCTCTACACGCTGTTCAGCCAGATCGGGCTGCGCAACACCTTCTGGGCGCTCGTGCTGCCGTTCCTCTTCGGCTCCCCGTACGCCATCTTCCTGCTCCGGGAGTACTTCCGCTCCATCCCGCAGGACATCATCGACGCCGCGAGGCTCGACGGCGCGGGCACGGTGCGCATCCTGTTCTCCATCGTCGTCCCGCTCTCCCGCGGCATCCTGGCGACGCTGGCGATCATCACCGTCGTCACGCACTGGAACAACTTCCTGTGGCCGCTCATCATCACGACCGGCCCCACCTGGCAGACCCTCACCGTGGCGACCTCGAACCTGCAGACGCAGTACAACGGCAACTGGACGCTGGTCATGGCGGCCACGACCATTGCCATGGCACCGCTGCTGATCCTCTACGCGATCTTCCAGCGGCACATCATCTCCTCCATCGCGATCACGGGCTTCCGCTGATCCTCCCGAAAGGTCGTCCCATGGCCCTCTCTCCACGCTCCCGGTTCGCCGGTGCACTCAGCGGCTTCACCGCCATCGCGGCCGCCACCGTCCTCGTCCTCACCGGGTGCTCCCCGGCCGCGGGCAACGGCGGCGGCAGCGGCAACGCGTCCTCCGGCGCCTCCGGCCAGAAGGTCACCGTCACCGTCCGCCTCTGGGACAACCAGGTCCAGAAGGCCTACGACGCGTCGTTCAAGGAGTTCTCCGCGAAGAACCCCGACATCACCGTCAAGACGGTGCTCGTGCCGTGGGCGAACTACTGGGACAAGCTGCGGGCCGACGTCTCCGGCGGCAACGCCGACGACATCAGCCTGATGAACGCCTCCAACTTCAAGGCCTACGCCGACAGCGGGAACCTGATGGAGATCGGCTCCTCGTTCGACAGCGAGAAGAAGGACTGGGTCGACTCGTCCGTGCAGCAGTACACGTACAAGGACAAGCTGTGGGGCGTCCCCCAGCTGACCGACGGCGGCATCGCGGTGTACTACAACAAGAAGCTCGTCCAGCAGGCCGGCGTCGACGTCTCGAAGCTGACGTGGAATCCCGATGCGTCGAAGGACACCCTCGTCGCGGCCACGAAGAAGCTGACGAAGGACGCGAGCGGCAAGACCGCCGACCAGCCCGGCTTCGACGGCAACCACGTGACCCAGTGGGGCTACAACGCCTCCCAGGACCTGCAGGCGATCTACTACAACTTCATCGGCTCCAACGGCGGGAAGTTCGAGGACGGCGACAAGTTCGCCTTCGCCTCCGACGAGAGCACCGCGGCGTTCCAGTACATCGTCGACCTCATCACCAAGGACAAGGTGGCCCCGTCCGCGGCGAACACCAACGACAACGGCGACTTCGCCCGCGATCAGTTCCTCCAGGGCAAGATGGCGCTGTTCCAGTCCGGCCTGTACAACCTGAAGAACGTCTCCGACGGTGCGACCTTCGACTGGGGCATCGCCCCGCTGCCGGCCGGCGCCAAGGGCGCGGTGTCGGTGGTCAACTCCGTGGTCGCGGTCGGCAACGCCAAGAGCGCCCACCAGGACGCCACGACCAAGGTGCTGCAGTGGCTCGGCTCCGCCGAGGGCTCCCAGTTCATCGGGGCCGACGGCGCCGCGCTGCCGGCGGTCAAGCCCGCCCAGTCGGCGTTCAACGCCTACTGGAAGACCAAGAACGTGGACCCGACCCCGTTCGCGAAGGCCGCGGAGGGCGACGTCATCCAGGCGCCGTCGAACGCGAAGTTCCAGGCCGCGCAGGCTGCGTTCCACCCGATCTTCAACGAGATCTTCCTCGGCCGGCGTGACGTCGGCTCGGGGCTGGACGCCGCCGAGGCCGCCGCGAACAAGGCCGCCGGCCAGGGCTGATCGACGACGGTGCTGATCGGCACCGGCTCCGTGCCGGTCCTGCTCAGGGCCACAGCCGGGGCAGGTCTGGGAACGCCGCCTCGTAGTCCGCCAGGACCCGGCGCGCGACGTGCGCCGAGTCGATCAGTGGGTGCAGGGCGAACGCGCGCAGCGCCGCGTCCCGGTCCCCGTGGGTCACCGCCGCCACGACCTCCCGCTCGACGGCCTTGACCGTCGCGAGCAGACCCAGCTGGTGGACCGTGGGGTCGGCCCCGGTGCGCAGGGGGACCGCGCCCCGGCCGTCGACCCGGCAGGGGACCTCGACGACGGCGTCCGCGGGCAGACCCGTCACCGCGGGGCTGCCCGCGGCGTCGTTGCGGACGTTGACGATCAATTCGGCCGGCTCGTCCGTGAGCAGCGCGGCCATCGCGGAAAGGGCCACCTGCTCGTAGCCGCCGCCGGCCAGGTCCGCCTCGTCGCGGTCCTCGCCCTCGGTGCGGGCCTCGGCGAGGTAGCCCTCCTCGCGGGCGCGCCGGGCGGCTTCCCACCGGGCGGCCGGGTCCGGCGCCGTGGTCAGCGCCGGGTACAGGTCCCGCTGGGCGGCCTCGATGCTCTCACCCCGGGTCTGCCGGGAGCCGGCCAGGGCCGTGACGGCCTCCCGCGCGAAGTAGTAGTAGAACAGGTACTCGTTCGGCACGGCGCCGAGCACGCCGAGCAGCTCCGGCCCGAAGACGCGGCCCTCCTCGAATGAGAACAGTGCGTCCGGGTCGGCCAGCAGGGCGGGCAGCCGGTCGGCGGCGTCGTCGCCCCCGGCCGGGTCCCGCAGCCCGCGCACCCAGCCCAGGTGGTTGATGCCCAGGTAGTCGACCCCGGCCAGGGAACCGGGGCCCGTTGCGCCGCCAGCCAGGTGCAGGCCGGCGGCGGTCGCGGCGCGCCGGACGAGCCCGATGGGGGAGTCGCAGATGCCGATCACCCGATTGCCCAGCGAGGGGGCCAGAGCCTCGGTGACGATGCCGGCCGGGTTGGTGAAGTCGATCAGCCAGGCGTCCGGAGCGATCTCGGCCAGTGTCGCTGCGATCTGGCGCATCACCGGCACCGAGCGCAGGGCGTAGCTCAGGCCGCCCGCGCCGACGGTCTCCTGGCCGAGCAGGCCGTGCGCCATCGCGATCCGCTCGTCGAGCACCCGACCGTGCGTGCCGCCGGGCCGCAGGGCTGCGAAGACGACGTCGGCGCCCGTCAGCGCCGCGGTCAGGTCGGTCGTCGTCGTCACGGTCGGGCCCGCTGCCGCGGGCGCGCCGTCCCGGGCGGACCCGTCGGCCAGGACCGCGGCGATCCCCGCGAGGCGCATCTCGTCGACGTCGTGCAGGACGAGATGGTTCACGAGGCCCGCGAACCGGCCCCGGGTCAGCGCCCGGTGGACGAGCGGGACGCGGAAACCGCCGCCGCCGAGGATGGTCAGCCGCATGGCTCGTATTGTGCCGCACCCTGCCGTAGCCTGCGGTGCATGACCTGGGCCGCGCTCGAGCGAGACCGTCCGTGAACCCGGGCGCAGGCGGGGACGCGCGCCGCTTCGACCCACTCGCCCGGATTCGTGCCGCCGAGGGGGACGCCACACCCCCGTTCGACCTGCTGCTGACGGGCTGGGTGTTCACCGACATCATCTTCACCGGCCTCGGCGGCCCGCCCGCCGACGGCACCGAGGTATGGGCGGACGGCATGGGCACCAGCCCCGGCGGGGTGGCCAACCAGGCCATCGCCGCCAGCCGTCTCGGGCTGCACACCTCGCTCGCGGCCGCGTTCGGCGACGACGGGTACGGCGAGTTCACGTGGGACATCCTGTCCGGTCAGGAGCACGTCGACCTCTCCCGGTCGCGCCGCTTCCCGCACTGGCACTCCCCGGTCACGGTGTCGCTCTCGGTCAACCGCGACCGGTCGATGATCAGCCACGGGCACCCGGGCCCGGTGCCGGACTCGGAGCTGATGGGCGACCCGCCCGCCGCGCGGGCGGCCATGGTGCCGGTCCGGGAGACCGTCGAGCCGTGGGCGCTCGCCGCCGCCGGCGCCGGGACCCCGCTGTTCGGGCACGTCGGCTGGGATCCCACGGGTGCCTGGTCCCCGGAGGTCCTGGAGAACCTCCGGCACTTCCACGCCTTCCTTCCCAACGCCACCGAGGCGATGGCCCTGACCCGCACCGACGACCCGTGGGCCGCGCTGTACGCACTCGCGGACCGGGTGCCGATCGCCGTCGTCACCCACGGGTCCCGGGGAGCGCTGGCGATCGACGCGATCACGGGGGAGGAGGAGTGGGCACCCGCCCTTCCCGTCACCGCGTGGGACCCCACGGGGGCGGGGGACAGCTTCAGCGCCGCCTTCCTCGTCGGCACCCTGGCCGGCTGGTCCCTCGCGGACCGGCTCGGCTTCGCCAACCTGTGCGCGTCGCTGTCCGTGCAGCAGGTGGGCGGTTCGCTCGCCGCCCCGGGCTGGGGCGACATCGCGGACTGGTGGCACGGGGTGGCCGAGGAACGGCCCGGGGTGAGCCGGCACTGGCTGCGCCGCTACCGGTTCCTCGAGGACCTCATCGCCGACGTCCCCACCGGGGCGGTGCGCCGGGCGACCGCGACGATCGGCCGCCTCTCCGACGCCTGACACCGGCCGTCGAGCCCGCTCCTGACGGGCGGCCGGGGTGGGGATGGGACAATGGCGGGCGTGACCGACCGGACCGACACCGCAGCTGACGCCGCCACCACCATCTCCTCCGCCGACGCCCCGGCCGACTTCTTGAACGCCGACGCCGGCGCGCCGGTCGACCCCCGGGCGGCCGAACGCTCCGCCGTCGTCGACCTCGCCGCCATCCGGCACAACGTCCGGATCCTGCGCAGCCGGGTCGCCCCCGCCGCACTGATGGCAGTCGTCAAGGCCGACGCGTACGGCCACGGGATGCTGCCGGTCGCCACCGCCGCACTCGAGGCCGGAGCCGACTGGCTCGGCGTCGCCCACGTCTCCGAGGCCCTCGTGCTGCGCCGCGCCGGGATCGACGCCCCGCTGCTCGCCTGGCTGCACACGCCCGCCACCGACTTCGCTGCGGCCGTCGACGCGGACGTCGACCTCGGCGTCTCCGGCTGGGAGCTCGAGCCGATCGCCGCCGCCGCGGAGGCGGCCGGCCGTCCCGCTCGCGTCCACCTGAAGATCGACACCGGACTGGGTCGGAACGGCTGCACCGCCGAGCAGTGGCCGGTGCTCGTCCGCGCGGCCCTCGACCACGAGGCGGCCGGCCGGGTGCGCTTCGTCGGGGTGTTCTCCCACCTCGCCGTCGCCGACGAGCCCGTCCGGCCCGAGACCGACGCCCAGGTGGCCGCCTTCCGGGCCGCCGTCGCCGTTGCCGAGGACGCCGGAGCCCGGCTCGAGGTGCGCCACCTGGCCAACTCGCCGGCCATTCTCACGCGGCCCGAGACGCACTTCGACCTGGTCCGCGCCGGGGTGTCCATCTACGGCCTCTCCCCGCTGGCGGGTATCACCGCCGCCGAGCTCGGGCTGACGCCGGCGATGACGCTGCGTGCCGCGATCGCCAACATCAAGCACGTGCCCGCCGGGCAGGGCATCTCCTACGGGCTGCGCTACCGCACCGAGGCGGCCTCGACCCTCGCGCTCGTGCCCGTCGGGTACGCGGACGGCGTGCCGCGGATCGCCGCGGACGCACCGGTGACCATCGACGGGCAGCGGCACACCGTGGCCGGGCGCATCGCGATGGACCAGTTCGTCGTCGACCTCGTCGACCCGGTACCGACGGACCCGGACGCACTGCTCGGCACCGACGCCGTCCTGTTCGGCGACCCCGCGACGGGGGCGCCCGCGGTCGAGGAGTGGGCCGAGGCGGCGCAGACCATCAACTACGAGGTGGTCACCCGCATCGGCACCCGCGTGCCCCGCGTCTACCGCGACAGCGGTACCGCCCGGTGAGCGCGCCGGTCTGGACCCGCAGCTGGGTCACCGCCTCGGCCGGCCAGACACAGGCCCTCGCCCGGCGGATCGGCCGGTCCCTGCAGGCCGGGGACGTGCTGCTGCTCAGCGGCGGGCTCGGCGCCGGCAAGACCACCTTCACCCAGGGCCTCGGCGAGGGCCTGGGCGTGCGGCCGGGCATCATCTCGCCGACGTTCGTGCTCGTGCGCATCCACCCGAACCTCGCGTCGGGCCCGCGACCCGGCGGCCCGGAGCTCGTGCACGTCGACGCCTACCGGCTCGGCTCCGCCGCGGAGCTCGCGGATCTGGACCTCGACTCGAGCCTCGACGACGCCGTCACCGTGATCGAGTGGGGCGAGGGCATGGCCGAGGAGCTCAGCGAGTCCCGGCTCGTCATCACGCTCGACCGCGAGGTCGGGTCCGCGGCCGGCGCGCTCGGGCACGGCTCTCCCGGGGAGGGTGACGACGACGCCGCCGAGGACGAGGAGCCGCGCACCATCACCGCCGTCGCCTACGGCCCGGCCTGGTGCGAGCGGGATCTCGGCGAGCTCTGACGGGCCGGCGCTCTCGAGGGGCCCCGGGGTCTGACGGGCCGCGGGCGCCGGCGGGCCGGCGGGAGACCGCGGCAGGGGAGGGCCGGGCACGCGCGTACACTGTCGGGGTGCTGTTGCTGAGTCTGGACACCTCCGCGGGTGCCTCCGCCGCTCTGCTGGACGGCACCGGATCCGTGCTCTCCGAGTGGTCCACCGCCGACACCCGGCACCACGCCGAACAGCTCACTCCCGCCGTCGCCGGCCTCCTGGCCCGCCTGCCCGGGACGAGCACCGCCACCCGGCCCGACGCCGTCGTCGTCGGCACCGGTCCCGGCCCCTTCACCGGGCTGCGCGCCGGCATCATGACCGCCCGCACCCTCGCCTTCGCCTGGGACGTGCCCTGCTGGGGCGTCGGGAGCCTGCACGCCCTCGCCGCCCAGGCCGCCGACGCCGGAGCGACCGGCGAGTTCCTCGTCGCCACCGACGCGCGCCGCCGCGAGCTGTACTGGGCCCACGCCCGGGTCGCGGCCGACGGCACCGGCGGCATCGGTGGCGCCGATGGCGCCGTCGAACTCGTCGACGGCCCGCACGTCGGCGCCCCCGACACCCTGCCGGCCCTGCCCGTGTTCGGCGCCGGAGCCGGCCTGTACGCCGACCGGCTGGCCGGGACCGCCCACCACCCCGACCTGCTGCCGCACGCGACCGCCGTCGGTGCCGTCGCGCTCGCCGCCCTCGCCCGTGCCGGGGGCGACCCCGCGGCCGCCGGGCTGACGGACACCGCGCCGCTCTACCTGCGCGAGTCCGATGCGAAGGTTCCCGCCGCCCGCAAGTCGGCGCTCGGGCCAGGGGTGCGGGCATGACGCCGGACAGGGCTGTGCCGGACAGGGCTGCGCCGGACAGGGCTGTGCCCTACGAGACGGCGACCCTGCGTGACATGACGGCGGCGGACCTCGACACGGTGCACGCCCTCGAGCTGAGCCTGTTCCCGATCGACGCCTGGCCCGCCCAGATGTTCCGCGACGAGCTCGCCCAGACGGACACCCGCCGGTACCTCGTGGCCGAGATCTTCACGCCGCGTGGGCCGCGGATCGTGGGGTACGCCGGGCTGATGTGCGTGCTGCCGATCGCGGACGTGCAGACCATCGCCGTCGAGCCCGCGCACGAGGGCCGCGGTATCGGCAGCGCCCTGCTCACCGCACTGATCGACGAGGCCACCCGCCGCGGCGCCGACGACGTGCTGCTCGAGGTCCGCCGCGACAACCCCCGCGCGCAGGCCCTCTACCTCCGGTTCGGATTCGAACAGATCCACGTGCGGCCCCGGTACTACCGCGACGGCGTCGACGCGCTGATCATGCGCAAGCAGCTCTCCGCGCCCGCGAGATCCGACGGGAACGGCCACGCCGACGACGGCGCCACCGACGACACCCCGCGAGGAGGCACCGCATGAGCACCGGACCCCTGGTCCTCGGCATCGAGTCCTCGTGCGACGAGACCGGTGTCGGCGTCGTCTCCGGCACCCGGCTGCTCGCCAACGCCGTCTCCTCCTCGATGGACGAGCACGTGCGGTTCGGCGGCGTCATCCCCGAGATCGCCTCGCGCGCCCACCTGGACGCCATGCTGCCCACCCTCCGCGCCGCGCTCGACACCGCCGGCGTCGGGCTGGCCGACGTCGACGCCATCGCCGTCACCTCCGGCCCGGGCCTCTCCGGGGCGCTGATGGTCGGCGTCAGCGCGGCCAAGGCGCTGGCGCTGGCCACCGGCAAGCCGCTCTACGCGGTCAACCACCTGGTGGCGCACGTCGGCGTCGGACTGCTGGACGGGGAGACAAGCGACAGCGCCGCGGGCAGCGAGAACGAGAACCCGTTGCCCGAGAATCTGGGCGCCCTGCTCGTCTCGGGCGGCCACACCGAGATCCTGCGGGTCCGCTCGATCGCCTCCGACGTCGAGCTGCTCGGCGCGACGCTCGACGACGCCGCCGGCGAGGCCTACGACAAGGTGGCCCGCATCCTCGGCCTCGCCTACCCGGGCGGTCCGGCGATCGACGCCGCCGCGGCCGACGGGGACCCCCGCGCCTTCGCCTTCCCCCGCGGTCTGACCGCGCCCAAGTACCTCGGCTCCACGGAGGCACCCGGCTCCCACCGGTACGACTTCTCCTTCTCCGGCCTCAAGACCGCGGTGGCCCGCGTCGTCGAGGGCTTCACCGCCCGCGGCGAGACGGTACCCGTGGCCGACGTCGCCGCGTCCTTCCAGGAGGCGGTGGCCGACGTCATCACCCGCAAGGCCGTGCTCGCCTGCCGGGAACACGGCATCACCTCCCTGCTGCTCGGCGGCGGCGTCGCCGCGAATTCCCGGCTGCGGGCGCTGACCGCGCAGCGCTGCGCCGAAGCCGGCATCGAGCTGACCGTGCCGCCCCTGCGGCTGTGCACCGACAACGGCGCCATGGTCGCCGCGCTCGGCGCTCAGCTCGTGGCCGCCGGCGTCGCCCCGAGCGGCACCGGCTTCGGCGCCGACTCGTCCCAGCCGGTCAGCGAGATCTCCCTCGCCTGAGGGCAGGACAGGAGGCCTCCCGATGGAGGAGCTGCACACCGACCGGCTGCTGCTGCGGCGCTGGACCACCGACGACGCCGACGTGGACTTCCTCGCCGACATGTACGCGCGGTGGGAGGTGCAGCGCTTCATCGGCCGGTTCCCTCGCGTGAGCACCGACCGATCCGAGGCCGTCGCCCGCGCCGAGCGGTACGCCCACGCCCACGAGGACCACCCGGTGCACGGCATCTGGGCCGTCGCCGACGCCACCACCGGACAGCGGTTCGGGACGATCCTGCTCAAGGACCTGCCCGCCTCCGCCGCCCGCGAGGGCGCCGACGACGCGCTGACCCCGTCGGGCGACACGGAGATCGGCTGGCACCTGCACCCCGGCGCGTGGGGTCACGGCTATGCGGCGGAGTCAGCGATCCGGGTTCTGGCCCACGCCTTCGACCACGGGCTGCCGCGGGTCCTCGCCGTCACGCACCCCGACAACGCCGCGTCCCAGCGCGTCGCCCGCCGGATCGGGATGACGGACGCGGGCGTCACCGGCCGGTACTACAACACGACCTGCGCCCTGTTCCGGATCGACCGGCCCGGCGACTGACGGGTCTCGATCCACGCCGCCCCGGTCATGACGTCGGGTCGACGCGCGTGCCGGTCAGGCCCGCGCCGGCACCGCAGCAGCCGGGCGCCGTCGGTCGCTGAGCGCGCTCGCGAGCACGAACGCCACGATCCCGGCGAGCGGCACGACCAGGAGCCCGACCCGCAGGCCCGCGTGATCGGCCACGAGCCCCACGATCGGCGGGGAGAGCAGGAAGCCCAGGCGCATCAGCCACGACACCACGGTCAGGCCCGTGCCCGCCCGCAGGCCGGGCAGTTCGTCCGCCTCGTGCATCGCGGCGGGCACGAGGGTCGCGACGCCGAGGCCGGCTGCGGCGAAACCGGCGATGGTGCCCGGCACCGACGGGACGAGCAGCGCCACGCCCATGCCCACGGCGGTCACGGCACCGCCGGCGCGGGCGACGGCCCGCTGCCCGAACCGGTCGACCAGCCGGTCCCCGAGCATCCGCCCGATGAACTGGGCGCCGACGAGAGCGACGAACCCGGCGGCGGCCACGGCGGCCGGGGCGCCCAGGCTCGCGTGCAGGTAGAGGGCGCCCCACGTCGAACCGGCATCCTCGACGAGCGTCCCGGACATCGCGACGAGCACGAGCGCGGCGATGATCAGGACGAGCCGGAGCGAGGGCCGTGGCCGCGCACCGGCGGCGAGTCCGGTGCCGCTCGCGGCCGCCGCGTCGATGTCGTGGCCGGGCAGGCAGAAGCGGGCCGCGACGAGCGCCACGATCGAGAACAGCGCCGCGGCGATCGCCAGGTGCACGGGTGCGGGCAGGCCGAGCGCGATGGCCCCGGCCGCCATCGACCCGCCCAGCACCGCGCCGATCGACCAGATGGCGTGGAAGGAGTTGATGATCGACCGCCCGTACTCGCGCTGCACCCGCAGCCCGTGCGTGTTCTGCCCGACGTCGGTGATCGCGTCCGCGGCGCCGGCGAGGAACAGGGTGATGGCGAAGACCGGCAGGGAGGGCCCCGAGGCGGCGGCGACGGCGCCGAGTGCGGTCAGTACCGTGCCGACCACCGCGGTGCGGGCCGAGCCGAGCCGGCGGATGACCGGTGCGGCGGCCAGCCCGGCGACGATCGCACCGGTGGGGAAGGCGGCGACGGCCAGCCCGTAGACGGCGTTGTCCGCACCGAGGGCGCTCTTGATGCCCGGGTAGCGGGGGATCAGGTTGGCGAAGAGGGCGCCGTTGGTGAGGAACAGCGCGGCGACGGCGAACCGGGCGTGCCGCAGCTCGGCGGTGGGCGGCGCGACGGGGGGAGCGGACGACATGGGCACGATCGTACCGCTCTTGTGTACGATCGTACACATGACACGAGAGGCGACCGGCGGTACCGGGGGAGGAGTCCGCACGCGACGGCACGACCCCGACCGGCGGGACCACATCATCGACGCGTGCCTGACGGTCATCGCCGCCGACGGCGTCGCCGGGACCTCGCACCGGAAGGTGGCCGCCGCGGCGGACGTGCCCCTGGGGTCGATGACCTATCACTTCGACGGGATGGACGACCTGCTGCGTGCCGCCTTCACTCGTCACGCGGACCAGGTCGCCCAGCGCTTCCGGGAGCGGATGAGCGCGGCGACGACGCCGGAGCAGGCTCGGCAGGCCGTCGTCGACCTCATCGTGCGCGGCGTCTTCGCCGACCAGCGGGACCTCGTCCTCACCCTCGAGCTCTACACGCTGGCCGCACGCCGCCCTGACTTCCGGGCGCTGACGGACGCCTGGATGACGAGCAGCCGCGAGGCACTCGAACGGCACTTCCCCCCGGAGACGACGCGCCGGCTCGATGCCCTGATCGAGGGGATGACGATCCACCGGGCCCTCGGCGTGGGGCCGGACGAGGCGAGCGTCGCGACCGCCGTCGCCCGCATCGCCGATGACTGACGCCGCCAGATCGGGGAACGACAGAACGCCGCCCGGGAGCTCAGCGCAGCGGTTCGCGCATCCGCCCGACCGCGTCGAGCACGACGGCGCGCAGGTCCCCACCATGCTCCTCGGCCACCCGCCGCTGGCGCTGGTAACCGGCGCCGTCGCGGATGATGTCCTCGACGCCGGCGAGCTCGTCCCGGCAGCCCAGCCGGTCCGCGATCGGCTCGAGCCGGTTGATCGTGTTCATCAGCTCGTCGGTGACGAGGCGCTCGCGGGAGTCGGCGCCCAGGATGATGATGGCTTCGAGCCCGTACCGGGCCGCCCGCCACTTGTTCTCCGAGCGGTGCCACGGCGGCATCACCGGGATCGAGCCGCCGCCGTCGAGGGTGTCGGAGAACTCCGTGACGAGGCACTGGGTCAGGGCCGCGATGGCGCCGACCTCGCGCAGCGAGGAGACGCCGTCGCAGATGCGCATCTCGACGGTGCCGAGCGTGGGGGAGGGGCGCACGTCCCACCGGATCTCGTTGAGCACGTCGATGACCCCGGTGGTGAACATGTCCCCGGCGTAGTGCTCGTACTCGGTCCAGTCGTCGAAGTGGTACGGCAGGCCCGCGGCGGGCAACTGCTGGAAGATCAGCGCTCGCTGCGACGCGTACCCGGTGTCCTCGCCGTCCCAGAACGGCGACGACGCCGAGAGGGCCTGCAGGTGGGGGAAGTAGTTGACCAGTCCGTCCACGACCGGCAGCGCCTTGTCCCGGTGGTCCAGGCCGACGTGCACGTGGACGCCGTAGATGAGCATCTGCCGACCCCACCACTGGGTGCGGTCGATCAGCTTGGCGTACCGCTCCTTGTTGGTCACCGGCTGGCTGCCCGAGTGGCTGAATGGATGGGTGCCGGCGGAGAACAGCTCGATGCCCATCGGGTCGGTGGCCGCCCGGACGGTGGCGAGCGACCGGGAGAGGTCGTCGGTCGCCTCGCGGACGGTGTGGCACACGTCGGTGACGAGCTCGACGGTGTTCAGCAGCAGCTCGCGGGCGATGTGCGGGTGGTCGTCGTCGGCGGCCCAGCGGGGATCCTCCCGGTGGACGGCGTCGAGCACCTCGTCCGCCCGGGAGACCAGTTCGCCCGTCGTCGCGTCCACCAGGCCGATCTCCCACTCGACCCCGAGGGTGGACTGCTCGGACCGGGCGAAGTCGATGCGCATGGAGCTGCTCCAGGGGACGGGAGAGGACGGGGAACCCGGCGATGCCGCCGGACCGTCAGTCTAGGGCGTCCCGGCCACCGTCCGGTGGCCGGGACGCCGTCGTCCGGCGGCTCAGAACTCCTCGGCGGCCACCTCGGGCGGCTGCCGGCGGAAGCCGCGGGTGATGATCGTCAGGACGATCATCCCGACGACGAGCCAGATCCCGCCCAGGGTCAGCGCGTTGCTGTCCAGCTGGGTGAGCAGGTAGGCGATGACGAGGAAGCCGATCGCGGGGAACACCAGGTCGAGCACGACGTTGACCGGCTCACCCGTGCGGCGCACCCGCACGGCGCGCACGATCACCGAGAGGTTGACCATGCCGAACGCGACGAACGCTCCGAAGTTGACGAAGGACGTCGAGGTCGCGACGTCGAGGAACATCGCGATCAGCCCGATGACGCCGATGGCCAGGATGCTCAGCCACGGGGTCTGGAAGCGCGGGTGCACGCGGCCGAAGAAGCGGTGCGGCAGCACCCCGTCACGGCCCATCGCGAACATCAGGCGGGAGCCGGAGGCCTGCGCCGCGAGCCCGGAGGTGAACTGGGCGATGACGAGGCCGGCGAGGAAGATCGCGCTGAACAGGTTGCCGCCGATGGTCTTGGCGATGTCGAAGGCGGCGGAATCCGCGTCGGTGAAGGTGCCGCCCGGGTGCACGAGCTGGGTCGCGTAGGTGACGACGAGGAAGATGCCGCCACCGATGAGGGCGACGAGCAGGATGGCGCGCGGCACCGTCTTCCGCGGCTCGACGGTCTCCTCCGAGAGGGTCGTGACCGCGTCGAAGCCGAGGAACGAGTAGGCGGCGACGGCCGCACCGGCGGAGATCTGCGCGAGCGAGGAGTGCTCGCCGGTGAAGGGGCTCGCGCTGATCAGGCTGCCGGTGCCCTGGCCGCCGAGGACGCTGGCGGCCGAGAGCGCGACGAACACGACGATGACGAGCAGCTGGAACACCATGAGCACGAAGTTGACGCGGTCCGCGACGCGGATGCCGATCACGTTGAGCACGGACGTCACGAGGATGTACACGACGATCCAGATCCAGCCCGGCACCGCGGGGAACTGCGCCTGCAGGTACGAGGCGCCGATCAGCCAGATGACCATCGGCAGGAAGATGTAGTCCAGCATCGTGCCCCAGCCGACCAGGAAGCCGATCCGGGAATCGATGGTCCGCCGCACGTAGGTGTAGGCCGACCCGGCGCCGGGGATGGCGCGGGCCATGCGGCCGTAGCTGTTGGCCGTGAACAGCATCGCGACCAGCGCGAGCAGGTACGCGGCGGTCGAGGCGCCGCCGGTCTCCTCCGCGATGACGCCGAAGATGCCGAGGACGATCATCGGGGCCAGGTAGGCCAGCCCGAAGAGGACGAGCGAGTGCAGGTGCAGGGTGCGGTTCAGGTGCGGGCTCTCACCTGAACCGGAGGCAGCACCGGGGGCGGTGCCGGTGGTGGTGTCGGACGGCGTGGAGGGCGAGGGCGATGCGGGAGAGGACATGGGGACTCCGGGGAACGAGAGGACGGGGGAGGAATCGGTGGGGAGGGGTCAGGGAGCAGGCGGCGGGGCGGACCCGGGGGTCCAGTGCTCCGGATGGATGCGGCCCCCGTACATCGGCAGCGCCAGCGCCGGGTCGGTGGGCAGGAACTGGGCCCACATCCGGTTGGTGCCCGCGGTGCCCGTCTCGCGCACCCGGGGGACGGCGGTCAGGTCGAGCTCGGCCACCAGCACGGCGTCGTGCTCGTCCTGGGCCTGCGCAAGGACCGCGCCCTCCGGGTCGACGACGATGCTGCGGCCGGCGCCGTGCGGGCCGGCCGTGTTCACGCTGACGACGAAGGTCTGGTTGACGATCGCGTTCGCACGGGCGAGGACGAGCTCCTGAGCCCGATCGGGCGTCGTGGTCTGGACGACGTTGAGCACGAGGTCCGCCCCGAGCCACGCCAGGTGCCGCGCGTGCTCCGGGAACCACGCGTCATAGCAGATGGACAGGCCGGCGCGGGTGGCGCCGCCGTCCGGCAGGGGCAGCTCACCCACGACGAACCGGTCGCCGGGGGTGTAGGGCTCGAACGGGCGCCACGGGAAGATCTTGCGGTACGTGGCGGTCAGGGTGCCGTCCGGAGCGAACAGCAGCGACGTGTTGAACAGCTCGCCGTTCTCGCCGCGCTCGCAGATGCTGCCGGGCGCGAGCCCGACGCCGCGGGCGGCGGCGAGGGCGCCGAGCGCGGCGACGACGGGGTCGGTCAGCGGGACGGCGGCGGCCTGGAGGGTGGGCACCCGGTCGTCCTCGGGCAGGTCGAGGACGCCCACGAGGTGCAGTTCGGGGAAGACGACGAGGTCGGCGTCGGGTACCTGCGCGAGCACGGCGTCCAGTTCGGCGGCGAAGGCGTCGAGCCGGTCGGCGGGGCGGGGGCGGTCCGGGGCGGCCGGGATCGGCGCGTGCTGCACCCCGACGACGCGCAGTGACCCGGTCCCCGACGGGAGGTCGCGGTCGTCGCGGTGACCGCGGATGTTGCTCTCGGTGTGCACCCGGTCACTCTAGGCGCGTCGAACGCCCCTCGTCCCCCCGCATGATGACAACGAGTTCGCGAATTCGTCGTGCACCTGCACACTCACAGCAGCCTTCCGACCGCTTCGGACCGGCCGCTGCGCGGTCCTCCGACCAGATCCGACCGGACGCGACCGGACGCCGTCAGCGGGGGACGGGGTCGGCGACGATCGCGACGCGCTTCTCCGTGGCGCCGAGCCGGGTGAGGATCAGCGTCGCCCGTCCGGGGCCCTTGGGCGCCAGTTCGCGTCGCACCTGCTCGGGCGTCTGCGCGATGCCGCGCTTCTTGATCTCGAGCGTCCCGACCTGGTGCTCCCGCACCCAGGCGCGCAGGGTCTTGAGGTGGAAGGGCAGCACCTCCCGCACCGTGTAGGCCCGGGCGAAGGGCGTCGGCACGTGGGTGTCGGCGCTGAGGTAGGCGATCTGGTCGTTGAGCTGGTGGGCGCCCAGACGCCGCGCCAGATCGGTGACCAGGCCCGCACGGATGACGGCGCCGTCGGGCTCGATCACGTACCGCCCGACCGGGCCCACCTCACCGTCGAACGCGTCGGGGGCGAACGGCTCCGGACTGGTCAGCTCGGCGGGGGCGCCGTGGGCGGGCAGCACGACGGCGGCACGGGCGACGCCGTCGCGGCGCAGCGGCCCGAACCAGAGGGCCACCTCGGCCACCCCACCGTCGACGCTGACCCACTGGGCCTCGGCCTCGGCGGGGACGGACTCGTGCGCCAGTCCCGGACCGAGCTTGACGCCCACCGGGGTGCCGGCCGCGGCGAGGGACTCGACGAACGAGAACGGCGGGGAGAAGGACTCGGGGTCGAACAGTCGGCGCGACGCACCGCCGGTACGGGTGGTGTGCCCGGTCCGCCGGGCGGGGTCGAGCCACACGCCGTCGACGTCGGTGAGGTCCACGGCCGTCGCGTCCGCCTGCACGACCCGCGCGTTCGGCCACGGCATGAGGTTGAGGGTCGCCACGGCGGCGGTCGTCTCGTCCTGCTCGACGGCGGTGACCTCCCGGTCCAGGGCGGCCAGCGCCATGGCGTCGGCGCCGATGCCGCAGCCCAGGTCTGCGACCCGCCGCAGGTCCGCCGTGACGTACCGCTGGGCGTGCAGGGCGGCGACGGAGAGGCGCGTCGCCTGCTCGAGCCCGTCGGGCGTGAAGAGCATGGTGGAGGCGAACTCGCCGAACTTGTCCGCGGCACGGGCCCGCAGCCGGGCCTGGCTCAGCACCGCCGCGACCAGCTCGGGCGCGTACCCCTCGCGGCGCAGCGACTCGTTCAGCGTCAGCGCCTGCTTCTCGTCGTAGCGGCCCACCCGGTTCAGCAGCTCCCACCCGGCGGGCGTGAGGAGCGGGGCGATGGCCGACGGGGAACCGGGATCAGGTGTGGCCATGCGATCCAGCGTATCGAGCACGGAGACGCGGGGGGACGCGGGCGGACACATCGCTGGCACTCGCCTTGACCGAGTGCCAGCGGCTGCCTAGAGTCGTTTCTGGCACTCTCCGCGTGAGAGTGCTGACCCTCAGGCTCGGTGCCGCCGGCACCCGCGACGACGGCCGGTATCTGACCGAGGGCAGGAATCAGCGCGCGCGCCCACGTCCGTGGGCTCGCGCAGGTATCAGCCCACTAGCGAAGGAGAGTGCCGCGTGTCGGTCTCCATCAAGCCCCTCGAGGATCGCATCGTCGTCCAGCCGCTCGAAGCCGAGCAGACCACCGCTTCCGGCCTGGTCATCCCGGACACCGCCAAGGAGAAGCCCCAGGAGGGCAAGGTCGTCGCCGTGGGCCCCGGCCGCGTGACCGACAACGGCACCCGCGTGCCCGTCGACGTCGCCGAGGGTGACGTCGTCCTCTACTCGAAGTACGGCGGAACCGAGGTCAAGGCCGGGGGCGCCGAGTACCTGGTCCTTTCCGCCCGCGACGTCCTCGCGATCGTCACCAAGTAAGCACCCCGTGAACACCCCGGCTCGCCGTCCGTGCGCAGCCGGGGTGTTCATGCGTTGAGAGGAGAGCCGCATGGCCAAGCAACTGCAGTTCAACGACGCCGCCCGCAAGGCGCTGGAGGCCGGTGTCGACAAGCTCGCCGACACCGTCAAGGTCACCCTGGGCCCCCGCGGCCGCAACGTCGTGCTCGACAAGAAGTGGGGCGCCCCGACCATCACGAACGACGGCGTGACCATCGCCCGTGAGGTCGAGCTGGACGACCCGTACGAGAACATGGGTGCCCAGCTCGCCAAGGAGGTGGCCACCAAGACCAACGACGTCGCCGGTGACGGCACCACCACCGCGACCGTGCTGGCCCAGGCCCTGGTCAAGGAGGGCCTGCGCAACGTCGCGGCCGGCGCCGCCCCGGGCGCCCTCAAGCGCGGCATCGAGGTGGCCGTCGAGGCCGTCGCGAACCGCCTCAAGGAGAACGCCCGCGACATCGAGGGCAACGAGGTGGCGCACGTGGCCACCATCTCCGCGCAGGACCGGCAGATCGGCGAGCTGCTCGCCGAGGCGTTCGAGAAGGTCGGCAAGGACGGCGTCATCACCGTCGAGGAGTCCTCGACGACGCAGACCGAGCTGGTCGTGACCGAGGGCATGCAGTTCGACAAGGGCTACCTGTCCCCGTACTTCGTCACCGACGCGGACCGGCAGGAGGCTGTCCTCGAGGACGCGCTGATCCTGATCAACCAGGGCAAGATCTCCAACCTGGCGGAGTTCCTGCCGCTGCTGGAGAAGGCCCTCGGTTCGTCGAAGCCGCTGTTCATCATCGCGGAGGACATCGAGGGCGAGGCCCTGTCCACCCTCGTGGTGAACAAGATCCGCGGCACCCTGAACGTCGTCGCCGTCAAGGCGCCGGGCTTCGGTGACCGCCGCAAGGCCATGCTCCAGGACATCGCGACCCTCACGGGCGCGCAGGTCGTGTCCCCGGACCTCGGCCTGAAGCTGGACCAGGTCGGCCTCGAGGTGCTCGGCACCGCCCGCCGGATCACCGTGACGAAGGACAACACGACCATCGTCGACGGCGCCGGCTCGAGCGACGACGTCGCCGGTCGCGTCGCGCAGATCCGTTCCGAGATCGAGCGGACCGACTCCGACTGGGATCGCGAGAAGCTGCAGGAGCGTCTCGCCAAGCTGGCCGGTGGTATCTCCGTGATCAAGGTCGGCGCCGCCACCGAGGTGGAGCTGAAGGAGAAGAAGCACCGCATCGAGGACGCGATCTCCTCGACGCGTGCCGCCCTGGAGGAGGGCATCGTCGCCGGTGGCGGCACCGCCCTCATCCACGCCGCGAAGGCCCTCGACGAGGACCCGACCGTGCAGAAGCTCGAGGGTGACGCCGCGACCGCGATCGGCCTGGTCCGCCGCGCCGTGGCCCAGCCGCTGCGCTGGATCGCCGAGAACGCCGGGCACGACGGCTACGTCGTCGTCTCGCGGGTCGGCGAGCTGAACCCGGGCGAGGGCTTCAACGCCGCGACCGGCGAGTACGGCAACCTGCTGGCCGCCGGCGTCATCGACCCGGTCAAGGTCACCCGCTCGGCGCTGCAGAACGCGGCCTCGATCGCCTCCCTCGTGCTCACCACCGAGACCCTCGTGGTGGACAAGCCGGAGGACGACGAGGACGGGCACCAGCACTGAGCTGAGGCCTGACTCGGGCTGAGTTCGTCGCACGAGGCCCCGCGGACCGTTCGGTCCGCGGGGCCTCGTCGTGTGCGGGCCCGCGCCGGGGCCTTTCCGTGCCGCGGCGGCGCGACCGCGCCCGGCGGACGGTCAGGCCGAGGACGCCTCCGTGTCCACGACCAGTTCCTCGAGCCGGTCGTAGCCCTCGCGCATGCCGGTCTCCATGCCGGAGGCGAGCATCCCGTCCCGCGCTTCCACGCTGGGGTAGACAGCGTGGCCACGCAGCCGGCATCGGCCCGCTCCGTCCGGCTCATCTCCTCCCGGCTCCGCCGGGAGCGCTTCGAACGTCATCGACTCGATGCTCACGACGTCGGGCACCCCCTCGAACTCGAAGGTCTGGACGGCGAACTCGTTCTCGCGCACCGTGTGGAACGTCCCGCGGAAGCCGAACGTCTCGCCGGCGGGATTGCGATGCACGAAGCTCCACGCGCCGCCGCTGCGGAAGTCCCAGGCTCCGACGTCCATGGTGTAGCCGTGCGGGCCCATCCACCGCGCGACGAGCGCGGGGTCGGCGTGGGCGCGGAAGACGGCGGCCACGGGGGCGTCGAACTCCCGGGTGGTGTCGATGAAGGGCAGACCCTCGGGGGCCTCGACGGTCAGGGCGTTGCTCATGATCACTCCTCGGGTGAGCGGTGGGGTGCCGGGGGAGCGTCCTCCGGCTCGGGTGCGGCGTCGAGCACCTCGTCGAGGGCTCGATACCGCGTCTCGTGGACCAGCCGGTAGCGGTCGATCCATGCGGTGAGGCGCTCGAGGCGTTCCGGTTCCAGGTGCACCGGGCGGCGCTGCGCGTCGCGGGTGCGGCTGACCAGTCCGGCGTGCTCGAGGACGCCGATGTGCCGGGAGACGGCCTGCTTGGTGATGGGATGCGGCTCGGCCAGGTCGTTCACCGTGGCCGGACCACGGCTGAGGCGGGCGACGATGGCGCGGCGGACCGGGTCGGCCAGCGCCAGGAAGGCCTGGTCCAGCCAGGCCTCGGTGGCATGCTCCGCCTCGCGTCGCGGCATCGCCGTCACCTCCGTCGGCACCTGGGCTCAAGCCCGGCGATCAATGAATCATTTGATCAACGGTAATGTTGATAAAAAGGACGATAGATCCGCCGTGTGACGGGCGTCAAGGGGGCCGGTGAGATCGGTCACCGACGCCTGCCGGGCCCTGCCCGGCGGCATAGGATGGTCGGCAAACCCCAACCTGTCCGGGCCGAGCCGGGTCATCCTCGGCGGCCCACGCGATCACGAGAAGGCGAGCATGGCGGACGAGAACGAGACGGTGGACCAGCACGATCCGTTCGGGCTGATCGGCCTGACCTACGACGACGTCCTGCTGCTGCCCGGCGCGACCGACGTCATCCCCTCCGAGGCGGACACCTCCTCCCGGCTCTCCCGCCGCATCACCGTCGCCACCCCGCTGCTCTCCGCGGCGATGGACACGGTCACCGAGTCGCGGATGGCGATCGCCATGGCCCGCCAGGGCGGCCTCGGCGTCATCCACCGGAACCTCTCGATCGCGGACCAGGCCGAGCACGTCGACCGGGTCAAGCGCAGCGAATCCGGCATGATCACCCGGCCCGTCACCATCGGCCCCGAGGCGACGCTGCTCGAGCTGGACCGGCTGTGCGCGTACTACCGCGTCTCCGGCCTGCCCGTCGTCGACGAGGCCGGCACCCTGCTCGGCATCATCACCAACCGCGACACCCGCTACCTCTCCCGCGCCGAGATCGCCAGCCGGTCCGTGCGCGAGGTGATGACGGCCATGCCGCTGGTCACCGGCCACCCCGGCATCAGCCGCGACGACGCCCACGCGCTGCTGGCGAAGAACAAGATCGAGAAGCTCCCGCTCGTCGACGACGCCGGCATCCTGCAGGGCCTGATCACCGTCAAGGACTTCACCAAGGCCGAGGAGTACCCGCTGGCCACGAAGGACGACGAGGGCCGGCTGCGCGTCGGTGCCGCCGTCGGCTTCTTCGGCGACGGCTACGAGCGGGCCATGACCATGGTCGAGGCCGGCGTGGACGCCCTGTTCGTCGACACCGCCAACGGGCACAGCCAGGGCGTGCTCGACATCATCGCCCGGCTGAAGAAGGACCCCGCCTCCGCGCACGTCGACATCATCGGCGGCCAGGCGGCGACCCGGGCCGGTGCGCAGGCCATCGTCGACGCCGGCGCGGACGCCGTCAAGGTCGGCGTCGGGCCGGGCTCCATCTGCACCACCCGCGTCGTCGCCGGCGTCGGCGTCCCCCAGATCACCGCCATCCACGAGTCCGCCAAGGCGACCCGCCCGGCCGGCGTCCCGCTGATCGCCGACGGCGGCCTGCAGTACTCCGGCGACATCGGCAAGGCCCTCGTCGCCGGTGCCGACACCGTGATGATCGGCTCCCTGCTGGCCGGCTGCGACGAGGCCCCCGGTGACCTCGTGTTCGTCAACGGCAAGCAGTTCAAGACGTACCGCGGGATGGGCTCGCTCGGGGCCATGCAGACGCGCGGCAAGAACACCTCGTACTCGAAGGACCGCTACTTCCAGGCGGACGTGCCCGACGACGAGAAGCTGATCCCCGAGGGCATCGAGGGCCAGGTGCCCTACCGCGGCCCGCTCTCGGCCGTCAGCCACCAGCTCGTCGGCGGCCTGCGGCAGACGATGTTCTACGTCGGCGCCCACGACGTCGCGCAGCTGAAGGCGCGCGGTCAGTTCGTCCGGATCACCCCGGCGGGTCTGAAGGAGTCCCACCCGCACGACATCATGATGACGGTCGAGGCGCCGAACTACAGCAAGTGAGGCCTCCGGGGCCCCGGCCGGCGCGCTGACGCGGCGCGATAGGGTGGTCCGGTGAATCCCCAGATCGAGATCGGCCTGTCCAAACGCGGTCAACGGGCGTACGCGCTCGACGACGTGGCGGTGGTCCCGTCCCGCCGTACCCGCGACCCGCAGGACGTCTCGCTCTCGTGGCAGATCGACGCGTACACGCTCGACATCCCGGTGCTCGGGGCGCCCATGGACTCGGTCATGTCGCCCGCGACGGCCATCGAGCTGGGCCGGCTCGGCGGCCTCGGGGTGCTCAACCTCGAGGGCCTGTGGACCCGGTACGAGGACCCGCAGCCGGTGCTCGCCGAGATCGCCGAGCTTCGCGGTGGCCGGTCCAACCCGGCCACCATCCGCCGGATGCAGGAGCTCTACGCCGCGCCCATCCAGGCCGAGCTGATCGCGTCCCGGCTCGCGGAGATCCGCCGGGCCGGGGTCACGGTGGCCGGCTCCCTGACGCCGCAGCGCACGCAGGACTTCTACCGCACCGTCGTCGACGCCGGCGTCGACATCTTCGTCATCCGCGGCACCACGGTCTCGGCCGAGCACGTCTCGACCAGCCGCGAGCCGCTGAACCTCAAGCAGTTCATCTACGAACTCGACGTGCCGGTCATCGTCGGCGGTGCCGCGGGCTACACGCCGGCCCTGCACCTGATGCGCACGGGCGCGGCCGGGGTCCTCGTCGGCTTCGGCGGCGGCGCCAGCGCCACCACCCGCCGGGCGCTGGGCATCCACGCGCCGATGGCGACCGCCATCGCGGACGTGGCCGCCGCCCGCAAGGACTACCTCGACGAGTCCGGCGGCCGGTACGTGCACGTCATCGCCGACGGGGGCCTGGGCACGAGCGGGGACATCGTCAAGGCCATCGCGATGGGCGCCGACGCCGTCATGCTCGGCAGCACCCTCGCCCGGGCCGAGGAGGCGCCGGGCGCCGGCTGGCACTGGGGCCCCGAGGCGCACCACGCGGAACTGCCGCGCGGTGAGCGGGTGCACCTGGACATCGTCGGGCCCATGGAGGAGATCCTGCACGGACCGGCCCGGCACTCGGATGGCTCGTCGAACCTCATGGGAGCGCTGCGGCGGACCATGGCCACCACCGGCTACTCGGACCTGAAGGAGTTCCAGCGCTGCGACGTCGTCGTGGCGCCCGTCCCCACGGTCGGCTGAGAGCGGACGGGCTCGCGGTGGCGGTTCCGATGGGGACAGAATGGAGTCAGACGGCAATCCCCACGGAAGGACGAGGACGACCATGGCTGACTTCACCGAGGCGAGCGGCGACCTGAGCCCGCAGTACCGCGACCACGCGGTGGCGGCGCTCAAGTCCACGACCGAGCAGCACCAGGAACTGGACATCCTGGTGGTCGGGGGAGGCGTGGTCGGCGCCGGTGCCGCCCTGGACGCGGTCACCCGCGGACTCGACGTCGGGCTGGTCGAGGCGCGCGACTGGGCCTCGGGCACCTCATCGCGTTCGTCCAAGCTGATCCACGGCGGCCTGCGCTACCTGGAGATGCTCGACTTCGCCCTCGTCAACGAGGCCCTCAAGGAGCGCGGGCTGCTGCTGACCCGCATCGCCCCCCACCTGGTGCGGCCCGTGCCGTTCCTCTACCCCCTGCACCAGCGGTTCATCGAGCGCCCCTACGTGGGCGCCGGCATCGCGCTGTACGACGCGATGAGCGTCTCCGGTTCGCACGGCCGCGGCCTGCCGATCCACAAGCACCTCTCCCGCCGGGCCACCCTGCGGGCGGCGCCGAGCCTGAAGCAGGACGCCATGGTCGGCTCGATCCGGTACTACGACGGCCAGGTCGACGACGCGCGGATGGTCACCAACATCATCCGCACCGCCGCGCACT
Source organism: Tersicoccus mangrovi (assembly GCF_036881825.1). Lineage (NCBI taxonomy): Bacteria > Bacillati > Actinomycetota > Actinomycetes > Micrococcales > Micrococcaceae > Tersicoccus > Tersicoccus mangrovi. The sequence continues at coordinate 188,978 of NZ_JBAJMW010000001.1, read as the reverse complement.
ACGGCGCCAAGGTGGTCAACCGGACCAGCGTGATCGACTTCCTGCGCGAGGGCGAGCGCGTCGTCGGCGCCAAGGTGAAGGACCACGAGAGCGGCGAGGTGTACGACGTCCGCGCCAAGCAGGTCATCAACGCCACGGGCGTGTGGACGGACGACACCCAGGCCCTCGTCACCGACCGCGGCCAGATGAAGGTCCGCGCCTCCAAGGGCGTGCACCTCGTCGTCCCGCGCGACCGCTTCCAGTCGACCGTGGGCCTGATCCTGCGCACCGAGAAGTCCGTGCTCTTCGTCATCCCGTGGGGCCGGCACTGGATCATCGGCACCACCGACACCGACTGGAACCTGGACAAGGCGCACCCCGCCGCGACCAGCGCCGACATCGACTACATCCTCGAGCACGTCAACAAGGTGCTCGTCCGCCCGCTGACCCGGGAGGACGTCGAGGGCGTGTACGCCGGGCTGCGGCCGCTGCTGGCCGGCGAGAGCGACTCGACCGCCAAGCTCTCCCGCGAGCACGTCGTCGCGCACCCCGTGCCCGGCCTCGTCGTCGTCGCCGGCGGCAAGTGGACCACGTACCGCGTGATGGGCAAGGACGCCGTCGACGAGGCCGTGCGCGCGCTCGACGAGCGGGTGCCCGAGAGCGTCACCGAGACGATCACCCTGCTCGGCGCCGACGGCTACCAGGCCGCGTGGAACCGGCGCGGCCGCACCTCCGAGCTCTCGGGCGTGCACGTGGCCCGCGTCGAGCACCTCCTGCAGCGCTACGGTTCGATGTCGCGGCACCTGCTGGCGATGATCGCCGAGAATCCCGAGCTCGGGGAGCCGCTGCCCGGCGCGGACGACTACCTGGCCGCCGAGGTCGTGTACGCGGTGACCCACGAGGGCGCCCGGCACGTCGAGGACGTGCTGACCCGCCGCACCCGCATCTCGATCGAGGCGTGGGACCGCGGCGACTCCGCCGCCCCCGTCGTCGCCGATCTGATGGCCGGGCCGCTGGGCTGGACGCCCGAGCAGCGCGACCACGAGGTCGAGGTGTACCTGGCCCGCGTCAAGGCCGAGCGGATCAGCCAGGAGCAGCCGGACGACGCGACGGCCGACGCCGAGCGCATCCGGGTCGCGGACATCGTCTCGGCGAACTGACCCGATGACCCGACCGGCGGGACGACGACCGTGAGCGAGCCCGGACAGGAGCAGCCGGACATCCGTCCGACGCCTGCCGAGCTCGACACGCTGCGCCTCTACGACGAGGGGCTCACGCGCGCGGACCTCGTGCTGCTCGACCTCTCGGCCGTCGACCGGGCCGACGCCGTCGGCCAGCTGACGGACCTGCTCGTCGCCGCCGGCCGGGTCACCGACCGGGACGCATTCACCGCCGCCGTGGGCGCGCGGGAGCACCAGATGGCCACCGGGCTGCCCGGCGGCGTCGGGCTCCCGCACGCCCGCAGCGAGGCGGTCACGCAGGCCAGCCTCGCGGTCGGCATCACGACGTTCGGGCAGCGGGTCGACTTCGGCTCGGCCGACGGCCCGGCGGACATCATCCTGCTGCTCGGCACGCCCGCCGGCTCGCTCAGCCTGCACCTCGAGGTGCTCGCCGGCATCGCCCGGTCCATGGCGCAGCCCAACGTCCGGGAGTCCCTGCGCCGGGCGTACGACCCCGAGGTGATCGCCGAGTTGGTCAACTCCACGTTCTGGTTCCCTCCCGAGGTCTGAGCGACCCCGGAGGGGTTGCCGTGCGGCCTGAGCCGACCCCCCGATCGCCCGCACCCGGGCGGCCGTTCCAACCCGGGGCGAGCGGGCGCCGGTTGGGTCCGGTGACGGCGGCCAGCTAGGGTTGATCCGTGCTTCGGACCGCCCTGAAGCCGCGGTGGATCGCGGCTCTCCTGCTCGCGCTGGCGGTCTCCACCGTGTTCGTCCTGCTCAGCCAGTGGCAGTTCTCCCGGTCCAGCGAGTCCGGGGCGCCGCCACCCGCGCAGACCGAGCAGGTGCGGCCGCTCCTCTCCGTCGCCCCGGCCGGGCGGGAACTGCTGACCACGGAGGTGGACCACCGGGTGAGCCTGACCGGGCGCTATCTGCCCGGCGCACGCGTGTTCGTCACCGGTCGGCTGAGCAACGGGGACCGCGGCTACTGGGTCGTGGAGCCGTTCGAGGTGCAGGGCGCACCGGCCGTCAGCGACTGGAAGGGTGCCGCCGCGGTCATCCCGGTGGCGCGCGGCTGGGTGGCCGACCCGGCCACCGCGGGCTCGACGCCGTCCGGCACCGTCGCGATCACCGGCCGCCTGCTGCCCACCGAAGCGCCGGCGTCCGGCACCACCGGCCCGTCGGACCAGGTCGGCGCCCTCGCGACCGCGCAGCTGGTCAACCGGTGGCAGCGGCCCATGTGGTCCGGCTTCGTCACGGCGGACACGGAGACACGGGGCGGTACCGAGGTCGGCGCACGGGCGTCGGGAGCGACGATGCGTCCCATCGTCACCACGGCTCAGCCCACCGGCACGTCGGTGAACTGGCTGAACATCTTCTACGCGGTCGAGTGGGTCGTGTTCGCCGGCTTCGCCATCTACCTGTGGTGGCGGCTCGTCGCGGACGACCATCAGCGCCGGCTCGAGGCGGACGGCGAGGATCTCGACGAGGACGCCTACGACGACGGCGACGACCCTGAGGACCCCGCCGACCACGACGCGGCTCACGGGAACCACCCCGGTGACCACCCCGACGCCGGTGCCGCGCCGGCCACGCCCGACGGCGTGACGGGCTCCACTCGGGTTCCATCCAGCCTGGCCGGGAAGAATCGGCAGGACAGCAACAGCGTTCCCCTCGCGGGGAACTCCAACGAGGTGTGACGGTGACAGAGAGCAACCCCCAGTCGACGACGGCGTCCGCGGCCCCTGCCCGGACGGGCGAGGCCGGCGGACCGGCGCAGCGCCGCCCCGCCGGGGCGGCCACCCGTCCCGCACGGCGTCGCTTCGGCGGCACCGGCGCCCAGATCCGCTCCGCGCTCGGCTTCTACCGGGTGATGGCGTACCTCACCGGTACCTTCCTCATCCTGCTGTGCATCGAGATGGTGGTCCGCTACGGCGCCGGGTACGACCTGATCGCCGGCGGCACCGACGCCGCCACCAACGCGACCGTCCCCCTCGGGCTGAACATGATCGCGGCCGACAACCTCACCGGCGGGCTCAATCTGTCCACGGGCGTGCTCATCGTGCACGGTTGGCTGTACGTGATCTACCTGATCTCCGATTTCCGGCTCTGGTCGCTCATGCGCTGGCCGTTCACCCGGTTCATCCTCATCGCGCTCGGCGGCGTCATCCCCGGGCTGTCGTTCGTGATGGAGCGCAGGATCCACCGCGAGGCCGAGCAGGAGCTCGTCGCCAATCCGAAGGCCGTGCGCCGCTACTGACGGCGGCCCCGGGGGAGCGGAGGAGCGTCCGCCCTCGGTGACCGGGGCGATTGGGGGCGGCGGCGGGCCGCCCACTACCCTTGGAGCGTGACTACCCCCGCCGATTCCTCCCCGCTGGAGCAGCGCCCGGTCCTCGTCGTGGACTACGGCGCGCAGTACGCCCAGCTGATCGCGCGCCGGGTGCGCGACGCGAACGTCTACTCCGAGATCGTGCCGCACACGCTGAGCACTGAGCAGATCCTCGCGAAGAACCCGTCGGCACTGATCCTCTCCGGTGGACCGGCGAGCGTGTACGCCGACGGCGCGCCCAGCGTGCAGGCCGACCTGTTCGACGCCGGGGTCCCCGTCCTCGGGATCTGCTACGGCTTCCAGGCGATGACCCAGGCACTCGGCGGCGAGGTGGCCCGCACAGGTCTGCGCGAGTACGGGTCCACGGTGGTCACCGCCGACGGCGGCAGCCGGTCCCTGCTCGAGGGCGTTCCCGACGCGCAGACCGCCTGGATGAGTCACGGCGACAGCGTGCAGCGCGCCCCCGAGGGCTTCGAGGTGCTCGCCAGTTCCGCCGGCGCCCCGGTCGCGGCCTTCGCCGACGAGAACCGCCGCCTCTACGGCGTGCAGTGGCACCCCGAGGTGCGCCACTCCGCCCACGGCCAGGCCGTGCTCGAGAACTTCCTCTTCCGTGGTGCCGGGCTCGCCAAGGACTGGACCACGAGCAACGTCATCGAGGAGCAGGTCGAGCGCATCCGTGAGCAGGTCGGCTCGGACCGGGTGATCTGCGGCCTCTCCGGGGGCGTCGACTCCGCGGTCGCGGCCGCCCTCGTCCAGCGCGCGATCGGCGACCAGCTCACCTGCGTCTTCGTCGACCACGGGCTGCTGCGGGAGGGCGAGGCCGAGCAGGTCGAGCGTGACTTCGTCGCCGCCACCGGGGTCAAGCTGTACGTCGCGCGCGAGGCGGACCGGTTCCTCGGCGCCCTCGCCGGCGTCACCGACCCGGAGACCAAGCGCAAGATCATCGGCCGCGAGTTCATCCGCGCCTTCGAGGCCGCCGAGCAGGCCATCCTCACCGAGGCGTCGGCTACCGGTGAGCGGGTCCGGTTCCTCGTCCAGGGCACCCTGTACCCCGATGTCGTCGAGTCCGGCGGCGGCGAGGGCGCCGCCACGATCAAGAGCCACCACAACGTCGGGGGGCTGCCCGAGGACGTCGAGTTCGAGCTGATCGAGCCGCTGCGCACCCTCTTCAAGGACGAGGTCCGTGCGGTCGGCGCCCAGCTGGGCCTGCCCGCCGAGATCGTCGGACGGCAGCCGTTCCCCGGACCGGGCCTCGGCATCCGGATCATCGGGGAGGTCACCGGTGAGCGGCTCGCCCTGCTGCGGCGGGCCGATGCCATCGCCCGCGAGGAGCTGACCGGCGCCGGCCTGGACGCCGAGGTCTGGCAGATGCCCGTCGTGCTGCTCGCCGACGTGCGCAGCGTCGGCGTCCAGGGCGACGGCCGCACCTACGGGCACCCGATCGTCCTGCGCCCGGTCTCGAGCGAGGACGCCATGACCGCGGACTGGTCGCGGCTGCCGTACGACCTCGTCGCCCGGATCTCCAACCGCATCACCAACGAGGTGGACGGCGTCAACCGGGTGGTTCTCGACGTCACGAGCAAGCCCCCGGGAACCATCGAGTGGGAGTGAGCCCCGGGCGAACCGATCGCGCTCGGGTGACGCGCAATGGCGCCGTGGACGCCGTCCTCCGCCTCGGCGCGCCGCACGACCGATAGGCTCGACCCCATGTCCGACAGCTCCTCCCGACGACCGGTGCGCCCCGAGTCGTCCCGCGACGACACGGCACCCACCGCCGACGCGGACGGCGTCGTCGTGCCCGGAACGGCCGGCGGGCTCCCTGCGGCCCCGACCGACGGAGCGGACGGCTCGGGGCTCCGCGCCGCCGGGTCCACGCGCGTCTCCGCGGGCCAGACCCGGCAGGACGTGAGCGACGCCTCCGGCAACGACGAGGACGGGCAGTCCACCACCGCGTCGGCGACCACCGAACCCCCCGCGGCTCCGGCTGAGCCGCCGACGGACGAGGACCTGGCGGACTGGCTCCAGGACCTCGACGGATACAGCGGGGTCGACACCCTGCTCAACCTGCCGTCCGGCCCGCGCGCCGTCATCGACCTGACCCACGCGCACCCGTCGGGCATGGCGCAGCTGCTCTCGGGCCGGCGCACCCGGCTGACCACCCTGCTGCGCGACCCCGACCACAGCGCTCGCGCCGCGGCCGCCGCCCGGTCCCTGCGCGCCCGCATCCAGGAGCTCTCCGCCGAGCACGGCATCGACGCGGCCTGGCTCGTCTTCGGCACCGCCACGTTCACCTCGTGGGGCGCCGGTACCCGCGGCCGCCTGCACGCTCCCGTCCTGATGGCGCGCATGGAGCTGGCCGTCCGACCCGGCTCGGACGACCACGAGATCCAGCTGACCGGCCAGGCGCGCGTCAACCCGGCTCTGCTGCGGCACGTGCGCCGCGAGTACGACGTGCGGATCGAGGAGCAGGACCTGCTGGCCGCCGCGACCGCGACCGGCCGGTTCGACCCGCAGCCGGTGCTCGAGCAGCTGCGCCAGCTCGGTGCCGGGATCCCCGACCTCACGGTCGAGTACCGCCTGCTCGCCACGACCCTGGCGGACCTGTCCGAACGGCTGCACGGCCTGGATCCGCGGCACCCCGTGATCGGCGCGCTCGTCTCGGGCCGTCCGCTGACGGGCGGGGACCGCCACGCGTACCCGCCGCTGGACGAGCGCGATCCGGCCCAGGAGTTCCTCGTCCTCGACGCGGACTCCTCGCAGCAGGAGGTGCTCGACCTCGTCCGAGCCGGACGGTCGCTTGCCGTGAGCACGCCCCCGGGCAGCGGCCAGACGCAGACCGCGGTCAACGCCGTCGCGACCCTGACCGCCCAGGGCAAGACCGTGCTCGTCACCGCCGAACGTCGCTCGAGCCTGCGGCAGTTCACCGCCCGGATGGAGGAGGTGAACCTCGGGTCGACGGTGCTGCCGCTCGAGGACGCCGCCGAGTCCGCGACGCTGCGCTCGGCCCTCGTGCGGGCCATCGTCCGCAACGAGAAGGCCGTCCCGCCCGACGTGGATCGCGTGCACGACACCCTGCGCCGCCACCGCGACCGGCTCGCCGAGCACGTCCGCTCTCTCCACCAGGTCCGCGACCGGTGGCACTGCTCGCCCTATCAGGCCATGCAGGCCCTCGCGACGCTGATGGCCACCGATCCCGCGCCGGCCACCCAGGTGCGGCTCAAGCGCAGCGTCCTCGACGCGATGCTCGACCGCACCGACCTGGCCGACCGCCTGCGCCGGGCCGCCGAGCTCGGCAGCTTCTCCCGCGCGGCCTCGGTCAGTCCGTGGTTCGGCGCACGCCTGATGAACCGGCAGCAGACCGCGGACGCGCACCGGCTGGCACAGCAGGCCGCCGAGCAGCTTCCCTCCCTGCGCCGTCGCCTCGACGAGCTCGCGACCACCTCGGAGATCGCGCTGGGAGACAGCGCGAACGACTGGGGCGAGCGGCTTCAGCTGCTGCTCGCGGTGCGCGACACCCTGGACCGGTTCAACCCGGACATCTTCGACCGGCCCGTCAAGGACCTCATCGCCGCGACCGCGACCAATCCGTGGCGCCGTGAACGGGGCATCGAGATGAACTCGGTGCAGCGGTCCCGGCTGCGCCGCGTCGCCAAGGAGTACATCCGCCCCGGCGTGCACATCGCCGACCTCCACCGCTCGCTCGTGGGGGTCGAGGGCCAGCGCCGGCAGTGGACGGCCATCGCCCGCACGCAGCGCCACCCGCGCATCCCCGGCGGGCTGCCCGAGATCGCCCGGCAGTACGACGCGCTCGCCGCGCTGCTGGACCAGCTCGACGAGGTGCTGCCCGTCACCTCGGAGACCGGTCTGCGCACCCGCGAGGGCGACGACCTGCAGCGCACGCTCGACGCCCTCGTCGCCGACGAGGAGACGCTGGCGACCCTGCCCGAGCGGACCATGCTGCTCGAGTCGATGCGCGAACAGGGCATCGACGAACTGCTCGAGGATCTCGCCCGCCGTGAGGTCGGCGCCGACGCCGTGGCCGCCGAGCTCGAGCTGACCTGGTGGCAGTCCGCGCTCGAGGCCATGATCAGCGGCGACGACTTCCTGGCGATGGCCAGCGGCCAGACCCTGCGCACCGTCGAGGCCGAGTACCGGCTCGCCGACGAGGCGCACATCGCGGCCGGGCCGGCCCGGCTGCAGACGATCCTCGCCCACGCGTGGCGGACCGCGCTGCAGGCCTCGCCCGGACAGGCGCAGGCGCTCAAGGACGCCCTCAAGTCGGGGACCATCACGGCCGCCGGGTACTTCCTCCGCACACCGGACCTCGTGCTGCCGCTGACGCCGGTGGTCACGGCGAGTCCCTTCGACCTGCCCGGTGGCGTGCCCGTCGGCACCCGCTTCGACGCGGTGGTCCTGCTCGACGCCGAATCCACCTCCCTGCCCGCGGCGCTGCCCGCGATCGCCCGGTCCCGGCAGGTCATCGCCCTGGGCGACCAGCACCTCGACGCGGTCACCGCGTTCACGGTCGACGCCGGGGTCTCATCCTCGAGCGCGGACCCGCACATCCTGAGCGCCCTGACGGCGCTGGCCGAGGTGCTGCCCGAGCGGCGGCTCACGATGGTCTACCGCCAGGTCGACGACGGGTTGACCGCGCAGCTGAACGACCAGTTCTACGACGGCAGGCTGCAGTGGCTCTCGCCGCCGCCGGGCCGCGTCGGTGGCCTCGTCGTCGAGTACCTGCCCGACGGCACCGGCCTGCCCACCAGCGACGGCGACGTGGAGTCGACGGACGCCGAGGTGCGACGCGTCGTCGACCTCGTGATGCGGCACGCCTCCACGCGGCCGGCCCAGTCCCTCGCCGTCATCGCCGGTAACCGGCGCCACGCCGGGCGGATCGCCGACGCCGTCCGGGACGCCGTGTCCGAGAACCCCGCGCGCGCCGAGTTCTTCGCCTCCGGTCCCGACGCCTTCCGCGTGGTCGACCTGGACCGTGCCGCGGGCGTCGTCCGCGACCGGATCATCCTCTCGCTCGGCTACGGCCGGACCCCGCACGGCCGGGTGCTGCACACGCTCGGCGAACTCTCCGGTGAGGACGGGCGTCGGCTCTTCGCGATGGCGACCACCCGGGCCCGCCACCACCTGCACGTCCTCACGTGCCTCCACCCGGACGACCTGGACAAGATGAAGCTGCGCGAGGGCGCGCTCGACTACCACGAGCTGCTCGAACGCGGTCTGCAGCCGCTCGAGGAGCCGGGGGAGAGCATCCTCGGCGGTTCCGTCGCGGACGGCGGGCGGATCACGGCGCTGGCCACCGGTCGGGTGCCCGAGCAGTCCGAGGTGGCGCCGTCGCCGCTGATCGCCGACCTCGCGCAGCGGATCGGCGCCCGCGGGCTGGAGGTGCGGGCCCACACCGGCGGTGTCGACCTCAGCGCGCTGCCCGCGAGCCGCGGTGTCGAGCCGACGGCGATGATCACCGACGGATCCGACCGGTACTGCGCCTACACGGTCCGGGAACGCAGCCGCCTGCGGCCGGCCCTGCTGGAGCGCTCGGGCTGGAAGTACCTGACGCTGTGGACGATCGAGGTGTTCAGCGACCCCGAGGGACTCGCCGACCGGGTCGCCGGATTCCTCAGCGCCGACGCGCCCGCCTTCCTGACCGACGCCCCGGCGCGGGAGCCCGTCGACGAGTCCGCTGACGCGGAGGCGCAGGACCTCGACCGCCGCCCGGACGGGTCCGACGTCGAGACGATCGACGACGACGCGAGCCGGGGCACGGGCCAGGGCGCGCAGGACGCGGCCTCCTCGCGGGCGGAGCGGGCCGAGACGATCGGCGCTCCGTCGCCGACCGGGAGCGACGCGGGCGCCTCGCGCAGCCGTGACGACGATGGCGCACCGCAGGGCTGACTCCCGGCCGACCCACACGGCCGCGGCCACACCCCCGGCCGACCAGACTGCCAGGAGCGGCCCGTCTGCCACGGGCCGGCCGGCTGCGACCGTGCTGGATGGGCCGGCTGCGACCGTGTCCGGGGCGCTAGGGGCCGGGGCGACGGGACTGGACGCGAGCGGGCAGCAGCGGTCTGACGAGGTCGTGCCCGACGCCGCCGATACCGGAACCGGCACCGGCACCGACACGGCCATCGACCAGAGCTGCGCCGCCTCCACCGATGCGACAGCCGCGGGCTCGGGCGCCGATCGCGGGGCGGCACCCGACCCGGCCGACGCCGAGGACACCCCGCGTCCCTCCGCGCCGTCCGTCTCGGCCCTGCGGCTCGACCGTATCCTCGCCGCCGAGGACGACCCGCACGGATGGGGCGGTCGCGGGGACGAGACCGCACCCGAGCACGACCGGTGGCTGCGGGAGCAGCGCCCACCGCACTGGGGCTGATCCCGGCCACCACCGCACCGCGATGACCGCCGCCGGACACGCCCCCGATCGGCGCGGTGACCCTCATGGCCGCCTCACCGCCCGGGCTCCACAATGACGAGCCCCACCGTCGTCGTCCCGCTCGTCGACCCGGCGAGCTCGGCCGCGACAGCCCGGGGGACCCCCACGACCGCGAGCGGTGCATCCTCGTTCGCCGTCGGCCACACCCCCGTGCCCGTGGTCGCCGCCGCCGAGGCGCCCGACGTCCACAGCACGGTGACCGACCGGGCCAGCGTGCGTGCGGGCGACGAACCGGAGCCGTCGGCGGTCGCCGCGTCCTGCCGCGCCGCCAGGACGACATCCACCCGGTCGCCCGGACGGAGGACGCGCAGCACGGTCGGGTCCGACACCCGCAGGGGCACGGCCGACTGACCCGGGGGCGAGCCCGTCAGCAGTCCCGGACCGAGCAGAGCGGCATCGGTGACCGGCGACCCGCGGCGCAGCGGAGCACCGAGCCTTCCGCCGGTCACGGTCTCGGTGGCCGCGACCGCGCCGTCGGGGACCGCTCCGGGTGGCCAGTCGGCGCGGGTGAGGTCCCCGCCGGTGAGAACGGCACCGGCGGGGAGGTCACGGGCCACGACGACGACCGGGACGGTGGGCGCGGACGCCGGCGTCAGGCCGTCGACGGCCACCCCGGCGGCCCCGCACAGCAGCAGGGCGATCAGCAGACGCCGTCGTCGTCGCAGCAGCCGGACCAACCGGCGGGGCGGGGAGCGGTCCGCCCGCACCGGACGGATCATCCGGCCGGCGGGCGTCGACGGGCCACCATCGGGGGATGCACGCGTGGGGGAGCGGGACATGCCGTCACGCTAGGCAGTACGGCGGCCCTGCGGCTGGCGGCCCCCTCCTCCGGTGGACAACACGGATGAGCCGGCCCCCTGTGGAGGGAGAAGCCGCCGCCTAGGAACGCCGCGCGAGGGACGACCCGCACAACGACGAACGCCGCACCCGGCCCGTCGGTGCGGGCCGGATGCGGCGTTCGAGGAGGTGCGGGTCAGTTACCCGCGGCGGAGGCAGCCGGCGCGGACGTGCTGCTGCCCGAGGACGTGCTGTTCGACGAGGAGCTGTTCGACGAGGTCGACGAGTTGCTCGACGACTCGGAGGGTGTGCTCGGCACCGTGCTCGTGGACCCGCTGCGGGAGTCGGTGCGGTAGAAGCCCGATCCCTTGAACACCACGCCGACCGAGTTGAACTTCTTGCGCAACGTGCCGGAGCAGACCGGGCAGGTCGTCAGCGCGTCGTCGGAGAAGGACTGGTGGATGTCGAACTGGTGACCGCAGTCCTTGCAGGCGTAGGCATAGGTGGGCACGGGTGATTCCTCCGGAAGAGATGTGGACGATCCAGTACAACACGGAACGGGCGCGCGCTGTTCCCGGGCGTCGAGTGCCACGAGGGGTGCAGCGGCCCGTTCCGGTGGATCAGGGGCGGAGGTCCAGCACCCCGTCCGGCGTGAAGACGAGGTCGACGGGCTGGTCGTGCGGGAGGACCTCGAAGGAGCCCGCGGGCAGCACCTCGTCCTCGTACACGACCGCGGCGAGGAGCCCGCGCGTCGGCAGGGACCGCCAGCGGGCGAGGAACCGGTCGTAGTACCCGCCGCCCTGGCCGAGCCGCTGCCCGGTCGCGTCGACGGCGAGGGCGGGAATGAGCATGAGTGCCACGGACGGCGAAGCCCCGTCCGGGTCGGCGAGGTCGACGGTCGGCCCCTCGGGATGGTCGATCGGGACGATGCCGGACCGCACGAGCGGCGTCCCGGGCGTCCACGCGGCCCAGCGCAGCTGGAAGTCCGGTTCGCACACGGGCAGCAGGACCGTGGCACCGCGCTCGTGCAGGGCGGTGTTGACGGTGTCGACGGGAGGCTCGGACGGCATCGGCTGGAAGGAGGCGACCGTGCCGGTTCCGGAGCCGTCGTTGCCCGCGTTCTCCTGCCACCACGCGCCGATCGTCCGGCGCAGTCCGGCACCGGCCCGCTCACGTGCCGCGGCGTCCAGCGACGCGCGATTGCCCCGCAGGCGTGCACGGATGACGGCCTTGGATCCCGGCTCGTCGGTCATGCCGAGACCTCCCAGCAATCACTCACGACATTGACGGTAGCCTAGGCGAATGACCGATCAGAAACACGTGCGCAAGGCCGTGATCCCTGCGGCGGGACTCGGTACCCGCTTCCTCCCGGCAACGAAGGCGATGCCGAAGGAGATGCTGCCGGTGGTCGACAAGCCGGCCATCCAGTACGTCGTCAAGGAGGCCGTCGACGCGGGCCTCGAGAACATCCTGATGATCACGGGCCGGAGCAAGCGCGCGCTGGAGGACCACTTCGATCGGGTCCCCTTCATCGAGGCCACGCTGGAGGAGAAGGGCGACACCGACAAGCTCGCCGCCGTCCGCGAGTCCTCCAACCTCGGCGACATCCACTACCTGCGCCAGGGTGACCCGCGCGGGCTCGGCCACGCCGTGCTGCGGGCGGCCGGCCACGTGGGCGACGAGCCGTTCGCGGTGCTGCTCGGTGACGACATCATCGACGAGCGCGACGAGCTGCTCACCGTGATGATCGACGTCCAGGAGAAGACCGGCGGTTCCGTCGTCGCCCTCATGGAGGTCGACGAGGACATGATCAGCTCCTACGGGGTCGCGGCGGTCAACGACGTCCCCGGCGAGTCCTACGTCCAGGTCGACCACATGGTGGAGAAGCCGCCGCGCGACGAGGCGCCGTCGAACCTGGCCGTGATCGGGCGTTACGTGCTGCACCCGGCCGTGTTCGAGGTGCTCGAGGACACCCCGCCGGGCCGCGGCAACGAGATCCAGCTGACGGACGCGCTGCAGACCCTCGCCAAGCGCGAGGGCGAGGGCGGCGGCGTGTACGGCGTCGTGTTCCGCGGCCGCCGCTACGACACCGGTGACAAGCTCAGCTACATCCAGGCCGTCATCACCCTGGCCTCGGACCGGGAGGACCTCGGACCCGGCCTCCGCGCCTGGATCAAGGACTACGCGCGTGACCTTGCGGACGAGCCGCAGGAGACGGTCGCCGCTCCCGCCGAGTAGCCCTGCCGGTGGCATCGACAGCGCAGTGGCCGGTCACGCTGGTCCGCGGCCCGCTCGCCCTGCGCCCCATCCGCTACCGTGACCGCGCCGAGTGGGACACCGTCCGCTCGCGCAACGCGCAGTGGCTGGGGCCGTGGGAGGCGAGCAACCCGGAACCGGGCGGCGCGCTGCCCAGCTTCCGGCAGATGGTCGCGGCGCTGAAGTCGCAGGCGCGGGCCGGTACCGGCCTGCCGTTCCTCATCACGGAGACGCGCGACGACGTGCCGCGGCTGGTCGGCCAGCTCACCGTCTCCTCCATCACGTACGGCTCGCTCATGGGGGCGACGCTGGGGTACTGGGTGGACCAGGCGAGTGCGGGCCGCGGCATCGCGCCGACCGCGGTGGCCCTCGCCACCGACCACTGCTTCCGCCACCTCGGCCTCCACCGGATGGAGATCAACATCCGGCCGGAGAACGACCGCAGCCTGCGCGTCGTCCAGAAGCTCGGCTTCCGGGACGAGGGACTGCGCCGCGCCTACCTGCACATCGACGGCCGCTGGGCGGACCACCGCAGCTTCGCGCTGACGGCCGAGGAGGTGCCCGAGGGCGTCCTGCACCGATGGCTGACGGGCGGTACGGCCGGCTGAGGCCTTCACGGAGGTGATGGCGCCGTTTCCTGGCCCGACACACCCGGTGAATCCGCGGATCGGCGGGCGATTGACCCTACCGTGGAAGCGTGGATGTCTTCTCCCTGAACAGCTCGATCATTCTGGTCGTCACGATCGGGCTGTGGCTGGTCTGGGTCGTCCCGTATGCGCTGCGCAAGCGCCATCGCCCGATCGTCGCGCAGGTGTCCCTGCAGCCCGCGTCGGTCGAGACCGCGACTGCCGACCCGTCCGGGCCGGCCACCATCGAGAACCAGGGGATGACGATGCTCAAACTCCGTGACGGCTCCTTCGGCTCGTTCTCCGCGTCGCGGGGCGCGTCCGCGGTGGTGCCCGCGACGCGGTCCGGGCTGCGGATCCGCTGGGACCGGATGGCGCTGGCCGCCGCCGGGCTGATCGCCCTGTTCGCGGCGCTGGTGACCGGGATCGTCTCCCTCGTCACCACCCTGCCCGTCACCGTCCCGTTCGTCCTGCTGCTCGTGTTCGTCGGCGCCGTCGCCGGGCTGCGCACCCTGGCGGTACGGGACCGGCGTCGCAAGGTCGACGCGGCCATCGACGCCGCGGTCGACGCGCACGACGAGACGCCGTCGCACGCCGACGCGGACGACCGGCCCACCGCCCTCTTCGACGCCGACGCGGCCGAGCACCAGCCCGCCACGATGAACGCCGAGGAGCTGCGGGAGGCCGCACGGTCCCTGGCCGCCTCCATCGGGGACGCCCCCCGACCGGAGCGGACCACCGAGTCCGGGTGGCAGCCGGTGGCGGTGCCCCGGCCGACATACGTCGACGCTGCTCGCGCCGAGCGGCCCGCCCCCGAGCCGCTGCAGCTGCCCGAGTCCCCGCGCCCGTCCACCCGCACCTCCATCCGGGCGTCCGAGGCCGGCCGCCGCGAGGTCGTCGCGGGCCAGGAGGCGTCCGGCCAGCTCAACGACCTGGACGAGGTCCTGCGGCGTCGCCGGGGCGCCTGAGCCGTTTTGGTGATCGCGGGCTCCAGGCGGTAGATTGGAGCCTCGCAAGGGGCTATGGCGCAGTTGGTAGCGCGTCTCGTTCGCAATGAGAAGGTCTGGGGTTCGAATCCCCATAGCTCCACCGAAGAACTGACGAAGGCCCGCCGGATCCCGGCGGGCCTTCGTCGTTCCCGGATGGAACCGTCGCCGGTGACGACGGGGCCGCGGCAGGTGACGGTGTGGTGAGGGCGCCGGCGTCGGGCAGGATCGGTCTCAGGGACACTGGTCGAGAACGTCCTGATCAGGAGGCGCACATGAAGCTGTACTCGGATTTCCCCCGTCGGCGTGCCGCCGAGATCGTCGGGGACGTGGTCGCCGTGGCCGTGCTCGCCGGTGGCGTGAGCCTCGCGCTCGCCCTGAACACCGCGATCACGGGACTGGCGGCGATCGGCGCGAAGATGCAGGACTCCGGCGGCAACCTTTCCTCCACCATGAGTGCCATCGGGCAGAACCTCGCCGGCATCCCCCTGATCGGCGACGCGGTGCGCTCACCGTTCGATTCCGCCAGTGCCGCCGGCGGGACCCTGGCGGACGCCGGGGCGCAGTGGCAGAGCCGGGTGCACCTGCTCGCCGGGCTCGCCGGCTGGACCGTCGTCGCCCTCGTCGTGCTCGTCGTCGCCTTCGGCTGGGTGCGGCCGCGGCTGCGCGACGCCCTCCGGCGCACCTCGCTCGCGCGGCTGGCCGCCGTCGCCCCGTCCCGCGATCTGCTGGCGCTGCGCGCCCTGATGACGCTTCCCACGCGCGACGTTCTCGAGGCAGGCGGGAACGTCGCCGAGGCGTGGCGCCGCGGCGACCCCGTCGTCATCGATCGACTCGCCGCACTCGAACTGCGACGCTCGGGCGTGCGACGGGACGTGGAGTAGGACCTCGACCGTCGTCCTCAGGCGAGGCCGAGGTGGGCGCGGATGCCGGCGACGACGAGGTCGTGGTCCTCCAGGGACGCCAGGCCGGACGCGGTCACGGCGGCGACGACGCCGACCCCGCGTACCCGAACGGGGAACGAGCCACCGGTGACGGCGTACTCCGGTCCGAGCCAGTTCGTCGCGACCGGGTCGACACCCTCCGCGGCCAGGCGGGCGTCGACCAGGGCGCTGCTGTTCTCCATCCGCAGCACGACGGCAGACTTGCGGGCGACCCACACGTCCTGATCGGGCGTGATCCCGGGCAGGGCGGCGCGGAAGAGGATCAGCCCGGGGCGGCGGATGTCGATCCCCACCGCGTGGCCCGCCTCCTGTGCGATCGCGGTGATCCGGGTGCCGAGGCGCCAGGCGTCGGCGTGGTCGAACGACGCGAACACCAGCTCGCGTTCCTGTTGTTCGAGGGTGGCGATCAGATCGGGCACGGGTTCTCCTCGGCGTGACGGGTGAGCGGACGGTGTCGCCAGCTTCGCACGACCCTGGCTGCTGAAGGACGTGGGAGAGCCCGGCGGCACGTCTGGACAGCCCCCGGAGCCGGGCCTAGCATCGGCCCATCGCGGGCCGGCGGGACCCGCCCGAGGTGAGGCGAGGGGGAGCGCCATGGACGCGACGGCACGGTTGCCCATCATCTACGTGCGGGGCTTCGCGGGCGGGGACGCCGAGATCGAGCAGGCCACCGAGGACCCGTTCCAGGGATTCAACTCCGGCTCGACGTACGTGCGCGCGGGCGTCGAGGGCGACATCCTCTTCTACCAGTTCGAGAGCCCCCTGCTGCGGCTCATGACGGACCACGACTACCGGCTCTTCGTCCACGGCGGGCAGGTGGCCTGGCTGAAGGCACAGCCGGACGGCGGCGTGGACCCGTCGACCGTGTGGATCCACCGGTTCTACGACCAGGCCTCGGGAGCGCGGGGCGAGCAGAAGCCGTTCCGGATGGAGGAGGCCGCCCAGGCGCTGCTCGACCTCATCGACCTGGTGCGCGCCAAGACCGGTGCGCCGCGGGTGTCCCTGGTCGCGCACTCGATGGGCGGGCTGATCTGCCGCTGCGTGATCCAGAAGCTCATCCCGGACCGCGGCGAGGTCGCCACCGACCGGGTGGACCGGTTGTTCACCTACGCCACCCCGCACGGTGGGATCCGGTTCGACATCGGCTCCGGCCTGCTCGAGAAACTGCGCGACATCACCGGCGTGGCCGGGGCCGATGTGTTCGGCCCCGACCGGATGTGGGAGTACCTCAACACGGCCGGTGTGGGGCCGCGACCGGACGACTGGCGGGCGCAGGACCTGCCCGACGCGGTCTTCCCGCTCAGCCGCGTCTTCACCCTCGTCGGCACCGACCACGAGGACTACACGGCCGCCCACGGGCTCTCCGCGTGGGCCGTCGGCCCGAAGAGCGACGGGCTCGTCCAGACCGAGAGCGCGTACATCCCCGGGGCGAACTTCGCGTTCGTGCACCGCAGCCACAGCGGCCGGTACGGCATCGTCAACTCCGAGGCCGGCTACCAGAACCTGCGCCGCTTCCTCTTCGGGGACCTCGTGGTCGACGCCGACCTGGCCGGCCTGCGGCTGCCCGGGCTGAGCCGGGAACGGAGCTGGCAGGCCGACGTCGAGGTGTCGATCCGCGGGCAGAAGATCCTCATGCACGAGCAGACGGCACGGCACCTGTGCCCCGTGGTGCTCCGCCCGCCCGAGGAGGGCGCCGACCGGCCGTACCCCTTGGTCACCACCTTCCTCATCACGGATTCCTCCGTACGGCCGCCCGACCACGAGGAGAGCCGCTACGTCCTGCACGTGCGGATCTTCTCGCTGCGCGAGCGGCGCGACGTGGGCCGGATCTTCGACTTCGCCGAGCACCAGGAACAGGTGGCCGACTTCGAGGACGCGCTCGTCGTCGACATGGACGTGCGCGGGGGCCGGCTGGTGGCGTGGGCGACCTGGGCGTCGGACATCACGACGACGCTCGAGGACCACCATCCCGAGGGCGATCCGCTGCACGACGAACGGCCGGACCGGCAGGGTTACTGGCAGACGCACGTCCCGCTGCCGCGTGGCGGGGGCTTCCTCGGCCCCGACGCGGCGGTCCGGCTCACCGCCCGCCCCCGCGTCACCGGGTCGGACGCCGGGTGACGCACCTCCCCGGGCCAGCCGGTCAAGAGATGTTCCATCCGGTGCCGCGGAAGCGCTCGCGTCGACAGCTGTTCCATCCGGGCCTCGAAACCGCTTGCGTCGACATCTCTTGACGAGCTGGCGGGCATCCTCGAGCCGAGGGCACCCGTTAGGCTGCGGCGATGACGGAGAAGAACCCGCGGTGCCGGGTGTGGGTGTCCGGACTCGACGGCGCCCAGGACCTCGTGCTCGAAACGGAGCGGCACGTCGAGGCCCCCAACTGGGCGGTGGACGACACCCTCGTGCTCAACGCCGAGGGGCGGCTGTGGCGCCTCCGGCTCGACGGCGCCGGCGGGCTGACGCCGATCGAGGCGCCCGGCCTGCCGCCGGTCAACAACGACCACGCGCTCGCCCCGGACGGGCCCACCATCTACGCCTCCGCCGAGGACGGCCACCTGTACGCCCTGCACCGCCTCGGCGGCCCCGCGCGGCGCATCACGGCCACTCCCGGCCGCCGGCACTACCTGCACGGCGTCAGCCCCGACGGGACGACCCTGGCGTACATCGCGATCGACGACGGTTCCGGCGCGGTCCCATCGGCCGCGGCCCACGTCCGCCTCATCGGCGTCGACGGGACGGACGACCGCGGCCTGACCGAGGACCGGGCCGCCACCGGAACCGCCGGCCCCGACGACGGGGCCGAGTTCTCCCCGGACGGCGCGTGGGTGTACTTCAGCACCGAGACGTGGGCCGAGGCGCCCGGGCACGCGCAGCTCGCCCGCATCCGGCCCGATGGCACGGGGCTGGAACGGCTGACCCACGGCGAGCGGGTGCACTGGTTCCCGCACCTGTCCCCGACGGGCACGCACGCCGTGTACCTGACCTATCCGCCGGGCACCACGGGCCATCCGGCGGACCTGCCCGTCGAGCTCGTCGTCGTCGAGCTGCCGGACTGGGACACCGTGACCGACCTGATCGCCTTCCGCGGTGGGCAGGGCACGATCAACGTGCCGAGCTGGTCGCCGGACGGCACCCGCTTCGCCTGGGTCGAGTACCCCGCCTGACGCCGCCGGGCGCCGGGTCCGGACGGGTACTCGGACGGCCGGGTCAGGAGTGCTGGTCCTCCCGGACCACCGGCGTGCCGTGCGTGTGGAACGTCTCGATGGTCTTCATGCCCCAGGCCTGCCCCTTCTTCCGCTCCTCCTGCGTCCACTCGACGACGGGGGAGTCCGGGTCCAGCAGGAGGCGCGCGCCGGCGTTGGCGAACTCGATGCGGTTGCCGCCCGGCTCCCACACGTAGAGGAAGAACGTCTGGTTGATGGCGTGCTTGTGCGGGCCGGACTCGATGTGGATGCCGTTCTCGAGGAAGATGTCGGCGGCCTTGAGGATGTCCTCGCGGGTGTCCGGGGCGAAGGCGACGTGGTGCAGGCGGTTGCCGTGCTTGAGCCAGTCGTCCGAGTAGACGATGTCGTAGGACTTGTTGTTGAAGTGGAACCACCAGGCCGCGTACCCGCCGTCGTCCAGGGCGATCCGCTCGGACTCGCGGCCGCCGAGCACGTCGGCGACGAACCGGCCGTTCGCGACGACGTCCTTGGCCAGATAGTTGATGTGGTCGAGGCGGCGGGCGTTCACCCCGCGGCCGGGGAAGGCGGAGGCCTGGTTCTTCAGCGCCGGCCGGTCCTCGTCTCCGGCGATGTAGCGCTCGGTCTCCCAGTAGATGCCCATGTCGTGGCCGTCCGGGTCGCGGAACGTGTACGTCCGGCCGGTGCCCACCTCGCCGTCCTCCCACCCGATGCCGAGCCCGGCCGCCTCGATCGCGGCGACCCGGCGGTCCAGGGCCTCGGCGCTGGTCGTGCGGAACGTCGTCCGGCCCACCCCGGCGTCGTCGGACGCGGTGAGCTTGAGCGTGTAGCGCTGGTACTCGTCCCACGTGCGCAGGTACACGCTCTGCCGGCCGCCGGCGTCGCTCTCCGCGACCACCCGCATCGCGAGCAGGTCCCGGAAGAACCACAGGCTCTTCTCGAAGGTGGGCGTGAGCAGCTCGACGTTGCCCAGGTGGGCGACGTCGAACGAGGTGGAGTCCGTCATGGCGGTCCTTTCCGGCGGGGCTGCCGGCGCCGAGCGCGAGCGGGCGCGCACGGCTCCGACGAGCGGATGACGGAAGCCTACGAAGTCACCGACGAAATTGGCAACAATCTTGCCGATAACGACGCGGTAGCGCCGGCGGCCGACCGCCCCCGGTGGAGGACTCAGTCGGCGACGGCCTCGGCGAGGACGCCGGCGGACTGCTCGCCCTGCTGCAGGGCGGCGATGACGCTCTCGACGTGACGGCGTGCGGCCGCATCGGCCGCGACCGGGTCGTGCGCGAGAACCGCGTCGATGATGGCGAGGTGCTCGGGCAGGGAGACCTGGGGGCGGCCGGGCCGCAGCGAGAGCTGGAACTGGTGGCGCACGATCTGGGACCGCAGCCGGGCGATGAGGTCCGCGGCCACCGGCTGGGCGCCGATCTCGGACACGGCCGCGTGCAACTGGGAATTCAAGCGCGAGTAGGTCATGACGTCACCGGAGGCCACCGCGGCCTGCATGCCGTCGCCGATCTGCCGCAGCTGCGCCGCCTGGGCGTCGTCGACCCGCCGGGCGGCGCGGGCGGCGATCAGTCCCTCGAGCACGCCGCGGCACTCGAGGATCTCCACGGCCTCCTCGACGGACACCCGCCGCACCCGGACACCGCGGTTGGGGATGCGCTCGACGAGGCCCTCGGCGATCAGGTCGGCGAACGCCGAGCGCACGCTCCCGCGGGTGACGCCGAACAGCTCGGTCAGCTCGGCCTCCACGAGGCGCTGGCCCGGGGACAGCTCTCCGCTCAGGATCGCCGCACGGACGCCGTCGACGACGACCTCCTTCGCCTCGGCGCCGCGCCGGACGCCGTTCTCCTCGGACTCCACGCAGGGCCCCTTCCCCAGACGGTCGGACACTATTGTTGCCAATGTTAGCGGCGGGACCGCGGCGCGGAAGGGATCGCGCCCGTGGACCGATGCCGGAGCGGTCGCGAGCGGTATCGGCCCCGGAGCGCGCGTGACGGCATCGTGCCACACTCGGAGCTGTCCCTCTCCGTGAGACGGGAGTCGATCATGGGCTACACCCACTCCATCACCGTCGCGCTCGACCACGGCCAGGCGCTCGAACGGGTCCGCGCGGCCCTGAGCGACCAGGGCTTCGGCATCCTCTCCGAGTCCGACATCGCGGCCACGTTCGCGGCCAAGCTGGGCCCCGAGGCGGCGCAGGAGCTGGGGGACTACGTCATTCTCGGGGCGTGCAACCCCGCGCTGGCGAGCCGCGCCCTCGCCGCCGAGCCGGCCCTCGGCGCCCTACTGCCGTGCAACGTCGTCGTGCGTCGCGGCGCGGGCGAGGAACGCACGACCATCGACGTCATCGACCCGCAGACCATGGTGCGGCTGACCGACGATCCCGAGGTGCGGGTGGTGGCCGACGACGCCGACACCCGCCTGCGGGCGGCCCTGGCGCAGTTCGGCGACGGCCCGGAGGACTGACGGCCCGGAGGCCTGACGGCCTGACGCCGCGGTCGGCCGGTCGCCTGCCCGGCGCTCAGCGCGACGCGTCCGGTGCCGCTACTCGGGCGACTCCGGTGCCTGACCCGGTGTCGCGATGAGGCCGAACACCTCGCCCTGTGCGCCGGCGACGACGGACCGCCGCCCGAAGGGGCTGTCCCCGGGCTCGGTGCGGATCGACCCGCCGAGGCCGACGGCCCGCTCCGTGGCGGCGTCGACGTCGTCGGAGGCGAACCACGTCAACCAGAAGTCGTCCGGCTGACTCGGCGGGCCCGCGGTGGTACCCGCGATGCCGCCGATCTCCCGGGCGCCCGGGCCCGGGTGGATCGTGGCGTAGACGAACGTCCGCCCGTCCCCGAGATCCTCGTAGTGGTAGCCGAACACGGCCGCGTAGAACGCCCGGGCGTCGGCGTACGCGTGGGTGTGCAGCTCGTTCCACACGTCGGTGCCGTCCTCGCTGTGGCGCGCGATGCCGCTGCGCCGGCCGGCCTGCCACACGCCGAACACGGCGCCGGAGGTGTCCGTCGCGACGGCCAGGCGGCCCTGGTTCATGACGTCGAACGGGGGCATCAGCAGCTGGCCGCCCGCGGCGGTGACGCGCTCCGCGGCGGCGTCGACGTCGCCGGCCGCCAGGTAGGTGGTCCAGGTGGCCGGGCCGTCGCGCACGTCGGCCGGCTTGGGCCCGAGACCCGCGACCACCTCACCGCCGAGCCGCGCCAGATGGTAGTGGCCGGCCGCCTCCCCGGCATCCTCGACCTGCCACCCGAACAGCCGGGCGTAGTAGTCCGCGGCCGCGCCGACGTCCTCCACCTGGGCGTCGATCCAGCAGGGGGTGCCGTCCGGCCAGGGCTCGACTCGTACGGGCATGGTGTGCCGTCCTCTCCCTCGATGGTGGCGTGACCCTCCCCTGGCTGGCCTCGATGGTGCCAGATCGTCCGGTCCGTGACCAGCGTGCGGCGTGCCTACGATGAGGCATGACCGTACGCGTGCTGACGATCGCCACCCGGCTCCCGACGACCGCGATCGACCAGGACGACGTGGCGGAGCTGTTCGCGGTGCAGCCCGGGATGACCCGGCTGGGGTCGCGGCTGGTCCGTACCGCATTCGCCGGCGCGGGCGTACGGTGCCGGCGCACCGTGCTCACCGAGCTCGGCGCCGAGGCGCGCGAGGCGCGCGACGGGACCCCGACCCACTTCCTGGATCACGAGACGGGCGCCCTCGGCTCGCCCGCGACGGCGGCTCGGAACGCCCTCTACACCACCGAGGCGTCCCGCCTCTTCGTCGACGCCGCGCGGGCCGCGCTCGACGACGTCGCCCCCGCCGTCGACCCGGCCGACGTCACCCACGTCATCACGGTCTCCTGCACCGGCTTCTTCGCGCCCGGCCCGGACGTGCGGGTGGCCAAGGACCTGGGCCTGCCCGCCGACGTCACCCGCCTGCACCTGGGGTTCATGGGCTGCAACGCGGCGT
This sequence comes from Tersicoccus mangrovi, assembly GCF_036881825.1. Classification (NCBI taxonomy): domain Bacteria; kingdom Bacillati; phylum Actinomycetota; class Actinomycetes; order Micrococcales; family Micrococcaceae; genus Tersicoccus; species Tersicoccus mangrovi. The sequence continues at coordinate 166,340 of NZ_JBAJMW010000001.1, read as the reverse complement.
TCCCGGCCCTGCAGACCGCCGCCGCGTACTGCGCCGCGGACCCGGACGCCGTCGTCCTCGTCGTCTGCGTGGAGCTGTGCACGCTCCACCTGCACGTGCGCAACGACCCGAACACCGTGATGGGCAACGCCCTCTTCGCCGACGGGGCCGCGGCCGCCGTCGTCACCGCCCGCGACGCCGACCTGCCCGGGCAGCCGGCCCTCGACCTGATCGACTTCGAGACGACCCTCGCCCCGGTCGGTGAGGACGCCCTCGCCTGGAGCATCGGCGACGAGGGCTTCGAGATGATCCTCGGCACCTACGTCCCGAAGATCATCGACGACCACGTCACCGACGCGCTCGCCCCGCTGCTCGCGCGCACCGGCACCGCCGTCGAGGGGATCGCGCAGTGGGCGGTGCACCCGGGCGGGCGCAGCATCCTCGACAAGGTCCAGACCCGGCTCGCCCTGACCGACGAGCAGATGGCGCCCTCGCGGGACGTGCTCGCCGAGGCCGGCAACATGTCCAGCGCCACCATCCTGTTCGTCCTGGACCGGGTGCGCCGCGGCGAGGCTGCCGGGGGTGACGCCGGAGCTGCCGCCGACGGCTACGTCGCGGCGCTCGCCTTCGGGCCCGGCCTGAGCATCGAGACCGCGCTGCTGCGGCAGTCGGGAACGCCGGACGCCGTGGGCAACGAGGACGCCGGTGCCTGAGCCGGGTTCACGTCCCGGGCGGACCGCCCCGTCCGGTCGACGGGTCGACCCCTTCCTCCGCCGCCGGAGCGTCGACGAGCCGGAGCTGATGGACGACCCGGCGTGCGACCCCGTCGCCCTGAACGCCACCTACCGCCTGTTCGGCGTCATCAACCCGCTGGTCGCCGGGTGGCGCCCGGTCTACCGGCAGCGGTTGCGGCCCGTGCTGCAGGCGGCCGCGGCAGCCGGGCGACCGGCCACCCTGCTCGACGTCGGGTGCGGCGGCGGGGACGTCGCCCGCGCGCTGGCCCACTGGGCGGCCCGCGACCGGATCGACGTCGCCGTCACCGCGATCGACCCCGATCCCCGGGCCCACGCGTGGGCGTCCGCGCACGACGGCGGTGCCGGTCTGACCTACCGGGTGGCCGCGAGCGGGGACCTCGTGGCGGCGAACGAGCGATACGACGTCGTCGTCTCCAACCACGTGCTGCACCACCTCGACCCGGCCGAGCTCACCGCGCTGCTCGAGGACACCGTCGCCCTGACTCGCGGCGTCGCCGTCCACAACGACCTGCGCCGCAGCCGCGCGGCCTGGCTTCTCTACTGGGTCGGCACCCTGCCGCTCGTCCGCGCGCGCACGTTCCTGCGGTTCGACGGGCTGCTGTCCATCCGGCGCAGCTACCGGCCGGGCGAGTTGGCTGCGGTCGTGCCGGCGGGCTGGCGGGTGGAGCGGCAGCGGTTCTTCCGGCTGCTCGCGATGCACAACGGCACGGGGAACGGTCCGACGCTCCCCGCGATCCGGCGGACGGTCAGGACGCCGGCGAGCCCGCCGTCGTCCTGATGCGCGCGCGGGTCGCGGACAGCGCGTGGCGCACTCGCCGCTGCCCCTGCCGGGAGGCGTCGATCGCCTGCCGCGCCTGCCGATACAGCCCGTAGGCGCCGGACCGGACCGGCAAATCCCACGTGCCGGTGTGCTCGATGTCGACGCCGCCGAACGAGCGCTTGAAGGCGGTGAACCCCGCCCACGGGTGCCCCGGGTCGTCGGTCGGGGCGATCCCGAACAGATCCGCGGTGTGCTGCCCCCGCTCGCGCGCGTCGAGCATCGCCTGCACGATGAGCGGCTGGTTCGGGCGCAGCCGCCGGTGCTCGACCGGGACCGCGGCGTGCGCGAAGGTCCGCACGGTGGGAGAGTCGTAGACCAGGGCCGCGCACACCGGGGCGCCGTGCTGCCGGGTCACGTAGAGCCGGGCGGCGTCGCGCGGCATCAGGGTCTCGGCGACCCGTCGCAGGTACTGCTCGGGGTGCGTGCGGATGCCCTTCCGCTGGGCGGTCAGATCGAGGAAGCCGAGCAGGATGTCGATGTCGGTCGGATCCTGGCTCGCCTCGACGGCGAGGCCCTTCTTGTGCCCGTTGCGGTAGATGGTGCGGATGCTGCCCGTCATGTCGGCGAGGATCTCCTCGGCCGGACGGCGCAGATCGACCAGCCGCGTGCGCCGGGGTTGTACGTCCGTCGGGCTGCGGCGGCCTCCCCGGTCGGCAAGGACGGCGCGCAGGGCGGCGGCGATGCCCTCGTCCGTCTCGAGGCCGTCACCGGCCGGCATCGGCTCCACCCGCAGGAACCAGGCACCGGCGCGCCGGGCCCGCTCGTCGAGGGCGTCGAGGGCACCGGCGAGAGCGCTCGGGTCGTCGACGACGGGGCCGTACGGACAGTAGAGGAACGAGCCGACCCGGCGGCGCTGCAGCACGGCGCGGGCGTGCCAGCCGGGTCCGTCGAGGTCGAGGACATCGTGGCCCAGGGCGCGTTGCACGGCGAGCCAGGCGGGTTCCTGCAGGATGCTGTCCATCGTCTCGTTTCTCGAAGGGCCGGTCTGCCGGGAGACGCGGTGGGGTGACAAGGCCGTGGCGGCCAGCTGTCTGACCCGCGGCGATGCAGCCGTCTCACTCTAGTCGAGCGCACGCCATCAGGGTCTTCGGTAGGAGGGAACGGTACGGATTGCCGTCGCCGGTCCGTCCCCGCGGGGTGACGCCGGTCCGGCGCAGTGTCCCTTCAGGCTGCCGACTCGAGGGCCAGCAGGGTCCGCTTCGCGTCGAGGCCGCCGATGTAGCCGCCCAGGCTCCCGTCGGAGCGCAGCACGCGGTGACAGGGCACGACGACGGGCAGGGGGTTGGTCGCGCACGCCGTACCGACCGCGCGCACGGCCGCGGGATTGCCGACGGCGGCGGCCACCTGGGCGTAGGAGGCGGTGCTCCCGAACCCGATCGCGGGCAGGTGCTCCTGGACGAGGCGGCGGAACCCGGCGGACAGGCGGAGGTCCAGTGGCAGGTCGAAGACGTGGCGCCGCCCGGCGAAGTACTCGTCGACCTCCCGGGCGGCAGCGTCGAGCCGGCCGGGGGAGCGCAGAATCCGCGGTCCGACCCGGTCGGCGAGGGTCTGCAGCACCGCGTCGTGACCCTCGACCGCGAACGCCACGCGGACCAGGCCGGCGCCGGTCGCGGCGAGCAGCAGCGGGCCGACCGGGCTGTCGACGGTGCGATAGGCGACGTCGAGGTCGGCGGCCGAGGCGGCCTCGAGGCGGGCGTGCAGGGCCGCGAGGTGCGCGGCGGCGGGAGTCGTCACTTCAGTGAGCGCGCGGGTCGTGGCGGTGTCGTCGGTGTCGGTGGTGTCGTCGTGATCGGTGGTGGTGGGCGTGGTCATCGGATTCGTCCTCCTCGGGCGGAGACCGGGACGGTGTCAGGGGAGTCGTCGGCAGCGTTGTCAGGGCGCAAGCGGCGACGCAGCGCGGCCAGCCCGTCGGCGGCGGCGCGGCGGGCGGCGGCCTCGGTGCCGCCGAGCAGCGCGGCGACCTCCCGATAGGGAAGCCCGCCGAGGTGGTGGTAGGCCACGCAGGCCCGCTGTCTGTCGGGCAGTGCCGCCAGCGCTGCCCAGAGGTCGGGCTCGGCGGCGTCGGGGAGGCCGAGCAGGGAGGGCCCGTCGGGAAGGTCGCCCGACATCGGATCCATCGCGACCGCGCCACGGTTGCGCGCCCGGACGACGTCGATCGCCTTGCGGTGCGCGATCGTCACGAGCCAGGCCTGCACGTTGGCGTCGACGGGCAGCTCCGGCCACGCGCGCAGGGCCGCGAGGAAGGTCTCGGCCCACGCGTCGTCGGCGTCGGTGTGCGGGCCGAGCACGGCACGGCACACCCGCAGCACGGTAGCGCCGTGTGCGGTCACGACGGTCTCGAAGGCTGGTCTGGTCTCCATCACCGGGTAGACGCCTCCGAGCGCCGGTTCGTGAGGTGTTCCTCCGGTGGAACGATGTGGGTTCTCCATCGAGGGGTCGTCGGCGGAAGTCGGGCGTCAGCCGAGGTCGAGGATCTGCTGGCGCCGGGCAGCGATGGTCTGGTCAGCGGTCGAGACGTCGGAGGGCCCGGTGATCACGGGCTCAGTGTCGCAGAAGACTCGCCGGCAGCGTGCCCGTCATCGATCAGGTCTGTCGTGAACCTCCGATCCGACCGGCTGCGTGGGCGGGTCGTGAAGTGGGAGTGTGCCCGTTGGACGTTCGTCTATCGGACGGATGACAAAATCGTCGTCACGGTGCTCAGAGGGCTGAGCCTGGCGCCTGCCACCGACCATTGTCACTCGAGCACCGGTACGCCTGTCGACCTCGACGCGGACTGTTTCAGCGTTGGTCGCAGGCCCGGCAGCGGCGGACTCCGAGCTGTCGCGGACGGATCGGCGGGTCCGCTGATCGGGACCACAGCGGTGTTGCGTTTTGCCCGATGATGACGCTTGATTCGGAGGCGGCGAGCACGCGAGTGGCGGTCGTCTCCGGCGGTGGAGTCGGGATCGAGGGTGACCCGGCCGTGAAGGCGCCTGTCCGCAATCAGGGCGTCGAGCGCCTTGGGGTTGGTTCTCACGACGGTGTTCAGTGCGGCTTACCCACGGGTGTGAGTTCTCGGACTACGGGGCGATCGCGCGAGCGCGGTCGGGGAGGTAGTCGGCGGCGGGTAGGCGCTGCTCGCGGACCGCCCGGCCGGTGGTGAGCTGGTAAACGGTGGGGTCCGCAGCGGTGAAGGCGGTCCAGGGCAGCTGTCCGGAGCGGATGAAGTCGAGCCAGATGCGGTGCGTGTGGTCGGCAAGGGCCTGCGGCGGGTTGTTCCCCGCCATGCCGCGGGGCCCGGACACCGTGGGCAGCGTGTCGAAGACGAAGCCGAGATCGAGGCCGTGAGCAGAGCCGAGCCGACCGCCGGCAGCGGTCGAGCGCCAGTCGAACTCGTACACGTGAGCGGATCCCTGGTGGGCCAGCGCGTACTGGCGGGCGGGATACCGGAAGGACAGGTCGGTCAGTGCTCGAGTCATTGTGCGGCCGCCTCGTTCTCCGGGGTAGGTCTTAGCGTAGGCATTGAAGAGTTCGGACGCCTGAGGGGCCATGCGTGACAGCAGCCATCGGGCGGCGGGGCGTGGCAACGATTCCAATCGGGTGGGCCCGAACCAGAACCGCGCTTCCTCCGCTGTCGTGCCGATCAGTAGGTCGATGTCCGCTGCCGCGCCGTCGCGCAGTGCGTCGAGCGGGTGCCGCGGCAGGACGTCATCACCCCAGACGGGATTGATGACGCCGAGCCCGAAGGAAGGATCGTACCCGTGGGCATCCTTGAGCTCGACACGGCCGGGACGGCTCACCCTCGTCAGCGCAGCCACGGTCGCTTCGGGTGTCGCGGACAGGAAGCCGGACCGCGTCGGGTCGATCTTGAGCGTCTGCGCCATGCGGGTGACGGTGCGTCGGGCGATATCGATCGGGTAGACGGCGGAGCCGTGCCCGCTCTGGATCGTCGCACGGTGGAAGAGGCCGGCGGCGAGTGGGCTGGTGAGGAGGCAGGCGACGGCGATTCCGCCGCCGGACTCACCGCCGACGGTCACGTTGTCGGGGTCGCCGCCGAAGGCCTCGATGTTGTCGCGCACCCAGCGCAAACCGGCGAGCATGTCGCGGAGACCAAGGTTCGTGGGAGCTCCCGAGATGGGCAGAAAACCCTCGGCGCCGAGTCGATAGTTCAGGTTGACTGCGACGACGCCGTCGCGGGCGAAGTTCGCGCCGGAGTAGACGGCGGCGTCCTTGGTGCCGATGACGAGGCCGCCCCCGTGGATGTAGAGGAATACCGGCAGCTTCGTGGCCCCGACCGGCGCCCACACGTTGGCGGTCAGGTAGTCGCCGCCGCGCCGCCAGGTCGCGTCGGTGACCGCGACCATGTCCATGCCGAAGGCTCGCTCGCTGCCCCTCTGCGGCGCGCTCGGGCCGGGCTCAATCGCCCGGCGGACGCCCTCCCAGGACCGCACGGGGGCGGGCACGGCGTATCGGCGGCCGCCGGTAGGCGGGGCTGCGTACGGCACGCCGAGGTAAGTGTCAATACCACCGTCGCGGCGTCCGACCAGTCGTCCAGCGGCTGTTGCGAGCTCGATCTCGGCCATCTCTGGACCCCTTTCCCTCACGATGGCACTACTCTGGCACACTGTGCCAGATTGGTCTAGAGTGCCAATCCAGTACCATGAACGGCATGGGCGGTGAGTCGGTCGTGGAGTCGGTGTCGGCTCAGGTGCGGTCAGCGGTGCGTGAGCGCGTGCGAGCGACTGCGATCGATCTGATGCTGGAGGACGGTTTCGCGCGGACGACCGTTGAGCGGATCGTCGCTGCGACAGGTCTTCCCCGTCGTTCGTTCTACCGATACTTCGGTTCGCGCGAGGACTTGGTCCTGGGCAGCACCGAGGAGCAGGTCGCCGTCCTGGTTGCAGCGCTCCGCAGCCGGCCGGCTGACGAGGATCCGTGGCGTGCTCTCCAGCAGGCCGCAGAAGCGCTACCGGATGCCGGGCACGCCCCGGAGCGGTCCCTGCAGGTCGCGAGGCTCGTGGAAGCCGCAGGCGAACTACGGGCGCGTCAGCTCGAGAAGCATGTCGCCTGGCGTGGCGCCTTGGCTCCGGTTCTCGTGGAGCGGTCGCTGTCAGATGCGGTCCCGTTGGATCTGTTGAGCGCGCACGCGCTGGTTGCTGCGGCCCTCAGCTGCCTTGACGTTGCGGCTGAGCAGTGGATGGCCGATGGTGGGGTCGGGCGCCTGTCGGATTACTACGACCGTGCTGTGCGAGCCGTGAGGCGGTGACTCCGTCGGCTCGGCGCCGCCGTCACCGGCACCTCCTCGCCGCCAGCGGCCTGCACACCGCCCTCGCCGTCTGCTTCTGAACCCACCCGTCCACCGTCAACAGCGAAGGAACATGACGATGAGCACGACCACCACGCTCCACGTCGACGGCCTCGGCGCCGTCCCCCTCACGTACACCCGGTACGGAGACGGCACGCACAAGCCGGTCCTGCTGCTGCACGGTGGTGGCGGCCCCGGAACGGTCAACCCCTGGGGCGAGAAGATCGCCGCCGAGCTGCCCGCGGAGGTGGTCGCGCCGGTCCACCCGGGCTTCGACTTCACCGAGCGCCCCGAGGTTGTCGACTCCATCGCGGCGGTCGCGAGGGTCGAGGCCGCGCTGCTCGACGAGCTCAACCTCACCGGCGTCACCGTCGTCGGCAACTCCATCGGCGGCTGGGTCGCGATCGAGCTTGCCCTGCTCGCCTCCCCTAGGGTGACCCGGCTGATCCTGGTCGACTCGGTCGGGATCGAGGTCGACGGGCACCCGATCCCCGACTTCTTCGAGATGAGCCCGGCCGACCTCGCCGCCGCCACCTTCGCCGACCCCGCCACCCACGGGATCGACTTCTCGACCCTGCCCGAGCCGGTCAGACGGCGGATGGCATCCAACCGCGCCTCGCTCGACCTCTACGCCGGCCGCACCATGGCCGACCCCGGACTCAAGGCGCGGCTCGACGGGATCACCGTGCCGACCCTGGTGGTCTGGGGGGAGGCCGACGGAATGGGTGACCTCGACTACGGCCGCGCCCTCGCCGCAACTATCCCCGACGCCCGCTTCCAGGTCATCGAGCACGCCGGCCATCTGCCCCAGGTCGAGCAGCCCGCCGCACTCACCGCCCTCGTGGCCGGCGCACTGACCGATTGACCCCCTCACGGAGGAGATCGACCCAGTGACGGCCTTCTCCCTCGTCCCATCGATCCCGCACCACCCGACCGAGGACCCTTGTGAACATCACCGTCGTGAGCGGCACGGGCTACGCGGCGCCCACATCGTTCACCCCTCACCGCCGCAGGACACCGCGTCATGACGCGCCGCAGGCGGCAGACCGCTGCCACCGAGCTGGGCCAGACGGTACTGGACCGCGACCCAGTCACCTACGGCGACGAGGGGCCGCGGTCCCGGTGGCCGAACTGGCCGAGCCCACCAGCTCACCACCGGGGACGCGTTCGCTCCCCGGGTGTTACTCCCGCCGCGCGCCCGGGCGCACGTCGTCGTCCCAGCCCTCCTGCGGCGTCGCGCACGTCTCCCGGAACACGAACTGCGAGGGGCGCTTGCGCTCGCTGCTGGACCAGTCGATGGCCGGGCGGTGCTTCTTCTCCGGCAGGTAACCGAGCCGGTAGACGGCCATCAGCTCGAGGTCGTCGGGCACGGCCAGCATCTCGACGATCCGCTTCCAGTTCTCCGGGGCCTCCATGGGGAAGGAGACGAACTGGATGCCCATCCCGAGCTCCACCGTCGTCAGCCACAGGTTCTCCATCGCCGCGCCCATGCTGAACACGGAGTAGAAGCCCGAGAGCTCGCCGGGGCGATACTCGCCGCGCTCGAGCATGACGCCGACGAGCAGGGGGGAGCCGGCCACCAGTTTCCGGTTCTCCTCGCCGAGGGTCTGCGGCACCCGCAGCCTGTTCATCAGGCTCTGCCCCGACGGGGTGAACGCCCGCGACGTGAACGGGCGCAGCAGGGCCGGCATCCTGTCGAAGAGCATGCCGCTGCGGGTCGCGTCCATCTCCTTCTGGCTGAACCGGAAGTACTTCTTGTACCGGTCGAAGAAGGTGCCCTCGCTCATCACCCGCGTCATGCTCTGCCCGCTGATCGAGGCGACCGTCTCGATCGTGTCCCGGTCCTCGATCAGCACGAACCGCCACGGCTGGCTGTTGAACTGCGACGGCGCGGACGCGGCGGCCCGGATCAGCAGCTGCTGGTGCTCGGGGCTGACCGGGTCCGGCCGGAACGGGCCATTCGTCGTCCGGCGGTTGAACACCGCGTCCAGAAACTCCAAGGGTTCACCTCCAGGCCAGCGCGAGGCCGGCCACGTAGCAGGGGGCCGCGGCGAGGGCGTCGCGGGTGTGACGGGGGAGCGGGCGGGCGCCGTGGCGCTGCAGCAGGAACAGCGGGACGGCGGCCGGCGCGAGGGCGATCGCGGCGGGAGAGCGGGTGGCACCGGCGACGACGGTCGCGGCCGCCGTCGTCATGCTCGTGACGATGTAGAGGCCGTGGTGCACCCAGCGCACGTTCGAGGTGTCGACCCAGCGGGCGGCGACCGAGATACCGAGGCCGCAGTTGGCGGCGTACGCCGCAGCAGCGGCGGTCACCAGCGTGCGGGACAGGGTCACGGTTGCCTCCTGGAGATGCCGGCGGCCGCGGGCACCGGGCGGGCCGAGCGACGATCGATCTCATCGTGCCACACGGTGCTGGTGGGCACACGGGTGGCCGCTGACGGCGACGGGGCGGTATCGATGCACGTCAGCAGCGGTTTGGTGCCGGCTCAGCGCCGGTGGCCGGCCGTGCGTGCCGACAGCGAGACCGGCGGCAGGAACGTCGACTGCTCGGTGCGGACCCACCAGTCGCCGGTCGCGCGCCGTTCGGCACGGCTCGTGAACCGGTAGCGGAACAGGCGCGCCCGCACGTACCGGGGCGGCCCGTCGGGGAACGGGTTGTGCCGCAGCAGCCGCAGCGTGGCGCGGTCCCCGGCGAGCAGTCGGGTGACGAACGCGGTGAACCACGGCTCGGCGTAGCCGGGGGAGAGAGCCGCGAACCACATCAGCCAGTCCAGCCGCAGGTGATAGGGCGCGAACTGGGGCGGCCGGCGGTGCACGTCGCCGGGCTTGCCCTTGAACCCGTACTCGAGCCAGACGGTCTCCGGGCCGGGGTGCGGGTCTGTCGTGCCCTCGACCACCACCTCCCAGCGGATCTTCGTCACCGAGCCGAAGGCGCCATAGGTGTTGACCAGGTGCAGCCGGTCGAACGAGGCGTTCATGGCCTGCCGCTGCGAGACGAGGTTCTTCGCCGGCGCCCACGAGAGGACGAGCACCAGCAGCGCCACCGCGGTGACGAGCACGGCCCACCAGAGCGGCGTCGACGTTGTGGGCAGGAGCACGTTCTCCAGGCGCTGGAGCCCGAACACCGTCCGCCAGAATCCGTCCGGCAGCACCGAGAGGCCGAGCACGATGGCCATCCAGTTCAGCCACGAGAAGTTGCCGCTGATCACGAGCCAGAGCTGGGTGACGATCATGCAGCCGGCGGCGATCCCGGCCACCGGCTGCGGCAGGAACAGGGCGAACGGCACGATCAGCTGCGTGATGTGGTTGCCGGCCACCTCGACCTTGTGCAGCGGCGCGGGCAGGTGGTGGAAGTACCAGCTGAACGGGCCCGGCATGGGCTGCGTCTCGTGGTGGTAGTTCAGGCACGTCAGGTCCCGCCAGCAGGTGTCGCCGCGGATCTTGATCATCCCGGCGCCGAACTCGAGCCGGAACAGTACCCAGCGCAGGGCGATCAGCATGAGGAACGGCGGGGCGGTGGCGTTGTCGCCGAGGAAGATCGCGAGGAACCCGACCTCGAGCAGAAGCGACTCCCAGCCGAACGAGTACCAGGTCTGCCCGACGTTGACGATCGACTGGTAGAGCGCCCACAGCACGAGCCAGACCGCCATCGTGGCCGGCAGCGGCAGGATCTCGGTGATCCCGACGAGGGTAAGGGTGGACAGCACGGCGCCGACGACGACGAGGGTGGCGAAGAACCGGTCCGTGTAGTGCCAGTGGAAGATGCTCGGCGCGCGGGAGAAGGGGACGCGGGCGACGAACCGGGGGATGGGCAGCATGCCGTCCGTCCCGAGCAGCGCCCGGAACTGATTGACGGCGACGAGGAAGGCCACGAGGTACACGGCGGCCAGTGCCCGCAGGAACAGCAGCCGCGCGAACCAGTAGTCGTCCGCGGAGAACCACTCCACCTCTCCAGCCTACGTCGGGGGCATGTGTGGTGGGATGGGGACATGACCACGGCCACCGTTGTCGGCAGCGGCCCCAACGGGCTGGCCGCCGCGGTCACGCTCGCCCGGGCGGGCGTGGACGTGACCGTGCTCGAGGCGGCCGACACCGTCGGCGGCGGTACCCGCACCAGCGAGCTGACCGTGCCGGGCGTGCTGCACGACCACTGCTCCGCGTTCCACCCGATGGGCCTGGCCGCGCCGTTCTTCCACGACGTCGACCTGATCGACCACGGCGTGACCTGGCGCTGGGCGCCGCTGGACCTGGCGCATCCGCTCGACGACGGCACCGCCGGCGTGCTGGAGCGCTCGATCGAGGCGACGTGCGCCCGGATGGGGGCGGACGGGGCCGCCTGGCGCCGCGTCTTCGGCCCGCTCGCCGAGCACGTCGACGCCATCCTCGGCGAGGTGATGCAGCCGATGCTGCACGTGCCACGCCACCCCGTCGCCCTCGCCCGCTTCGGAGCGCGCGCGGCACTGCCGGCCACCGCCCTTGCCCGGCTCTTCTCCACGCCGCAGGCCCGTGCCCTCTTCACCGGCGCGGCGGCCCACCTGATCCACCCGTTGACCCGGCCGACGACGGCCGCCGTCGGGCTCACCCTGATCGCCGCGGGGCACCGGGTCGGCTGGCCGGTGGCCGAGGGCGGGTCGACGGCCATCAGCGCCGCCCTCGTGCGGATCCTCGAGGCGCACGGCGGCCGCGTGGAGACCGGCGTGACCGTCCGTTCGCTGGCCCAGCTGCCCCCGACCGACCTGACCCTGCTCGACCTCGCGCCCGACGTCGCGGCCCGCGTGGCCGGGGAAGCGCTGCCGCCCCGCGTCCGCCGGGCGTGGGAGCGATTCCGTCGCGCGCCGGCGGCCTGGAAGCTCGACCTCGCCGTCGAGGGCGGCATGCCCTGGACCAACCCGGACGCGCGTCGTGCGGGGACGGTGCACGTGGGCGGGACGATGGCCGAGGTCGTCGCCGCGGAGCAGGACGCGTACGACGGGCGGATGCCCGAGCGGCCCTTCGTCCTCGTCGGCCAGCAGTACCTCGCAGACCCGACCCGCTCGAACGGCAACGTGCACCCCGTGTGGGCGTACGCGCACGTGCCCTACGGGTACACCGCGGACGCGACCGACGCGGTGCTCGCCCAGCTGGAAAGGTTCGCGCCGGGGACCCGGGAACGGATCGTGGGGACGGCGGTCACGACGCCCGCCGACTGGGAGCGATACAACGCCAACTTCGTGGGCGGCGATGTCATCACGGGGGCCAACTCGATGCTCCAGCTGCTCGCCCGGCCGCGGCCGGCCCTGGATCCCTACGTCACCGGGATCGACGGCGTGTGGCTGTGCTCGGCGGCGACCCCGCCCGGCGGCGGCGTGCACGGCATGTGCGGGTACAACGCGGCCACCCGGGCGCTCGCGTCGCTGCGGGGCTGATCGGCGTCTTCGTCCGGACCTCTCCCAGACGTGGCGCCGTCGTTACTCACCTCGAGAATTCACTGTCGGGGCTCATCCGGCTCCATGAGCCCCGACAGTGAATTCTCGACGGAGTGCGGCGGCACCGCCGCGGAGCGAACGCCCCTCGCGGCGGGCACGGGACCACGTGCCTGCGAGGATGACACCGTGACGCTGCAGCTCGGACTGAACACCTTCGGCGACGTGCAGACCGGGCCGGACGGTGAGCCGCTGCCGCACGCCGTCGTGTTGCGGAACGTGCTCGCCGAGGCCGAGCTGGCCGACCGGCTGGGGCTGGACTACATCGCCGTCGGCGAGCACCACCGCGCCGACTACGCCATCTCCGCCCCCGAGGTGGTGCTGGCCGCGATCGCCGGGCGGACCGAGCGGATCCGGCTCGGCTCCGCCGTCACCGTCCTCTCCAGCGACGACCCGGTGCGCGTGCACCAGCGGTTCGCGACCCTCGACGCGCTCTCGTCGGGACGGGCGGAGACGGTGCTCGGCCGGGGCTCGTTCATCGAGTCGTTCCCGCTGTTCGGGTACCACCTCGAGGACTACGAGCAGCTGTTCGAGGAGAAGCTGAACCTGCTGACGAAGATCCGGGAGGGCGGCGCGGTCAGCTGGTCCGGCCGCACGCGGGCCCCGCTGAGCGGGCAACACGTGTACCCGGAGGTCGAGCACGGGCCGCTGCCGACGTGGGTGGGTGTGGGAGGGAGCCCCGAGTCGGTCGTCCGTGCCGCCCGGTACGGCCTGGCCGTGGAGTTCGCCATCATCGGCGGCCGGCCCGCCGCCTTCGCGCCGCTGCGGGACCTGTTCCGGCGAGCGCTCGCCGAATTCGGCCAACCCGCCGACACGCCGGTCTCGGCGCACTGCCCGGGCTACATCGCCGAGACGGACGAGCAGGCGCGCGAGGAGTACTGGCCGCACTGGAGCGCGCACAACGCCGTCATCGGGCGGGAGCGCGGGTGGCCCCCGGCGTCGCGGGCCAACTTCGACGCGCAGTGCGCCGACGGCGGGGCGCTGTTCGTCGGCAGCCCGGAGACGGTGGCGCGGCGGATCCGGAAGGCCGCGGCGGACCTCGACCTCGTCCGGTTCGACCTGAAGTACAGCATGGGCACCCTGCCGCACGAACAGCTGATGCGCTGCATCGAGCTCTACGCCACGGATGTCGCGCCGCGGGTCCGGACGGCGTAGTGCGCGACGGCGGTCCACGGAACTCGGGCTCGCCCTCGAGACATCGACGCCGGCTGTCCACTCGGCGCTGATGATTCGTCGGGTGGGCGGTTGATGCGTTCGGCGGCGCTGACGGTGACATCATCGGTCCACTCGGCGCTGCTGATTCGTCGGGTGGGCGGTTGATGCGTTCGGCGGCGCTGTCGGCGGCATCATCGGTCCACTCGGCGGGGCATTCCTCGGCGTCACGACGGTGGTGCCGCAGCGGCCACGGTCGACCTGCCCCTCCCGCCCGTTGGCTAGGCTGGCAGCACCGCCGTCGTCCGCCCGCCGTCACCGTCAGGAGCCTTCGTGACCTTCGCCTCCGCCTACCACCAGGGGTTCACCCGGGTGGCCGCCTGCACCCTGCCGGTGACGATCGCCGACCCGGCCGCGAACGCCGCCAGGGTGCTCGCCGAGGCGGAACGGTTCAGCGACGACGGCGTCGCGGTGGCGATCTTCCCCGAACTCGGACTCACCGGCTACGCGATCGACGATCTCCTGCTGCAGTCCACCGTGCTCGACGACGCGCAGGCCGCGCTGGCCACCATCCTCGAGCGCAGCGCGGACCTGATGACCGTGCTCGTCGTCGGCCTGCCGTTGGCCTGGCGCAACCGGATCTACAACGTCGCCGCCGTCGTGCACCGCGGCCGGCTGCTCGGGGTGGCGCCGAAGTCGTACCTGCCGACCTACCGCGAGTTCTACGAACGGCGGCACTTCGCCCCGGGCGACGACGTCCGCGGTGAGATCACCGTCGCCGGCCAGACGGCGCCGTTCGGCCCCGACCTGCTCTTCCAGGCCGTGGACGTGCCGAACCTGACCCTGCACGTCGAGATCTGCGAGGACATGTGGGTACCGGTGCCGCCGGGTGCGGAGGCCGCACTCGCGGGAGCCACCGTCAACGCGAACCTCTCCGGCTCGCCCATCACGGTGGCCCGCGCCGAGGACCGCAAGCTGCTCGCTCGGTCCGCCTCGTTCCGCTACCTCTCGGCCTACATCTACGCGGCCGCCGGCGACGGCGAGTCCACCACCGACCTGTCCTGGGACGGGCAGACCTTCGTCTACGAGAACGGTGACCTGCTCGGCGAGACCGAGCGGTTCCCCGACGGCCCGCGCACCACCGTCGTCGACGTCGACCTCGACCGGCTCGCGGGGGAGCGGCGCCGGCAGGGCACGTTCGACGACAACCGCCGGACGCTCGCGGACCGAGCAGGATCAGCCCACACCCGGGGCCGCGGCGACATCGCCTCCACCCACCGCACCGTCGACTTCACGCTCGACCCGCCGCGCACCGACATCGGGCTCAAGCGACCGCTCGACCGCTTCCCGTTCGTGCCCGACGACGAGACCCGGCTCGCGCAGGACTGCTACGAGGCGTACAGCATCCAGGTGGCCGGCCTGGAGCAGCGGCTGCGGGCGATCGGCCCGACGACGAAGCCGGTCATCGGCGTCTCCGGCGGCCTCGACTCGACGCACGCCCTGATCGTGTGTGCCCGCGCCATGGACCGGCTCGGCCGGCCGCGCAGCGACATCCTGGCCTTCACGATGCCCGGCTTCGGCACGAGCGCGGCCACCCGGTCCAACGCCGAGCTGCTGTCCGAGGCGCTCGGAGTGACGTTCGAGACCATCGACATCCGGCCGACCGCGCGGCAGATGCTCCAGGAGATGGGCCACCCCGCCGGCGAGGGCGAGGAGGTCTACGACGTCACCTTCGAGAACGTGCAGGCGGGGCTGCGGTACGACTACCTGTTCCGGCTGGCCAACCAGCGCGGCGGCATCGTCGTCGGCACGGGCGACCTCTCCGAGCTGGCGCTGGGTTGGTGCACGTACGGCGCCGGGGATCAGATGTCCCACTACGCCGTCAACACGGGTGTGCCCAAGACCCTGATGCAGCACCTGATCCGCTGGGTCGTCTCCTCGGGCCGGGTCGACCAGCACACCGGCGACGTGCTGACGGCGATCCTCGGCACGGAGATCAGCCCCGAGCTGATCCCGACGAAGGACGGCGAGAAGCCGCAGAGCACCGAGGCGTCCATCGGGCCCTACGCCCTGCACGACTTCGCGCTCTACTACCTGATGCGCCGGGGCTACCGGCCGGGCAAGATCGCCTTCCTCGCCCACCACGCCTGGGCCGATGCCGACGCCGGTGAGTGGCCCGCGGGCTACCCCGAGGACGAGCGCCGCAGCTACGACCTCGCCGAGATCCGGCATTGGCTCGAGGTTTTCCTGCGCCGCTTCTCCGTGTACCAGTTCAAGCGGTCCGCGCTGCCGAACGGCCCGAAGGTCCTCGCCGGCGGCTCGCTGTCCCCGCGCGGGGACTGGCGGATGCCGTCGGACCTGTCGCCGAAGGCCTGGCTGGCGGCGCTGGACCGCGAGGTGCCGAAGGCCTGACGACGGCGCGCGCGACGGCGTCAGCCCAGCCCGGTCTCCCGGAGCGTGATGTTGATCCGGCCGCGATCGAGCCCGCAGTCCGACGGCGCCGTGCCCGGGAACACCCGCATGACGCCGTGATAGGCCAGCCGCGCCGGCCCGCCGAAGACGAACAGGTCGCCCGAGCGAAGCTCGAGGTCCTCGTACGGCCTGGTGCGGGTCTCGGTGTTGCCGAAGCGGAACCGGCAGGGGTCGCCCAGGGAGAGGGAGACGACGGGGGCGCGGGAGCGCTCGTCCCGGTCCTGGTGCATGCCCATCGTCGCGTCGTCGTCGTAGAAGTTCGCCAGCGCGGTGTCCGGCGTGTACTCCGACCCGGCACCGGGCCCGAGCGCCGCGTCGAGGGCGGAACGGCCGAGCCGCACCATCCAGTCCGGTACGTCGAGCACGCGGTTGCCGTTCACGTCGACGGCCTCCCGCGTGTACTGGTAGGGCCGCCAGTGCCAGCCCAGGCACACGGTGCGCACGCTCATCGGATGGCCGCGGATGACCGACGAGTGCAGCGGCACCGGCCCGGCCGTCCACTCCCGGAACCGGTCGACGAGCCACCGCTGCTGGTGCGCCGACAGCCACCCGGGCACGTGCACCGCTCCCGGCGCCAGTTCCCGAGGTGCCCGCGGCACCAGCTCGTCGCCGAACAACTCGTCCACGGCGGTCACGCTACCGCCGGACGGCGCGGGGCGGACGACGCGGCCCACCGGCTGAGCCCGTCCGGCCCGGTCAAGGTGTGCCGTCCGGAGCGTCGAGCCGCTCGCCTGCGGCATCATGGTGACCACCGCACGTCACGCCCGGCCGACCGGGGCATTCCGGGCAGCGGCTCCGCGGGAGAGGACCAGCGCATGACGACCACCGCCCCCGGGCCACAGCAGACAGCACCGGAGACCGGGCCGCAGCAGACAGCACCGGAGACCGGGCCGGACACCACGCCGGAGACCGCGCCGCTGCGCGTCGTCCTGTTCGGCCACGGGTCCATCGGCTCCGCGCTCGCCGGCCTCGCCCGGCCGACCGGCAGGTTCGCCTGATGGCGGCCGCAGCCCTCGGCGACGTGCTCGCCGCCGTCGTCGACGAGCAGGTGGCCGCCCTGGCGGCCCACGAGCAGGGTGCGCGCGAGGACGCCCCGGACGCGGTGCACCAGTACCGGGTGACGCTGCGGCGGCTCCGCTCGGTGCTGGGCGCCTTCTCCGCCGAGCTCGAACCCGCGGCCGCTGCCGCGGGGCTGGACCTGCCGACCCTCACCGGCCGGCTGCGGGACGCCGCCCGCGCCTTCGGACTGGCGCGCGACGCCGAGGTGAATGCCGAGCTGGTGGCCGAGGCACTCGGCCGGGGCGCGCTTCCCGCCGCCGACGACGCGGACGAGGCCGGCCGGCTCCTCACCGAGGCCGCCGTCGCCGCCTACCAGGACCACCGCATCAGCGCGATCGCCCTGCTCGACGGCTACGGCCCGGAGACCCTGGGGGCCGTGCTCGCCGCCGTCGCCGCGGCGGCGAGAGAGGCCGCCGGAGGCGCCGAAGGAGACGCCGCAGGAGAGGCGGCGCGGGAGCCGACCCGAGCCCTGGCCGGAGACGCCGACGCCGCCTTCGCCGGCACCATCGACGAGCAGGCCGCCCGCGTGCTCACGCTGGCACGGAAGGCGAAGCGCGCCGCTCCGGGTGACGCCGTGACGGCCCTGCACGAGGTGCGCAAGAAGGCCAAGCGCCTGCGGTACACGATCGAGGAGCTGACGGCGCACGACGTCGCCGTGCCGCCGGGCCGGCAGGACGTCGTCGACGCGGCGCACCGCATCCAGAAGCACCTGGGCACCCACCACGACAGCGTCGGCGTCGCCGACTTCATCCGCAGCACCCTTCACGACCGCCCCGCCACCGGTCGCCGCGCCGTGACCACCGCGGTGGCCTTCGCGGCCGGAACCCTTGCCGGGGCGGAAGCCGCGGTGCAGGAGGCGGCGCTGCGGAAGTACCGGAAGGCGCGCCGCGCCCTGCGCGACGCCCTGACCTGAGCTGGAACCGGGCACCGCATGCGGCGGGGGGCCGCGTGGCGTCCGGCGCGTGCCCGGCCACCGTCCAGTGCGGGCGTCTAGGGTAGGCCCATGGCCCAGAGCATCGACACCCTCGTCATCGTCGGCGTCACCGGCGATCTCTCCTCCCGCCTCCTGCTGCCCGCCCTGGGCCAGCTGCTCACGCGGGAGAAGAAGCGCCGGCTGCGCCTCATCGGCGTCGGCGCCGAGGACTGGGACGATGCGAAGCTGTCCCAGATCCTCAAGACCTCCTTCGAGACCAGCTCGGCCAAGGGCGCCGCTGTCACGGACCTGGTCAAGCACGCCACCTACATGCGCGCGGACGTGACCGACCTCGACGACGTCCAGCGCGTCATCGACGGCATCACGGGGACGCCGGCTATCTACTTCGCGCTGCCTCCGGCCATCACCGCGGCGTGCTGCGCGCTGCTGGAGAAGACGGGCCTGCCCGACGGCACGGTGCTGGCCCTCGAGAAGCCGTTCGGAACCGACGAGAAGAGTGCCCACGCCCTCAACGAGCAGCTCGCGCGCCTCGTCCCCGAGAACCGCATCTTCCGGGTCGACCACTTCCTGGGCAAGTCCACGGTGCTGAACGTGCTGGGCCTGCGGTTCGCCAACCGGGTGTTCGAACCGCTGTGGAACCGCGAGCACATCGAGAAGATCGACATCGTGTTCGACGAGCAACTCGGCCTCGAGGGCCGTGCCCGCTACTACGACCACGCCGGCGCCATGGTCGACATGATCCAGAGCCACCTGCTCCAGACGCTCGCCTTCGTCACCATGGAGCCGCCGGCGAGCCTCGACGAGGACGACCTCCGGACCGCGAAGGCCGCCGCTCTGCGGGCCACGCGCGTCTTCGGTGGCGACCCGGCCGCGTCGTCACGCCGGGCCCGCTACACCGCGGGCAAGATCGGGCGCCGGAGCCTTCCCGCCTACAAGGACGAGGACGGCGTGGACCCCTCGCGCCACACCGAGACGCTCGCCGAGCTCACCGTGGAGGTGAGGAACTGGCGCTGGTCCGGCGTGCCGATGACGCTGCGCTCGGGCAAGGCACTCGCCGACAAGCGCTCCGAGATCGTCATCACCTTCCGGGACGCGCCCGAGATCCCGACGGGTTTCCACGGCAAGCGACCGGCCAACGTGCTGCGCCTCGGGCTGGGGCCGGACCGGATGGACCTCAGCGTCAACGTCAACGGACCGGGCGACCCGCTCGCCCTCGACCCGGCCGTGTTCACGTCCGAATTCGGGGAGGGCCAGCTGCTGGCCTACGGCGAGGTGCTCAGCGGCGTGCTCGACGCCGACCCCCTGCTCTCCATCCGTGGTGACGCGGCGGAGGAATGCTGGCGCATCGTCGACTCCGTGCTGAAGGCGTGGAAGGACGACGTCGTGCCCCTGCAGTCCTATCCGGCCGGGTCGAAGGGCCCGGCCACCTGGGCCCCGCTCGGCTGAGCACCGGCCACTGTCCCTCGGGGCCGCCGTAGCGGCAGGCCTCAGAGCGCGGCGAGGTCCCGCTCGAGCTCGGCCCGTGCGCCCCGCTCCGCCTCGGCGTCGGCGAACCGCACGGCCTCGACGGCGTCCCGCGCGTCGGCGGCCACCGCATCGGCCTGCTCGTCCGAGAGCAGCCCCGCCTGCCGGGCGTGGACGGCGGCACCGACGTGGGTGTTGACGAGCGTGATGCCGAGCCCGGCGAGGCGCTCCCGCTCCGCGTCGGCGGCCGGCAGCACGGCGTGGATGTAGACGGCGCGCAGCGCGTCCGGCCAGGAGTCGACGATCCGCTCCGCCACCTCGACGTCGCCCTGCCCGTTGTCGCCGATGAAGACGATGCCGTAGTCGGGGAAGAGCTGGACGTACTCGCGCACGTTCTCGACCTTCTTCGCGGCCATCGAGCCGTGCGTGAACAGGTTGAGCAGGCTGCCCGAGAGCACCGTGGCCGATCCGATGCCGCGGGCCCGCACCATCCGGTGCGTGCCGGACTCGAACAGGCCGAACGGGTCGGACGGGCGAGCGGTCACGAAGGCGACGTCGCCCATGGGGTTCGGCGTGCTGGCGGGACCGCGGTCCAGCGCATCGTAGAAGGCGACGGCGCCGGGGTAGATCGACCCGCGCGGGTAGAACCGGTCCTTCAGGTTGGCCACGAGCGTGTCGTCGACGTCGGAGAGGATCTTGACGCCGCCGTGGGTGCCCGCGTGCGCTGCGATGTGACGGAGGATCCGGTCGCGGATCACGGGGTCGTCGACGTCGCTGAACACGAGCTTGGCGAGGTCCTGGTGGGTGCCGTCGCCGTCGCAGAGATTGCGGAGCAGCCGCAGGTCGTCCTCGCCGGTCGTCGCCTCGAAGACGCGGACGACGGCCTGCTCGGCGACCGCGGTCGTGGCGCCGGTCTGCAGGGCGGCGAGCACGCGGGCCCGCGCCGGCACGGACAGGTCGGCCAGGCGGTCACGGGTGAGCCGGGTCAGCAGGCGCAGCTGCGCCGTCGTGCCGAGAACGGGGTGGCCGGCGTCGCCGAGCAGGGCGTCGAGGTCCGCGTGGCGCACATAGGCGTCGAGGGCCCGCGCGTCCAGGGTGGACGCAAGGCGCAGGGCGACCTCGGGCCGGGCGCCGCGGTGGGTCCGGCGGGCGAGGGCGCGGATCCGTCTGAGCACGCCGCTCACAGCCACTTGTTGTGCTTGAACACGAGCCACAGCACGACGCCCATGCCGACCATCAGGCCCAGCGCGTAGGGGTAGCCGAACAGCCAGTGCAGTTCGGGCATCGTGTCGAAGTTCATGCCGTAGATGCTGGCCACGAGGGTCGGGGCGAAGAGGATGGCCGCCCACGAGGAGATCCGCTTGACCTGTTCGTTCTGCACCGCGGCCTGCTCGTTCTGCCGGTTCGTGGTCAGCGTCGAGTCCACCTGGAGGATCTCCTGCAGCAGGGTCCGGAACCCGTCGACCTGGCTGTTGACCCGGGCCACGTGGTCGGCGACGTCGCGCACGTTGCGCCGCAGTTCCTTGTGCACGGGGAACTGGTCGAAGCCGGCGCCGATCCGGTCGAGCATGTACACGAGCGGGTGCACGGCCCGCTGGAAGGCGATCACCTCGCGGGAGAGCTCGTAGATGCGGCGGGTGACGGCGGCGTCGCCCGCGAACACCTGGTCCTCGATCTGGTCGATGTCGGTCTGCAGCCCGTCGACGACCGGGCCGTAGTCGTCGACGACCTGGTCGATGATCGCGTACAGGACGGCCATGGGCCCGAGCGCGAGCAGGTCGCCGTCCGCCTCGAGCCGCTGACGCACCGGCGCCATGGGGGAGGCCTCCGTGTGCCGGACGGTGATGACGAAGTCCTTGCCGGTGAAGACGTGCAGCTCGCCGAACTCCACGCGTTCCTCGGCGTCGACGTAGCGGGCGGGCCGCAGCACGGTGAACAGCACGTCGTCGTACAGCTCGACCTTGGGCCGCTGGTGGGCGTTGATGGTGTCCTCGACCGCGAGCGGGTGCAGCCCGAACTCGGAGGAGACCGTGCTCATCTCGCCCTCGGAGGGCCGGTACAGCCCGATCCAGCCCATGCCGCCGTACGCCCGCATGGTCTCGAAGGTCTCCTCGAGGTCCAGCGGCTCGGTGGTGCGCGCTCCCATCACGTAGACGGCGTTGTCGATGATCACCGCCCCATTATGCGGCGGTCGACCGTGGTGGGCGGCTCTGCGCCGTCACGCGCGGGTCCGGTCGGAACGGCTCAGTAGGGTAGGGCCCATGACCCAGACCCCCGGCCGGACCCCGGCCGACCCCGCCGGCGCTAGCGGGCCCGGCCCGACGCAGGCAGGCTCGACGCCCGACCCGGCCCGGCCCGGTTCGACCGTCGTCGGCATGGACATCGGCGGTTCGAAGACCCGTGCCCTGCTCATCCGCGACGGCGTCGTCGTGGACGAGCAGCAGGCCGGCAGCGCCAACACGCAGTCGGTGAGCGAGCAGACTGCGGTCGAGAGCCTGCGCGACCTCTTCGCCGCCCTCGGCGATCCCCGCCCGGACCTGGTGATCGCCGGTTCCGGCGGCATCGACACCGCCGAGGACGCCCAGCGCCTGCGCGACCTGATCGCCCCGCACGCCCCGGGCGCCGAGGTCGTCGCCGTGCACGACACGCGGCTCACCCTCGCGGCGGGGCGCACCAGCACCGGCGTCGCCGTCATCGCCGGCACGGGCTCCGTCGCGTGGGGCCGCAATGACGCGGGCCGCACCGCCCGCGCCGGCGGCTGGGGGTACCTGCTCGGCGACGAGGGCAGTGGTTACTGGCTGGCCCGGGAGGCCGCCCGCGCGACCCTGCACCGGTTCAACCTGGACCAGCCCGTCAGCTCGCTCGGCGCGGGACTGCTCGAGGCGTGCGGGCTCACCGATCCCGAGCAGCTCATCGCCCACTTCCACTTCGGCACCGACCGGCGCTACTGGGCCGCGCGGTCCCCGGTCGTGTACGCGGCCGCCGACGAGGGCGACCGCGACGCCCTGCGCATCATCCAGATCGGCGCCGAGCACCTGGCGGACCTGGCCACCCAGGTGGCGCGCCAGCTGCCGGTGACCGGGCCGATCGTGCTGGGCAGCGGCATCGGGATGCACCAGCCGCGCACCCAGCGGGCTTTCAGGGCGCTCATGGTCGACCGGGGATACGCCGACGTCCGCGTGCTCGACCAGGAACCGGTCCACGGGGTGCTGCAGCTGCTCGCCGACCGGGCAGCCGGCATCGCGCTGGAGAGCTACACGGAGTCCTGACGCCGCCCCGGACCCGGCGCGACCCTGCCGCTCCGCGGCGAGGTGTCCGCCGGACCGGCGTTGCGCCGCCCGTCGCGCTCGGCGACGATGGCAGGACGACGTGGCGGCAGCACCGCCACGAGCAGGCACGACCATGAGCAGAACCCAGCAGAAGGAGCACGCATGAGCCCGGACATCAGGATCGACAGCCTCCTCGGACGCACCGTGCTCGACGACGCGGGGGAGAAGGTCGGCAAGATCGGCCAGGTCTACCTCGACAACGAGAACGGCGCCCCGACCTGGGTCACCGTCAAGACCCGCGGCAAGCAGGCGTTCGTCCCGATCGGCCTCCTCGGCCACACCGACGAGGCCGCCACCGTCCCGTTCAGCGCCGACGTGCTCAAGGACAGCCCCGAGGTCGAGGTGGCCAAGGACCTCAACCGCGGCCGGGAGGAAGTCCTCTACCGGTACTACGGCGTCACCCGAGAGCAGGCGGACCAGAAGGCCTCCGAGGCCGGGCACCGCTACGTCCGTCCCGGTGCGGACGACGGCGACGCCCTGCGCTGACGCCGACGAGCTCCGGCACGGAGCACTGACACGGAGCACTGACACGAGACGCGCCGACGGATGATCCGTCGGCGCGTCCTGTGGACAGCGGTGCCCGTCTCGGGTGTGCGCCGCCCTCAGTCGGTCGCGGCCAGCATCGGCCGGTGCTCGTAGAACGTCTGCAGCACGACGGTGGTCCGGGTGTTCACGGACGCCCGGTGCCGGATCTCGTTGACCAGCGCCTCGAGCTCGCGAGGTGACGCGACCCGGACGAAGAGCATGTAGGCGGCGTCGCCGGCCACCGAGTGGCAGGCCTCGATCGCCGTGAGCGGTTCGAGCAGTTCCGGCGCGTCGTCCGGCTGCCGGGGGTCCAGCGGCGTGATCTCGATGAAGGCCGAGAGCGGCCGGCCGACGGCCTCCGGGTCGAGGAGCGCCCGGTAGCCGACGATCACCCCCGTGCTCTCGAGCTTCT
The DNA here is from genome assembly GCF_036881825.1 of Tersicoccus mangrovi. Lineage (NCBI taxonomy): Bacteria > Bacillati > Actinomycetota > Actinomycetes > Micrococcales > Micrococcaceae > Tersicoccus > Tersicoccus mangrovi. Next base: position 142,693 of record NZ_JBAJMW010000001.1, on the reverse strand, counting down.
TCAGACGTGCCTGCACCGCGGAGACGGACAGGCCGACGCGGTCGGAGAGCTGGGCGAGCGTGGCGCGGGGGTCGTGGGAGACCTCGGTCGCCAGCCGGATGTCGACGGGGTCGTCCATGGCGGCAGGCTACCAGTGAGCCGCGCGCCGGATTGACACCAAGCCGCCGGAAGCCAAAGATAATCCTGTTGAATGTGATTAGAGCCGGAAAATATACGGCTTCGACGACAGGAGGGTTGATCATGTCCATGTCCGTGCAGGCGACACCGGCCATCATCGGCGAACCCGAGGTCGTCGAGGACGTCGTCGTTCCCGCCGAGATGGAGACCGAGGTGACCGCGGTGGCGAGCACCGACGCGGGCGCGGTCGAGACCAGTGCCGCGTGGCTGCGCCTGAAGGCGGCGGCCACCCGGCTGCAGTCCCGGCAGGCCACGGACGGGTCCGTGCCGGATCCCGCCGACCACCCCGAAGCACGTGCCGAGGTGGACGTGATCGTGGCGGCCGTCGCCGAGCTCGCCCCCGCGTTCCCGCACGACGCGGCCTACCTTCAGGCCCTGCCCCGGGACTTCGCCCGCTGGGCGGACGGCGGCTTCGGCGTGCCGGACTTCCTCGACTCGCTCGTCGCCTTCTCCCCCCAGCGCCACCGCGTCGACGGCGTCCGCCACCTCGTCGTCTTCCCGATGACCACGCAGAACGGCTCGGCCGCCCGGCATGTCGAGGCGCTCGTCGTCGAGACGATCTGGCCCGAGTTCATCGCCGAGCTCGAGGCCGGCGACTACGGCAACCGCCTGTTCCTGTCCCTGCGCCTGGTCGACTTCACGCCCGGCTACGACACGAACTCGGCCGTGCTCTTCCCCGAGACCGTCGCGGTCCGGGAAGTCCCCGAGTTCACGTGGGGCGCCATCTTCCAGGACCGGGAGGCGGCACGGTACCGCCGCGTGGTGGCCGCGGCCGCCACGACGACGAAGCTGCGGCTGTCCGACCACGCCGCGTCGCTGCTGGAGGACCAGGACCTGGCGGAGAAGACCTTCGTCATGTGGGACCTGATCCACGACCGCACCCACATGCGCGGCGACCTGCCGTTCGACCCGTTCATGATCAAGCAGCGGATGCCCTTCTTCCTCTACGCCCTCGAGGAACTGCGCTGCGACCTGACGGCGTTCCGGGAGTCGGTCGCCATCGAGCGCCGGCTCGACGCGCGGGCCGCGGCGGGCGAGACGCTCACGCCGATCGAGGAACAGACCCGCCTGCACGCGGCGCTCGTGCAGGACGCGGTGCTGTTCGACCGCATCTTCCGGTTCGCCATCACCGGCTCCCGCGTCCGCAACTACGACGGCCTGGGCGGACAGCTGCTCTTCGCCTGGCTGCACCGCCGGCACGTGCTCGAGTGGCGCGACGTCGAGCTGAGCGTCGACGCGGACCGGGTCGCCGACGCCGTGGTCGAGCTCGGCGACGCGATCGACACCCTGTACTGGGAGTCCATCGACCGGCCGAAGACCGTGCACTGGCTCAAGGCGTGGGAGCTCGTCGCCTCCGTCGTCACGCCCAACCCCGCCTCGGTCTGGGCGGCCGGGCTGCCGCGCGAGGTGCTCGCCGGTCCGCCGCGCGGCTACACCGACCTCGTGATGGACGACGAGTTCCCCCTCTCCATGTTCTTCGAGGCACTCGAGCGGAAGATGCGGGCGGTCATCGACTCGACCGCCGGCATCCGCGGGACGGCGGCCTGACCGGCGCCCGTGGGGGAGGATGGAACGGTGAGCGAGACGACGGAGCAGCAGCACGAGCCGCCGGCACAGCCCGACCAGGCCGTTTCCCACGGCGTGGCCGGGCGCACCGTCCTGATCGCGGGCGCCACCAGCGCGTCCGGTCACGCCGTGGCTCGCGCCCTGACCGCCGCCGGGGCGCATGTCGTCGCGACGGGCCGTGACTCCGGGAAACTGGCGGCGCTCGCGACCCTCGGTGCGCGCACCGAGACGGTGGACCTGACCGACGAGCGGCAGGTCGACGCGCTCGCCGAACGGCTGCACGCCGACCGTGTGCGTGTCGACGGCCTCCTCAACCTCGTCGGCGGCTGGCGCGGCGGCGGCGGCCTCGCCGGGCAGACCGACGCCGACTACCGCGCCCTGGAGGGCTCCTTGACCGCGCTCCGGTTCGTCAGCCGCGCGTTCGACGCCGACCTGCGCGCCTCGTCCGCGGGCCGGCTCGCCATCGTCTCGTCCACCGCCGTCGCGCGGCCGCTCGCCGGTGGCGCCAACTACGCGGCGGTCAAGGCCGCATCCGAGGCCTGGACCCGCGCGGTCGCGCAGGGCTTCGCGAAGGCCGCGCGGGACGCCGGCCAGGCTCCGGCAGCCGCCGCCGTCATCCTGCGGGTCAAGGCCCTGGCCGGCCTCGAGGACCGCCTCGCGTCCGCCGTGCTCGCCCTGTGGGACGCCGACGCCACGGCCCTGAACGACTCCACCCACGACCTCACCGAGGCCGGGTGACCGGCGCACCGCCGTCGCCACCCACACCGTCCTTGTGCCCGACCACCCCGAATCCACCCCGCCCGAGGAGATCGCCATGACGTCCCCGACCCCGACCGCCGCCCGCTCCACCGGCGCCGGCCCCGCCTACCGCTCGATCAATCCCGCCACGGGGGAGGTGCTGGCCGAGTTCCCCACCGCGACCGACGAGGACGTCGAGCGCGCGCTGACGTCCGCCGAGACGGCCTTCCAGGACTGGCGTCGTCGGACGATCGAGGAGCGGGCCGCCGTCGTCACCCGCGTCGGGCAGCTGTTCGCCGAGCGCGTCGACGAGCTCGCGGCGATCATCACCGAGGAGATGGGCAAGCCGCTCGCCGAGGCGCGGGACGAGGTCGTCTTCTGCGCCGAGATCTTCGGCTACTTCGCCGAGCGGGGCCCCGCCCTCGCCGCCGACCAGGAGATCACCGCCTCCGGCGGCGGTCGCGCGGTCATCCAGCGGCGTCCGGTCGGCGTGCTGCTGGGCATCATGCCGTGGAACTACCCGTACTACCAGGTGGCCCGGTTCGCCGCCCCGAACCTCGTCACCGGCAACACCATCGTGCTCAAGCACGCGGAGAGCTGCCCCCGCTCGGCGCTGGCGCTGCAGCAGCTGATGGACGACGCCGGAGTCCCCGCCGGCGCCTACGTCAACCTCTTCGCCTCCCACGAACAGGTGGCTGAGATCATCGCCGACCCGCGGGTGCAGGGCGTCTCCCTCACCGGCTCGGAGCGGGCCGGCGCGAAGGTCGCCGAGATCGCCGGGCGCAACCTCAAGAAGGTCGTGCTCGAGCTCGGCGGCTCGGACCCCTACATCGTGCTCGACTCCGCGGACGTCGCCGAGTCCGCCCGGTCGGCCTTCGCCACCCGGATGGGCAACACCGGTCAGGCGTGCAACTCGAACAAGCGCATGATCGTCACCGCCGACATCCACGACGACTTCGTCGCCGAGCTGACCCGCCAGGCGCAGGCGCTCACCCCCGGCGACCCGGCCGCGGAGACCCCCGGCACCTATGCGCCCCTGTCCTCCCGCGCCGCCGCGGAGAACCTGGCCGCGCAGATCCGTGCCGCGGTCGACGCGGGTGCCACCCTGCACGCCGGGGGCACCCTGGTGGACGGTCCGGGCGCGTACCTCGCCCCCGCCGTGCTGACCGGCGTCACCCCCGAGATGGCCGCGTACCGGGAGGAGCTGTTCGGCCCGGTCGCCGTCGTCTACCGCGTGGAGAACGACGACGAGGCGCTCGCCCTGGCCAACGACACCCCGTACGGCCTCGGCGGCGCCGTGTTCAGCACCGACCCGGAGCGGGCCCGGAAGGTGGCCGAGGAGCTCGAGTCCGGCATGGCCAACGTCAACGCCGCCGAGGCGGAGGGCGCCGGCATGCCCTTCGGCGGCGTCAAGCGTTCCGGCTACGGCCGCGAGCTGGGCCCGCTCGGCATGGACGAGTTCGTCAACAAGCGCCTGCTCTACGTCCAGGACTGACGCTGTCCGCAGCCGCTCCGATCACCGCAGGTCAGCAGCTAGCATGACGCCGGAGGGCTCCTGACCTGCGATGGTGTCTCGATTTCCGGCACCACCGGGCTACGCTTGGTCGAAACTTCGCACCACCTCCATCCGTTCGAGGGAAGGGCAGCGACGATGACCACTGCGGTCGGAGAACCCATGATCCGGTTCCGTGAGGTCACGAAGACGTACGGCGGCGGGCAACGCGCCGTGGACGACCTCTCGATGGACATCGACCGCGGTCGCATCACCGTCTTCGTGGGGCCCTCGGGCTGCGGCAAGACCACCTCGCTGCGGATGATCAACCGGATGGTCGAGCAGACCAGCGGCACCATCACCGTGGACGGGCAGGACGTCGCCTCCCAGCCGGCCGCGCAGCTGCGCCGGTCGATGGGCTACGTGATGCAGTCCGCCGGCCTCATGCCGCACCGCACCGTGCTGGACAACATCGCCACCGTGCCGCGCCTGAACGGCGTGGACCGGCGGTCCGCCCGCACGCGCGCCTCGGAACTGCTCGAGACGGTCGGCCTGGACCCGGCCCTGGCCAGGCGGTACCCCGCTCAGCTCTCCGGTGGCCAGCAGCAGCGCGTCGGGGTGGCCCGCGCGCTCGCGGCGGACCCGCCCGTCCTGCTCATGGACGAGCCGTTCAGCGCCGTGGACCCGGTCGTGCGCGACGAACTGCAGGCGGAACTGCTGCGGCTGCAGCGCGAGATCGCCAAGACCATCGTCTTCGTCACCCACGACATCGACGAGGCCACGATCCTCGGGGACAAGGTCGCCGTCTTTGCGGTCGGCGGCAAGCTCGCCCAGTTCGCCACCCCGGAGGAGATCCTCCGGGCGCCGGCCAACGACTTCGTCGCCTCCTTCGTCGGCCGCGACCGCGGGTTCCGGCACCTGTCCTTCACCGAACCCTCCGGCCTGACCATCCACCCCGTCGATCCGACCGTGCTCTCGGCGGCCACGGGCGACATCGCCCCGGGCTGGCGGCTCGTGGTGGACGACGACGGCCGGCCCGCCGGGTGGCTCGGGCCGGACCAGCGCCCCGCCGGGGACCGGTTCACCGCCGCCGACCTGATCCCGGGCGGCTCCCTGTACCGGCAGGGCAGTTCCCTGCGCAGCGCCCTCGACGCCGCGCTCAGCTCCCCGGCCGGCATCGGGGTGGCCGTCGACGAGTCCGGCGTGGTGCGCGGCATCCTGCGCCCGTCGGAGGTGGTCGGCGTGATCGAACGCGACCGGGCGGGCCTGCAGGCGCGCGTCGCGTCCGGGGAGTCGGCGGTCCGCGGATGACCTGGGTCGCGGAGAACGCGCCCTACATCGCGCAGCTGACCGGGATCCACCTGGTCCAGTCGATCCTGCCGCTGATCTTCGGGCTGATCGTCTCGATCCCCATCGCCCAGCTGGCGCGGTTGAGCCGACCGGTCTCGACGGTCATCCTCTCGGCCAGCTCCATCCTCTACACGATCCCGTCGCTGGCGCTGTTCATCATCCTGCCCGTCGTCCTCGGCACCGGGGTGCTCGACCTGACCAACGTCATCGTCGCGCTGACCATCTACGCGGTGGCGCTGCTCGTGCGCTCCTGCGTGGACGCGTTCGGCTCGGTCGACGACACGGTCCGGCAGGCCGCCGTCGCCGTCGGGTACACCCCGGTCCGGCGGTTCTTCACGGTCGACCTGCCCCTGTCCATCCCCGTGCTGATCGCGGGGCTGCGGGTCGTCTCCGTCAGCAACATCTCGCTCGTCAGCGTCGGCGCGGTGATCGGCATCCCGAGCCTGGGGCTGCTGTTCACCGACGGTCTGCAGCGGGACTTCATGACGCCGCTGATCACCGGCATCGTCATCACGCTGCTGCTGGCGCTGGTGATGGACGCGATCCTCGTGCTGATCGAACGGGCGCTCACGCCCTGGACCCGAGCCCGGAAGGCGGTGGGCCCGTGACCACCTACACCTCGGACAGCGTCGTCGGGCAGACGTGGGAGTTCCTCACCGACCCGATGAACTGGACGGCCATGAACACGGCCATCCCGCACCGCATCGTCGAGCACCTCGAGTACTCGGCGCTGACCCTGGTGATCGCCGCGGTCGTCGCCGTGCCCCTAGGGCTCTACGTCGGGCACACGGGACGGGGCCGCCAGGTCGTCGTCGGCATCGCGGGCGCCCTGCGCGCCCTGCCGACGCTCGGCCTGCTGATCCTCTTCGTCCTGCTGCTCAGCGGGGACCTGCTACCGCCGATCCTGGCGCTCGTGATCCTCACCATCCCGCCGCTGCTGGCGGGGACGTACAGCGGCATCGCCGCGGTGGGCGCGGAGACGAAGGACGCGGCGCGGGCGGTGGGGATGACGGAGCTGCAGATCCTCTTCACCGTGGAGGTGCCCAATGCCCTGCCCGTCATCATCGGTGGCTTCCGGGCGGCGATCCTGCAGATCATCGCGACCGTCGCCGTGCTGGCCTACATCAACCTCGGCGGCCTCGGCCGCTTCCTGATCGACGGCCTGGCCGTGCAGGACTACCCGCGCATGCTCGGCGGCTCCGTCCTGATCGCGGTCCTGGCCATCCTGGTCGACCTCGTCCTCGCGCTGCTCTCGCGGCTGATCGTCTCGCCGGGGCTGCGGGCCGTGCCGGCCGTGCGACGCCGGCGGACGCGACGCGAGCCGGTCACCGCATGAGCGTGCAACACTTCACCCAGACACGGACGGCGCCGTCGTCCCGTTCAAACCGAGCCCGCCGCCGACCGGTGCGGGCGCACCACGAGGAGAAACCATGAAAGCGCTGTTCACCAGGGGGCGCGCAGCCCGGGTCGCGGCGGTCGCCGGGGCCCTGTCCCTGACGCTCTCCGTCGCCGCCTGCGGTGGCGGGTCCGGGTCCAACCCGCTGCAGAACGGCGGCAGCTCGGCCTCGGCCGCTCCCGCCGACACCGTCGTCGTCGGCTCCGCGAACTTCCCTGAGAGCCAGATCATCGCCGAGATCTACGCCGGCGCCATCAACGGCGCCGGCGGCAAGGCCTCGACGAAGCCGAACATCGGTTCCCGCGAGGTCTACATCAAGGCCCTGACCGAGGGGTCCATCGACGTGGTCCCGGACTATTCGGGCAACCTGCTGCAGTACTTCGACAAGTCCTCGACCGCCGTCAGCGCGGACGACATCACCAAGGCCCTGCCCGGCAAGCTGCCGAGCGGCCTCAAGGCACTGGACACCTCCAAGGCCGAGGACAAGGACGCCATGGTCGTGACCAAGGCGACCGCGCAGAAGTACAACCTCAAGAGCATCGACGACATGGGCAAGGTCTGCGACCAGCTGACCATCGGCGGCCCGCCGGAGTTCCAGGAGCGCGCCTACGGCCTGCCCGGGCTGAAGTCGAAGTACAACTGCACGCCGAAGGCCTTCGAGCCCTACAGCGACGGCGGCGGCCCGGTCACCCAGAAGGCGCTGCTGGACGACAAGGTGCAGGTGGCCGACATCTTCACCACCACCCCGGCGATCAAGGACAACGACCTCGTGGTGCTGGAGGACCCGAAGAACAACTTCATCGCCCAGCAGGTGCTCCCGCTGATCAAGGACGGCAAGCTGTCCAGTCAGGCGACCGACGCACTGAACAAGGTGTCCGCCCAGCTGACCACGGACGACCTGATCAACCTCAACCGGATGGTCTCCGGCGATGCCAAGACCAGCCCGAAGGACGCCGCCGCGCAGTGGCTCAAGCAGAAGGGAATCACCAAGTAGGGCCACGCCCTCGAGGTTCCCTCCGAGCGACCCGCTCGAGCAGAACGCCCGGGACCGATCCGCGACAGGTGCCACCGACCGCGGATTGGCCCGGGCGTTCTCGCGTCCGAGGCGTTCAATCCCGGCCGGGCGGTACCGCCCCGTGCCATGGTGAGTACATGCGAACCTTCACCCAGTCCACCAAGCTCGCCCATGTCCGGTACGACGTCCGCGGACCGATCCTGACCGAGGCCCAGCGACTGGAGGCCGAGGGTCACCGCATCCTCAAGCTGAACATCGGCAACCCGGCGCCCTTCGGGTTCGAGGCGCCGGACGCGATCCTCGTCGACATGATCCGCAACCTGCCCACCGCGCAGGGCTACAGCGACTCGCGCGGTATCTTCTCGGCCCGCACCGCCGTCTCGCAGTACTACCAGTCGCACGGGATCATGGACATCGGCGTCGACGACGTGTTCATCGGCAACGGCGTCTCCGAGATGATCACCATGGTGCTGCAGGCCCTGGTGAACAACGGCGACGAGATCCTCGTCCCGGCGCCCGACTACCCGCTGTGGACCGGCGCGGTGTCCCTGTCCGGCGGCACCCCCGTGCACTACGTGTGCGACGAGGAGAACGACTGGAACCCGGACCTGGAGCACATCCGGTCCCTGATCACCGACCGCACCAAGGCGCTCGTGCTGATCAACCCCAACAACCCCACCGGTGCCGTGTACTCCCGGGAGATCGTCGAGGGTATCGCGCAGATCGCCCGCGAGCACGACCTGATCCTGCTCTCCGACGAGATCTACGAGAAGATCCTGTTCGACGGCGCCGTGCACCACCACACCGCGACGTACGCGGGGGACGACGTGCTGACCTTCACCTTCTCCGGTCTGTCCAAGGCCTACCGAGTGTGCGGGTTCCGCAGCGGCTGGGTCGCCGTCTCCGGGCCGAAGCGGCGCGCCGAGAACCTGCTCGAGGGGCTCACCCTGCTGGCCAACATGCGCATGTGCGCCAACGTGCCCGCGCAGCACGCCATCCAGACCGCGCTCGGCGGATACCAGTCGATCACCGACCTGATCCTGCCCGGCGGCCGGCTCAAGGAGCAGCGCGATCTGGCCCACCGGATGCTCAACGACATGCCCGGTGTCAGCTGCCGGCAGGCCAAGGGCGCGCTCTACCTGTTCCCGCGGCTGGACCCGGAGGTCTACCGGATCGACGACGACGAGACGTTCGTCATCGAGCTGCTGCGGGAGAAGAAGATCCTCGTCACCCACGGCACGGGCTTCAACTGGATCGCCCCGGACCACTTCCGGCTCGTCACCCTGCCCGGCGTCGACATCCTCGAGGAAGCGCTGGAGCGGATCGGCGACTTCCTCACGGACTGGCGCGAACGCTGACCGGCTGGCGCCGCGCGGGGCGCTGACTAGGCTGGTCGCCATCCGGTGCGACAGCCGGTGCGGCGACGAAGGAGCACCATGGCGAAGAAGAGCGACACGAAGGCCTCGTCCAAGAAGTCCTCGGCGAAGAAGGACGCGGCGCCCGACGACGCGAAGGGCGGCAAGGCGCGGGACAGCCTGCTCGGCGCGGACACCGCGGACCTGCTGCGCGTCAAGCTCGGCTTCGACCTCGCCGCGCTGGATCCGCGCTCGACGCCCGGTTTCTCCGGCGACAAGGCCGCCGGCAAGGAGGAGCTCGACGCGGGCACGACCGAACTCGCCGACCTCCAGGAGCGGCTCTTCGCCGCCTCGAAGGGCGGTGCCACCGACTCGGTGCTGCTCGTGCTGCAGGCCATGGACACCGCCGGCAAGGGCGGCATCGTGCGGCACGTCGTCGGCGCCGTCGACCCGCAGGGCATCGCGCTGACGGCGTTCAAGGCGCCCACCCCCGAGGAGCAGCGGCACACCTTCCTGTGGCGCGTGCGGCGGAAGCTGCCCACGCCCGGCCAGATCGGCGTGTTCGACCGCTCCCACTACGAGGACGTGCTGGTGCACCGGGTGCGCAAGCTGACGCCGCTGGAGACGATCGAGAAGCGCTACGACGAGATCAACCGGTTCGAGCGTCAGGTCTCCACCGCGGGCACCCGGATCATCAAGGTCATGCTGCACATCAGCCCCGAGGAGCAGAAGGCGCGGCTGGGGGAGCGGCTCGAGCGTCCGGACAAGCACTGGAAGTACCGGCCGGGCGACCTGGACGACCGGGCCCTGTGGCCGGACTTCCAGCAGGCCTACCAGATCGCCGTCGACCGGACCTCGACGGAGCTGGCGCCCTGGTACGTCGTGCCCGCGGACCGGAAGTGGTACGCCCGACTCGCGGTGCAGCACCTGCTGCTGGAGACACTGCGGGGAATCGACCCGCAGTGGCCGGCCGCCGACTTCGACGTCGAGGCCGAGAAGGCGCGGCTCGCCGCCCTCTGAGACGCGGGCGGCCGGCGCGTCGGTCCGGTTTGCAGCCTGCGACGCGTCGGTCCCGCCCGCCGCTTCTCGAGGAGTGGCGATGCGTCAGTCGTGCTCGGCGTCCTTCCGCGGGCGGGCGGCCTCGAGCCGCTGTTGGGCGCCGTGCAGCCACTGCTCGCAGCGGTTGGCCAGGGCCTCGCCGCGCTCCCACAGGGCGAGCGACTCCTCGAGGCTCGCGCCACCGGCCTCGAGCCGGTTGACGACGGCGACCAGCTCCTCGCGGGCCTGCTCATAGCTCAGTTGATCGACACCGCTGAGCTGATCCACACCGCTCTGATCACCGCTCCGCTGGCCCGCGCTCTTCGGGCTCTTCGCGCCGCTCGCGGTGCCGTCGTCGGCTGCTCCGCCGGTGGTCGTGGGGGACGGGGTGGCATCACTCATCGTCGGGCTCTCCTGGCTGCGAGGGTTCGGTGGGGACGGCGGGGCCGTCGTCGGGTTCCTTGACCGCGAACACGCGGGCGCCGATCTCGCCGGCGGCGACCCGGATGCGTACCCGGTCGTCCGGCTGCGTCTGGCCCGAGGACCGGACGACGGACCCGTCGGCCAGCTGGACGACGGCGTACCCGCGGTCCAGCGTGTTCTGCGGGGAGAGGGAGCGCATCTGGGCGCGCAGGTGCGCGACCCGGTCCGTGGCGCGGTGCACGGCGATCTCGGTGGCGCGCCGGGCGCGGTGCCGCATCCGCTCGACGTCCTCGGCGCGGGCGGTCAGCATCGTCTCGGGGCGCAGCATCACCGGCCGGCTGCGCAGGCCCGCGAGCCGGTCGGTCTCGCGGTGCAGCAGCGACCGGACGGAGCGGTCGAGCACCTGCCGCGCCTGCGCGATGCGCTGCAGCTCCTCGGCGACGTCGGGCACGATCCGCTTGGCGGCGTCCGTCGGCGTGGAGGCGCGCAGGTCCGCGACGTCGTCGAGAATGGGCCGGTCCGCCTCGTGGCCGATGGCGCTGACCACGGGGGTGCGGGCGGCGGAGACGGCGCGGACGAGGTCCTCGTTGCTGAACGGCAGCAGGTCTTCGAGCGAGCCGCCGCCGCGGGCGATGACGATGACGTCCACCTCGGGGTGCTCGTCGAGCTCCCGCAGTGCGGCGCTGACCTGCGCGACGGCGGTGACTCCCTGGACGGCGACCTCGCGGATCTCGAACTGCACGGCCGGCCACCGCAGCGCGGCGTTGCGCAGGACGTCCTTCTCGGCGTCCGAGTTCCGGCCGGTGATCAAGCCGATCCGGTGGGGCAGCCGGGGGAGGGGCAGCTTCCGCTCGGCGGCGAAGAGCCCCTCGGCGCCGAGGGCCTGCCGGAGCCGTTCGATGCGGGCGAGCAGGTCGCCCAGGCCCACGGGCCGGATGTCGCGGGTCTGCATGGACAGCCGGCCGGTCTTCATCCAGAAGTCGGCCTTGAGCTGGGCGACCACGCGGGCGCCGCGCTCGAGGGGGACCGGCAACTGGTCCAGCACGCGGCCGAGGACGGCGACGGAGAACGAGACCTCGGCGTCCGTGTCCCGCAGGGTCAGGTAGGTGACGTTCGCGCGCCGGTTCAGCTCGATGACCTGGCCCTCGACCCACGCGAACGGCGCCCGCTCGATGTAGGTCTTCAGCTTCTGGGACAGCACCCGCAGCGGCCACGGGGAGTCCGCCGACGTCTCGGCGGCGGTGGCGGGCAGGGTGGCCGGCGTGTCCCCGGATGCCGAGCCGGACCCGGACGGCGTCGATTCCGCACGCTCCAGGCCCGTCACGGTGACCCCGTCGACGACGCCGACCGCCCCGCCACCCTCCACAGCACCGCTCGTCGAACCACCATGCGCCGCGCCGTTCGCGTGCGGCTTGGCGGCCGGGCGCAGGGGCTCGGACGACTGACGGGGTTGGCTCATGTTCTACACTTACCACCCACCGTCCCCATAACCGCGGCCGTGCGTCCGCACGCCCTGAACCTGTGGACAACGCGCGGCCGCGAATAGGCCTGCCTGTTCTTCCGTCATCGTCTCGAGGTTGTCCATGCTCCGCACCGCGGTGTCCTTCCTGCTCGGCCTGATCGCGGTCGTCCTGATCCTGGCCGGCATCTCCGCCACGGCCGTCCAGCGCACGGTCGTCGACACGAACGGCTTCGTCGCCCTCACCTCGCCGCTCTCCGCGGACACCGGCCTGCACGATCGGCTGGCGACCACCGTCGCCGGGCAGGCACGGAGCCGCATCGCGCTGCCGGAGGGGCTCAAGGACGCCGCGGCCGGGCTGGTCGACCGGTCCGCGCAGGCCCTGACCACCGACCCGGGCTTCCCCGGGGCCTGGGATCGCACCATGCAGCGCAGCCACGACCTGAGCCTGGCGACGATGACCGACCCCGCGAAACCGGACGCCCTGCAGGCCGACATCCAGCCCTTGGTCAAGCTCCTCGCGGACAAGGCCGCCGGCAGTCTCAGCCTGCCGGCCGGCGGGTCGCTCGTGCCGGACGACGCCGTCGTCGTCGACCTCGGTGCCTCCCAGCAGGCCGGCCTGGCCGGGACCGTCGTGCGTGCCTCCGGCAACGCGACCGCGGCCCTCGTCGGTGCCGCCGTCGCCGCTGTCCTGGCCCTGCTCGTGGCCCACCGGCGCACGACGACGGTCGGCTGGCTCGGCGTCGGAGTGCTGCTCGGCACGGGCCTGCTCGTGGCGGCCGGCGTCCTCGTCCGCAGCGCCGTCGCCGGCGACGCCAACGCTCCCGGCCTCGCGGACTACCTGCGCTACCGGCTGGTCGACCTGGCGGGCGGTGCCGCCGTCCCGTGGGTCGTCGGGCTCGCGGTCTGGGGAGCGGTGCTGCTGGCCGCCGGTCTCGTCGGGCGGCTCGTGGCCGGCCGGTCTCGGCCCGGTTCAGCCCAGCGCTGACCGGAGCCCGCGAGGCCCGGTGACGCGGGCCCCCGCCCGTACGATGGGGACATGACCACCGCCGTCTCCGTCCCCACCCCGGTCGTGCCCCGCCGTCGTCGTTCTCCTGAGGAGATCGCGGCGGTCCCGGTGGACGGCGACCGGAAGGTGCTGCTGGCCGCGCCGCGCGGCTACTGCGCGGGAGTGGACCGGGCCGTCGTCGCCGTCGAGAAGGCGCTCGAGCACTATGGCGCCCCCGTGTACGTGCGCAAGGAGATCGTCCACAACAAGCACGTCGTGAGCACGCTTCAGGAGCGCGGCGCCGTGTTCGTCGAGGAGACCGACCAGGTGCCCGAGGGCGCGCTGGTCGTCTTCTCCGCCCACGGCGTCTCCCCGGCCGTCAAGCAGTCCGCGGAGGATCGCAACCTGCGCACCATCGACGCCACCTGCCCGCTGGTCACGAAGGTGCACCGCGAAGCCGTGCGGTTCGCCCGCGCCGAGAACCACATCCTGCTGATCGGGCACGAGGGCCACGAGGAGGTCGAGGGCACGTACGGGGAGGCCCCGGACCACACGACCGTGGTCAACAACCCCGAGGAGGCCCGCACCGTCCAGGTCGAGGACCCGGACCGGCTGATCTGGCTCTCCCAGACCACCCTGTCGGTGGACGAGACGATGGAGATCGTCACCATCCTGCGCGAGCGGTTCCCGAACCTGCAGGACCCGCCGAGCGACGACATCTGCTACGCCACCTCCAACCGGCAGGCGGCCATCAAGAAGATCGCCCCGGCCGCGGACCTCGTCATCGTCGTCGGGTCGGCCAACTCGTCCAACTCGGTGCGCCTCGTCGAGGTCGCCCTCGAGTACGGGGCTCGTGCCGCGCACCGCGTGGACTTCGCCGAGCAGATCGACGAATCCTGGTTCGAGGGGGTCGCGACCGTCGGCGTCACCTCCGGCGCCTCCGTGCCCGAGGTGCTCGTCCAGCGGGTGCTCACCCTGCTCGCCGAGTACGGCTACGGCGACGTCGAGGAGGTCGTCACGGCCGAGGAGGACATCCTCTTCTCCCTCCCCAAGGAGCTGCGGACCACGCTCAAGGCCGCCGGTGACGCCTCGCGCGGCCTCGGAGGCCACGGCCCGCGCCCGACGTCGTAGACCTGCTCCACCTCGCTGCACTCGTCACTCGCTGCACCGCCCGCAGCGGACCCCGTTCCGCCGGACCGAAGGAGCATTCGCATGAGTCAGACCCCCGCCGACCGCACTCCTCCCGAACGCAGCTCCGTCGTCGCCCGCGCCGCCACGCTGGCCCGCCTGCACGAGGCGACCGGCATGCTCGTCCTGCCGACCGTGTGGGACGCATGGTCCGCACGGACCGCCGTCGACGCCGGGTTCTCGGCGCTGACCATCGGCAGCCACCCGCTCGCCGACGCCCGGGGCCAGGACGAACATGAGGGAATGACCCTGGACGACGCGCTCGAGGGCATCGCCCGCATCTGCGCCTCCGTGGACGTGCCGGTCAGCGCGGACGTCGAGTCCGGGTACGGTACCCCGGCGGTCGAGCTGGTGGAGCGCGTGCTCGACGCCGGTGCGGTCGGCATCAACGTCGAGGACACCGTGCACCACGAGGACCGGGTCCGGTCCGTGCAGGAGCACGCCGACTACATCGGCCGGCTGCGGCAGGCGGCCGACGCCGCCGGCGTGGAGCTGGTGATCAATGCCCGCACCGACGCGTACCTGCACCCCGACGAGTTCGCCGGTCCGCTGGCCGAGGCCATCACCCGCCTGCAGGCCTGCGTCGAGGCGGGCGCCCGCTCCGTGTACCCGGTCCGGGTCCCGGACCTGGCGTCGGTGCGCGCCCTCGTCGACGCCGTGTCGGTGCCGGTCAACATCACCGCGAACCCGCGCACCGGTGCGCCCTCCGGATCCCTGGAGGAGCTGCGCGACGCCGGCGTCCGCCGGATCAGCTACGGGCCGCTGCTGCAGGGCGAGCTGACCCGCGCGATGACCGAGCTGGTGCGGCCATGGTCACCGGAGGCTCATCCGCTGAGTCAGCGGGTTCCGCCCGGAATCGGGGCTCTTTGAGTAACCATGTCGGGCCTGACCGGCTGACTCACGCGCCCGTCTCTTCATGCCCGGCTTCCGAGCGGGCCACACGCTCATCCCATCCGTTGAGTCAGCGGGTTCCGCCCGGAATCGGGGCTCTTTGAGTACCCATGTCGGGCGTAACCGGCTGACTCACGCTCCCGCCTCCTTTTCGGGGCGGGTCGGCCGAGACTTCACGCGGCGGGAGTCCCGACACCGTCGAGCGTCCGCCGGCACACCTGCGCCCACGGCGTGGGCGCCAGGCCGAGCTCCCCCTCGGCGGCGCTGCTGTCGACCACGTAGGGCCGGGACTGGATGTAGCTCATCGTCGCCATCTCCCGCAGGTCCGCGTTGACCAGTCCCATGGCCCGCAGGGCGAGGCGGGGGATGCCGCTCATGCCGACCATGGGGTGGCCCCCGGCGGCGAGCACGTCGGCCAGTGCTTCCCGGTGCGTGCGTGGCGCGTTCGTCGGGGCGATCCACACCCGCCCCCACGCGTCCGGACGGTCCGCCACGGTCACGAGGGTGCGCGCCACGTCCGCGACGTCCGTCCACGAGTGCGGCAGGTCCGGGTTGCCGACCACCCAGGCCCGCCTGCCCTTCAGTGCCGCCGGGACGTCCCGGGTGAGATGGCCGTTCGCTCCGACGCCGGCCCCCACGTAGTCAGAGGCGCGCACCTCCACGACGTGAGCCTGCCCGGCGTCGTGGGCGGCTCTCGCCTCGGCCCACATGCGGGCGCGGATGCGCCCGTTCTTCTCCGTCGCCGCGTCCGGCAGGGCCTCGGTCATCGGCACGTCGACCGGCCCGTACGGGTACAGGCTCGCCGCCGTCACCAGCGTCGCCCCGGTGCGCTCGGCCGTGGCGAGCAGGCTGCCGGAGAGAGCGGGCCACACCGTCTCCCACGTGCCGTAGTGCGGCGGGTTGGCGCAGTTGTACAGCGCGGTGGCGCCCGTCGTCAGCTCGGTGAGGCGGTCGGCGTCCGCGGCGTCGGCCGCCACCCGGCGTGCGCCGGGCAGGTCGGGCCCGCGCCCGCTGCGGGTCACGACGACGACCTCGTCGCCCCGGTCGGCCAGCAGACGGGCGGTGTGCCGCCCGACCGGTCCTGCTCCCACGATCACGTGCAGTGCCATGACGTCTCCCGATGTACTGGATCGCTGATCTCTTGTGAGAGCGGTGCTCTTGGATGCAGCGTAGGCCGGGCACGAACCGTTGGCAAGAGCACCGCTCTTGTTTGTTGTCACTGTTCTCTCCGTGTGGCAGGCTGCTGCCATGGCCGAAGCTCCGATCCATCGCACCGCCCGTGACATCGCGCGCGAGGAGATCACTCGCGCGATCGTCGCGGCCGGTCGGCGTCAACTCACCGAGGCAGGTCCGTCGGAGCTGTCGCTGCGGGCGGTCGCCCGCGAGCTCGGCATGGTCTCCTCAGCGGTCTACCGGTACTTCGCCAGCCGGGACGAGCTGCTGACCGCCGTGCTCATCGAGGTGTACACCGAACTGGGCGAGGCCCTGGCGGAGGCGGACCGGAACGTCAAGGACTGGACGCGGTTCGGTGATCGGTGGATGGCCGTCGCGACACGGTTGCACCGCTGGGCCGTCGACCATCCGTACGACTATGCCCTGCTCTACGGGTCGCCCGTGCCGGGATACCGGGCGCCGCGCGACACGGTCGTCCCGGCGGGCCGCGTCACCGGCGTACTGCTGGGGCTGCTCGCCGAGGTCCAGGCCGCCGGACGTTCGCCGCAGCCGCTGCCGGTGCCGCGACCGGTGCACCGCTCCATCGCCGGCATCCGGGAGGTGACGGAGAACAGCATCGCCGACGATCTGCTGCTGCGGGGCGTGCAGGCGTGGGGTGCGCTCCTCGGTGCCATCAGCCTGCAGCTCTTCGGCCATCTGCACCGGGGTGTCGACGACTACGACGCCTGGTTCGAGGAGACGGCGAAGCGCATCTGCCCGGTCTGATTCTGCTCCTGCGTGGTCGGTCGCCCTCCGGTGTCGGCGCCCGCCCCCGCGGGCTCGCGACACGAGAAAGGCGCCCCGCGCCGTCTCTCGACGGTGCGGGGCGCCTCGGCTCTCGCGTGGCGGGATCGCCGGTGGGTCAGCGGTTGCCGTCGACCCGGCCGTCGATGTTGCCGTCCACCGAGCCGTCGGTGTCCGTGTCGATCTCTTCCTTGCGCACCTGGTCGCTGACCGTCGTGGTCTCCTCGACGGTCTCCTTGCCGACGCGCACGCGCTCGACCGGGACGACCTCCTTCTCGATCACGGGGCGCTCCTCGTGCAGGACGACCTCGTGCTCCTCGTCGGAGAGTTCCGGTCCGTCCTCGGCCGCACCGCGGTTGGCGTCGGTGATCGGCTCGCGCTCGAGGGTGACCTCCTCGCGGGTGACCGGAACCTGGACGGTCTGCTGCTCGGTAACGACGTGCTTGCGCAGGCGGACGCGCCCGGTCTCGACGTTCTCCGTGCCGACGCGGAGCCGCTCCTCGGAGCGGGTCATGGCCTCGTCGGTCGTCGGGCCCGAGGTGTCGTGGCCGACGGTGCCGGCGGCGTCCCGGTCGCCGGTCAGGCCGGCGGCCCGCTCGTCGGTGCCGCGCTCGTCGACGCCGCCGGTCGCGATCCCGGTGGTCTGCCCGGTGCGGGCGCCGTCGTCGATCGCGTCACCGGTGGAGTCGGAGAGGCCGTAGTGGCGGTAGAGCTCCTGCTCCTCCTCGGGGGAGAGGTGGTCCTGATCCGCCTCGACGCGCGGGGCGTCGGTCACCAGCTGCTTGTCGAACGGCACGCGGAGACCGCGGTCGTCGAGGTCGGCGTTGCGGATCGGGACGAAGGTCTCCTTGGTGCCGAAGAGGCCGGTGCGGACGGTGACCCATTCGGGCGAGCCGCTCTGGTCGTCCAGGTAGACCTGACCGACGTCACCGAGGCGGTGGTCGTCGCTCGTCAGCACGTCCGCGCCGAACAGCGTGGAGATCGCGTTCTTGTCGATAGCCATGGAGCTTCTCCTTCTGGTGGTGGTTGTTGCGGAAAGGGGAACCGGTGTTCCCGGGCGGGCCGCGGCGGTGGTCGCCGCGGCCGCGCCGGTTCAAGGGGTGGGATGTCCGCTGGTGCGGGCTCCGCTCAGCGGTGCTGGTTGTCCCGGCTCGCGCCGCCCCGGCCGTTGCCGCTCTGGTTGCCGGCACTGCTGGCCGCGGCCTTGGCCTGCGCAGCTGCGGACTTCGCCTGCTGCTCGACACTCGGGGCGCGATCGGCCTCGGCACGCAGGCGCGGCGCCTCGTCCTCGACCTTGTTCAGGTACGAGTCCCAGCGCGACTGCATCGGCTTGATCAGACCGCCGCCGACACCGACGACGATGACGCCGCCGAGGGTGGCGAGCACCGTGATCAGGACCGGGGTGGTCACGGTGGTGGCGATGCCGACCTGGTTCAGCGCCGCGATGATGCCGAATCCGATGATGAACACGGCGGCGATGTTCGCCAGGGCCTTGCCGTACGAGAGGCCGCCGAGGGTGTTCTGGATCAGCGTCTTGACGGCCGCGGCGATGGCGGCGGTGATGATGACGATGATGATGGCGACGAACGCGGCCGGCAGGAAGGCGATGATCGCGGTCAGGATGTTGCTGATCGGGTTCGGGCCGAAGGCGCTGAACGCCAGCTGCAGGGTGAACAGCATGATCGCGTAGTAGACGAGCTTGGCGAGGATGTCGCTCGCGTCGAACTTCGACCGCTGGAGCGCCCGGCCGATGCCGCCGCGCTCGATGGCCCGGTCCAGGCCCACGCGCGCCAGGAGCTTCGCAACCAGGCGGGAGAGCGCCTTCGCGACGATCCAGCCGACGAGAAGGATGACGAGGAACAGCACGAGTGCGGGAACGAACGTCGCGATGGTGGTCCATGCGGCGCTCAGCCCGTTGGTCAGGGATTGAGTCATGTCCAGCTTTCGGGTCGAGGTCTCACCGGTCGGGGACCGGTCCTGCCATGAAAGACCGGCTTACGACGTAAGTCAGTCTTCCGATGGACCCGAGCTTACAAGCTAAGTCAAATGATGCAAAGCAAGCTGAGCAAAGTCTAGGCCGTGCATCGTCCGAGGTCGAGGGCTATCGTCGAGGAAAAGGACAGCCGGATCCCGATCGGACGAGGAGATGATCACCGGTGGCGCAGCAAGGCGAGTCCACGGCCGAGAAGGCCGGCACTCGACGTCCGCTCAGTCGCGACCTCGTGGTTCGTGAGGCCATCGCTTTCATCGACGAGCGGAGCATCAACCAACTGACGATGCGCTCGCTCGGTGCCCGGCTCGGGGTCGAGGCCATGTCCCTGTACCGCTACGTCAACGGCCGGGAGGACCTGCTGGAAGCGATTGTCGCCGCCCTCGTGGACCGGGTGGAGGCCACGCCGCCGGCGGGCCACGAGCTGACGACGGACTGGCACGGCTACCTGCAGTGGATGGCGCACTCCGTCCGGGACGTGGCGCTGGAGCACCCGGCGATCTTCCCGCTGATGGCGACCCGGCATCCGGCCGCGGACTGGCTGCGTCCGCCGCTGCGGAGCCTGCGGGTGGTCGAGGAGTTCCTCGCGGCCTTGCTCGAACGCGGCTTCACGGAGGAGCGCGCGGTCGAGGTCTACCGGGTGTTCACGAGTTTCCTGCTCGGCCAGTTGCTGCTGGAGGTCGCCCAGCGTGGAGAGTCGACCGCGCCGGTGGAGGAACCGCTCGACGAAGGTGGGGCCGACCTGCCCAACCAGGACGAGGACCTCGACCTGTCGGAGTTTCCGCTGGTCGCCCGACTGCGACCGCTTCTCTCCGAGGATCACTCGGACGAGGAGTTCGAACGCTCGCTCGAAGCGTTGCTGGACCGGCTGGACCTCCTCTTCACGCAGTAGGCGACACTCTCCTCGCAGAAGGCCGCTCATCATGAAGTAGCCCACGCGGGCCGGTCGGTTGCGCCGGCTGACCGGCGCTGATTTCCCAGTCTCAGTACCTCAGCCGGTGCGACCCAGTTCCCTCCGCTCGCGGCCGTCGTCGTCGGCCGCGTCGTGCGACAGGAACTCGACGGCTGTCAGCGTGCGCGGTGTCGTCTCCACGCCCTCTGGTGTCAGGTGCTCCGAGCGGACGACAGCCGGATCGAGATCGGCGATCCTCCGGGCAGTGACGAACACCCGGTTCTCCATCGAGCCGACCAGCGAGTTGTAGGTCTCCACGGTGCGGCGCAGTGAGGATCCCATGGTCGCCAGGTGCTTGCCGGTGGAACCGAGCCGGTCGTACAGCTGCTGGGCGAGCACGAACAGCTCCCGGGCGTTGTCCGTGAGCGACTCCTGCCGCCACGAGAAGGACACCGCCTTGAGCGCTGCGAGCAGGGACACGGGCGAGACCAGCGCGACGTGCCGCGACGCGGCGTGGTCCAGCAGTGTGCCGTCGGCCGTCAACGCGGCGGACAGTGCCGACTCCGCGGGCAGGAAGCAGAGCACGAGCTCGGGGCTCTCGCTGCGTCCCTCCCAGTACTTCTTGGCGCCGAGGGCGTCGACGTGGGCGCGCACGGCCTTCGCGTGGCGGGACAGCCACGCCGCCTGCTCCTCCTCGGTCTCCGCCTCCTGCGCCTCGAGGTAGGAAGACAGGGGAGCCTTCGCGTCGAGCACCAGTTCCTTGCCGCCGGGCAGGGCGACGACCATGTCGGGGCGCTGGGTGATGCGCTGCCCGTCCGCGTCGACCCGCTCGCCGTGCACCTGCTCGCCGAAGTCGACGTGCGGCAGCATGCCGGCGGCCTCGACGACGCGACGCAGCTGCGCCTCACCCCAGGTGCCCCGTGCCGAGGTGGAGCGCAGAGCGCCCGCGAGCGACTGGGTGGCCACCTGCAGCTCGCCGTTGGCGGTGCGGGCGTCGCGCAGAGCCTCGTGGATACCGCCGTACTGCTCGGCCCGCTGCCGCTCCATGACGCGCACGTGCTCCTCCACGGCGGACAGTTTGGCCTGCACGGGGGCGAGAGCCTGCAGGACGTCCAGCTGCTCGCGGCTGCGCTCGTCGGCCGCCATCGCGCGCGCTTCGAGCTGATGGCAGGCCTCCCGGGCACGCGCCAGGTCAGCGGTCAGCTGGTTCACCCGCGGGCCGCCGTCGTCAGCGGTACCGGCGTGCCGGCGGCCGACGACGACCCCGGCCACGAGGCCGACGACGAGCGTGAGCAGAGCCAGGAGGAGAGCGGCGAGAACGTCCATGCCTCCACGTTCTCACCGGGCGCCGACAGAACTCGTCAGGTCCGTCCCCCGGGTCGTCAGCTGTCGAGCGGACGAAGGTGGTCGGCGAGCATCTTCGAGGACTCCTGGATGTCGATCACGCCCGAGGCGACGCCGACCACCAGGTCGAAAACGGCATCCGGGGCGAGAGTGTGTCGGGCGCCGTTGAGGTGGAGGAAGACGACGGTCAGCACCCACGCGGTGCGCTTGTTGCCGTCGATCAGCGCGTGGTTTCGAGCCACGGACTCGAGTAGGGCCGCGGCTTGCAGAGGTAAGGACGGATAGGCGGGCGCGCCCATCACTGTCGTGGCCGGACGTGCGAGGGCGGAGCCGAGAAGGCCCGCATCGCGCACGTGGAAGCCGAGGCGCTCGATGAGGGGCAAGGCCTCATCGAGCTCGAGTCCGATGATCACGCATCAGCCAGGCGGTCGATGGCCTCTCGATCGTGGGTCAACGCAAAAGCGAAGCCTTCTTCAATCCGGGCCTCGCGTGCTCGGCGATCGATGAACTGACGGACTGCCTCTGCCACGAGTGCACTCTTGGGAGTGTGCTCGGCGTTGGCAATGTCGTCGAGAGCCCGGTTGAGGTTGTCGGGGAGCCGGAGTGTCATGGCCATGCAACCAAACGATACCGCCGTGATACCTCACCTTCCGGGACCGACGACGGAGGGTGATCGCGCGCCCGTAGAATGGACGACCGTGGCTCTCACTATCGGTATCGTCGGTCTGCCCAACGTCGGCAAGTCCACCCTCTTCAACGCCCTGACCCGCAACCAGGTGCTCGCGGCGAACTACCCGTTCGCGACCATCGAGCCGAACATCGGGGTGGTGAACCTGCCGGACCCGCGGCTGGACAAGCTCGCCGAGCTGTTCTCCTCCGCGCGCGTGATGCCCGCGACGGTGTCCTTCGTCGACATCGCCGGCATCGTCAAGGGCGCCAGCGAGGGGGAGGGGCTGGGCAACCAGTTCCTCGCCAACATCCGCGAGGCGCAGGCGATCGCCCAGGTGGTGCGCGTGTTCGACGACCCCGACGTCATCCACGTCGACGGCCGGATCGACGCCGCCTCGGACATGGAGACCATCAACACCGAGCTGATCCTCGCCGACCTCCAGACCATCGAGAAGGCGCTGCCCCGGGTCGAGAAGGAAGTGAAGATCAAGAAGCGGGACGCCGCCGAGCTCGCCGAGCTGCAGAAGGCGCAGGCCGTGCTGGAGCGCGGCGACACGATCTTCTCGTCGATCGAGGGTGACAAGCTCGAGATGGAGCACCTGCGGGAGCTGAGCCTGCTCACCGCCAAGCCCTTCATCTACGTGTTCAACGCCGACGCCGACGTGCTCGCCGACGAGGCCAGGCGCAAGCAGCTGGCTGAGCTGGTGGCGCCGGCCGACACCGTGTTCCTCGACGCGAAGCTCGAGTCCGAGCTGGTGGAACTCTCCGAGGAGGAGGCGCGCGAGATGCTCGAGATGGAGGGGCAGACCGAGTCGGGCCTCGACCAGCTCGCCCGCGTCGGCTTCCACACGCTCGGGCTGCAGACCTACCTGACGGCGGGGCCGAAGGAGGCACGCGCCTGGACCATCAACCGTGGCGACACCGCGCCCCAGGCGGCCGGCGTCATCCACACCGACTTCCAGCGCGGCTTCATCAAGGCCGAGATTGTGTCGTTCGAGGACCTGGTGGACGCCGGGACGATGGCAGAGGCGAAGTCCCGCGGCAAGGTCCGTATGGAGGGCAAGGACTACGTCATGCACGACGGCGACGTGGTGGAGTTCCGCTTCAACGTGTGAGGCGGCTAGGAGCCGTCTGCCGTCGTACGCATCGTATGCGTCTGACCGTTGATATGCACGCATACGATGCGTACGCTCTCGGCATGAGCGAAGATCTTGGCCTATTGATCCGCGAACGGCGGGAGGCGCTGGGGCTGGATCAGGCGACGCTCGCGGCCCACCTCGACGTAGGTCAGCAGGCGGTTAGCGGGTGGGAAAACGGTCGGTCTAGGCCGCGGCGCTCAATGCTAGATAGCGTCGCTCGAACTCTTTCGGTCGATCTGGATTTGCTTCTCGACGCCGGTGGGTATCGGTCGCCGGCATTAGCTGTCCGTCTTCCAGTTCGTCCGTTAACGCGGGCTCTTCCGCTTGATGAGCTGACGGAGGAACGGTTCGAAGACCTGCTGACCGAAGTGGTGGCCACATTGCACCTCGACGGGCATGCGAGCCGATACGGCGGCCGTGGGCATAAACAGTATGGCATCGACATTCTCGTCACTGCGGACGGAATCAATCTCGCCATAGGTCAGTGCAAGCGCCACCGCGAGTTCGGGCCGTCCGCCGTCAGAAGGGCCATCAAAGAGGTCACGATCTTCGCACCACAAAACTATCTGTTTCTATCTCGATTGGTCGCTACCCCGGCCGCGCGGGCAGAGGCCGGAAGACACGCCAATTGGGAGCTGTGGGACGGTGAGGACATCTCTCGTCACATTCGGAACCTCCCACGCGAGCAGGCCGTGCGGATCGTCGACAACTACTTCCCGGGTCACCGAGAGTCGTTTCTTGGCATCTCAGCGCCCGGGCCCTGGTTGCCGCCCGAGGAACACTTCGGCGTCAACCGTGGCGCCGTGTTTAATCACGACTGGAACTTAGTCGGGCGGCGGGCCGAACTTGACCAACTGGTGGCGGCAGCTTATCAAGCCAACGCCACGGTCGCATTCTTAGTCGGGGCGGGTGGCGTTGGAAAAACAAGAGTTCTCAAGGCGGTCGCGGACGCTAGGCCAGCAGGCACCCAGATTCGTCTCTTGCCTGGCAACGTGAATGTGACCGGGGCCGACCTCGAACTACTACCGGTGGACCGCGACCTGACGGTCATCATTGATGATGCCCACGAGATTGTGGATATCGCCAATATCATGGCCGGCATCTGGCGTCGGAACCCGAATACGAAGGTGCTGCTGGCTACTCGGCCCTACGGGGTGCGGGGTGTCAAAGAGGAATTGGCACGTCACGGGTTGCTGCCCATGCCGCACACCGAGGTCGTCATTGGAGATCTCGAGTTCGACGAGGCTTTTGCCCTGGCGCGTGAAGCGCTGGGCGAAGCAGGCGCGCCCGCAGTCGCTCGTCGGCTCGCTGCGCTCACCATCGATTCTCCGCTGGTGACTGTCGTCGGCGGCGTGCTGATAAGGCAAGGTCATCTTGATCCGACGGCGGTGGCACAAGACGACAACGTTCGGCTTCAGATCTTGCGTGGGTTTCGCGATGCATTGGTGAAAGACCCTTTGGCATACGACCCGCCGACCCGGATGGCAGTCTTGGATGCGGTGGCTGCGCTGCAGCCGTTCCGCACTAATGAAGAAGATGCGCGCACGTCGCTGAGCGCAGTTGTGGGAAAGCCCTACGACGAGTTGCACAAGCACTTGCGGAGCCTCGAGAACGCGGGAATCCTACGGCGGCGAGGAGACGCTTTGCGGATAGTGCCGGATCTCTTGGGCGATGTGATTCTAACCGACGCGGTATTCGACGACCGAGACCCGCTCGGCACTGGTTATCTCGCTCGTATCGAGTCGATAATCTGTGGAAATAGCGTCGAGCACCTGTTTGTCAACGTGAGTCGTGTCGACTGGCAGATTCGTAACTTGCGTGACGATGTACCGAGTCTGGCTGACTCTCTGTGGGCTGCTTTTCGCTCCCGTGTCGTGGCCGCTGATGCGTTCGACCGACGTACTCTCGCTGAGACTTTGGCCAAAGTTGCCTACTTCCAGCCCACCCGCGCTCTCCAACTCACCCGATGGTTGATCGACAACCCAACAGATCGTCTCGACGGCGAGCACGCCGCGTGGCGAAGTGTGCTCCCGGTGGACTACAACGGCGTGCTAGAGGTCTTGCCGGCAGCGATTCAGCTCGCCGCGTTAACAGAAGAGACGCTCTCGGAGGCAGCTGGACAGTTGTGGGCTTTGGCTCAGGGCGATATACGACCCACCAATTCACATGCAAATCATCCGCTTAGGGTATTGTGCGAATTGGCTGAGTTCAGTGTTGACAAGCCTATATGGTTCAACGACTTGATCATCGACAGCGTCTCAACGTGGTTTGCCGATGGTAATCAGCTGTCTCCGTTTGAGGTTCTCGAGCCGATGCTCGCGACGGAAGGAGACGAATCTTCCTTTCGCGGACACTCAATCACCTTCCGCCCGTTTGCGCTGAATCCGAGTGGGATCATGAAGGTTCGGCAACGAGTCATTGACTTGGCTTTCGAGGAACTGGATCACTCAGATGTGAGGCGTTCGGGAGCCGCGGCTAAGGCCTTGAAGTCCGCGCTGCAATTGCCAACGGGACGTTTCGGTCGCGAGGTGTCAGAGGATGAACTGGCCGGATGGATTCCGGGCATCCTCTTGACCATCAACCGCCTCCACGCGAAAGCTGCGGCCGGTGACCTGGATCCCGCTGTACTCGTCGCTGTCCGCGACGCCTTGTTCTGGTACGACAGTTACGGATCAGGCCCCTTACACGAGGCTGCACAGCATGCCATCGAGTCCATCCCAGATGATGTCGAGAGTCTCCTTGGTCTAATGGTCCACGACGGTTGGGGCCGCCTGGTGCGCGACCGTGGCGATAACTTCGAAGCTATGGAAGCCAAGCGGCTGGCACTTATCGCGAAGGTGACCGAGCTACTCCAGTTTTACTCTGACGAGGATGTGGTTGACGTACTGGTTACTCGGCTTAGGGCCGACCGGGAAGTGTTTGGCCCGGCCGAAGGCTTCCCGGATCCCGTGCTGCAGAGCCTTGTCGACTCTCGCCCGGCTCTCGCGCACGCGATCGTGGAGAGAGTGCGTAACACCTCTGAGGCCTCCGATCTCGACTCTGTCCTTCCGGTGGTCCTAGGCACGTTCGCCACGCGAGATCCGGACGGCGCGCTGCTGGATATCCGCAGCCTGCTTGTTAACACGTCGCTGGACCGTCGGCGGTCCGCAAGCCAGGCAATCGGTTGGAACCGTGGTCTTCGCGAGCTGAGTCTAGGAGAACTCGATTTGCTGCTGGAACTCAGTACGGATGCCGACGTAGTGATACGGCGAAACGTCGTTCGGGCCGCTCAACTGCTGGCGAGAACTCAAAAGGCCGAGGCCATCCGCATACTCACGCGCGTCCGTTTCGGTGATAGTCAAGTTCTGGCCGACGATTACTTCATTTCGTTCCGGATTGACAGCGGGATCTCTTGGGATGACTTCTCCGAGACCGAACTCGATTTAATTCGCCGCGACCTGGTCGCCGTGAACGACATTGGGACATATTCTGTGACAAAAGCACTTGCGGAACGATCCGAGACGGCCCCGGAGTGGGTCGTAGGCCTGTTGAAAGAGCGAATTGAGCTGGCCGAGGCCGTCGACTCACTTCGCAGCTACAGGGCAATCCCGTATTCTTGGGATAATGGCTTGCGCATTCGATCCACGTCCGCGTTCCTTACAATCTTGAGCGGTATTCTGAGCTGGATCGCGGAAAGGCTTGATTCGTGGCGCCGGCGCACGCTTGGCGCTGATCTTTTTTCGGCGGCGGCAGGCGACTACGACGACCGAGTGCTAGGTCTTCTTGCAAGAGCTATTTCCGGTGGTGTCGAGAGCTGGGTGGGGGCTGTAGCAGCCGTCCTCCATGAGGCTCCTCGGACTTTGATATGGGATCAAACGGAGTTTGTGCGCAGCGCACTTCATTCAGCCGAGAAGGTGGGGAAGGATGCGTGCCAACAGGTGGTGGAGGCTCTGAGGTCCGCCACCATCTCCGGCACGCGGACTGGCTCGCTCGGTGAGCCGTTCCCGGAGACGATCGAACAGCGAGATAGATCGCGAGCTGTTGCGATGGACTTGCCGGCCGGATCTGTTGAGAGAAAGTTCTACGTCAACTTGGCGCAGTCCGCCGAAATAGATGCCCGGCGCGAGACCGAAGACGACTTGCCCACTGATGGGCGAGATTGGTAGCGAGAGCGTTAAGATCAGCTTTCGAGGGCGGATCGACGAGTTTGCTCACGACGTCGACGCTTCAATTCGAAAAAGAAGCGGCGCTGCTCAATTCTATCGCCTCCGGGCTGGGGCGCGCTCTCTATATAGGCACCATCTTCTCTCGGATTCCGATTTGTCCAGAGCGGGGCAATTTGCTGATAGCGGGCAAACGTCGCGACGGCCGAGCGACTCTTGTTTCAGCTCAACACTCGTGGGACAGCTCGTCTTTGCCTCTGCGTCCGAGCCGGCCCTTTCGCCGGACGCTTGAAGCTCACCATGCCGACAACGGCAACGATGAGGGTACCCGTCAAACATCGGGTACCCCTCATCAGGCTCATCAGGCCCTACCGTCAGTTGCCGTGCGCTTCGACCGACACCGGCTGCCACTCGTTCCACGTCGCCAGGCGCGACTCGTAGTCCTTCGTCGCGATGTCCAGCGGCGCCGTGCCGAAGAAGATCCGCAGGGGCGGCTTCTCGGCGTCGACGACCTTGAGGATCGCGGCCCGGGTGGCCTTCGGGTCGCCCGGGTTGTTCGCAGAGGGACGCTTCGCCGCCGCCTCACGTACCGAGGCGTAGGCGTCCATCTCCTCGCTGTGCGTGGCGGACGGGCCGGACCAGTCGGTGGAGAATCCACCGGGCTCGATCAGCGTCACCTTGATGTTGAAGCCGGCCACCTCCTGGGAGAGCGACTGCGAGAAGCCCTCCAGCGCCCACTTCGACGCGTGGTAGGCGCCGACGGTCGGGAACGCGCTGATCCCACCGATGCTGGACACCTGGATGATGTGCCCGGACCCTTGCTTGCGCATGATGGGAAGGGCCGCCTGGGTGACCCAGAGGGCGCCGAAGAGGTTGGTCTCCAGCTGCGCCCGGACCTCGGCCTCGGACAGCTCCTCGATCATGCCGAAGTGCCCGTAGCCGGCGTTGTTCACGACGACGTCGAGCTGGCCGAAGTGCTCCGCGGCCTGCTGGACGGCCGCGAAGTCGGCGTCACGGTCGGTGACGTCGAGCTGGATCGGCAGGAAGGTGTCGGCGTATTTCTCGGCGAGGTCGCTGAGCGTCTCGGGCTTGCGCGCGGTGCCGGCGACGTTGTCCCCGCGCTCCAGCGCCGCTTCGGTCCACTCCCGTCCGAAACCCTTGGATGCTCCCGTGATGAACCAGGTCGTGGTCATGGTGCTGTCCTCTCGATCGTGTGCAGGCTGACTATGTCGGGGCCAACGCCCGACCAGCGTGAAGACTTCCCCGGCGTGATGCGGGACACACGTTCGGGAGGCGCCAGTATCGTGAGCTGCGTCCGGTGGAACGGGCCAGTGCATCGAGGGAGAGCGCGCCATGAGGCCACTTCGCTATTCGATCAACGTCACGCTCGACGGCTGCTGCCATCACGAGGCGGGGCTCCCGCCGGACGAGGAGTCGATGCGCTACTGGACCGATCAGATGGCCCGGGCCGACGCCCTGATCTTCGGCCGCGTCACCTACACGATGATGCAGGCGGCGTGGCGGAGGCCGGTTACCGGCACGTGGCCGGACTGGATGGACGAGCCGGCGGTCGCCTTCGCCGAGGCCATCGACGGAGCGAGGAAGTACGTCGTGTCCAGCACCCTCACCGACGTCGACTGGAACGCCGAGCTGATCCGGGGCGACCCGGGCCGGGCGGTCGCCCAGTTGAAACAGGAATCGGGCGACGGGCTGTGGGTGGGCGGCGTGACGCTGCCCCGCGCCCTGGCGGAGGCGGGCCTGATCGACGAGTACGAGTTCCTCGTGCAGCCTGTGCTGGCCGGACACGGGCCGACGCTGCTCGCCGGTCTGAGCGGAAGCATCCGGCTCGAGCAGGTGGAGCGCCGCGAGTTCCGCTCTGGAGCGGCCGCCGTGCGGTACCGGCCCGCGGACGTACCGGCGTGACAGGATCGGGCCATGGCCTCGATCCAGACCCTCGGTGACCCGGAGCGGCGCACCATCGCCCGGTGGGCAGCCGCGTGCGCGGAGCGGGTGCTCCCGCTGGTCGACGCCGAACCCGTGGCGCTGGAGCAGGTGCACGACGCCGTCGCGCGTGCCCGGGCGTACAGCGCGGGCGAGAGCACCGCCGCCGCGGAGATCGCCCGCCGCATGATCGCCGTCAAGGCCGCGAGCAGCGCCACCACCCCCGCCGGGGCGGCCGCCGCCCGGTCCGCCGCCCAGGCCTCCGGCGTCGCCCACCTCGCCGCGCACGCCCTCGGTGCCGCCGCCTACGCGGTCAAGGCCGTCTGCTTGGCAAACCCGGATCGCCCGGAGGCGGAGCACGAGGAACTCCGCTGGCAGCTCGCGCAGCTGACCGATGGCGAGCGCGCGGTCCTCCGGCAGCTTCCGCCCGTGGGCGTCGACACATCCGGCCCCCTCGGGCCCGGTCTGCTCTCGCGCGGGATCCTGGGATCGGTGATCCGCAGGATCCAGGCGGAGGTCGGCAGCAGCGAGACGCGCGAGTGACGTCCCAGCAGGCCGACGGACTCAGGCGACGCCTCAGGGGACACGGCATTCACCGCTCGGCGAGCGCGTTCACCCTGGGGTCCGCGCTCACTCCGCCCGCGGCCGTCGGCGGGCCTGCTTGACCTCCGCCCGCTGCCGCTTCGCCTCGAGCCGTCGCCGCCTGGACCCGCGCGTGGGCCTGGTCGGCCGGCGGGGGATCGGCGGTGCCGCCGCCTCTCGCAGCAGCGACGCGAGCCGGTCGCGGGCCGCGGCGCGATTGCGGTACTGGGAACGCTGCTCGGAGGACTCGACGGTGAGCATGGTGCCCGCGAGCCGGCTCGCGAGTGCCGTGAGCAGGCGGCGGCGCAGAACGTCGTCGAGCGCGGTGGTGGTGCCGAGGTCCAGGCTCAGCTGCACGCGCGAGTCCGCCGTGTTCACCCCCTGGCCGCCCGGGCCGGATGCGTGGGAGAAGCGTTCGACGAGCTCCGAGCCGGGCACCGTGAGCCCACGGGGGATTCCCGGGCCCGGCGGAACCAGCAGATCGTCCATCACCCCAGTGTGACCGACTGCGGAAACCGGAGAAATCCTCCCGGAGCGTTCGACGGGTGTTGGTCGGCCGGCCTTCCGCCGCAGGTCATCGGCTGGCCGCACAACGTCGTCAATGCCTCGGGCCTCTCCCGCGACGCCGTGCTCGCCGGCATCAAGGCCGGCCGCAGCTGGATCGCCGAGTCCGCCGACATCGATCTCGCCCTCACCGCGCGCTCGGGCGGCCGGACGGCGGGCGTGGGGGAGCGGCTGCCGGTCGCGGACGACGCGCCCGTCACCGTGTCCCTGACCGTCTCCGGCGTCCCGAACGGGGTGATTCGCCTGATCACCGACGAGGGCCAGATGCAGCAGGTGAGTCTGCCGGCGTCGGGTGAGGGCAGCGCCACCTGGGTCACGACGCCGCAACTGGCCGCGTACGTGCGGGCCGAGGTCCGCCACCCGATGGCCGACGGCACCGCCAGCAACGGCACCGCGATGGGTGAGACGCTGCTGCTCGGCCACATGGCCGCGTTGACCAACCCGGTGTTCCTCGGCCGCCGGTAGGCCGTCGGTACGCCGCAGGGAGAACCGGGTCGGCACCGCACGAGGAGAACACGAAGGCCCGGCCGCTCATCGCGAGCGGCCGGGCCTTCGTCGCGTCCGGATGTGAGTGAGCTGGACGCCGGCCCGGCTCAGATCCCGAGGACCCGGGTCATCTCCTTGAGCAACTGCTGCTGGCCGGCGACGGACGGGTGCTCGTCGTCGGGGCCCGCGAACCGCTGATCGTTCATCCACTTCTCGGCGAGCGGGTCGACGAACCGGGCGTTCGTCGCCGAGGCCGCCGCCTTGAGGGCGTCCCGCACGGCCAGACGCGCCGGTGTGGGCGTCGTGTAGGCGGGCGGCCCGACCACGATCAGGCGGGCGTCCGGTGCCGTGGCGTGGGCGGAGTGGAGCGCCGCGACGGCGGCGGCGGTCAGATCGGAGGCCTGGCTGCCCTCGTCGTTGTCGGAGCCGAAGAACAGCACGGTCTGCGTGTCGGGCGTGACGGCGTCCACCTCGTTCGAGCCGAAGGTGGCGTTGTCGTCGCCGCCCGCGAGGTACCCGGCCCCGTTCTCGGACGCGTTGACGACGTCGAGGCGGCCCCGTGTCCGCTGGGCCAGCAGGTGCGGCCACGCGTCGTCGGACGACGTGCCGAATCCGGTGCTCAGCGAGTCGCCGACGACGACGAGGCGGGGCGTGCGCGCGGCATCGGCCGGCGGGGTGCTCCGGCCGACCGTGACGACGACGGCGGCGACGACCACCACCGCCAGCACCCCGCCGATCAGGTACCGCCACCGCCGCCGCATTCGGCCTCCGTCTCCGTGTCGAAGTCGATCCTCCGGCCCACGGTAGCGGGCGCGCCTGTGTGCGCCGCACCGGTGACCCGCGGCGGACCGTCACGCGCGCGTCGTCACCGCCGGATGGCGTCCTCCTCGCGCTGGTGCGGGGTGCGCTCGTCGCGGTCCGGGTCCACCGCGTCCTCGCGCCGCGGGTCGTCCGACATGCTCGAGAGCTCGTTCGACGGGGTCGCCCCGTCACGCCAGCGCAGCAGCGCGCCGACCCCCTCCGGGATGGACGCGACGCCGTCCTCGAGCGCGAAGACGCCGGCGTCCGTCGCGACGGCCTGCCGGATCAGCTCCTCGATGGTCTCCGGCTCCTGGCCGACGACGAAGAGCAGCTCGTCCACCTGGCCACGACCGAGCGCCTCGCCGACCTCGGCGACACCGGCCAGGGAGTCCGTGCCGCGGCGCTGGTTCTCGTGGAAGGTGTCGGCCAGCTCCCGCTGCCGCTTCCCGATGAACTCCTGCGTCACCCGCTCGAGCTCCTCCCGGAAGGAGGCGCGCTCCATGCTCACGCCCCGCGTCCCGCCGGAGACGACCTGCAGCCGCGCCCGCGCCTCGGCGCCCAGCGCGTCCTTCAACAGCGCGGTGGCCCGGACGTCCCCGGTCAGCAGCACCATGTCCGGCTTGTGCTTGACGACGATGGCGTCGACCTTCTTCGCCACGGCCTCGGCGTTGCGTTCCCACGAGTCCTCGACGCGCGCGTCGAAGTTCCGGGCCCGCCAGCCGTGCTGGGCGCCGCCGCCCGCGCTGGCCTTGTGCAGCTCGTCGTGCCCGCCGTCGACGCGGGACTCCCCGTCGAGGTCGTTGCGCGACCGGGCGATGACGGGATTCTCCGGGGCGCGAAGGTGCAGGTCCGCGCCCGCCCGGTCCACCTCGATGAGGAGCTGGCTGACGGCGTACGGGGTGAGCTGGACGAGCGGCAGCAGGACCGGCGCCGCGCCGAACGCGGAGACGTCCTCACGGGGTGGCACGGGGAGCACGCGGTCCAGCAGGATCTCCCGCGGCGAGGCGATGATCGCGCGGCCGTGCCGCCCGCCGATGGACGACGGCGCGAGGACGGTGTCCCCGATCTCCTCCAGCAGCTCGTCGGCGACGCCGGCGGCGGACAGCCGGGAGCGGCACTGGTTCCAGCGGGTCGTCAGTTCGGTGGACGCGCTCGGATCCGTTCGCGTCGTGTCGAGGTGGACCGAGATGAAGGGCCCGGCGTCCTCGAGGGCCG
Organism: Tersicoccus mangrovi; assembly: GCF_036881825.1. Lineage (NCBI taxonomy): Bacteria > Bacillati > Actinomycetota > Actinomycetes > Micrococcales > Micrococcaceae > Tersicoccus > Tersicoccus mangrovi. The sequence goes on along the minus strand of NZ_JBAJMW010000001.1, from coordinate 109,896 downwards.
GTTTCAACCACGGCAGTTTCACGGTGACCTCCTGGTTGCTCGACGAGCGGCGACGGAGCCCATACCGCCAGCGTCGCCGCTGGGGTTTTCCCACCCTTCCACTCGGCCACACGCGGTTCAAGAGTCGACGGCCGTGGGCCACCGGAACGGCCTCCCGGCCGACCGTTCGATCTCGTTCGGCCGAGGGCGTCCGGGATGATGGGCGCATGAGCACGCACGGACTGACCTCCGCGTCCTGGGAGACCGAGGACATCGACGTCGACGCGTACCTGCGCCGGATCGGCGTCGAGCGTGACGCTCCCACCCTCGACCTGCTGGAGCGGATCCACGCCGCCCACGTGGGGGCGTTCCCGTTCAGCAACGTCGACGTGCTGCTGGGCCAGCACCCCGGCGTCGCCCCGGCCGCCATCATGGACAAGCTCGTGCGCCGGGGCCGCGGCGGGTACTGCTTCGAGCACGCCCAGCTGATGGCGGCGGCGCTCGCCGACCTCGGCTATCCCGTGATCCGCCGCCTCGGGCGGGTGCACGCGCCGGAGAACGGCCGCACCCATCTCACCCTGCACGTGGACGTCGGCGGGACGACGTACCTGACCGATCCGGGCTTCGGGCTGAGCATCACGGGCCCGCTGGAGGTCGCCGACGGGGCCGAGCGGCGGGAGTGGGCCGGCGTCTTCAGCCTCCACCGACTGCAGATCGACGGCGTCGAGCACTGGGCGCTGCGCCGCAACGGCGAGCTGCAGCACCTCACCGACGTGCTGCGCGTCGTGCCGCGGGACGTGCGTTCGGCGCACCTGACGACGTCGACCGACGCCGTCGGCAGCACGTTCCTGCGCCGGCTCGTCGTCAGCCGGTACACCGACGAGGGGCACGTGACGATCACCGAGAGCACCCGCACGACGCGTCGTCCCGGGCGCGACACCGTCCTGGAGCGCCTCGGACCGCGGGAGGCGGTGGACGCCGTCCGGGAGCTCGACGTCCCGCTGTCGGCCGAGGAGGGGAAACGCCTGCACGGCATCCTGGCGGAGTGGGAACACGAGCGTGCGGCGGCAGCGGACGCGCCGGGCGCACGCCAGTAGCGTGCGCAGCATGACCGAGACGACGCCCACGACCGACGAGCTGATCGCCCACTTCGTCGGCAGGCTCGCGTTCGAGACCGACCCGACCGGCGTGCACCACGAGCAGGAGGCCGGCACCCGGTTCGTGCTGATCGACTCGCGCGGCGACGCCGCGTGGGCGCAGGGCCGCATCCGCGGCGCCGTGCACCTGCCGACGGCACAGATCGCGGCCCGCGCGCCCGCCGAGGTGCCGATCGAGACGCCCGTCGTCACCTACTGCTGGGGCCCGGGCTGCAACGGGGCGACCCGCGCCGCCCTCGAGTTCGCCCGGCTCGGCTACCCGGTCAAGGAGATGATCGGCGGGTTCGAGTACTGGGCGCGCGAGGGGTTCCCGGTCGAGGACGACCACGGCCCGGTGCACCGGGAGACCGACCCGCTGACCTCGGCGGTCGCGAGCGTCACCTGCGACTGCTGAGTCCGCGTCGCCGGGGCTGGGTTCTGCCGGGGCCGACCTCAGCCCAGGTCGTCCAGCCGGGCGGCGATGCCGGGCAGGTCGGGTGCCTCGAGATCGGGCGCGGTCAGGTACGCAGGGTAGGCGCCGCCGTCGCGGTTGATCCACGCCGTGCGCAGGCCGGCCGCGTGGGCGCCGTGGATGTCCCAGGGGTGCACGGCGACGAGCAGCATCCGCTCCGGCGCCCGGCCGCACGCCTGCGCGGCGTAAGCGTAGGAGGACCCCGCCGGCTTCCAGGCCGGCGCGTCCTCGACGCTGAGCAGCCGGCCGAAGGCGTCGAGGACGCCGGCCCGCTCGAGCAGTCCCCGGGCCACCGTGGTCGCGCCGTTGCTGAGCGTCACCAGCTCCGCCCGGGAACGCAGCGCCGCGATGCCCGGCACGACGTCGGGGTGCACGCCCAGGCCCTGCATCGCCTCCATGATCGACCCGACGGCGTCCTGGACGCGGTCGATGCCGCGGGCGGTGAGCAGTCGGGCCGCGCTGTCCTGCGCGACGGTGGCGAAGGGGACGTTGTCCCCGGTCAGTGCCGCCGCGAAGCCGTCGCGGAGGACGCCGGCGAACCACGTGCCGGCCAGCTCGGCGGGCGCGCCGACGGCCTCGAAGGCCGCTCCCAGCGGCGCCATGTCGGACAGGGTCTCGTTGACGTCGAAGACGATGGTCTCCACGGGGCCGGTGCTCTCGCCGGTGCCGGTGCTCACGCCGTCGGCTCCGCGCTCGTCAGGGCCTCCAGGTGCTCGGGCCGGACGGCGACCACCCCGATCTGCTCGGGGTGCTTGCTCAGCCACGTCTTGACGTAGGAGCACACCGGGACGATGCCGATGCCGGCGCGCGTGGTGTCCGCCAGCGCCTGCCGCACGAGCGTGGATGCCAGCCCCTGGCCGGCGTGGTCCTCGTCCACCGTCGTGTGGTAGAAGATCCGCTCGGATCCGTCGGGCCCGTCGAAGGGCGACCAGTACGCCCGGCCGACGACGGCACCTCCGTCGATCAGCTCGTAGCGCCCGCGGTCCGGGTTGTTCCTGACGGTCATGTCGGCGTCCATGATGCTGCCTCCTGGCGTGTCGGTCGGTTGGGTGTCTCAGCCGCGCGGCCGGAGCCGGACGGTGGGCAGGGCGGGGGCGGGCAGCGGGGCGGGTTGTCCGGCCGGGTAGGGGCCGAAGCGTTCGTCGGCGTCGGTCTGGGCGGCAGCCTCTGCCCCGATCTCCGCCTGCCAGGCATCGCGGTACGCGACCACCTCGTCGTGCGTGCGCCCGACGAAGTTCCACCACATCACGATCTGCTCCCCGAGCGGCACGCCGCCGATGAGCAGGGCCCGTACCGGGCCCGCCGCGTCGCCGGCCGTCAACCGGAGCGCCGCCCGACCCGGCGGGAGGTAGGCGAGGTGGTCCTGCGGCAGGGCGGTCCCGTCCACGTCGAGCGTGCCGGCGTCGAGCAGCACCCCGTGCTCGAACGCGCGGTCGACGTCAAGGTCGAGGCTCGTGCCCGGCTGCAGCAGGATCTCGGCCGCGAGCAGCGGCAGGGTGGAGGTCCGCACGGGCGAGGTGGACCCGGCGAGGGAGCCGAGGTAGACGCGCAGCTCGGCGCCGTCGCGCGGGTGCACGGGCTCGGGCGCGTGGTGTTCGAACGACGGCGGCCGGTGCCGGGTCGCGTCCGGCAGGGCGTACCAGAGCTGGACGCCGTGCAGCGTCGTCGTCTCGGGCGTCGAGAACTCCTGGTGGGAGATGCCGCGGCCGGCGATCATGAGGTTCACCTCGCCGGGCCGCACCCGTGCGGCGTTGCCCGCCGAGTCGAGGTGGTCGATGCCCCCGGTGAACAGCAGGCTCACCGTGGCCAGGCCGGTGTGGGGGTGCCGGGCGACCCGCATGCCCCCGGACTCGGACACGAGGTCGGGCCCGTAGTGGTCGGCGAAGCACCAGGACCCGATGAGCGACCGGCGGCGCTGCGGCAGGGTGCGCCGGACGTTCATCGCCCGCGGGCCGCCGAGCGGCACGTCCCGAGGTTCGAGCACCTGGGCGCCACGAACCTCCTCCCGCGTGCAGACGATCTCCGCCGGCTCCGTCTCGAGGTTCGTCATGAGGAGATGTCTGTCGTGGTCGTGGCCTCGTCGACGGCGAACCCGTCGAGGGCGCGCCGGCTCGTGGGGTCCGCCTGGTCCAGGAAGAACCGGTCGCGCTCCGTCACCCATGCCTCCTCGTCCACCCGTCGCCGGGATCGGAGTCCAGCACACCTGACGCGCGAAGCCGGGTCAACTCGCCACCTCGTCCAGCGTCTTGCGCATGATGAGGCGAGGCAGCCCGTTGGCCTGCGCGTCCGTGATCCCCACGACGTCGAACCCGGCACGGTCGAACATGGACCGGGTGCCGACGAACAGCCGGGCGTTGTCCATCCTGTGACCGTCCGGTGGCTCGACAGGGTAGGCCTCGACGGCGGGCGCCCCCTCGGACCGCGCCCACGCGATGGCACCGTCGATGAGCTGCGCGGTGACGCCCTGGCGCCGGTGCCGGGAGCGCACCACGAGGCACACGATCGACCACACGGGCACGTCGTCCACCGGATGGATCAGCGTCGAGGCGGCCAGTCGCGGGATGGCGGCGCGCGGGCCGAGATTGCACCAGCCGACCGGTTCGCCGTCCCGGTAGGTCACGACGCCGGGCGGGTGCTGGGCGCACAGCGCGCGCATCGCCGTCTCGCGGTCGCCGCCGCCGAGCTCCCGCACGTCGGCCGCGCGCAACCGCGGGGAGACGCACCAGCACGCCCGCGCACGGCGGCTCGGATTGACGATGTCGGCGAAGTCCTCGAAGCGGTCCGGGGTCACCGGATACGTGGTCCAGCTCATCGGCTCCTCCGGGTGGCCGCAGTGGGGGTGGGACCGACTGTAGCGGGGCCGTCCGACCGTGTCGCGTGCCACGGCCACCGACGGAACAGTGCCTCGACCGGTGGCCGTTGTGCCGAGCATGCGAGCCATGACCTATGACCGGTACGGAGACACGAGCGTTCTCGAACTGCAGGACCTGCCCACCCCCACGGTGGGCCCGGGACAGATCCTCGTGAAGGTGACGCGGGCGTCGGTGAACCCCGTGGACTGGAAGGTGATGGCAGGCGGCCTCGACGCCCTGATGGACGCCCACTTCCCGGCGGTGCCGGGCTGGGACGTCGCCGGCGTCGTCGAGCAGATCGGGCCCGACACCCCCGAGTTCGCGGTGGGGGACCGGGTCGCCTCCTACGGCCGGAAGATGGTCGTCTCCGGGGGCAGCTTCGCCGAGTACATGACGCTGCCGGCCGAGTTCGCCACCATGATCCCGGACGGCGTCACCGACGACGTGGCCGCCGCGCTGCCGCTGGCCGGCCTCACCGCGAAGCGCACCATCGAGGCGCTCGACCTCACGCCCGGGGACACCGTGCTCATCCACGCGGCGTCCGGCGGCGTCGGCTACCTCGCCTCCCAGCTGGCGCTGCGGCAGGGCGCCACCGTGATCGGCACCGCTTCCGAGGCGAACGCGCAGAAGCTGCGCGACCTCGGCGTCGTGCCCGTCGCCTACGGGGACGGACTCGAGGCCCGCGTGCGGGAGGCCGCGCCCGACGGCGTGGACGCCGTCGCGGACTACATCGGGGACGTCCTGGACGTCACCCTGGCCGTGCTGACCGAGGGCGGGCGACACGTGTCCATCACCGATCCGGCCGTCACCGAGCACGGCGGCCGGTGGATCTGGGTGCGCCCCGACGCGCCGGGCCTGGCGGAGCTGCTGCGGCTCGTCGACGCCGGAGAGCTGACACTCGACATCGACCGCACCTACCCGCTGGATCAGGTGGCCGAGGCGTTCCGGGTCAGCCAGGCCGGTGAGGCGAAGGGCAAGCTGGTCATCGACGTGACGCGCTGACGCGTTCAAGTCCACCTGACGAATCGAGCCCGCTCACATGCTGAGCGGGCTCGATTCGTCACGGGGAGGCGTCCGTCACCCGAAGGGGCCGGTCGTCTGGCCGGTGTCCGTCGGTGCGCCGGTGCTGCCGAACGGGTCCGTCCCGCCGTTCGACGTGGTGCCGCCCGAGGAGTCGGTGCCGGCGGTCTGGTCGGTGATGGACGCCGGTCCGTCGCCGATGAGCCGCTGCGGCGGGGCATCGAACTCCCCGTGGTCGTAGAGGTCGACGACCTTCTGCATGTACGAGGCCCATTGCGGCCCGGCGATGTAGGCGCCGTCGACGGCGGGGTAGAACTTGCCGTTGATCGTCACGTTCTGGCCGGGGTGGCTGGGGCCGCCGTTGAACGGGTCCCCGAAGAAGGACGCCGTCGCCAGGCCCCGCGTGTAGCCGACGACCCAGGTCTGGTTGTTGAACTGGTTGGTGCCGGTCTTCGCGGCGGCGGGCACGCTCAGCTTCTGGGGGATCAACAGCCCGGAGCCCTTGGTCAGCACGTCCTGCAGGACGTTGGTGACGCCCTTGGCGACGTCCGGGTCGAGGGCGCCGGCGTGGCACGCCGCGTCCTGCCCGCCGATCTTCTTCCCCTGCGCGTCGTCCACCTCGGAGATCGCGATCGGGGTGCAGTACGTGCCGTTGGCCGCGAACGTCGCGAATGCGTTGGCCATGACCAGCGGGGCGACGTTCTGGCTGCCGAGGATGTTGCCGAGGGTCGACAGATCGATCTTGTGCCCGGCCTTGTCGCCGACGTGCAGCCCGATCTCATCGGCGACGCGCTGCACGTCGCAGACGTCGTTGAGCCCGGCGAGCGAGGCGAACGTCGCGGTGTTGATCGAGTTGTAGATGCCCTCGCGGACGGTCATCGGCCGGTAGTGCGAGTCGTCGTCGTTCTGCAGATCGGTCGAGCCGGACACCGAACTGTCGAAGAAGCCCTTGACCGGCGTACAGGTCGTCTTCCACGGGTAGCCCGGGGCGTAGCGCCGCTTCGAGGCATCCACGACCTGGTTGGTCTGTTTGCCCTCGGACAGCCACGCGGCGAGTGTCGCGGGCTTCATGGTCGAGCCGGGCGCCATGCCGCCGACGCCGCCGAGCGGGTTGCCGCCCTCGTCGGAGGCGTCGACGTTGAAGTTGTAGGCCGAGACGAGGTCCGATCCCTGCCCGGCAAGCTGCCGGGAGTTCTGCGCCATCGCGAGCACCTTGCCGGTGCCGGGCTGGATCGTGACGAGCGAGGAACCCCATTTGGACTCGTGGGCGCCGGTGGTGGCGTCGGCCTGCTTCTGGGCGGGCGCCTGCAGCCGGGGGTCGAGCGTCGTCCTGATGGTCAGGCCGCCGCTGAGCAGCCGGTCGATCCGGTCCTGCGTGGTCGCGCCGTACGCGGGGTCGTTCTCGATCTGGTGGATGACCCAGTCGCAGAAGTAGGGGGCCTGGGTGGCGTTCTGGCAGCCCTGCCGCGGCGGGCTGAGCTTGAGTTTCAGCGGGGTCGCGACGGCTGAGTCGTGCTGGGCGCGATCGATCGCGCCGTGTTCGAGCATCGCGTCGAGCACGAGGTTGCGGCGGGCCAGCGCCCGCGCGGGGTGCGCGCTCGGGTCGTAGTAGCTCGGCCCGTTCACGAGACCGGCGAGCAGGGCGGCCTGGGGGAGGGTCAGGTTCTTCGCGTCGGTCGAGAAGAAGTACTGGCTCGCGGCCTGGATGCCGTAGGTGTTGCCCGAGAAGGGCGCGATGTTGAGGTAGCCCTCGAGGATCTTGTCCTTGCTCATGCGCTGCTCGAGGGAGATCGCGAGCTTCATCTCGCGCAGCTTCTCGCCGACGCTCTTCTGGCCGTTGAAGACGACGTCGGTGCCCTTGCCCTCGGCCGCGAGGTTCGCGTTGAGCACGTTGGTCACGTACTGCTGGGTGAGCGTCGAGGCGCCCTGATGGGCGCCGCCGGCGTCGCTGACGAAGGCACGCAGGATACCCATGGGGTCGACGCCGCCGTGCTCGTAGAAGCGATAGTCCTCGATCGCGACGATCGCCTTCTGGATGGTCGGGGCCATCGCACTGAGGGGAACGTCCACCCGGTTCTGCGCGAACAGGGTGGCGATCGGCGAGCCGTCGGCGGCGAGCACGCGCGTCACCTGGCCCGGCGGCGGGGACTGCAGCTCTGTCGGCAGGCTCGAGAGGAACTGCGTCGACCCACTGGCGGCCGATTCGGAGACGGCGACGGCCGGCACCATGAGGGCGGCGACGAGCACGCCGCACAGCGCGCTGACGCCGAGGAAGGCGAGCATCCCCTTGCTGACGGCGGCCAGTTCGCGGCCGATCCGGCTCATGAGAGGGTGCGCGACGAGCGCGCGACGTCGGCGCCCGCAGGCAGGAAGAGTTCGATCACAGCACTGATCTCTATCCGACCAAGCTTCACGAACGCTGGACGCGGGCGTTCGGCGGCGTCACACTCGCCCCGGTTCCCGTGCCGCCCCGGGGCGAGTGGACGGGCGGCTCAGGCCGGGTCGGTCGAGCCCTCCTCGACCGGGGTGACCGCCGCCTCCGGGGTCGCGTCCGCGGCGAGCGCCTGCCGGCGACGGTAGATCTGCACGCCCATCGCGACGGGGATCGCGGCGACGGCGACCGCCCGCATCCAGGGCCGGTCCAGCACGTGACCGGTCAGGGCGTCGAAGGAGACGCGGCCGGGGCCGCCCACGGCGAAGGACGTGGCGGCGAGGCCGAGCACGGCCGGGTACTCGAGGCCGCCGTCCGTGGCGAAGAACCCGTTGGGGGCGTGGACGCTGGCGGCGACGCCCATGGTCGTGGCGGCGGCCGCGCCGGCGACCGGGGTGCCGAGGCCGAGCGCGAGCGCCAGACCGGCGCCGGCCTCCCCGAGACCGGCGAGCATGGCACTGGTCTTCGCGGGCCGGAAGCCCATCGCGTGCATGCCCTGGCTGGTGCCCTCGAGCCCGCCGCCGCCGAACCAGCCGAAGAGCTTCTGCGATCCGTGGGCGACGAGCACGCCGCCCAGGCTCACGCGGAACAGCGTCCGGGCGACGGTGGTGGAGGCGGAGGTGGTGCTCTCGTGGCTCATGAGGGTTTCCTTCCGTTGCGGGATCGGACCAGCGTCCAGTCTACGGAGGGCACCGACGGTCCTCTCCCCGCAGGGCGGAGGCGCCGGTTCCCCTCCGATGCCGGGCCGGCTCGATTCTGGGCCGGTTCTTGGAGGGCCGACGGCACGCTGGTCCCATGTACTCCGACTCCACGCGGCGATCGCGTTCTGCCTCCGACGTCGCCGCCTCCCCGGCTGCCGCCTCCCCGGCCGCCGTCTCCCGTGCGGGCAGCGCCGGCCGCGGCAACGAAGACGCCCACCCGTGGGCGGACGCGCGCGACCACGAGCCCGCCCACCTGCGCACCCGGGTGGCCACCGCCGTCGCGGGGATGCTCGTCGTCCTCGTCGGCGGCCTGCTGCTCGTGCACTCGTCCGTCGACCTGCCGGCCGCGGAGGCGTTCGCGTCGGTGCACGTCGGGTTCGTGGCCCTCGTGACCAACGCCGTCTACACCGTCGTCGAGCCGGCCGGTGCGGTGGTCATCGCCGCCCTGATCGCCGTCGTCGTGTGGTGGACGCGCCGCAGCCTCCGCGACGCGATGGCCTTCGGGCTCACCGTGGCGGTCACCTGGCTGCCCACGGGGGCGCTGAAGTACGTGCTGGACCGGCCGCGGCCCAACCCGGCGCTGCTCTCGCACCCGTTCTCACCGACGCAGGTGGACGGCTCCTTCCCGAGCGGTCACGCCGCGTTCATCACCGCGCTCGCGGTGACGCTCGTGCTGCTGACCGCGGGAACCCGTGCGCAGGCGGTGATGCGGATCGTGGCGCCGCTGGTCGCCCTGTTCGTCGTCGCGTCGGTGCTGATCGACGCCGTGCACTTCCCGACCGACGTGCTCGCCTCGGTGATCTGGTCCCTGACCGTCACGCCGCTGGTGTGGACGCTGGTCGGGTGGGCGCTGGATCGCTGGTGTCCGCGCCGGTGGGCGGCCCGCCGCGCCTGACGCCGCCGGCGACGCCGGCGACGCCGGCTGGGGAAGACGCGCGTCAGGCCGGTGTGCCCAGCCGGTAGCCGACGCCGCGCACCGTCTCGATCAGGTCCCGGTCGGTCTTGCGGCGCAGGTAGTGCACATACGTGTCGACGGTGCCCTCCTGCTCGCCGCGGTCGAAGACGGCCGAGAGCAGGTGCCGGCGGCTGAAGGCCGTGTCCGGGTGCGCCGCGAGCACCGCCATCAGCGCCGTCTCCTTGTCGGTCAGCGTGATCCTGCCGGTGTAGGGCGATTCGATGGTGCCGTTCTCGGGGTAGAACATCCAGCTGCCGATCGGCAGGCCGCGGCCCCGGCCCGAGTAGTCGCGGGTCAGCGCGCGCAGCCGCGCACCGAGCTCGGCGAAGTCGAAGGGCTTGACCAGGTAGTCGTTGGCCCCGGCGTCGAGCCCCTCGACCCGGTCCTCGACCTGGCCCAGGGCGGTCAGCAGCAGCACCGGGGTCGCGATGTGGTGCTCCCGGAGCCACGTGACGAAGGACGCGCCGTCGCCGTCGGGCAGGCGCCGGTCCACCACCATCACGGCGAAGAGGTCGCTCTCGGCCGCCGCCCGCGCCGCGGTCAGGTCGGGGGCCAGCGTCACGTCCCAGTCCATCGCGAGCATGTCGCGGGTCAGCGGACCGAGCCGCGGGTCGTCCTCGACGAGCAGCAGCCGTTCCCCGCTCATCGGACCACCGTCGCGGCAGGCTGCACGGCGGCGACGCGCGGCAGCTTGAGCAGGAACGTGGTGCCGTCCGCCCCCGTGTGCTCGACCGTCACCGTGCCGCCGTGGCGGCCCACGACGTCGTGCACGAGGGCCAGGCCGATGCCGTGCGTGGACCGGGTCGGCCCGGTCGCCGGGTCAGCGCCCGGGCCGTGGGCGAATCGGTCGAAGACCCGGTCGGGGGCGATGCCGCGGATGCCGGCGCCCTGATCGGTCACCCGCACGGCGGCCCAGCGGCCGGTCGTCGTCGCACTCAGCAGCACCCGGCCGCCCGGAGGCGTGTGCCCGATCGCGTTGTCCGTCAACGCCGTCAGGCAGCGCTGCAGGGGCACGGCGGGCAGGCCGACGAGGGCGTCCGCGGTCTCGACGTCGAGCGCGACGCCCCGTCCCGCGGCGAGCACGCCCAGATCGTTGCCGACCCGGGTCATGGTGTCGGCCAGCGACGCGGGGGAGCCGTCCGTCCCGGTGCCGGCCGCCGTCTGCAGCAGGTCGTCGACGATGTCGACGAGGATGCGTGAGTCCTCCCGCAGCTCGGTCACGACCGGCCGCAGCCGTGGGTCCTCGCCGACGAGGACGTCGAGCTGCTGGACCCGGGCGTGCAGGACGGCCAGCGGGGTGCGCAGCTCGTGGCTCGCGTCGGCCACGAAGCTGCGCTGCCGCCGCAGCGACTCGGCCACCGGCAGGGCCGCCCGGCGGGCGATCCACGTGGCGGCCGCACCGGCGAGCACGATCGCGGCGACGCCGAGGACGACGGCGGCCACGGCCAGGTCCACCGGGTCGAGCGAGAGCAGGATGTGGTGGTCGCCCACCTCGCGACCACCGCCGGTGGTCGCCTTCCACCACACGTAGCCGAACACGAGGGCGGCGCCGGCGAGGACGAGGACCGCGCACACCACGGCCACCCGCACGCCGATCGCCACCGCCGCACGGAGGAACACGGCCCGGTCCGGGTCCGTGGCGTGCGGTACCGGACGGGCACCGGCGAGGTCGGCCTGGGGCATGGCGGTCTCCTTCCTGGAACCACGGGTTCTGGGGCCACCGTAGTCGCCGGGACGGGACACTCCCACGGCGCCCGGCATTCTTGGTGATTTCTCCGTGGGGACCCGTCAGGCTGGATTCATGACCGGGCGACCGTCGATCATCGGGCGTCCGGATGTCGACCGAGGAGAGTGCGTCCGGTGAATGCGATCGAGTGGCTGCGGCATCTGATGGATGCGGGCTCGCTGCTGCAGGGCTTCGGACCGTGGGTGCTGGTCGGTGTCGCCGTCGTCATCTTCATCGAGTCCGGTGTGCTCTTTCCCTTCCTGCCCGGCGATTCCCTCCTCGTCACCGCGGCGATCCTGCACCCGACCCTCGGGCTGCCCGTGTGGGCGCTCGTCCTCGTCGCCGCCGCGGCGGCGATCGCCGGTGACCAGGTCGGCTATCTGCTGGGCCGCCGATTCGGCGGACGGCTCTTCAAGCCCGACGCCCGCGTGCTGCGCACCGAACGCCTCGAGGCGGCCGCCGACTTCTTCGCCCGGCGCGGCCCGCTGGCCCTCGTGCTCGGCCGCTTCGTCCCGATCGTGCGCACCTATGTCCCCCTCGCCGCGGGCACCGCGGGCATGGGGTACCGGCGCTTCGTCGGCTGGAACGTGCTCGGAGCGGTGGCCTGGGTGGTCAGTATGACGGCGGTCGGCGTGCTGCTCGGCGGCATCCCCGGGGTGGCCCACTCGATCGACGGCATCATGCTGGTGGTCGTGGCGATGTCGGTGCTGCCGATCGTGGTCGGGGCCGTGCGGCGTCGGTTCGCCCGCCGCCGCCAGACCGTGCCCACGGGGGAGGACCCGGCGTGACGGAGCGCAACGAGAAGGTCGCGTCCGTCGTCTTCGTGCTCGGCATCATCGGCAAGGGCGTCGACGGGCTCATCGAGGTGATCGCCGGGATCCCGCTGCTGATCTTCTCGCCCGCCGCGCTCGTGACCCTCAGCCAGACCCTCACCGCCGAGGAACTGCGCCAGGATCCGCACGACCTGATCGCCAACCTGATCGTCCACGGCGCCGCCCATCTGACCGGCACGTCAGCGAAGATCGGGGCGGTCTACCTGCTCTTCCACGGCATCGTCAAGCTCGCGATCGTCGTCGCGCTGCTCATCGGCACGCGCCGCATCTACCCGTGGGCGATGGGCGCGCTCGGTGTCTTCCTGGTCATCCAGATCGTCCAGTTCGCCATCGCGCCGAGCGTCGGCGTGGCCCTGCTGACGGTGCTGGACGCGCTCATCCTGTGGCTGACCTGGCGCGAGTGGCGCCACGGCCGATCACTGCGCGATGCGCTGTGGACGGTGCGCCGGGACGTGCTGCACCGGGCGTGAGGTCCGGACACCACCGGCGACCCGGCTGTCCCACTCCCCCTGCGGGTCACCGGTGGTGTCCGTGCCTCACTCCCACTCGACGTCCCCGAAGGTGGAGCCGGTGCCCGGATAGCGGTGCCGCAGGAATTCGCCGACGACGGCGGCGCCCAGGTCCGCCGGGTCGGGGGAGACGAGGCGGCCGTCGACCCGGTGCGCCATCGACTGGAGGAATCGCTCCAGGCCCGGGTCGTCGCCGAGGCGGAAGAACGTGACCTCGGCGCCGAGTCGGCCCACCCGGTCCAGCTCGGCCACCGTCGCCCGGACCGTCTCCGGCTCGGGCGGCCACGAGAACCACGCCTGCCCGTTGCCCACCAGGTGCGCGGTCGGCTCACCGTCGGTGACGACGAGCAGCACCGGCTGCATCGTCGGGTGCTGGCGGAAGAATCGGGTGGCCAGCGTCAGCCCGTGGTGCAGGTTGGTGCCCTGCTCCCGCATCGCCGAGAGGGCGGTCAGCTCGCCGATCTCCCGCCGCTGCGCGTACCGGCCGAACGTGATCAGCTGGAGCCGGTCCCCGCGGAACCGGGTCGAGACGAGGTGGTGCAGGGCCAGCGCCGTGCGCTTCATCGGCACCCACCGGCCCTCCGCCGCCATCGAGAAGGACGTGTCCACGAGCAGGGCGACCGCCGCCTGCGTGCGGGCCTCCGTCTCGCGGACCTCGACGTCGCGCACGTCCAGCCGGATCCCGCCGGCCGGATTCCCGCCCTCGGCGGCCACCCGGCCGATCGCGTTGGTCATCGTGCGGCCGACGTCCCACGGCTCGATGTCGCCGAACTGCCAGGCCCGCGTCGAGCCCGTGGCCTCACCGGCGGCACCGGCCAGGTGCGTGTCTCGTCCCCCCTGCCGCCCGGACAGCCGGCCCGCGGCGTCCTGCAGCAGCGACTTGCCGAGCCGGCGCATCGCCTTGGGGGAGAGCTGCAGATCGCCGTCGGCGCCGCGGCGCAGGTAGCCGCTGTCCCGCATCGCCCGCTCCAGCTCGGCGAGGGTGCGCGCGGAGATCGCCGCCTCGTCGCCGAGCTGCCGGGCGAGGGATTCGACGTCGACGTCGGAGAGGGTCGAGCCGGCGTAGGACTGCGAGAGCTGCTCGGCCAGCGAGTCCAGTTCCGCCAGGTCCTGCAGGACACCGGTCCCGTCCCCGAGACCGAGGCCCTCCTGCCCCTCGAACCGCTCGGAGCCGTTCCAGTCCTCGCCGGGCCGCAGGCCCTGCAGGGCCGAGTCGAGCCGGTCCAGCTGGGCCATCAGCTCGGGCGAGCCGAAGGCCTGCGCCGAGAGGGACATGAGCTCCTGCCGTTGCTCCGCGCTCATCGAGCGCAGCATCCGCTGCGCGGCGGCCGAGCGCTGGGCCAGGGCGTCGATCAGCTCGTCCACGTTCTGCGGGTTCTCCGGGAACGCGTCGCCGTGCTGGGCCATGAAGTTCTCGAAGTCCTCGGGGGTGTCCTCCCCGCGGGCGTGCTTCTCCAGCAGATCGTTCAGGTCGCGCAGCATCTGCGCGACGGCTTCCCGGTCCTCGTCGGTGGCGTTCTCGAGGGCCTGCTTCATGCCGGCGAAGCGCTGGTCGAGCATCTCGCGGCCGAGCAGGTCCTTGATCTGCTCGTACGTCTGGCGGGCCTCCTGGGACTGCCAGTCGTAGTCGGCCAGCTCGTTGACCGCGGCGGCGGTCGAGGAGGGCAGGTTCTCCATCCGCATCTCGCGGAACGCCCGGTCCGTGTTGTCCATCATGGCGTCGCGCACGAGCTGCTTTCGCTCCTCGAGGACGGCCTTGTCGAGCAGTTCCTTGACCTGGTCGAGCGTGCCGCCGAGGCGGTGCTGCTTGAGCAGGTCCCGGCGCCGCTGCTGCACCCGGCCGGCGAGGTCGTCCAGGCCCTGCCGGTTGCGGCCGCCGCGGCGAAGGAACTCGCGCATCGCCTGTTCGGGGGAGTACCCGGACATGACGTCGTCGGCGATGGCGTCGAGGGCCTCGGCGAGGTCGACGGGAGGCGCGAGCGGGTCCGGCCCGCCCGCGTACCGGCCGTAGCTGAAGGAGGACTGGTGGTGGCCCGGCATGGTGTGCTCCCTATCCGTAGACCGTCTCCCCGTCGCCGCTCTCCTTGGAGAGCTTGCGGGCGAGGTAGAGCCCCTCGAGGGCCAGTTCGATGGCGCCCGCGCGGTGGCCGGTGCTGCCGCCGTCCAGCCGGGCGGCGATGTCGTCGTACAGCGTGGACCCCGACAGGTCCGGCAGCGCGTCGAGGAACTCGGCGGCGGTGACCCGCTCGCCGGTGGTGATGGTGCGGCGCCCGTCGAACGCCTCGACCAGCGGGGCGAAGTCGAGGCCGCGGAAGTGCTCGCGGACCGCCTCGGCGGTCGCGGTGCGCAGCCGGTACTCGAGGATCTCCCGCTCGCGGCCCTCCTCGCCGGACTCGAACTCGATCTTGCCCATGAGGACGTCGATCGTGGTCTCGAGGTCGACGAGCCGGGCGACGGGATCGTCGCCGGCGCGCACGGTGGCCCGGTGCCGGGCGGCGGCCGCCACGGTCTCGGCGCCGGCGATGGCGAAGCGGGCGGAGACGCCCGAGGCCTGGTTGATCTCACTGGACTCGCGCAGGGCCCGGGTGAAGCGGGCGAGGATCTCCATGATGACGTCCGGCACCTCGGCGGTCAGGGCCGCCTCCTGCCGCACGACGGCCACCTCGTCCTCGAGCTCGATCGGGTAGTGCGTGCGGATCTCCGCGCCGAACCGGTCCTTCAGCGGCGTGATGATCCGGCCGCGGTTCGTGTAGTCCTCCGGGTTGGCGGAGGCGACGACGAGCACGTCCAGCGGCAGCCGCAGCACGTAGCCGCGGATCTGGATGTCGCGCTCCTCCATCACGTTCAGCAGGGCCACCTGGATGCGCTCGGCCAGGTCGGGCAGCTCGTTGAGGGCGACGATGCCGCGATTGGCGCGGGGGACGAGGCCGAAGTGGATGGTCTCGGGATCGCCGAGCCGGCGCCCCTCGGCCACGCGCATCGGGTCGACGTCGCCGATCATGTCCGCGACGGAGGTGTCCGGGGTGGAGAGCTTCTCGACGTACCGCTCGGAGCGGTGCTGCCAGGCGACGGGCAGGCGGTCGCCCTCGATCGCTGCGCGGGCCCGCGACTCGGACGTGATCGGCTCGTAGGGGTGCTCGTTCAGCTCGGAGCCCTCGATCACGGGGGTCCACTCGTCGAGCAGGCCGGTCAGGGTGCGCAGCAGGCGGGTCTTGCCCTGCCCGCGCTCGCCGAGCAGGACGACGTCGTGCCCGGCGATCAGGGCCCGTTCCAGCTGAGGGATGACGGTGCGGTCGAAGCCGTGCAGGCCCGGCCAGGGGTTCTCGCCGGCGGCCAGGGCGGCCAGCAGGTTGTCGCGGATCTCCTCGCGGAGGGTCTTCTGGATGTGGCCGGAGGCGCGCAGCTGCGCCACCGTGCTGATCTCGGGCTGCTCACTCACCTCATTCACGCTAGACCCGTTGTCTCGAAACCCGGAAGGTCTGTTCACCGGGGGCGGAGCGCCGGTGAGTCGGCGCAGGTCGGCCGGCTGGTCGGGCGGGTCGGTCCCGGGGCCTGGTCGGCCGAGCCGGACGGCGCCGGCACGGGGGCGGGACGCGCGTACGCTGCGATCATGACGACCGGCGACGAGCCCCCGGCACCGACACCCGCACCGACACCACCCACGACGTTGGTCATCCTCGTCCGGCACGGGGCCACCCCCACGACCGGTCGGCTGCTGCCCGGGCGCGCCCCGGGGCTGGGCCTGTCCGATCTCGGCCGGCAGCAGGCGGACCGGGCGGCCGAGCGGCTCACCGCCCGCACGATCGACGCGCTGTACAGCTCCCCGCTGCAGCGGACGCTGGAGACAGCGCAGCCCACCGCGGAGCGCACGGGCCTGCCCGTCAGGCAGGACGCCGGCCTGATCGAGTGCGACGTCGGGGAGTGGACCGGGCAGGCGCTCGCGGACCTGGCGAAGCTGCCCGAGTGGCGCACCGTGCAGGCCGAGCCGGACGCCTTCACCTTCCCCGGCGGCGAGAGCTTCGTGCAGATGCAGGACCGGATGGTCGACGCGTTGGCCCGCATCCGGGACGCGCACCTCGGCGGCACCGTCGTCTGCTTCTCCCACGCCGATCCCATCCGGGTCGCGCTCGCGGATGCCCTGGGCACGCCCCTGAACCGGTTCCAGCGGATCAGCGTGGACCCCTGCTCCGTCTCGGTCATCTCGCACCAGGAGGGCCGCGATCCGGTGGTGCTGATGGTCAACTCGTCGCAGGCGTCGCTGGCGGATCTGACAGCGTCATGAACACCAGCGTCATGAGAAGCAGGGTCGTGAACGACCGCGTCATCCGGAGCAACATCCGCCCTGTCACCACTCTCCGGAGGCGCCCGCGTGGCCGATGAGCGCGAACGCGGGCTCCTCGACCGCGGCTCCATCGAGCTCCTCGGCCAGATCGCCCGCAGCAGCAACGAGACGTTCCTCGTCGAGGTGGCCGACGCCGCCGAGGGTGACGAGAAGACGTGGGCGATCTACAAGCCCGAGCTGGGGGAGCAGCCCCTGTGGGACTTCGAGCCCGGGCTGTACCGGCGGGAGCGCGCGGCGTACCTGCTCAGCGCCGCACTCGGCTGGGACCTCGTGCCCCCCACGGTGATTCGCGAGGACGGGCCGTTCGGGGTCGGCTCGCTGCAGTGGTTCATCGAGTGCAACCTCACGGAGCACTACTTCACCCTCATCGAGGAGTTCCCGCAGACGCACGACGACCTGCGGCGGATGGCCGTGTTCGACGTCGTCGCCAACAACACCGACCGCAAGGCCGGTCACGTGCTGCGCGGCACCGACGGGCGGATCTGGGGGATCGACCACGGCCTGTGCTTCGCGGCGCCGTTCAAGCTGCGCACCGTGATCTGGGACTTCGGCGGGCAGCCGGTCGACGACGGGCTGCTCAAGGACATCGCGCCCCTGGCCGAGGAGGTGCCCGCCGACGTCGCGGAGCTGCTCGACGACGCCGAGGTGCGCGCCCTGCGGGAGCGGGTGCAGGGACTGCTGATGCGGCGCACCTTCCCGATCGACGTGACCGGTCGCCGATTCCCCTGGCCGCTCATCTGAGGGCTCCACTTGCGCTTCGGCGGCGTCGTCAGCGTCCCGCGAGGAAAGCGGCGAGAGGCGCGACGACCCGGTCCGGGGCTCGGTTGATTCCGTCGTGACCGCTGCGGTCGATCGACAGCACGCGCGCGTGCGGCAGCGCCCGTGCCAGGGCCTCGTTGGTCGTGCGGTAGTAGGGCGGACCCGCTGTGCCGTAGGCCAGCAGCACGTCGGCGGTGACGCCCGACCATCGGTCGGCCGGCCCGTCGGCCCGGCGCACCTGCTCGGACTCGTCGAGCGTGGAGGGCAGGAGTTCGCCCATCGTGCGACCGATCGACGTGCGCAGGAACGCGCGGCACAGGGCCGTCCGGACGCCCAGGGGCAGCCGCGCGGCAGAGGAGTGGGTGTTGATCCCGCCGCTGGTGATGGCCAGGCTGCGCGCGAGAGCTCCGGAACGGGCGGCTTCCCGCGCCGTGTCCAGCCACGCCAGGGGGAAGCTGCCGTCGACGCTGACGGCCGCGTCGTAGAGGGCAAGGCGGTCGATCGGCAGGCGCAGCGCCGCCGTCAGCGCGATGAAGCCGCCCGAGCTGTGCCCGAGCACCCGGCGGCTGCCGGTCGCGGCGAGCACGGCAGCGAGGTCGTCGACCTCCGCCTCGACCGTGTACGGCTCGGGCCGCGGCGGCGCGTCCCCGCGTCCGCGCCGGTTGTACCGGTGCACGGTCAGCTCGGCCGCGGCCAGCCGAACAGCGAGCCGCCCGTAGACGTCGATGGTCACGCCGCCGCCGTGCACGAGGACGATGCCGGGCCCGGCGTCGCGCCGGTCTCCGGTCGTGTGGACGACCAGCGTCCCGCCGTCCAGCGCGGTGACAAGCCGAGTCGACGTCGTCTCGAGGTCCATGGTCACTCCGATCGTCGCGCGGGTCCGCGCATCCGCAAAACCGCGAATGCTGTTCGCAGTTTATGCTGGAGGGCGTGACGCGTACAGAGGGGGCATCGGAGGGGGACTCCGAGCGGCCGTCGATCTGGGACCGGCCCGTACGTGGCGCCCGGGGTCCCGCGGCAGCGCACGGGCGTGACGACATCGCCGCGGCCGCCATGGACCTTGCCGACGCCGAGGGGCTCGCGGCCGTGTCGATGCGAGCCGTCGCGGCGGCACTCGGCACGGGCGCGGGATCGCTCTACCGGTACGTGGCGGCACGGGACGATCTGCTCGACCTGATGACCGACCGCGCGGTGGGACACCTGCTGACCGTCCCGGCACCGTCCGAGGACGGCGTCGAGGGCATGCTGGTCCTCGCGCAGCAGCAGCGCGATCTGATCCGTCGGCACCGCTGGCTCGTCGACGCGCTAGCGAGTCCGATCCGTCCCGGCCCGAACGCGCTGGCGTGGTTCGACCGGTGCCTGGCCGTGCTGGAGGCCACGGACACGCCGGTCGCCGCCCGCTTCGAGGCGATCGCCCTGATGACGGGCCTGTCCAGCACGATGGTGCGCGGCGAGGCCGGGCCGGCCTCGTTCTCCTTCGGGGCGGTCGACCGCGGCACCCTTCCCCACCTGGGCCGGGCTCTCGCCGGAGCAGCGTCACCAGCCCCGCCCTCCGCCACCCCGCCGCCGGGGCTGTTCGATCGCGCCGTGCGCGGCCTGCTGCGAGGACTGCTCGAGACGGATGCGGACACCGCCCCCTGACCAGCGCCGACGCGCTCCCTCTTGTGACCCACGTCATCGTTCCGTACGCTGCTGTCAACACACGTGTTCAGTTATCGAATTACGTGTTCGATTATCGAACAGCGCAGGTGCCGCTCGAGCGGATACCGTCGCGCAGGATCACGACGATGTGAGGTCAACTCGTGCAGTTCCACCACCACGGTTATGTTTCGGGTGACCCGAGGATCCAGCCCGCCGCCGGTGTCGGCGTCGACCGGCCGGAGGAGCTGCCCGACGAGGTCGACGTCCTCATCGTCGGCTCCGGGCCCGCCGGCATGCTCGCCGCCGCGCAGCTCGCGCAGTTCCCCGGCATCACCACCCGGATGGTCGAGCGCCGCGAGGGCCGGCTGGCCATCGGTCAGGCCGACGGCATCCAGGCCCGCAGCGTCGAGACGTTCCAGGCGTTCGGCTTCGCCGAGCGGATCATCGCCGAGGCGTACTGGATCACCGAGATGAACTTCTGGCGGCCCGGCACCGACGACCCGACGCGCATCGTGCGGGGCGGCCGCGCGGTCGACGACGAGTTCGGCATCAGCGAGTTCCCCCACCTGATCGTCAACCAGGCCCGTGTGCTGGACTACTTCGCCGAGGTGGCGGCCAACGCCCCGACCCGGCTGACCCCGGACTACGGCTGGGACTTCCGCGGCCTCACCGTCGCCGACGAGGGCGAGCGGCCGGTGACCGTCACGCTCGCCGGGGTCGGCGCCCGCGAGGGCCAGGAGCGCACCGTCCGCGCCAAGTACGTCATCGGGTGCGACGGCGCGCGCAGCAAAGTCCGCGAGTCGATCGGCTGCACCCTGGCCGGGGACGCCGCCAACCACGCGTGGGGCGTCATGGACGTGCTCGCCGAGACCGACTTCCCCGACATCCGCACCAAGTGCGCCATCCAGTCGCACACCGGCGGCTCCATCCTGCTCATCCCGCGCGAGGGCGGCTTCCTGTTCCGCATGTACGTCGACCTCGGCGAGGTGCCCGTCGACAACGCGGGCGCCGTGCGGAAGACGCCGA
The DNA here is from genome assembly GCF_036881825.1 of Tersicoccus mangrovi. Lineage (NCBI taxonomy): Bacteria > Bacillati > Actinomycetota > Actinomycetes > Micrococcales > Micrococcaceae > Tersicoccus > Tersicoccus mangrovi. Next base: position 89,514 of record NZ_JBAJMW010000001.1, on the reverse strand, counting down.
TCGAGGAGATCATCCGCCGGGCCAACGAGATCATGCACCCGTACACCGTCGAGGTCCGCGACGTGGCCTGGCACAGCGTCTACGAGGTGGGCCACCGGCTCACGGACCGCTTCGACGACCTGCTGCCCGAGTCGGTGGGCACGCGCACCCCGCGCGTCTTCATCACCGGCGACGCCTGCCACACCCACAGTGCCAAGGCCGGCCAGGGCATGAACGTCTCGATGCAGGACGGCTTCAACATCGCCTGGAAGCTCGGCCACGTGCTCGAGGGCCGCAGCCCCGAGAGCCTGCTGTCCACCTACTCCGCCGAGCGGCAGGTCGTGGCCAGGAACCTCATCGACTTCGACAAGGAATGGTCGACGCTGATGGCGAAGAAGCCCGAGGACTTCGCCGACCCGGACGAGCTCGAGGACTTCTACGTCCGCACCGCCGAGTTCCCCGCCGGGTTCATGACCGAGTACACGCCCTCGCTCATCACGGGCGAGGCCGCCCACCAGGAGCGGGCCGCGGGTTTCCCCGTGGGCAAGCGCTTCAAGTCGGCCGCCGCCGTGCGCGTGTGCGACACGAACCCGGTGCAGCTGGGCCACCTCGCCCGTGCCGACGGGCGCTGGCGGATCTATGTGTTCGCCGACGAGGCTCCCGCCGGCGCGGACGGGCCCGTGGCGGACCTGTCCCAATGGCTCGTCACCGCCTCGGAGTCGCCCCTCGCGGCCACCCCGGAGGGCGCCGACCTCGACGCGTGGTTCGACGTCAAGGTGATCTACCAGCAGCCGCACTCGGCGATCGACATCAACGCCGTCCCCGCCGCCTTCCGCCCGCACGTCGGCCCGTTCGCCCTGACCGACCTGTCGAAGGTCTTCGGCGTCAGCCCGAAGGCGGACATCTGGGAGGAACGCGGCCTGGATCGCGGCGGCGTCGTCGTGGTCGTCCGTCCCGACCAGTACGTGGCCGCGGTGCTGCCACTGACGGCGACGGAGGAGCTGGGGGCGTTCTTCGCGCCGATCCTCGGGCGGGCCGTGAGCCGCGCCTGAGCCCGTTCCACCTCGAGGGCCCGCACCGTTCCGGGTGGGGCCCTCGTCGTGATCGAGGGGCAGGGCTCAGGGATCAGGGCTCCGGCTGGCAGCGCGGGCACCACCAGGTGCGCCGTTGCTCCGGGTCCCCGGCCACCTCGGCGCGCACCCGGACGAGCGTGCCGCAGCGCAGGCAGGGCCGGTGGGCGCGGCCGGCCACCCAGTGCCGCTCGCCGCGGCGGGTGACGCCGGTGGTGGTCTGGAACAGTCCGGGCACGGTCGCCGAGGAGTGCAGGGTGGTGGCCGCCGTCGCGATCAGGGCGGCGACGTCGATGTCGCCGACGGGGCGCCACGGGAACAGGCCGCGCAGGAAGCACAGCTCGTTGGCCCAGAGATTGCCGAGACCGGCGACGAGGCGCTGGTCCAGCAGGGCCGCGACCACGGGCCGGGCCGGGTCCGCGCCCAGGCGCCGCTGCGCCTCGGCCGGGTCCCAGTCGGCGCGCAGCGGATCGGGCCCCAGATGGCCGACCACACGGTGCTCCTCGCGGGTGGGCACCAGCTCGACGACGGGGATGCCGACGCCCCACGCCGTCGCCCCGGACGCGGTCTGCATCCGCACGCGCACGTCCGGGTCCATCCGCCGCGGCAGCCGCTTGCCGGGGCCGGTGACGGTCCAGGACCCGGTCATCCGCAGGTGGGTATGGAGGGTGTCCCCGGAGTCGAACCGGGTGAGCAGGTGCTTGCCGTGGGTGTCGTGGCCGAGCACGGTGACGCCGGCGAGGCGGGTGCCTGCCGCGCGCCCGCCGCGCAGCTCTCCACCGGCGAGCCGGGCGCCGTCGAGGCCGGCGCGCAATCGCGCCGCGAGGCGGTAGACGGAATCACCCTCGGGCATGCCGTCACCCTAGCGGGCGGGCACGGGAGGCGGCCCGGCGCCGGAAGGGGTGCGGGGCCGTCGACGGCCGTCCGACGGGGGCGCCGAGACGCTGCGCCGACACGGTCACAAGGCTGCTGACGATCGACTCGCTATCGCGGACTGACATGGGCTAGCCTCGCAGCATGGCGACGCGCAAGTTCCTGGGGTGGCCGGCGGCCCGACAGCTGGCCTCCGGCGACTGGTTCGGCCGTGGGCCGGCCGTGACCTCCCCGCGCACGGAGACTCTCAAGCCCCGCACGACGACGGCCGATCGGGTGGTGCAGAGCGTCTGCCCGTACTGCGCGGTCGGCTGCGGCCAGCGGGTCTTCGTCAAGGACGAGAAGGTCGTCCAGATCGAGGGTGACCCGGATTCGCCGATCTCGCGCGGCCGGCTCTGCCCCAAGGGCTCGGCCAGCGAGCAGCTCGTCAACTCCATCGGCCGGCAGACGACGGTTCTCTACCGGGCTCCCCGGGCCACCGAGTGGCAGAACCTGGACCTGGCCACCGCCGTCGACATGATCACCGACCGGTTCCTCGAAGCCCGCCGCAAGGGCTGGGAGGACACCGACGACCAGGGCCGGAAGGTCCGCCGCACCATGGGCATCGCCTCCCTCGGAGGAGCGACGCTGGACAACGAAGAGAACTATCTGATCAAGAAGCTCTTCACTGCGGCCGGAGCCATCCAGGTCGAGAACCAGGCGCGTATTTGACACTCCTCCACGGTTCCCAGTCTGGGAACCTCGTTCGGACGTGGCGGTGCCACGCAGAGTCTGCAGGACATGGCCAACGCCGACTGCATCGTGATCCAGGGATCCAACATGGCCGAGTGCCATCCCGTGGGATTCCAGTGGGTCGCCGAGGCGAAGGCGCGCGGCGCGAAGGTGATCCACGTCGACCCGCGCTTCACGCGCACGTCGGCGGTCGCTGACAAGCACGTGCCGATCCGTGCCGGCTCGGACATCGTGCTGCTCGGCGCGCTGATCAACCACGTGCTCTCCAACGACCTGTGGTTCAAGGAGTACGTGCTCGCCTACACGAACGCCGCGACGATCGTGAACAGCGACTACCGCGACGCCGAGGACCTCGGTGGCCTGTTCTCCGGCATCGACCCGGAGACCGGTCACTACGACACGACGACCTGGGCGTACGCCGACGGCGACTCCAGCGACGGTGACGGGTCCGCGGCAGGCGACACGCACGGCTCCAAGGCGTCCGCCCGCGCGGCCGGTGACGAGCACGGCAGCGGCGGTCCGCCGCTGGACGCCACCGACGCCCAGCGGGACGACACCCTGGAGAATCCGTTCACCGTCTTCCAGATCCTCAAGCGGCACTACGCCCGGTACACCCCCGAGATGGTGCAGCAGTTGTGCGGCATCGCCCCGGAGGACTTCGCGTACCTGGCGAAGGCGATCACGGAGAACTCGAACCGCGACCGGACCACGTGCTTCGCGTACGCCGTCGGCTGGACCCAGCACGGCACGGGCGCGCAGTACATCCGCACCGCGGCGATCCTGCAGCTGCTCCTGGGCAACATCGGGCGTCCCGGCGGCGGCATCATGGCGCTGCGCGGTCACGCCAGCATCCAGGGGTCCACGGACATCCCGACGCTGTTCAACCTGCTGCCCGGCTACCTGCCGATGCCGAGCGCCGGCACGCACGACACCTTCGACGACTACCTCTCCGCCATCCACACCAAGAAGCAGAAGGGCTTCTGGGGCAACGCGGACGCGTACACCATCAGCCTGCTCAAGGCGTGGTGGGGCGACGCGGCGACGGAGGAGAACAACTGGGCCTTCGACTACCTGCCGCGGCTGACCGGGGCGCACGGTACGTACCAGACGCTCACAGCCATGCTCGACGACAAGGTGGACGGGTACTTCATCCTCGGCCAGAACCCGGCGGTGGGCTCCTCCAACGGGCGCATGCAGCGGATGGCGATGTCCCACCTGAAGTGGCTCGTCGTGCGCGACCTGAGCCTCATCGAGTCGGCCACCTGGTGGAAGGACGGCCCGGAGATCGCCACGGGCGAGCTGCGTACCGAGGACATCGAGACCGAGGTGTTCTTCCTGCCCGCCGCGAGCCACGTCGAGAAGGCCGGCTCGTTCACCCAGACACAGCGCCTGCTGCAGTGGCGCCACCAGGCCGTCGCCCCGCCGGGGGACTGCCAGAGCGAGCTCGAGTTCTTCCACGAGCTCGGGGTGCGGCTGCGGGAGCGCCTCGCCGGGTCGACCGACGAGCGGGATCGTCCGCTGCTGGACCTGACGTGGGACTACCCGAAGGACGAGCACGGGGAGACCGATCCCGAGTCGGTGCTGGCCGAGATCAACGGCCGCCACCTCACGGGACCCGACGCCGGCAAGCCGCTGTCCGCCTACACGGAGATGAAGGCCGACGGGTCGACCGCCGGAGGCTGCTGGATCTACACCGGCGTGTACGCGGACGGCGTCAACCACGCCGCCAGCCGCAAGCCCGGCCGCGAGCAGGGCCCCGCGGCCCTCGACTGGGGCTGGGCGTGGCCGGCGAACCGCCGCGTCCTGTACAACCGGGCGTCCGCGGATCCGGACGGCAAGCCGTGGAGCGAGCGCAAGCGGTATGTCTGGTGGGACGAGGAGCAGGGGAAGTGGACCGGCGACGACGTCCCGGACTTCCCGCCGAACCTCGCGCCCAGCAGCCGCCCCGACCCTGAGGTCGGCGGCCCCGAGGCGCTCTCGGGAGACGACCCGTTCATCATGCAGGCCGACGGCAAGGGCTGGCTGTTCGCGCCCAAGGGCATGCTCGACGGGCCGCTGCCGACGCACTACGAGCCGCAGGAATCGCCGGTCGTCAACGCGCTCTACCCGCAGCAGCGCGACCCGTCGCGGGTGCTGTTCCCGCGCGAGGACAATCTGAGCGCGCCGAGCGGAACGGACGCGGGCGCCGAGGTGTACCCGTACGTCTTCACCACGTACCGGCTGACCGAGCACCACACGGCCGGCGGCATGAGCCGCTGGCTGCCGTACCTGTCGGAACTGCAGCCGGAGATGTTCTGCGAGGTCTCGCCCGAGCTGGCCGCCGAGCGCGGCCTCGAGAACGGTGGATGGGCGACTCTCGTCTCCCCGCGCGCCGCGATCGAGGCACGCGTGCTGGTGACCGACCGGATGAAGCCCCTGCAGATCCAGGACCACACGGTCCACCAGATCGGCCTGCCCTACCACTGGGGCACGGGCGGCACGGGAGCAGTCGTGGTCGGTGACGGTGCGAACGACCTGCTGGGCATCACCCTGGACGCGAACACGCAGATCCAGGACTCGAAGGTCTCGACCTGCGACATCCGGCCCGGGCGGCGACCGCGCGGACCGGCGCTGCTCGAACTGATCGACGAGTACCGTGCCCGCGCCGGGGTGTCGACCGAGACCGGCAACGAGCGGATCACGCGTCCGCACCGGGTGCCCGGCCCGGACGGTTCCGGCGAAGAGAAACCGAACGTCGCCGCGGCGAAGGAGGACTGATGGGCCAGCTGGCCGGACCGGCGAATCCCGCCGTCGACGCGCACTGGGAGCACGTGCACGACCGCCGGGGGTTCTTCACCGACACCTCGATCTGCATCGGCTGCAAGGCCTGCGAGGTCGCGTGCAAGGAGTGGAACCACAACCCGCAGGACGGGCAGCTGGAGCTCTCCGGCCACTCGTACGACAACACCGGTGGCCTCGGCGCGAGCACGTGGCGCCACGTCGCGTTCGTCGAGCAGGGCACCGAGCAGATCGAGAAGGCCCGCGAGTCCGGGCGCGCCCTCGTCTCGCTGGGCATGCCGCGGGTCGGGCCGCCGCCGTCGACGCCGTCCATGGCGACGACGAGTGAGACCGCACCTCCGAACACGGAGCAGTTCCGCTGGCTCATGTCCTCGGACGTGTGCAAGCACTGCACGCACGCCGGGTGCCTGGACGTGTGCCCCACGGGTGCGCTCTTCCGCACCGAGTACGGCAGCGTCGTCGTCCAGGACGACGTCTGCAACGGGTGCGGCACGTGCGTGGCCGGCTGCCCGTTCGGCGTCATCGAACGGCGCGAGGACGGTACCGTCCTGGTCGCCGGGGACCGCAGCGGCCCGCCGGAGGAGCTGAAGAAGCGGGTCGGGAAGAAGGCGTCGACCCGCGTCGCGACGCCGGGCGAGAAGCCCAAGGGCGGCGTCGCCCAGAAGTGCACCCTGTGCTACGACCGCATGGTCGACGACCAGACCCCGGCGTGCGCCCAGGCGTGCCCGACCACGTCCATCAAGTACGGCGACCACGACGACATGGTCGCCACCGCCCGCGACCGGGTGGCCCAGCTGCACGCCGAGGGGCGCACCGAGGCGCGGCTCTACGGAGCGAACGAGCTCGACGGCGTCGGCGGTACCGGCTCCGTCTTCCTCCTGCTCGACGAGCCCGAGGTCTACGGCCTGCCGCCGGACCCGCGGGTGCCCACCGCGGACCTGCCGCAGATGTACAAGCGTGCCGGGGTGGCCGTGGTCGGCATGCTCGCCGCGACCGCCGTGGCGTTCCTGGGAGGCCGCCGATGACCACGTCCGTCTACGACAGCTACCGCCCGCCCGAGCCGTCCCGCGGTCGTCGCGCCCGGCGCGGCGGTGACCGTCCGGCGGACCGGCAGTCGTATGACCGCGCCGGTCGGCGGGGCGGGTCCGAGGGCAACCGCGAGATGTCGATGGTGCCCGACGCCGAGTTCACGTCGTACTACGGCCGCCCGGTCGTCAAGCCGGCACCGTGGGGTGACGACGTCGCCGCCTACCTGTTCCTCGGCGGGGTCGCGGGCGGTTCCGGTCTGCTCGCCCTCGGCGGCCAGCTGACCGGGCGGGAGGCCCTGCGCCGCAACGCCCGGCTCGGCGCGCTCGGCGCCGTCGTCGTCGGCGGTGTCGCCCTGGTGCGTGACCTCGGCCGGCCCGAGCGGTTCCTCAACATGCTGCGCACCTTCAAGGTGACCTCGCCGATGAGCGTCGGTTCCTGGATCCTCAGCGCGTTCGGCGCGGGCATCGGTGTCGCCGCTGCCTCCGAGGTGGACCGGCTGACCGGCAACCGGCTCCCGTTGGGTCCGCTGCGTCGCGTCCTGCGCGCCGTCGAGGCCCCGGCCGGTGTCGAGGCCGCCGTGTTCGGTGGCCCGCTCGCGGCCTACACCGCCGTCCTGCTGGCCGACACCGCGACCCCCACCTGGAACGACGCCCGCCACGAGCTGCCCTTCGTCTTCGTCAGCTCGGCGGCCCTCGCCTCGGGCGGCCTGGCGATGATCACCACCCCGGTCGCCGAGGCGGGTCCCGCCCGGATCTTCGCGCTGCTCGGCGTCGCGGGGGACATCACCGCGGTGCGGACCATGAAGGCGCGGATGGACCCGGTCGCGGCCGAACCGCTGCGGCAGGGCGCACCCGGCACCATGCTCGAGTGGAGTGAGCGGCTCGTCATCGCCGGCGCGGCCGGCACCCTGCTCGCCGGGCGCAGCCGCATCGCCGCTGTCCTGTCCGGTACGGCCCTGCTGACCGCCTCCGCCCTGACCCGCTTCGCGACGCTCCACGCCGGCATCGCCTCCGCGAAAGATCCGCGTTACACGATCGAGCCGCAGAAGCGCCGGCTCGAGGCACGGCGCGCGGCCGGCATCACGCACGACGCCATCACGACCGTCGGCTGACGCGGCTCCTCGACGCCGCGGCCGCAGCGGAGCCCGGTTGCGGCGCCGCGTGACCGGGCTGGAGCACTCTGGCCCAGGTTCGGTGCCGGTTGTTCGGGCTGGAGTGCGGTGGTTCCTGGTGGCGGTGTGGTGCCTGCAGCGCAGCCCGTTCGCGGCGCTGTGTGACCGGGCTGTCGCACTCTGGCCCAGGTTCGGTGCCGGTTGTTCGGGCTGGGGTGCGGCGGTTGCTGGCGGCGTCGTGGTGCCTGCTGCGGAGCCCGTTCGCGGCGCTGTGTGACCGGGCTGTCGCACTCTGGCCCAGGTTCGGTGCCGGTTGTTCGGGCTGGGGTGCGGCGGTTGCTGGCGGCGTCGTGGTGCCTGCTGCGGAGCCCGTTCGCGGCGCTGTGTGACCGGGCTGTCGCACTCTGGCCCAGGTTCGGTGCCGGTTGTTCGGGCTGGGGTGCGGCGGTTGCTGGCGGCGTCGTGGTGCCTGCTGCGGAGCCCGTTCGCGGCGCTGTGTGACCGGGCTGTCGCACTCTGGCCCAGGTTCGGTGCCGGTTGTTCGGGCTGGGGTGCGGCGGCTCCTCGCACCGGCGCCGCGGGCCGGCAGACGCTACCGGAGCTCGATGCCCGCGCCGGGGACGGTGTGCCCGATGACGGGGTGACCCGGCAGTTCGCCGACGACGAGGAGGCCGCCCGAGGTCTGGGCATCGGCCAGCAGCAGCAGGTCGTCCTCGCTCACCCCGGCGCCGGTCCGCAGGTGGGGGCGCACCCAGTCGAGGTTGCGCTGGGTGCCGCCGGAGACGAACCCGTCCCGCAGCGCATCCCGCGCGCCCTCGACCACCGGAACGGCCGCGGTGTCGATGACCGCGCCGACCCCGGACGCCCGCATCATCTTGTGCAGGTGGCCGAGCAGGCCGAAGCCGGTGACGTCGGTCGCCGCACGCACACCGGCCGCCAGGGCCGCCTCGGACGCGTCGCGGTTCAGCGCCGTCATCGTCTCGACCGCCGCGGCGAACACCTCCCCGGTGCGCTTGTGCCGGTTGTTCAGCAGCCCGACGCCGATCGGCTTGGTCAGCGTCAGCGGCAGCCCCGCCTCCGCGGCGTCGTTGCGCAGCAGGCGGTCCGGGTCCGCGACGCCGGTCACCGCCATGCCGTACTTCGGCTCGGGGTCGTCGATCGAGTGGCCGCCGATCACGGGACACCCCGCCTCGGCCGCGACGGCCAGGCCACCCTCAAGCACCTCGGTCATCAGCGACAGGGGGAGCACGTCCCGCGGCCAGCCGACGAGGTTGATCGCCACGACGGGCCGCCCGCCCATCGCGTAGACGTCGGAGAGGGCGTTCGCCGCCGCGATCCGGCCCCAGTCGTACGCGTCGTCGACGACGGGCGTGAAGAAGTCGGCCGTCGACAGGACGGCCAGGCCCTCGCGCACCAGCACCGCGGCCGCGTCGTCGCCGTCGTCGAGGCCCACGAGCACGTTCTCGCACTTCTGGCCGGTCAACCCGGCGACCGCCTCCTCGAGCTCGCCCGGCGGGATCTTGCACGCACAGCCGCCGCCATGGGCGTAGCCGGTCAGGCGGACCGTCGGCTGGTCCCGGACGGGGGAGGAGGCGGGTGAGGGGGTCATGTCCCGAGCGTAGTCCCGGATTGACTAGGCTGGATCCCGGAGGCGTCCGGGTCCTGGTGGGCCCCCCGGTCTTCAAAACCGGTGAGACCGAGCAGCTCGGTCTGGCGGGTTCGATTCCCGTCCGCCTCCGCCAACCACGACAGCGCGCCGCGCACGCCGACGGCGCGCGCTCCGCGGGGAGGAGCAACGGTGCAGCAGGTCGATCCTCGCCGCCTGATCCCGCGCACCGACCGCCTGCTGGCTCTGCCCGCCGTCGCGGCCGCGCGACCGCGGCTGAGCGAGACCGTCCTGCTCGCCCTCGTGCGCGACGTGCAGGACCGGGCCCGGCGTGGCGAGCTCCCGCCCGGTGAGGTCGAGGACGCGGTCACGACGGCGGTCCAGGCCCGCGCCGCGACCCGGCTGCAGCCGGTGCTCAACGCCACCGGCGTCGTCGTGCACACCAACCTCGGCCGTGCCCCACTCGGGCCGGCCGCCGTCGACGCTGTGCTGGCCGCATCCGGGTACGTCGACGTCGAACTCGACCTGGCCACCGGCGTCCGCTCCCGCCGCGGAGCGGGCCTCCGGGCGGCCCTGCTGGCCGCCTGCCCGGCCGCCGAGGACGCCCTCGCCGTCAACAACGGCGCCGCCGCCCTCGTCCTGGCGACCACCGCGCTCGCCGCCGGGCGCGAGGTGGTCATCAGCCGCGGAGAACTCGTCGAGATCGGCGCCGGCTTCCGACTGCCGGACCTGATCGCCTCCACCGGCGCCCGGCTGCGCGAGGTCGGCACGACCAACCGCACCCACCTGCACGACTACGCGGACGCGATCGGCCCGGACACCGGCTGCATCCTCAAGGTGCACCCCAGCAATTTCCGGGTCGAGGGCTTCACCGCGGGGGCTCCGCTCGCGGACCTGGCCGCGCTCGCCGCCGAGCGCGGCGTCCCGCTGGTCGCCGACATCGGCAGCGGCCTGCTGGCCCCGGACCCGGCCCTGCCCGACGAGCCGGACGCCGCGACCACGCTGGCGGCCAGCGCCGATCTCGTGACGGCCAGCGGCGACAAGCTGCTCGGCGGCCCCCAGGCCGGGCTGTTGCTCGGCCGGGCGGATCTCGTCACCCGGCTGTCCCGGCACCCGCTGGCCCGGGCCGTCCGCGCCGACAAGCTCACCCTCGCCGCGCTCGAGGCCACCGTCACCGCCGGCGAGGCCCCCGTCACCCGCTACCGGCATGCCGATCCGGCCCGGCTGCGCGAGCGGGCCGAGCGGCTCGCCGGGGCCCTGGGCGCTCCCGTCGTCCAGCACGACGGCCGAGTGGGCGGCGGAGGTGCCCCGGGCGTGCCCCTGCCCAGCTGGGCGGTACGCCTGGACGAGGCGGTCGCGCTGCCCCTGCGCACCGGCCGCCCCGCCGTCCTGCCCCGCGTGCACGACGGCGCCTGCCTCCTGGATCTGCGGTGCATTCCCGAGGCCGACGACGGCCGACTGCTCGCCGCGGTACAGGCGGCCCTCGCCACGCTGCCCGACGCTTCTTCGGCGACCTCCACCCCGTCGTCCCCGTCGGCATGACCGGATCCTCCGGCGACACCGGCTCCTCCGGCGACCCGGTCGCGGGCGCTCGCCCGACGACCGCGGTGATCGCGACCGCGGGCCACGTCGACCACGGCAAGAGCACCCTCGTCCGTGCGCTGACCGGGATGGAACCGGATCGGTGGGAGGAGGAGCGCCGGCGCGGCCTGACCATCGACCTCGGCTTCGCCTGGACGGTCCTGCCGTCGGGCCGGGAGATCGCCTTCGTCGACGTGCCCGGCCACGAGCGGTTCCTCGGCAACATGCTCGCCGGCATCGGCCCCGCCCCCGTCGTGATGTTCGTGGTCGCGGCCGACGAGGGCTGGCAGGCGCAGTCGAGCGACCACCGGGACGCGGTCGCAGCCCTCGGCATCGATCGCGGGGTCCTCGTACTCACGCGGGCCGACCGGGCGCCCGACCGCGTGCCCGAGACCCTGCGCGCGGCACGGGCCGAGCTCGCCGGCACCGGGCTGCGGGACGCGCCGGCCGTCGTCGTCAGCGCCGTGGACGGCACCGGCCTGGACGACCTGCGCGCCGCGCTGGACGACGTGCTGGCCTCCGCGCCCGAGCCAACGACGACGGGCCGGGTACGGCTGTGGGTGGACCGGGCCTTCTCCATCACGGGAGCGGGCACGGTCGTCACCGGCACGCTCCCGTCCGGGACGCTGGCGGTGGGGGACCGGCTCGATCTGCTCGGGGCCGACGGCGCGGTCGGCGTCCAGGTCCGCGGCCTGCAGAGCCGTGACGAACCGCGCACCGCGGCCGGTCCGGTCAGCCGCGTCGCCCTCAACCTGCGTGGCGTCACCCCCGCCGACGTCGGGCGCGGGGACGCCCTCGTGACGCCGGGCGCGTGGCCCGTGACCGACACCGTGGGCGTGCGACGGGCCGACGGCGTGCCGTTGAGCGAGTCGCCGGATCAGGTGGTCGTGCACGTCGGCACCGCCGCGGTGCCGGCCCGGCTGCGATCCTTCGGCGACGACCACGCCTGGCTCGCGCTCGCCCGGCCCATCCCGCTGGTCCCCGGCGACCGGATCGTCCTGCGCGACCCCGGCGCCCATCGGCTGCTCGGCGGCGTGCTGGTGCTCGACGCGGACCCGCCCGCCTTCCGCCGCCGCGGCGACAGCGCCCGCTGGGCCGCCCGCCTGGCCACGATGACGCCGGGCGGCGACCCGCTCGGCGAGGTGGCGGCCCGTGGGGCGATCCCCGCCGCACGCCTGCACCGCCTCGGCCTGATCGCCTCCACGGACCAGGAGCCGCCCGCGGGCGTGACGGCTCTGGGGGAGTGGTGGGTGCACGCCCCGGTGCTCACCGGCTGGCAGCAGCGCCTGCGGGCCGCGGTGACGGCCCAGCACGAGGCGGACCCGCTGGCCGGTGGACTCACGAACGGCGCGGCGCGGGACCTGCTCGCGCTGCCCACGGGCGTGCCGCTGGATCCCGTGGTCGCGGCCGCCGGGCTCGAGCAGGAGGCCGGCCGGATCCGGGTGCCGGGCAGCCAGAACGACCTCGGGGCTGCCGAGTCCGCCGTCGCGCGCCTCGAGCAGCGGCTGGGCGCCGGCCCGTTCCTCGCCCCGGAGGCCCACGACCTCACCGCCCTCGGCCTGACCGGACGCGATCTCGCCGCCGCCGAGCGGGCAGGACGGATCATCCGGCTGCGCGACGGCATCGTGCTGCTGCCGAGCGCGCCGGCGCTGGCCATGCGCACGCTGGCCGGCCTGGCCCAGCCGTTCACGACGAGCGACGCCCGTCAGGCCCTGGGCACGACGCGGCGCGTCGTCATTCCCCTGCTCGAGCACCTCGACGGGCGTGGCTGGACGCGACGGCTCGACGCCGGGCACCGCACGATCGTCCGCTGAGGATCCGACCGCTCACGGTGGCTCGCCCGGGAATCCGGGCGAGACGCGCCCGTCTCACGCCGACGTCGCCGCGCGGACGCCCGCGTGAGCAGGGCCGGAGGTCAGAGCGGACCGGGTGCCGTCAGTTGCTCGAGTCTCCCCGGCCCGTCTTGCTCTGCAGGCGGTCGATGTGCTCGGAGGCCTGCGCCTTCGTCAGATCGGCCGGCAGCTCCTCGCCCGCCTCGCGCGCCAGGGTGTCGAGGTAGCTGCGCTGCGCGCCGGTCATCGGCTCGTCGCCGGTGACCCACTGCTCCGGGTCCTTCTCGGTGGTGTTCGCCTGGGGCGTGCTCGCCCCCAGGGTCGGGCGGTCGCCGCCGGTCCCGGTGTCCTGGTTCTGCTCGGGGTACTGCGCCTGCGCGGGATCGGTGCCGCCCTGATCGCCGCTCGCCTCGCCCTCGGGTCGTCCCGCGGCGGGCAGATTCTGGTCCGGCTGGTTCGTCTGTTCGCTCATGGTCGCCAGCGTAGACCCGACCTCCGACAGTCCGGCCGGCGGCCTGATCCCGGGCCGGGGAGCGGCGCGCCGAACGGCGGAAGACGGCCGTCCCGGCCCGCCGAACACGGCGTGACCTGCGGCGGCGTCCTGTGGGGACACCGCTGTCCCAGGTCACAACTTCGTAACGACGCACTCTCGATTCGACGCCGGAAGCATTGTCGAAACAAACGCCCACTAGTCTGGACCCACATGTGAGACACGCCACTTACCGTTCGGTACGGTAGTGTGTCCGCAGCCCGGGGCAGTGTGTTGCGGGTCACTCAGAAAATTCCATGAGGAGGCGGAATGCGTGTTACGCGTATTTCCAAAATCGTGGGGGCGGCTGCCATCGCAGCGCTCGCACTCAGCGCCTGCGGTGGCAACACCGGCGGCGGCAGCAACAACGCCACGTCAGGCGCCAGTAGCTCCGGCGGAGGGCAGATCACCGTCGCCGAAGTGAACGGTTTCAGCTCGTTCAACCAGTCGACCGCGAACGGCAACTCGGACGTCAACGGCAAGATCTGGCTGGCGACGCACTCCGGCTTCAACTACATCGACAAGGACCTCAAGGTCGTCAAGAACGAGAAGTTCGGCAAGTACGAGAAGGTCTCGGACAACCCGCTGACGATCAAGTACACGATCAACGACGGCGTGAAGTGGTCCGACGGGACCCCGGTCACCGCCGATGACTACGTGCTCGCCTGGGCCGTCTACTCCGGCTACTACGACGACGCGACCACCGACGACAGCGGCAAGGTCACCAAGGGCACCCAGTACTTCAGCTACGCGGGTACCACCTCGGGCCTGAACAAGACGACGTTCCCCGAGGTGAGCGAGGACCGGAAGTCCTTCACCCTCAAGTACACCGTGCCCTACGCCGACTGGGAGATCGCGTTCAACGCTCCCGAGGTTCCCGCGCACGTCGTCGCCAAGAAGGCCGGTCTGACGGACGCAAAGGCGCTGTCCGACCTGATGAAGCCGCTGCCCAAGGGCAACGTCGACAAGCCGGCCTCCCCGAACGCGACGCTGAAGAAGGCCGCGGACTTCTACAACAAGGGCTTCGACACGACGACGCTGCCGTCCGACCCGTCGCTGTACCTCTCGAACGGTCCGTTCATCGTCAGTGCGATCACCAACAACGAGTCGGTGACGCTGAAGAAGAACCCGGACTACAAGTGGGGCACCGAGCCCAAGGTCGACACCATCGTGATGCGGACCATCGGTGACACCCAGGCGCAGATCCAGGCGCTGAAGAACGGCGAGGTCGACATCGCGGCCCCGCAGTCCTCGGCGGACACCCTCGATGCGCTGCAGTCCATTCCGGACGCTCAGGTGCAGAAGGGCGACCAGCTGGCGTACGACCACGTCGACATCAACCAGTACGGCACCTTCAAGGACCCGACGCTGCGTGATGCGTTCATGAAGACGGTCCCGCGCAAGGCGATCCTCGACGCGATCATCACCAAGCAGAAGCCCGACGCCAAGGTGCTCGACTCGCAGATCTTCGTCCCGGCCCAGTCCGGTTACGCGAAGTCGGCGCAGGACAACGGCTCGTCGGCGTACGACAACGTCGACATCGCCGGTGCGAAGAAGCTGCTGGCCGGCCGAACCCCGACCGTGCGGATCATGTACAACAAGGACAACCCGAACCGTGTCGACGCCTACACGCTGATCGCCAAGTCCGCCTCCGAGGCCGGCTTCAAGGTGGTCAACAACGGCGCGGCTGCCAACGAGTGGTCCGGCAAGCTGGGCGACGGCAGCTACGACGTGTCGATCTTCGGGTGGACCAACCCGGGTGTGGGCGTCTCCGGCGTCCCGCAGATCTTCGGGTCCGGCCAGGGCTCGAACTTCACCAAGTTCAGCAACAAGGACGCCGACAAGCTGATGTCCGAGCTGATCACCTCCACCGACAAGGCGAAGCAGGACGAGCTGCAGCAGCAGATCGACAAGCTCATCTGGGACAGCAAGTACGGCGTGCCGCTCTTCCAGAGCGTCGGCGTCGAGGCGTTCAGCAGCCGGGTGACCGGCGGCGTGAACTACCAGCCGAACCAGTACGGCGTCTGGTGGGACGTCTGGGACTGGGCCGTCAAGTCCTGACCCGGTACTCCCGGGTGACGGTCATCGTCCCGTCGAGGGGCTGATCGCAGGAGGCACCAGGGCCAGCAACGGTCCTGGTGCCTCCCCGCGTTCCCCCACCCGGCCGCGGCGCTCCGACGCCCGGCCACCCCCGTCACACGCCGCCGGTGCCCCCACCGGTCCGACCCAAAAGGTCCCCATGTTTGCCTACATCCTCCGGCGCCTGCTCGCCGCCGTGCTCATCCTGCTCGGCGCTTCGTTCCTCGTCTATCTGTTGATGGCCTACTTCGGCGGGGACCCCCTCGCCGAGATCCGCGCCAGCAACAGCCCCACCAAGGATGCGCAGATGACTGCCATCCGACAGCAGCTGCAGCTCGACGTGCCGCCCGTTCTGCGGTACTTCCTGTGGCTCGGCGGCGCCGTCAAGTGCGTCGTCCCCACCGCCTGCGACCTCGGCAACAACGTCAAGGGCCAGGACGTCACCGGCCTGCTCGGTGTCGCCGCCGGCAACACCATCCAGTTCGTGACCATCGCCTTCGTCCTGGCGATCGTCATCGGCGTCACCGTCGGCATCGTCACCGCGCTGCGGCAGTACAGCGGCCTGGACTACGCCGTCACCTTCGTCGCCTTCCTCTTCTTCTCCCTCCCGGTGTTCTGGGTCGCCGTCCTGCTCAAGGAGTTCGGCGCCATCGGGTTCAACAACTTCCTGGCGAAACCGACCCTCTCGATCGCGACGATGATCGTGCTGGGCGTCCTGATGGGGTTGCTCTGGGTGCTGATCATCCCGGGCACCTGGAAGCGGCGACTGATCACGTTCGTCATGGCGGCCGCCGTGACCATCGCGATCCTCGCCGTCCTGGTGGCCACCGACTGGTTCGCGGCCCCCGGCATCGGCCCCGTGATGATCACGCTGTGCGCCTTCGGCCTCGCCGTCGGCTTCACCGCACTGACCGCGGGACTGCGGAACCGGCGGGCCCTCATCGCCTCGCTCGTGACCGCGGCCGTCGGCGTCATCTCCTATTTCGTCGTCCAGCCGATCCTCAACGCCAACGGCAACCTGCCGACCGTCCTCATGCTCGGTGTCGCGGCGATCGTCGTGGGCCTGCTCGCGGGGTGGTTCTCGGGCGGCTACGACCGGGCGCAGAACATGCGTGCGGCCGTCCTGACGGCCTTCGTCACCTCCGGCCTGATCCTGCTGGACCGATTCATGCAGTCCTGGCCCGCGTACTACCACTCTCCGCTCGTGCACGAGCGGCCGATCTCCACGATCGGCTCGGAGACGCCGAACCTCAACGGCGACTTCTGGTTCACCGGCATCGACAAGTACACGCACCTGCTGCTGCCGACCATCGCCCTGATCCTCATCTCGCTCGCGTCCTACACGCGTTTCTCGCGGGCGTCGATGCTCGAGGTGATGAACCAGGACTACGTCCGCACCGCGCGGGCGAAGGGCGTCAACGAGCGCACCGTCGTCGTGCGCCACGCGTTCCGCAACGCCCTCATCCCGCTGGCGACCGTGGTCGCTGCGGACCTCGGCGGCCTGATCGGCGGCGCCGTCATCACCGAGAACGTGTTCTCGTTCAAGGGCATGGGCACGCTGTTCATCGACGGCATCGCGCACAGCGATCCCAACCCGGTGATGGCGGTGTTCCTCGTCGTCGGCATCACCACCGTGTTGTTCAACCTCCTGGCCGACATCGCCTACTCGCTGCTCGATCCCCGAGTGAGGCTGACGTGATCCGCACCGCCCACCGACCGTGGGCTCCGAGCACGACGCAGGCCACGAACGCAAGGAAGTCCTCATGAGCCGCACCGAGACGCAGACTCCTCCGGAGAGCACCGCGAAGCCGGCACCCGCCGAGGAGGCGACCCGCGGCCTGAGCCAGGGCCGCATCGTCTTCAAGAAGTTCCTCGGCCACACGGCGGCGGTCGCCTCGATCGTCGTCTTCCTGATCATCCTGCTGCTGGCGATCACGTCGCAGGGCATCGGGCCGATCCCCGGGTGGTGGCACTACAGCTACTCCGACACACCCGACCTGGTGAACAGCGGATCCCCGACATGGAAGCTGCCGTTCGACTTCGGCGACCACCCGTTCGGTCAGGACCGCGTCGGCCGTGACCTGTTCGCCATGACGATGCGCGGCACCCAGATCTCGCTGTTCATCATGGTCACCATCGGCATCCTCGCCGGTGTCATCGGCATCATCGTCGGCTCGCTCGCCGGGTTCTTCCGGGGCTGGACCGAGGCGATCCTGATGCGCCTGACCGACGTCTTCATCGTCATCCCGACCCTGATCGCCGCGGCGATCGTCGGCCGGGCCGGCGGCCAGAACGGCGTCCTCGTCCTCGGCGTCTTCCTGGGCCTGGTCACCTGGATGCTGCTGGGCCGTCTGGTCCGCGCCGAGTTCCTGTCCCTGCGCGAGCGGGAGTTCGTCGACGCGGCGCGCATCGCGGGCGCGTCGAACGCACGGATCATCTTCAAGCACATCCTGCCGAACACGGTCGGCGTCATCACCGTCAACCTGACGCTGCTGATGAGCGCCGCCATCCTGACCGAGACGGCGCTGAGCTACCTCGGCCTGGGTGTCCGCGCACCAGACATCTCGCTGGGTTCGCTGATCAGCCAGAACCAGGCGGCGTTCAGCACGCGGCCGTGGCTGTTCTGGTGGCCCGGCCTGTTCATCGTCGTGATCTGCCTCTGCATCAACTTCATCGGCGACGGTCTGCGCGACGCGTTCGACCCGCGGCAGAAGAAGTTCTCGCTCCGGTCGATCAAGCGCCTGAGCGCGGCGATGATGCTGAGCGGACAGTCCTCGACCGGCTCCGTCAGCCAGTACGCGACCGGCACCCGGACCGCCGTCGAGGAGGTGCAGAAGGACGCCATCGACGAGGACCGGTCACTGTCCTCGGTCTCCCGCAGTGAGCGCGAGGCCGACGAGGACGAACGCACCGCCCGCGAGGCACAGACCCTCGCGGAGCCGGGCGTCGTCACCCCCGACGAGCGGTCCTCGACGCTCTACCACGGCACGCCGGCCGAGGGCGGCCAGAACTCCCGGCTCGAGCTCGACGACGACGCGCGGGGCACCGGGCCGGGCGGGGCCACCGAGCCGCGCCGGCGCGGGTTCCGCCGCCGGGACGGACGATGACCTCGTTCGCCGCCGTCACCGGCTCAGAGGCTGATCACCACCACGGTCGCGACCGCCAGCACGCCGGCGGCCGCGATCGTGGCGGGGTGCCAGCGGGTGCCGATGGTCGTGGTGTCGGCCGCGCCGAGGTCGATGCGCTGCTCCTCGGCCAGCCGCTCCCAGTGGCGGCGCACGAGCAGCGCGGCCGCGCCGGAGTGCGACGCGGCCAGGTCGCCGGGCCGGATCGAGTGCGCGGAATCGTAGGTGCGCTCGGGCAGGCCCGTGACGTCCTGGCGGTTCGCCCACATGACGGCGTGCCGTCCGGGCGCCGGGGCGGCCAGCGCCGTGACCCGGCGGTGCGGGGTGACGAGCGTGAGCGCGTATTTCGTGTCGACGTCGATCAGCGCAGCCCACGGCACGCTCACGGTGCGGAACACGTTGCGCACCACCACCTGCTCGTCGTCGATGGTCACGGTGGGGCGCCAGAGGGCCGCCCATCCGACCGCGGCCAGGTCGACGGCGATGATCGCCAGCTTCGCTCCGATCGCGGCGCCACCGCTCGTCGCCGCGGACACGAGCAGCATGAGGGCGACGGCCCAGCAGCCGATCGCCATCCACCGGCTGGTGCCGGCCGTGAAGGTCGTCATCTGCCCATCGTTTCAGCATTGGCCGCCGCCTCCCAGCCGGGGCGCGCGGATCACGCGAAGCGGCGCCCGGCGTCGCCCGCGGTGTCAGAAGGGAACCACCGATGAGCCACGCAGCGCAGCCCAGCGCCACTCCGTCCGGCGGCGGCAGCCGCGGCGGGGCCCTGCTGTCCGTCCGCGACCTGAACATCAGCTTCGGCGTCGAGAAGAAGCTCGTGCCGGCCGTCATCGACTCGAACTTCGACCTGGCGCGCGGCGAGGTGCTCGCCATCGTCGGTGAGTCCGGGTCCGGCAAATCGACGACGGCGATGGCCCTCCTCGACCTGCTGCCTCCCAACGCCGTCGTCCGCGGCAGTGTGGACCTGGCCGGCCGAGAGCTGCTCAACGCCTCCCGCCACGCGCTGCGCCAGGTGCGCGGCTCGGAGATCGCGGTCATCTTCCAGGAGCCGATGACGGCGCTGAACCCCGTGTACACGGTCGGCAACCAGATCGTCGAGACGGTGCGCCTGCACAACGAGGTCTCGCCCAAGCAGGCCGCGGCCCGGGCCCTGGAGATGCTCGAGCTGGTCGAGATGCCGGACCCGCAGAAGGCGTTCAACTCCTACCCGCACCAGCTCTCGGGTGGCCAGCGGCAGCGCGCCATGATCGCCCAGTCGCTCTCGTGCGACCCGAAGCTGCTGATCGCGGACGAGCCGACGACGGCGCTCGACGTCACCGTCCAGGCCGAGATCCTCGACCTGATGCGCAACCTGAAGGACAAGCTGGACTCCGGCATCATCCTCATCACCCACGACATGGGTGTCGTCGCCGACCTCGCGGACCGCATTCTCGTGATGAAGGACGGCCGCACGGTCGAGGCGGGCACGGCGCGGCAGATCTTCCACGAGCCGCAGCACCCCTACACCCAGACCCTGCTGGCCGCCGTGCCGCACCTGGGCACCGCGGGGGAGGAGGAGATCGACCTGGTGGCCGCGCTCGCCGCCTCCGCCGACGTCTCGAGCGCCGAGGTCGACATCGACTCCGCCGAGCTGGCCACTCGCGAGGAGGAGAACAAGCGGGCCCTCGCCGAGGCGGAACGCATCGCGCAGGCCGAGGCCGAGCGGCTGCAGGCCGTCCAGCCGGTGCTGGACCTGCGCGGCGTCGCGATCGAGTACCCGAAGCAGGGACGGGTGCCGGCATTCCGCGCCGTCACCGACGCGAACCTGACGGTCTACCCGGGCCAGGTCGTCGGCCTGGTGGGGGAGTCCGGCTCCGGCAAGACCACGATCGGGCGGGCCTCCGTGGGGCTGCTGCCTATCGTCGAGGGCACCCTCACGGTCGTCGGCGAGGACATCTCGAAGGCGAACCGCAAGCAGCTGAAGGTGCTGCGGAACAAGGTGGGCATGGTCTTCCAGGACCCGTCGTCCTCCCTGAACCCGCGACTGCCCATCGGTGAGAGCATCGGCGAGCCGCTCTACCTCGCCGGTGAGGCGAAGGGCGCGGAGCTGCAGAAGCGCATCGAGTCCCTCCTGGACCAGGTGCAGCTGCCCCGCTCCTACCGCAACCGGTACCCGCACGAGCTCTCCGGCGGCCAGAAGCAGCGCGTCGGCATCGCCCGGGCGCTCGCCCTCAAGCCGGCGCTCATGGTGGCCGACGAGCCGACGTCCGCGCTGGACGTGTCCGTGCAGGCCCGCGTGCTCGAGCTGTTCCAGGACCTGCAGAAGGAGCTCGGCTTCGCCTGCCTCTTCGTCACGCACGACCTGGCCGTCGTGGACCTGCTGGCCGACCGGATCGTCGTGATGAACCACGGCCGGATCGTCGAGCAGGGCACCCGCGACGAGATCCTGCGCAACCCGCAGGAGGCGTACACGCAGCGCCTGCTGGCCGCGGTGCCGCTGCCGGATCCGGACAAGCAGCGCGAGCGGCGCGAGGTGCGCGCCCAGCTGCTCGCCGCCGGCATCAGCGACGAGTAGGGATCGCGGATCCAGTAACGCGAGAACCACAGGTCGCCGACGGCGCCCGCCCCCACCGCCGGGGACGGGCGCCGTCGGCGTCCGTGCGCCAGCCCGCCCGTCCCTTTCCGTACGGGCCTGCCGGGGGAGCGTGACGGCGACCACGGCGCGGAATGGGCGCGCGGGTCTAGAATGGTCTGTCGGTGCTCTCTGGGCACCACGGGATCCGCACCGCCGGGTCCACGCGCGGCCACGCCCGCGCCCGGGCGACGCCCGGCCCCCGCACCCTTCGGTGTCCACGGGTCAGCACCGTGGACACGACCTCTCACCGAATCGAGTCATCCCGCATGTCTGACACCGCCACCACTACTCGGGCCGTCCGTGAGGATCTGCGCAACGTCGCCATCGTCGCGCACGTCGACCACGGCAAGACGACCCTGGTGGACGCCATGCTCCGGCAGACCGGTGCCTTCTCCACCCACGGCGAGGTCGCCGACCGAGTCATGGACTCCGGGGACCTGGAGAAGGAGAAGGGCATCACCATCCTCGCCAAGAACACCACGGTGTTCTACAGCGGCCCCGCGGCCGAGGGCGAGACCATCACCATCAACGTCATCGACACCCCGGGCCACGCCGACTTCGGCGGCGAGGTCGAGCGCGGCCTGTCCATGGTCGACGGCGTCGTCCTGCTCGTCGACGCGTCCGAGGGCCCGCTGCCCCAGACCCGCTTCGTGCTGCGCAAGGCGCTGGCCGCGAAGCTGCCGGTCATCCTCGTCGTGAACAAGACCGACCGGCCCGACGCCCGGATCTCCGAGGTCGTCAGCGAGTCCATGGACCTGTTGCTCGGCCTGGCCTCCGACCTGGCCGACGAGGTGCCGGACCTGGACCTCGACGCCGTCCTCGACGTGCCCGTCGTCTACGCCGCCGCGAAGGTCGGCGCCGCGTCGCTGGAGCAGCCGGCCAACGGCAGCGCTCCGGAGAACGACAACCTCGAGCCGCTGTTCTCGACGATCGTCAAGCACATCCCGGCGCCGTCCTACGACCCCGAGGCTCCGCTGCAGGCGCACGTCACCAACCTCGACGCCTCGCCGTTCCTCGGCCGGCTCGCCCTGCTGCGCATCTTCAACGGCACCCTGCGCAAGGGCCAGCAGGTCGCGTGGGCCCGTCACAACGGCGAGCTGAAGACCGTCAAGATCACCGAGCTGCTCGCCACCAAGGCGCTCGAGCGGGTCTCCGCCGACTCCGCCGGCCCGGGCGAGATCGTCGCCGTCGCCGGCATCGAGGACATCACCATCGGTGAGACCCTGACCGACCTGGAGAACCCGCGGCCGCTGCCGCTGATCACGGTCGACGACCCGGCCATCTCCATGACGATCGGCATCAACACCTCGCCGCTGGCCGGCAAGGTCAAGGGTGCCAAGGTCACGGCCCGCCAGGTCAAGGACCGCCTCGACAAGGAACTCGTCGGCAACGTGTCCCTCAAGGTCCTCCCGACCGAGCGCCCGGACGCCTGGGAGGTGCAGGGCCGCGGTGAGCTGGCCCTGGCCATCCTCGTCGAGCAGATGCGCCGCGAGGGCTTCGAGCTGACCGTCGGCAAGCCGCAGGTCGTCACCCGCCTCGTCGACGGCAAGGTCCACGAGCCGATGGAGCACATGATCATCGACGTGCCCGAGGAATACCTCGGCGCCGTCACCCAGCTGATGGCCGCCCGCAAGGGCCGGATGACCAACATGGCCAACCACGGTACCGGCTGGGTCCGGATGGAGTTCATCGTCCCGGCCCGTGGCCTGATCGGCTTCCGCACCCGGTTCCTCACCGACACGCGCGGCGCGGGCATCGCCTCCTCCTACGCCGAGGGCTACGAGCACTGGGCCGGCGACATCGAGTACCGCACCAACGGCTCGATGATCGCGGACCGGGCCGGCGTCGTGACCCCCTTCGCCATGATCAACCTGCAGGAGCGCGGCTCGTTCTTCGTCCAGCCGACCTCGGAGGTCTACGAGGGCATGATCGTCGGCGAGAACTCCCGCGCCGACGACATGGACGTGAACATCACCAAGGAGAAGAAGCTCACCAACATGCGTGCGGCCTCCTCGGACTCCTTCGAGAACCTCACCCCGCCGCGGACCCTGACGCTCGAGGAGTCCCTCGAGTTCGCCCGCGAGGACGAGTGCGTCGAGGTGACCCCGGAGTCCATCCGCATCCGCAAGGTGATCCTCGACGCCAACGAGCGCATGAAGGCCCACCGGGCCCGGGCCCGGGCCTGACCCGTGCAGCAGGAGCCGGCCGGCGAGCGTCCCGGACTGTCGGACCTGCTGGCCGGCGTCGAGGCGCCGGCCACGGTCCTGTTCGTCCACGCCCATCCCGACGACGAGTCGATCGCGACGGGCGGGACGATGGCGGCCCTGGCCGCCGCCGGGCACCGGGTGCTCCTGCTCACCTGCACGCGCGGTGAACTGGGCGAGGTGATCCCCGCCGACCTGCGGCATCTGCAGGTCGGGCTGCCCGAATCCGTCGACGACGGCACCGAGCTGGCCCGGGTGCGCCTGACCGAGCTGGCCTCGGCCACCCGGGTGCTCGGCGTGCACAGCGGCTTCCTGCTCGGCACCGCCCCGGCCCTCGCGTCGGGTGCTCCGAGCCGGCTCTACCGCGACTCCGGGATGAGCTGGGGCGAGGACGGGCGTGCCCGTCCGGCGCCGCAGGTCTCGGCCGACAGCTTCTCCCAGCAGCCGCTGGAGCAGTCCACCGCGGACGCCGCGGCCCTGCTGCGGGTCGTCCGTCCCGACGTCGTCGTCACGTACGACGACGACGGCGGCTACGGCCACCCCGACCACATCCGCACCCACGAAGTGACCCTCGCCGCCCTCGCGCAGGTCCGCGAGGAGCTCCCCATCCGGTTGTGGGTCACCGCGAGCGATGCCGGCTCCTCCACGGGCCGGCTGATCGAGGTGGCCGGCGACCCGCAGGTCAAGCGCGCCGCGATCGCCGCCCACGGCACCCAGGCCGTGGTCGAGGGCGGCCGGTTCGCGCTCTCCAACGGCATCTGGCGGGACGTCGACGCCGTCGAGCGGTTCCGCTCCATGGACACGACGACGCCGCCGGCCCCGGGCCGCCGCCGTCGCGGCGGCGGGATCGGCGCCGTCCTCGCCGCCGTCGTGGCCGGCCTGCTCGTCTGCTGGCTCGGCACCGTGCTGCAGGGCCACGTCGGCTACACCGGCGCGACGCCGCTGCCGTGGGGCGCGGTGCTCGCGATCGTGCTGTGCGCCAGTGCCGCGACGGCCGTGGGGGTCTGGACCCGTTCCGTGTGGGCAGCCGCCCTGACCGGGGCCGTCGCCTTCACCGCGAACTGGCTGCTGGCCGGCACCGGCGAGGTGCCGCTGATCGTCACGCAGACCGCACAGCCGACGGGGATCGCCCTGGCCGGCCTCGTGTGGCTCTACGGCGCCGGCGTCGCGACCATCGCGGCGGTCCTGTTCACCGCCCGCGGCCTGCGGCGCTCCCGCACCTGAGGCCACCGGCCCCACGATCCCGGGCCCGACGCTGCGGGCCTCCCGGGGATCGTCAGCCCACTGATGGGTTTCGTTCGGTGGGTGGTGCGCGGCACAATGAGGGTTCACGCACCGAGGAGGCCGCATGAAGACCCTCGCCCCCGTCGCCGCCGTTGACGTCCTCGAGGACGCCACCTGGCTCGACCCTGTCGTCGCCATCGAACAGAAGCTCTCCCACGCGCTCATCCAGCCGCAGTGGCTCCGCGACATCCTGCACGGTGTCCCGCAGGGGCATCCGCTGCACCCGGTGCTCGTCCAGCTGCCGCTGGGCGCCTGGTTCTCCGCGGCGTTCCTCGACCTGGTGCCCGGCTCCGAGGACGCCTCGCGCCGGCTCGTGGGTGCAGGCGTCGTCGCGTCCGTCCCGGCCGTCGCCGCCGGCTACGCGGACTACGGCGATCTGCACGAGCAGCAGATGCGCGTCGGGCTCGTCCACGCGGGCGCCAACTTCACCGCGATCGGGCTGTACTCCGTCTCCTGGCTGGCGCGCCGCTCGGGACGCCACGGCCTGGGCAAGGTGCTCTCGTTCGCCGGGCTCTCCATCGCGGGCCTCGGCGGGTACCTCGGCGGCCACCTGTCCTTCCGCCAGGCCTCCGGGGTGAACCACGCCGAGGACGTGCCGCACCGCGTGGAACCGGGCTGGCACTCGCTCGGCCCCGTCGACGAGCTGCCGACCGGTACCCTCGCCCGCCGCACCGTGGGGGAGGTGCCCGTCGTCGTGCTGCGGCAGGAGTCCTCGGACGCCGTCTTCGTGCTCGCGGACGCCTGCAGCCACCTCGCCGGGCCCCTGCACGAGGGTGAGCTGACGTCCGGGACGCCGGGGGAGGGTCCCTGTATCACCTGCCCGTGGCACGGCTCCACGTTCTCCCTGCGCGACGGTGCCGTGCTCAACGGCCCGGCCACGGCGCCGCAGCCGAGCTTCGACACGCGCGTGGTCGACGGCCGGCTCGAGGTCAGCCTGCCCGGCGCCGGCTGATCCGGACCGCCGACCCGGCCCGCGTGCGGGCCGGGTGTCCGGCCCGGGTTCAGCGGTCCCGGGCTGTCAAGTCGGGGTGGTGGGCGAAGAAGATCGACGTCGGCTCGCCGTCCTCGTCCGCGGGCAGCGACGCGTACTCCTGCATGACGGCCTCCACCGTCGCGAGCATCTCGCGGCGGTGCTCGGCGTTGAGCTTGACGCCGAGCCGGATGGTGAGCAGCTGGTCGGGGGCGACGCCCTCGAGGTCGGCGAGGAACGCGTCGACCAGCGTGGTCCCGGGGGGCAGGGGCGTGCGCCAGGACAACCGGGTGGCCAGGTAGGGGACCTCGCGTGCGCCGCGAGCGCCCCGCCGCTCCGACTCCGCGGCGAGCAGGCCGGCGTCGGCCAGGGTGCGCACGTGGTGCAGGCTCGTGGCCGGATTCAGGTCGAAACGTTCGGCGATCTGCTTGTTGGTCCGCGACTCGTGCAGGCAGTACCGCAGGATGCGGATGCGCAGCGGAGAACTGAGCGCGCGGCCGCGCGCGAGGGCCTCGTCGTCGGTGTCCTTCGCTCTCATGACGCCAGCATGCCGTAGTGATTGACGAATACCAATCACCGCGTCAGGCTGGTCGCCATGAGTTCCGAGAATCCGCCGGCGTCGCCTCCGATCGAGGCGCCGCCGGTCGTGAACCGGGTGGCCGCCGACGCGCCGGCGCCCGTGACCGGCGACGTGACCGACGTCGTCGTTCCGGACCGCTCGCTGTGGCGCGACGGTGACTTCCTGCGGTTCTGGGGCGGCCAGGGCGTCAGCCAGCTCGGCGCGAGCGTCGGCCGGATCGCGTTGCCCGTGCTCGCCGTCAGCGTCCTCGACGCCAGCGCCTTCCAGGTGGGCGTCCTCGACGCCGTGCAGTTCGCCGCGTTCCTGCTCATCGGGCTGCCGGCCGGCGCGTGGGTGGACCGGTGGCGCAAACGCCGGACGATGATCACGGCCGACGCGGTGCGGGCGGTGGCCATGCTGTCCATCCCGGTGCTGTGGTGGACCGGCACGCTCGACTTCTGGCACCTGATCGCCGTCGCCGCCGTCGTCGGCACCGCGACCGTGTTCTTCGACGTCGGATACCAGAGTTTCGTGCCGGTGCTGGTGCCGTCGGGCCGGGTCGCGGACGCCAACGGCAAGCTCGAGGCGACGGCCCAGGTCGCGCGGCTCGGCGGTCCCGGCATCGGTGGCGCCCTGCTGAGCGTGGTGAGCGTGCCCGTGCTCTTCGTCGCCGAGGCCGTCGGCTATCTCGTCTCCGCGGTGGCGCTGCTGACGGTGCGCGATCACGAGCAGCGGCCGGCCGCCCCCGATGAGGCCTCCCTCCTCGGTCAGATCCGCGCCGGGCTGCGTTTCGTCGTGCGGCATCCCCTGATCAGCCGCATCACCACGGCCACCGGCATCTCCAACTTCTTCTCCACCCTGGCCGCGACCCTGTATCCGATCCTCATCCTGCGTCAGCTCGGTCTCGGCGCCCCGGCGTTCGGGCTCATCATGACGCTGGGCGCGGTCGGCGGCGTGCTCGGCGCCGCCCTCGCGTCCCGCATCGGGGACCGGGTGGGGGAGGGGACGGCGCTGCCGCTGTCCATGCTGGCCTCGGCCGGCGTCATGCTGCTGATGCCCGTGGCGACGCTGCTGCCGGCCACGTGGCAGCAGATCGCCGTGCTGTCCGTCGCGGACTTCGGGTTCTCGGTGCTCGTGGTCGTCTACAACGTGCTGCAGGTCAGCATGCGCCAGCGGGTGTGCCCGCCGGCGCTGTTCGGCCGGATGAACGCCTCGATCCGGTGCCTCGTGTGGGGCGTCATGCCGATCGGCGCGCTGCTGGGCGGCTGGCTCGGTGGCCTGATCGGCATCGTCCCGACGATCGTGATCGGTGTGGTCGGTGCCGCGACCGCATCCGTGCCCCTGTTCTTCTCACCCCTGTGGGGCATGCGCCGGCTCCCGTCCTGATCGGACGGGTCCGCCGCGGAGCCGGCGCATCCCGGCCCTGGCGTCGGCGATCAGGATGGGGCTGGGGAGTGAGAGCCCGATCGCCGGTGTCCAGGGACGGGCTCCGGTGCGGCGGTGGTGCGTGTGGGGCAGCCGAGCCCGACGTCGGCGATCAGGATGGGGCTGGGGTGCGAGAGCCCGGTCGCCGGTGTCCAGGGACGGGCTCCGGTGTGGCGCTGTTGCGTGCGATGCAGCCGAGCCCGATCTCCGCGCGCAGGACCGGGCTGGGGCGTGGCATTGTGGCCGCTCGACAGGGGCCGGCATGGCTCGCCGTGCGGTGGCGGCTTGTTGTCCACAGGAACGAACCTCGTCGGCACCCGGGCATCGTCCATGCACGACCATGGTGATGTGGACATCGGCGATCTGGTGCGGGCGCACGGCGGCGTGGTGCGCTGGGGGGAATTGCGCGACGCCGGGATCAGCAGAGCGCGTATCGATGCGTGGGTGACGGGTGGGCATCTCGAACGCGTCGGTCACGGCCTGCTCGCGACGGCGACAGCCGACCCCCAGATGGTCGAGTGGCGTCGACAGGGTGCGCGGGCAGCGTGCGTCACGTTCGCCCAGGCCAGCGGGTTGTGGCAGTGGCGAGTCCCGCCCCTTCCGCATCTCGGCGCCGGTCGTGGCCTGCCGTTGACGGACTGCGTCGTCCACCGCGTCGGTGGAGACTACGACCTCGTGGATGCCCTGATCAGCTGCTGCCGTTGCCTTCCGGACGTCGAGGCGCTGGTCCTCGTCGAATCCGCCGTCGTGTTGAAGAGGACGACGCTCGGGCAGTTGCGTGAGCGTGCCTCGACCGTGAGGTGCGCTCGCGTCGGACGGGTCCTGGAGCGCGTCAACCCGCTGTCCGGTTCGATGACCGAGACCATCGGCCGAGTCTGTCTGCAGGACGCCGGCTTCTGCGTGCAGTGTCAGGTGAAGGTGGCCGGAGTCGGTCACGTCGACCTGTTCGTCGACGGACTGCTCGGCATCGAAGTGGACAGCGCGCAGTTCCACAGCGACCGTGCGGCCTACCGCGAGGACCGTCGACGGTGGAATGCACTGACGTCGCAGGGGGTTCCGGTTCTCCGCGTCACCTACGAGATGGTGATCCACGACCCCGAGGCCTTCGTCTCCCTGGTCAGGCGCACGCTCGACCGTCATGCGAGTGCGCCGGCCGTGGCACCGGATCGGTGAGCCGGTCCGACTCGCCGACGCAGGACGTCACTGCTGGGGAGCCCGGATAGCGGCTCGGCGACCGGGCTGCGGCGCGGCGCCGGTGGTGGCGGGTGGTCACCGCAGCGGAGCCCGATGAGTAGCGTCGGCGATGGGGCTGGAGTGCGATGACCCCGCCGTGATCCCGGGTGACCGGGCTTGGGGTGCGGCGCGCTGGTGATCGCCGGCGGTCGTCGCGGCGGAGCCCAGTTCCAAGGATGAGATGGGGTGCGGCGCGCTGGCAGTGGGGGTTGATGACAGCGGTGGAGCCCAGATAGTGGCGTCGGCGATGGGGCTGGGGTGCGGCGCGCTGATGGTGGCGGGTGGGCACCGCAGCGGAGCCCAGTCCTGAAGAATGAGACCGGGCTGGGGTGCGGCGTGCTGGTGGTGGGGGGTCGATGACAGCGACCGAGCCCGGATAGCGGCTCAGCGATCGGGCTGGGGTGCGGTCGCCCGCTGAGCGCACTTGGCGATCGGGCTGGGGTGCGGCGATGCACAGCTCCCCGGCGCGTGACGCCTCAGCGACCCCGATGCGCCGGCGGAGGCGGGACCGTCTTCGCGGCGGTGACGTCCGCGAGGGGGATGACGACGTCGCCGGCGGACCGGGTGCGGACGGTGCACGTGTCGACCTGCCGGGCCACGAGCTCCCCGAGGGCGTCGGTGGCCCCGTGCACGGCGTCCTCGATGCGGTAGCGCACCACGACCCGCGTGCCGATCGGCAGCGTGCCCAGCAGCCGGGCGGGGTCGGAGCTCATGGCACCACGGTAGCCACCGGGGCTGGGCCGGTCACACCGGCGGGCGGCGACCTGCGGGGCCGGAGCCCGGCAGTAGACTGACGAGAGCCGCCGGACGTCCCGGTCACCAGCGCCCTGGTCCATCCAGTCAGCCGAGTGCGGACGCGGCGGAGTGGACCGAGGTACCCGAGGAGAGGTCAGACGACGTGACGTACGTCATCGCGCAGCCCTGCGTCGACATCAAGGACAAGGCGTGTGTGGAGGAATGTCCCGTCGACTGCATCTACGAGGGTGAACGGTCCCTCTACATCCACCCCGACGAGTGCGTCGACTGCGGGGCCTGCGAGCCCGTCTGCCCGGTGGAGGCCATCTACTACGAGGACGACACCCCCGAGGAGTGGGCCGACTACTACAAGGCCAACGTCGAGTTCTTCGAGGAGCTCGGCTCGCCCGGCGGCGCGGCCAAGGTCGGCAACACCCACACGGACCACCCGATGATCGCCGCCCTCCCGCCGCAGAACCAGGACGTCGACCTGTGACGGAGGCGCCCCGCCGCTTCGGGCTCGACCTGCCCGACTACCCGTGGGAGGCGATGGCGCCCTACCAGGCCACCGCGGCCGCCCACCCGGACGGGGCCGTCAACCTCTCGATCGGCACGCCGGTCGACGCGACGGCCGGCTTCATCCAGCGAGCCCTCGCGGACGCCGCGGACGCTCCCGGCTACCCGACGACGCACGGCACCCCGCAGCTGCGGGAAGCCGTCGTCCGCTGGTTCGCGCGTCGTCGCGGGGTCACCGACCTGCCGGCGGATGCGGTGATGCCGACGATCGGCTCGAAGGAACTGGTCGCCTGGCTGCCGCTCCTGCTCGGCCTGCGTCCCGGTGACGTCGTCGTCCACCCGACCGTCGCCTACCCGACCTACGCCATCGGGGCCCGTCTTGCCGGGGCCGACGCGGTCGCGGCGGACGACCTGGACGCCCTCGACGACGCGGTTCGCGCGCGGGTGCGGATGGTGTGGGTGAACTCGCCCGGCAACCCGACCGGCGCCGTGGCCGACGTCGAGCGCCTCCGTCGGCTCGTCGCCCGGGCCCGCGAGCTCGGCGCCGTCGTGGTCTCGGACGAGTGCTACGCCGAACTGGGGTGGGACCGCTGGGACACCCACCGCGGTGGGGAGTCCGTGCCGTCGCTGCTGGACCCGCGCGTCACCGGCGGCGACCGGAGCGGCCTGCTCGTCGCCTACTCGCTGAGCAAGCAGTCCAACCTCGCGGGCTACCGGGCGGCGTTCCTCGCCGGGGCGCCGGAGCTGATGCCGACCCTCGTCAACGCCCGCAAGCACGCCGGGATGATCGTCCCCGCGCCCGTGCAGGCGGCGATGACGGCGGCCCTGGACGACGACGAGCATGTCGCCACGCAGAAGGACTCCTACCGGCGGCGCCGCGGGATCCTGGCGCCCGCGCTCGAGGCATTCGGGCTCCGGATCGACGACTCGGAGGCCGGGCTCTACCTGTGGTGCACTGCCGGCGAGGACGCGTGGACGACGATCGGCCGCCTGGCCGACCTCGGCATCGTCGCCGGTCCCGGCGTCTTCTACGGGGACGCCGGCGCCCGTCACGTGCGGGTGGCGCTGACCGCGTCGACGCAGCAGGTGCAGGCCGCGGCCGACCGGCTCACCGCCGCGCGTTCCTGAGCGGCGACGCGGGTCCTTCCGGGGACTCCGCCCCACGCCCGCTCCCGGGTCCTCCGATTCGGTCAGAACCGGAGGGGCGGGTAGCGTTGAGACGAACACGACGCCGGTGCGCGCCCGATGCTGCCGCGCGTTCGACCACCTCTCGAGGAGGAACCAGTGGCTGAAGGCAACGGTGCGAAGCTGGACTACGGCACCGGCTCGATGGAGCTGCCCCGCGTCGACGTGACCGAGGGGAACCCCGGTCTCGACGTCTCGAAGCTGCTCCGGACGACCGGGGACGTCACCTACGACATCGGCTTCATGAACACCGCCGGCACCAAGTCGGCCATCACCTTCATCGACGGCGACGAGGGCATCCTGCGCTACCGCGGATACCCGATCGAGCAGCTCGCCCAGCACTCCTCGTTCCTCGAGGTCACCTACCTGCTGATCTACGGCGAGCTGCCCACGTCCGACGAGCTGGAGGCGTTCGACAACCGGCTGCGCCGTCACACGCTGCTGCACGAGGATCTCAAGGGCTTCTTCGCCGGCTTCCCGCGGGACGCGCACCCGATGCCGGTGCTGTCCTCCGCCGTCTCGGCGCTCTCGACGTTCTACCAGGACTCGCTCAACCCGTTCGACAAGGAACAGGTCGAGCTCTCCACCTTCCGGCTGCTCGCGAAGATGCCCGTCATCGCCGCGTATGCGCACAAGAAGAGCATCGGCCAGCCCATGCTCTACCCGGACAACTCGCTCAACTCGGTCGAGAACTTCCTCCGCATGAGCTTCGGCCTGCCGACCGAGCACTACGAGCTCGACCCGCTCGTCGTCAAGGCCCTGGACACCCTGCTGATTCTGCACGCCGACCACGAGCAGAACTGCTCGACGTCGACGGTGCGCCTCGTCGGCTCCTCCAACGCCAACCTCTTCGCGTCCGTCTCCGCGGGGATCAACGCGCTCTTCGGCCCGCTGCACGGCGGCGCCAACGAGGCCGTGCTGAACATGCTCCGCAAGATCAAGGCCGAGGGCATCAAGCCCGAGGACTTCATGGAGAAGGTGAAGAACAAGGAGGACGGGGTCAAGCTCATGGGCTTCGGCCACCGCGTCTACAAGAACTACGATCCGCGCGCCAAGATCGTCAAGGGCATCGCCGACGAACTGCTCGAGAAGCTCGGCATCGACGACGAGCTGCTCGACATCGCCAAGCGGCTCGAGGAGAAGGCGCTGGCCGACGACTACTTCGTCGGGCGCAAGCTCTACCCGAACGTCGACTTCTACACCGGCGTCATCTACAAGGCGATGGGCTTCCCGGAGAAGATGTTCACCGTCCTCTTCGCCCTCGGCCGGCTGCCGGGCTGGATCGCCCAGTGGCGCGAGATGATCGAGGACCCGACGACGAAGATCGGCCGCCCCCGTCAGCTGTACACGGGTGCCCCGGAGCGCAACTACCCGCTCGACTGACACCCCCTTCCGCCAGCTCGTCAATAGATGTTCCATCGGACCCGATTCACGGCCGGATCGAACATCAATTGACGAGCTGCGGTGTTTCCGGGTGACGCGCGCGTCGGCTACCGGACGGTAGGCTTCGGTCATGATCCGGGGGAATCGACGACGACCTGCGGCGTCGGCTGTGGCGGGTGCCGCCGCGGCCACCGTTCTGGTGGCCGGTCTGGTGGGCTGTACGCTGGCACCGAATCAGCCCACCTCCACGCAACGGACCGGGAGCACGGCCGCCACGTCCGACGCCGGCTCCGGCACGGGAACGACGGCCACGGCAGCGGCGTCGGCGAATCCCCTGGACGGCGAGGACTTCGGCTACCCGCTGATCGCGCCGACACCGCCGGGGGAGAAGATCCTGGTCAGCGCCAGCATGCGCACCGGCGTCGGGCGTCTCCCGATGCCGCAGATCGCCTTCGGAGCTCAGGTCACGGTGCGACTGGCGTGCCGCGGCACGGGAACGATTCACGTCGTGATCGCCCAGGCGGCCGCGTGGACGGCGGACTGCCATCCCGGAGAGGAAGTCTTCGAGGAGAGTAACGTCCGGATGGTCACCCGCGACATCGCCGGATCGATCACCACCATCGATCCGCGGGCATTCGTCGTCAGTGTGGCCGCCGACAAGCGTCAGCAGTGGGCCGTCACCGTCTCGGAGCGCCCGGTGTCGGCTCCGGTGCGCCCCGCCTCACCCACCACGACCGCGCCAGCTCGTCGATAGATGGTCCATCGGGCTCGAATCCGGCCCGGATCGGGCATCTCGTGACGAGCTGGCGTCGTTCGGGCGGGCCTCAGGCCTCGGCGTAGCCGTTCGGGTTGTTCGACTGCCAGCGCCAGTGGTCGGCACACATCGTGTCGAGATCGCGGGTCGCGGACCAGCCGAGGTCGGCCAGGGCGGAGGACGGGTCAGCGTAGCTGACCGCGGCGTCGCCAGGACGGCGCGGGGCGATCTCGTAGGGGACCGGCTTGCCCGCCGCACGGCCGAAGGCCTCGATGACCTCGAGCACCGACGAGCCGTGACCGGTGCCGAGGTTCCAGCGGTGCACGCCGCCGTGGCTCGCGAGGTAGTCCAGCGCCGCGAGGTGGCCGGCGGCGAGGTCGACGACGTGGATGTAGTCGCGCACGCCGGTGCCGTCCGGCGTCGGGTAGTCGTCCCCGAACACGCGCACCTTCTCGCGGCGACCGACGGCGACCTGCGCGACGAACGGCAGGAGATTGTTGGGCACCCCGGTGGGGTCCTCGCCGATGCGGCCGGACTCGTGCGCGCCGACGGGGTTGAAGTAGCGCAGCAGCGCGATCCGCCAGCGGGAGTCCGCGTCGCCGAGGTCGGAGAGGATGTCCTCGATCTGCTCCTTGGTGCGGCCGTACGGGTTGATCGCGTCCAGCGGCAGCTTCTCCGTCAGCGGCACCTCCTCGGTGGCGCCGTAGACGGTCGCGGACGAGGAGAACACGATGGTCCGCACGTCGTGGGCGTCCATCGCGGTGAGCAGGTTGACCGTGCCGACCGTGTTGTTCGTGTAGTACCGCAGCGGCTCGGCGACGGACTCGCCGACCGCCTTCAGCCCGGCGAAGTGGATGACCGCCTCGATCGGTGCACCGGCGCGGGCGGCGCCGGCGAACGCCGCGTCCAGCGCGGCCGGGTCCCGCAGGTCTGCGCGGACCAGGTCGACGTCCCGGCCGGCCAGCTCGCCGACCCGCCGCAGCGACTCCGCACTGGAGTTCGCGAGGTTGTCCAGCACGACGACGTCGTGCCCGGCCTCCAGCAGGGCGAGAACGGTGTGCGAGCCGATGTAGCCGGCACCGCCGGTGACGAGGATCTTCATCCGTTCAGCCTAGGGCAGCGGCCCAGCGGAACCCGGGACCGGGCTGTCCGCGCCCCGTGCGGATGCTCACGGTGGGTCGATGCTCGGTATTCTGGGGTCGGCCGTCGGCCCGGGAGGGCCGGTGCACACGCAGCGACCAGGGACGAGGTGAGCGTGACGACGCCGCAGACCGGCTGGACCATCTCCGTGGACACGGCTCCCATGATGGTGCTGGCCCTGTACATCCGCGACGCCGCCGACCTCGGCCCGTGCGGCCACCCGCAGCTCGCGCCGCTGCTGCCCGGCGTCCGGTACGCCGACCCCCACCAGCTCACCGCTCACGCGGGCGGCGTCGAGGCCCTGCGGGAGGAGTGGGAGCTGTGGTGGCACGGGCTGTGTCTCGGCGGTGAGCACGCCGTCGAGCAGCTGACCCCGCCGTCGTTCGGCGAGTTCGCCGGCAGCCCGGCCCTGCGCCGCTACCTGCAGGCGCACTTCGGGTCGGGCCTGCTGTGGTCCCGCGAGCGGGTCGCCGAGTACCGGCAGGTCACCGACACCCGGGATGCCCTGCACCAGCACAGCATCCTGCGGCGGCTCGTCGAGGAGCGAGAGCTCGACGTGGATCGCTCCGCCCGGCCCTTCCGGCTGCAGATCATCGAGCTGCCGCTCGCCGAGAAGCGCGCGTGGTTCGTCGAGCCGGACCGGCTGCTGATCGGGCACACGCTGCTGACCGACGAGGCGGCGACCCGGGAATTCCTCGAACCGGTGCTGGAACTGCTGGTCTGACGCGGTCCTACGACTGCGCGACCGTGATCCGGACCCGCCGGTTCGACGCGCCCGCGGACGGCTGCCACGTGCCGTGGGCGCGCTCCCAGCGCTGCCCGTCGAACTCGACCGCCGTCACCTGGTGGGCCGACGCCGTCGCGACCGCCCACTGCGCCACCGCCCAACCGTCGGTCCCGGTCCCGTCGATGACGGCCGTCGCCCCCTCGGCGCTGACCTGACGCTGGCCGAACACCGCAGTCGCCGCCTCGATCACGCCGGCGGGGGTCGCGTTGCTGCTCGTCGGCCGGAGAGTGCAGGTGAGGGAGGCGGGGGACTGGCCGGTCAGGGCGCTCGCAAAGCTGCGGGCCACCGGCTCGTGCTGGGCGTACGCCTCGGGGTAGGCGGACAGCTGCACCCGCTGAGCGGCCTCGGTGATCGGCATCGACTGGTAGTCGGGGATGGCCACGAGGTGGTTGTAGAAGGCGTTGGTCGCGTACGCGGGGTCGAGGATCTGCTCGGCGGTGCCCCAGCCCTGCGAGGGCCGCTGCTGGAACAGGCCGATCGAGTCCATGTCCCCGTGCTCGATGTTCTGCAGCTTCGACTCCTGCAGCGCGGTCGCGATGGCGATGGACGCGGCGCGCGGCGGCAGGTTGCGTCGCACCGCGATCGCCGAGATCAGGGCGGCGTTGGCCGCCTGCTCCGGTTGCAGCCGGTAGGTCGAGGAGCCGTTGACGACCGTGCACTCCTCA
Source organism: Tersicoccus mangrovi (assembly GCF_036881825.1). Taxonomy (NCBI): domain Bacteria; kingdom Bacillati; phylum Actinomycetota; class Actinomycetes; order Micrococcales; family Micrococcaceae; genus Tersicoccus; species Tersicoccus mangrovi. The sequence continues at coordinate 53,733 of NZ_JBAJMW010000001.1, read as the reverse complement.
GTGATCAGCGGGGTGTTGCGGGAGAGCGCGTTGGTCACGGCGACGACCGCCACGACGACGAGGACGACGGCGAGCAGCACGAGGACCGCGCCGCGCCACGCGGCGCGCTGCTTCGTGCGGCGCCCGCGGGCGGTCGAGCCGCGCCCGGTGCGGGTGGCCATGAGCCCCTCAGTTGGCGTGCAGGTCGGCGTTCAGCGTGACGGCGGCACCGCCGATGCGCGGCAGCGCCTGCACCTCGCCCGTGGCCGAGTGGCGGCGGAACAGCAGGCCCGGCACACCGGAGAGCTCGATGGCCTTGACGGCCCGGCCGTCGCCCTCCGCCGCCAGCCGCACGAGGGTGCCCGCGGTGATGTAGAGGCCGGCCTCGACGACGCAGTCGTCGCCGATGCTGATGCCGACGCCCGAGTTGGCGCCCAGCAGCACACGGTCGCCGATGCGCACCCGCTCCTTGCCGCCGCCCGAGAGGGTGCCCATGATCGAGGCGCCGCCGCCGACGTCGGAGTCGCGGCCCACGACGACGCCCGCGGAGATGCGGCCCTCGACCATCGCGTGGCCGAGCGTGCCGGCGTTGTAGTTCACGAAGCCCTCGTGCATCACGGTGGTGCCCTCGGCCAGGTGCGCGCCGAGCCGCACCCGGTCCGCGTCGGCGATCCGCACGCCGTGGGGAAGGACGTAGTCGACCATCCGGGGAAACTTGTCGACCCCGTGGACGGTGACCGGGCCGCGGCGCAGCAGCCGGGCACGGGTCAGCTCGAAGCCGTTGACGCTGCAGGGCCCGTAGTTGGTCCACACGACGTTGGCCAGCTTGCCGAAGATGCCGTCGAGGTTGGCCTGGTTCGGGGCGACCAGCCGGTGGGAGAGCAGGTGCAGCCGCAGGTAGGCGTCGGCGGTGTCGGCCGGCGGCTCCGTCAGATCCACGTCGGTGTGCACGACGACGCGGGTGGTGCCGCGGTCCGCGTCCGCCCCGTCGGCGGCGAGGGCCGCCAGGCCCGCAGTCTCGGCCTTCGGCTCCTGGTCGTTGCGCTCGCCGAGTGCCGGAGCCGGGTACCAGACGTCCAGGACGGTGCCGTCCTCGGTGACCGTGGCCAGGCCGTCACCGTGCGCCTGGCGCTCGGTGAGGGGGCTGTCGATGGATTCGCCGGGCACGGCGGACTCAGGGACGGAGGTCGGGGAGGTCATGGGTCCCAGTGTATCGGCCGGGCACGTCACCGGGCCGGGCATGACGGGCGTGTGCGCTTGAATGGAGAGATGAGCACACCTGCGCTGGACGCCGGACTCGACGTCGCCGAGCTTACCGCCCGCCTGATCGACATCGACAGCGTCTCCGGCAACGAGACACCGCTGGCCGACGCCGTCGAGGCCCTGCTGCGGCCGCTGTCCCACCTCGAGGTGGTGCGCGCCGGCGACGCGCTGATGGCCCGCACCCGCACCGGCGCCGACGAACGCGTCATCCTCGCGGGGCACCTGGACACCGTGCCGCTGCCGGCGACGCCCGGCGCCACCGGCACCGTGCCGTCGAGCCTGCGGGACGGCATGCTGCACGGCCGCGGTGCCACCGACATGAAGGGTGGCGTGGCCGTCCAGCTCGCGCTCGCCGCCGCGGTCACGGCACCCGTGCGCGACGTGACGTGGGTGTTCTACGACCACGAGGAGGTCGAGGCGTCCCTGAGCGGGCTCGGCCGGCTCGTCGAGCAGTACCGCGACTGGTTCGACGCGGACTTCGGCATCCTGCTCGAACCGACCAACGGCACCGTCGAGGGCGGCTGCAACGGCACCGCCCGGTTCGAGGTGCGCCTGCAGGGAACCGCGGCGCACTCGGCCCGCGCCTGGATGGGCCACAACGCCATCCACGACGCCGCGGAGGTGCTCACCCGGCTGCGGGACCACGAACCGGCCACCATCACCGTCGACGGCCTCGACTTCCGGGAGAGCCTGAACGCCGTGCGGATCGCCGGCGGCCGGGCGGGCAACGTCATCCCGGACGAGACGGTGATCGAGATCAACTACCGGTTCGCGCCGGACAAGTCCCTCGACGACGCCGAGGCGATCGTGCGCGACCTGCTGAGCGGGTTCGACGTCGTGCGCACCGACGGCGCCGCGGGCGCCCGGCCGGGGCTCGACCACCCGGCCGCGGCCAGCTTCGTCGCGATGGTCGGCGCGGAGCCGCTGCCGAAGTACGGCTGGACCGACGTCGCGCGGCTGAGCGCCCTCGGCATCCCGGCGATCAACTTCGGTCCCGGCGACGCGCTGCTGGCCCACACCGACGACGAGCGGGTGGACCCGGACGCGATCCGCGCGTGCCACGCCGTCCTGCACCGCTGGCTCACCGAGGGCTGAGCGCAGCGGTGCGCTGAGGCCAGCGGAGCGCTGAGCGCAAAGACCGCGTCAGTCAGTCCTGGACGGCCTTCGCCATCGTCACGCACCACGTGATCGCCCGCTGTTCGGCGTCGGTCAGCGTGCGGGACGCGCGGCGGGCGTCGGCGACGGTCCAGCTCGCGTTGAGCACGACGCGCACGAGGAACCAGTCGCGCACCCGGTCGTGATCCAGCCCGGTCGCGTCCGTGACGAGCTCGAGCCGCTCCCGGATCGCGGCGCGCGGTCCGCGGCGGTGCTGCTGCAGTTCCTGCCACCGGTTCCACACCAGCGGCGCCGGCTCCAGGTGCGGGTCGCCGACCATCGGCTTGGGGTCGATCGCGCGCCACCGGTCCGGCACGGTGCCGTCCGCCGCGTCGTCGAGGGCCAGGACGTTCTCCCAGTGCAGGTCCCCGTGCAGCAGGACGGGCCGACCCGGCGGGTCCGCCGTCAGGTCCCGGCCGAGCGAGAGGGCCTGGGACCGCAGGCTGCGGGGGAGCGGGATGTCGGGTCCGAGCGCCTCCAGGTCGTCCAGCCAGGCGCCGGCGACGTCGGTGAGCGCCGGGAAGGGCGGCCCGGCGGGCCGGTGCAGGCGCCGGTAGAGGTCCGCGAGCACGGTGCCGGCCTCCTCGACCGGCACCGTGGTCAGGTCGCGCACCCGGAGCCGTTCCAGGACGAGGGCACGGCGCCGCGGGTCCGCCCGGATGAGCCGAACGGCGCCGTCACCGTTCCAGCGGGTGAGGGCCTGCGCCTCGTGGAGGGACTCGTCGTCGCCGTCGAAGCTGACCTTCAGGACGGCGTCCCGGCCGTCCGGGGTGCGTACCGGCAGCACGAGGGAGCACCAGCCGTGCATCGCGTCGCCGTCGACGGTCAGGTCCCACTCGTCCAGCAGCGTGGCCGCCAGGCGCGGCAACCGGTCCAGCCACGAGCTCCACGCCGGGCCGAGCAGGCGGCGTTCGGCCAGGCCGTCGGGGACGACGACGGTGCCGTCGTGCGCCGGGGAGTGCTGCGTCATGCTGGCCATTCTCCTAGGCTGGCGACACACTCCCGCCCCCGCGGCGCGGCGTGACGACCAGTGCGCGGGCCCGACCAGGGGCGACGACCGGCGGAAGGGACCAGCGTGGACGATCCGCTCGAGCTCGACGACCTTGCCGCGCTGACCCTGGCCCGACAGTTCCCGGCCGACCCGCTCGAGGCGCCGGCCCTGCTCGAGGCCGTCGGGCCGGTGCAGACCCAGACCGCCCGCTCGGCGTTCCTCGGCCTGGCCGCCCGGTCCCCGCTCGTCACGCATGCGTCGCTGACGGCGGCGTACGAGGCGGGCGACGTCGTGCGCGGCAGCACGCTGCGGGGCACCGTCCACACGTCGACGCCGGCGCAGCACCGGGTGCTCGACGCGGTCACCCGCGTGGGGCAGCGCCGGTTCTGGGAGCGGACCCTGCGGCGTCCGGACGGGTCCGCGCTGCCGGACGGTGCCCTGGACGAGCTGTGGGCGGCGACGGAGACGTTCGCGGCCACCGCGTGGCGCACCCCCGACGAGCTGCACGACCACCTCGCGGCCTGGTTGGACCGGCACGGCGGCGACCCGTCTCGCGTCGCGGACCAGGCGGGACGCTACCTGTCCTTCGGCCACGGCGGCCTGCTGCGGCGGCCGCTCTCCGGCGGCTGGGACCGGCAGGGGGCGCCCGGCTACCGCGCCGCGACGGCCGTGACGGCCCGACCCCTGCCGTCCCAGCATCAGGCACTCGACGAGGCCGTACTCCTGCACCTACGGATCCACGGGCCGGCCACGCGCGAGGACATCGCCTGGTGGTCCGGGGTGACGCTCGGCGCCGTCGACGACGCCGTCGCGCGCGTGGGGGAGCTGCTCGGTGACGGGCTGACCGCGCGGCCCGGTCCGGGCGGGCGCCGGTACCTCGACATCGCCGGCGTGGCCGACGCGGCCGCGCACCCGCCCGCCGTCCGCCTGCTCCCGGAGTTCGACGCTCTCTTCTGCGGCTATGCGCCGCGCGGGAGGGACCGGTTCGTCACCGCCGAGCACCACGCGCTGCTGTGGAGCGCAGCGAACGGCCAGGTGCGTCCTCCGCTGCTCGTGGACGGCCGCATCACCGGCTGGTGGCGGCTGACCGGCAGCGGCCGTCGTCGCTCGCTGGCGGTGTCCTGGTTCGCGCGGACCCGCCGGCCGCGCGTCGGCGAGCTGGCCGAGGCCGTGGCCCGGGTGGAGTCAGCGCTCGACGTCACGGTCGACGCGGTGACCCGCACGCGGGTCTGAGCGGCACCGCTCGACCGGCTATCGTTCGAGGCGGTCTGGCGTCAGGCGGCAGGACCGGCGCTGCGGGCCTCGCGGACCGCGGTCAGGGCGTCCCGCAGCTGGGCGATCCAGTCGCCCTCGTGCTGGCCGACGAGGCGCACCGACCACGCGAGCGCGTCGGACCGCGAGCGGGCGACCCCGGCCTCGACGAGCGTGTCGAGCACCCGCCGCTCCGGCTGCCGCAACCGCGTCATCACCGGGACGGACAGATTCGTGAAGACCGTCCTCGTCTGCCCGCAGGAGGCGCCCCAGGCGACCTTGCGACCGAACCGCCGCTCGGCGTCGTCGGCGATGTGCATCCGCTGCGTCCGGGTGTCCTCGCGGAACCGTTCGATGCGCCCCGCCTCGGCCGACCGCGCCACCTGCTCGTCGTTCTCGTCATCCCCGGACGTCGAGGGCGATGCCAGCGGGAGGACGACGACGATCTCCTCGCGGTCCGCCGTCACCTCCGGCGAGCCCTCGTACCACTGGTCGGGCAGCCGTCCGAGCAGCCACCCCTCGATCTCGTTCATACGATGATTACACGCTTACACCCGGTGGGTGTCAATGGCTTTCTCCGGTGGGACGAGCGAGCAGATCGAACCCTCAGACCGCCGCGCCGTCGCCGGCCGCCACGCGGGTCGGAGCCGCCGCGCCACGCGTCCGGCCGGTCCGGTTCAGCCGCATCTCGAGCAGCTTCGCGACGCCGGAGAGGATGAGGCACATGCCGATGTACAGGACGGCGGCGACGATCGCGGCGGGGATGATCGGGGAGCCGAGCTGACCCTGGCTGCCCAGGTACTTCGCGTAGTACAGGATCTCGTTGTAGGTGACGATGAACCCGAGCGCGGTGTCCTTCATGACGACCACGAGCTGGGAGATGATCACCGGCAGCATCAGCCGCACCGCCTGGGGCAGCAGGATGGTGGACGTCACCTGGCTCTTGCGCAGACCGATCGCGTAGCCGGCCTCCACCTGGCCGCGGGGGATGGCCTGCATGCCCGCGCGGAAGACCTCGGCGAGCACCGAGCCGTTGTAGACGGTCAGGCCGCCCACCACCGCGATGTAGGGGGTCACGCCCTGGACGCCGATGCTCGGCAGCCCGTAATAGACGACGCCCATGAGCAGCAGCACGGGCACGGCCCGGAAGAGCTCGGTGATCCAGCCGACCGGGCGGCTGATCCACGCGCGGTCGGAGAGCCGCCCGATCGCCAGCACGAGGCCGAGGACGATGCTCAGCACCGACGCCGCGGCGAAGGCCTGCAGGGTGTTCAGCGCCGCCGAGAAGAACGCCGACTGCACCTGCGGGTAGGCGAAGGTGCGCCACAGGCGGGCGGAGAACTGTCCGGTCGCGGCGAACCGGTAGACGATGAAGGCGATGACGGCGATCGCGACGAGCAGGCCGACCACGCCGATGACGATGTTGCGGCGCCGGGCCCGCGGGCCGGGCACGTCGTAGAGGACGGAGGTCATCGGGCCAGGCTCCACTTCTTCTCGAACCGGCGCTGGATGCCGGCGAGGATGAGGACGAGGATGACGAAGCCGGCGATGATCCACAGCATCGAGGCCATGGCGGGCTCGCCGCGTTCGGAGAGGCTCGCGCGGATCGCTCCGGCCTCCGCGACGGAGAAGCCGGCGGCCACCGTCGTGTTCTTCAGCAGCGCGATGAAGACGTTCATCATGGGCGGCACGACGGCGCGGACGGCCTGCGGCATGATCACCTGCGTCATCGTCATCCCGAACGGCATGCCGATGGCGCGCGCCGCCTCCGCCTGGCCGATGGGCACGGTGTTGATGCCGGCCCGGATCGCCTCGGCCATGTAGGTGGCCGTGTAGAGCGAGAGGCCGATGACGGCGAGCACGAGATAGCTCTGGGCGCCCGGCAGGTCGAGCCGCGGATAACCGAAGGCGAAGAAGAACAGCACGAGCGTCAACGGGGTGTTGCGCACGGTGTTGACGTAGATGGTCCCCAGTGCCCGCAGCGGGGTGACGGGGGAGACCCGGGCTCCGGCGACGAGCATCCCGATCAGCAGGGAGAAGATCGCGGAGAAGAAGAAGAGGATCAGGGTGTTCTTGAAGCCCTCGACGAACAGGTCGAGGTTGTCGAACAGGGTGCTCACGTGACGGTCGCCCTTTCAGCGGACGGACGGAACGGCGTCGGACGGGCCGACGCGCCGGCGCGGACGGAAGGACCGCCCGCACCGGCGCGGGGCACCGAGCGCCGGGCACGGTCCCGGCAGCGCCGGGACCGTGCCGTGCGACTCAGTAGTTCTCGACGGCGGGCTGCTCGACCGTCTTGCCGGACTTGCCGAGCGTCGCGTCATAGATCTTCGTCCAGGTGCTCTTGCCGTTGGTGAACATCTGGTCGATGAAGGTGCGCAGCGCCTTGTCGCCCTTGGGCAGGCCCACACCGTACTTCTCGGTGGAGAACGGCTTGCCCACGGTCTTGAGGTTGTCCGGGTCCTGTGCGGCGTAGCCCAGCAGGATCGCCTCGTCGGTCGTGACCGCGTCGGCCTGGCCGTTCTTGAGGGCGTCGACGCACTCGGAGTAGGTGCTGAACTCCGTCGTCTTGACCTGCTTGTACTTGTCCTTGATGTTCTGGATCGGCGTCGATCCGGTCGCCGAGCAGGCGGTCTTGCCGTTCATGCCCTCGATACCGGAGATCGTGCTGTCCTTCTTCACCAGCAGGCCCTGCCCGGTGACGAAGTACGGGCCCGCGAAGTCGACCTGCTTCTTGCGCTTGTCGGTGATCGAGTAGGTGCCCACGTACAGGTTGACGTCACCGTTGGCCAGGGCGCTCTCGCGCTGGGCGGACGGGATGGCCTTGAACTCGATCTTGTCCGGGGAGATGCCCAGCGACGACGCCGTCCACCGGGCGATCTCGATGTCGAAACCGGAGCGCTCGCCGGTGATGGCATCCTTGAAACCGAGCTGGGGCTGATCCTCCTTGACGCCGATCACGACCTTGCCCGCGGACTTGATCTTGTCGTAGGTGGGGCTGCCGGTCAGCGCGACGTTGGACGCGACCGGGTAGGAGACGGCGGGGGACGCGGAGTCCCCGCCGGAGGCGCCGGGGCCGGAGCCGCCGCCGCAGGCGCTCAGCGCCAGTGCCGACGCGGCCATCGTGGCCAGCAGGGTTGCCTTGATTCGCATGGTTTTCCTTTCCTCATGGCGGCCGGTGCGGTCCGCCTGCCGGGCATGGCCCCGTGGGTGCCCGGGATGGTGAACGGTGATGATGGTGGTCTGCGGTGCGGTGCGTGTGGTTCTTGCGGGTCGAGCCGAGCTCAGTGGGACAGGATCTTGGAGAGGAAGTCCTGCGCCCGGGGACTCGTCGGATTGGTGAAGAACGTCTCCGGATCGGTGTCCTCGACGATCTCGCCGTCGGACATGAAGACGACCCGGTCACCGGCGGTGCGGGCGAAGCCCATCTCGTGAGTGACGACGATCATCGTCATGCCGGCCTTCGCCAGCTCGACCATCACGTCGAGCACCTCCTTGACCATCTCGGGGTCCAGCGCGGAGGTCGGCTCGTCGAACAGCATGACCTTCGGCTGCATGGCCAGGGCCCGGGCGATGGCGACGCGCTGCTGCTGGCCGCCGGAGAGCTGGGCGGGCAGCTTGTCCGCCTGGGCGCCCACGCCGACGCGCTCCAGCAGCCGGCGTGCCTCCGCCTCGGCCTCCGCCTTCTTCACGCCCTTGACCTTCATGGGGCCGAGGGTGACGTTCTCGAGGATCGTCTTGTGGGCGAAGAGGTTGAAGGACTGGAACACCATGCCGACGTCGGCCCGCAGCGCTGCGAGCTCCTTGCCCTCGGCCGGCAGCGGCTTGCCGTCGATCGCGATGGTGCCGGACTGGATGGTCTCGAGGCGGTTGATCGTGCGGCACAGGGTGGACTTGCCGGACCCCGACGGGCCGATCAGGATGACCACCTGACCTGCGGGGATGTCCAGGTCGATGTGCTTGAGGGCCTGGAAGTCGCCGAAGTACTTGTCGACGCCGGCGACGGAGACGAGCGGCGTCGAGGTACGCGCGCCCGGGTCGGAGGTAGCGGGCCCGGGGTGAGATGACATACCTCGAATGTAGCGGAACATGTGTGACCTGAGACGCACGAGCGCGTCGATCCTGTTGCAATCCGGTGAAATCGCGCGTACAGCGGCCCGCTCTCGCGGTGGCGAGGGCGCGGTGGCTAGCCTGAACGGATGAGTGCTGAGTCCGAGCCCACCGGAGCCGACGACCGCGCCGACGACCGCGCCGACGACCGCGCTGCCAGGCAGGCCCGTCCCCGTCCCCACCGCCGGGGACCGCTCGAGCTGCGCAACGAGCCGGAGCCGCACGGCACCGCCGACGCGCACCTGCTGCAGAGTGCGGACGACGACCGGTTCACCCACCAGGACCCGTGGCGGGTGCTGCGCATCCAGGGGGAGTTCGTCGAGGGGTTCGGGGCGCTCGCCGGGCTCGGGTCGGCCATCAGCATGTTCGGCTCGGCCCGGGTACGCCCCGAGAGCCACGAGTACGCGCTCGCCGAGAAGATCGCCTCGCGCCTGGCCCGCAGCGGCTTCGCCGTCATCACCGGCGGCGGCCCGGGCACCATGGAGGCGGCCAACAAGGGGGCCTGGGAGGGCGGGGGCCGGTCGGTGGGCCTCGGCATCGAGCTGCCGTTCGAGCAGGGCCTGAACGCGTGGGTCGACCTCGGCGTCAACTTCCGCTACTTCTTCGCGCGCAAGACGATGTTCGTCAAGTACGCCCGGGGCTTCGTCGTCCTGCCCGGCGGGTTCGGCACGCTCGACGAGCTGTTCGAGGCGCTCACCCTCGTGCAGACCCGCAAGGTGACCCGTTTCCCGGTGGTGCTCGTGGGCACCGCGTTCTGGGGACCGCTGTGGGAATGGGTGCGCACCACCCTCGTCACCGAGGGCATGATCGCCCCGGAGGACGTGGACCTGGTCAGCCTCGTCGACGACCCCGATGACGCGGTGGCCGCCGTCCTGCGGCACACGGACCCGCACGCGGACGGCGGCGCGGTCAGCGCGTGAGCGCGGACCGCGTAGCACGCATGGAACCCCCGGTCCCGGATCCGTCGACGATGGCCCCGCTGGACAGCGAACGCCGGGTGATCGAGGCGGCGGAGGCGCTGGCCGCGACACTGGACGACGGCGTGGTCCACACGGTGGCCGCGGCGGCGTTGGACGTCTCCGGCCGCATCCACGCGGGCGTCAACGTGTACCACTTCACCGGTGGGCCCTGTGCCGAGCTCGTCGTCCTCGGGGTCGCCGCGGCTGCCGGCGCCGGCCCGCTCACGACGATCGCCGCTTCCGGAGACGGGGGGAGGAGCCTGCTCGCCCCGTGCGGACGATGTCGTCAGGTGCTGCTCGATCTGCACCCGGACATCGTCGTCGCCCTCCCCGCCGAGGGCGGGCCGCGCGTGGCGCCCCTGCATGCCCTGCTGCCGCACGCCTACCGGCAACCCGAGGCCGACCCGCCCCGGCTGCTGCGCTTCCACTCCCGCTACCGCGACGCCGTCCTGGCCGGGCGGAAGACCACGACGGTGCGCTGGCGCGATCCCGTGGCCGTGGGGCCGGTCCATCTCGTCTTCGAGGACGAGGCGAAGCCGCAACCGCGCACGGGTGTCGTCACCCGGGTGCGCCGGGCGAGCCTGCCGGAACTGGCGAGACAGACCCCCGGCGATCTCGTCGCAGACCTGCGCCGCCACTATCCGGCACTACCGGACGACGCCGACGTCGACGTCGTCCACTTCGCCGTCGACCCGCCTGACGGGATACAGGCGTGACCGCCGCCGTGGACGTCGTCATCGCCGAGGAACGGCCCGACCCGGACGAGCTGCTCCGGCTCTACGCCGCCGTCGGGTGGACGGCCTATACCGCGGACCCGGCGACGCTCGTGGCCGCCGTCGCCGGATCCTCGTGCGTCCTCTCGGCGCGGGACCCCGACACGGGCGAGCTGATCGGCCTGGTCCGCACCGTCTCGGACGGCCACACGATCGTCTACGTGCAGGACCTGCTCGTGGCCCCCGACCACCAGCGCACCGGCGTCGGGGCAGCCCTGCTCGACGCCGTGCTCGACCGCAGCCGGCGCATCCGCCAGGTGGTCCTGACCACCGACGACGAACCGGGCCGGCGCGCCTTCTACGAGAGCCGCGGCTTCACGGAGGCCCACGAGGTGGCGCCCGCGCCGCTCCGCTCCTTCGTGCGGATCCGCCGGCCCGACGACGGCGCAGGGGCCGCCACGACCTGACGCCGCCGCCCGGCACAGCGGGGTCTGGCACCATGGGCAGGGTGACCCTGCTCCTCGTCGTCCTCGCCCTGCTGGTGCTCGGCGCCGTCGCGCTCGTCGCCGTCGGCCGGGTGCCCGGTGCGGCCGCTCGCCGCGGCGCCACGCTACTCGGCCTGGACGACCCCGAGGGGGAGACACTCGCGACCCCGGTGGCCACCGCACCGCCCGTCCTGCTGGACACCACGGTGCCCGACGAGCGGCTCGCCGAGCAGGTCGACGGGGTCCGTTTCGCCCTCGGGCTGCGCGGCTACCGGATGGACCAGGTCGACGAGGTGCTCGACGTGCTCCGCGACGCCCTCGTCGTGCGGGACCAGCGGATCGCCGACCTCGAGCGCACGCTCGCCGCCGGCGGACAGGACCGCGGCCGGGCGTGAGCACCTCCGAACGCGACCGTCCCCGACCCGCCGCTGAGGCAATGGCAGGCGAGGCAACGACAGTCGAGGCAATGACAGGCGAGGCAACGACCGTCCCCCGCGACGACTGGCCGCCTGCACCGGAGAGCACGCGATCCGCGCGTTCCAGCCCGGGACGCGTCACGGTGCTCGCGACGCGGGCGACCGTCGCCGTCGCCGGCCGGTGGCCCTGGTGGCTGCAGGTCGGCGTCGTCTACGTCCTGTCCCGGCTGGTGACCGCCGCCGTCTTCCTCGCCGTCGCCCGGCAGCAGGGGGAGAACCCGTGGGCCCCGGCCCAGCCGAGCTACGGGCAGTTCATCAACTTCTGGGACAGCGCCTGGTACCAGCGGATCTTCGACACGGGCTACCCGTCGACCATCCCGCGCAACGCCGACGGCACCGCGCAGGAGAACCCCTGGGCCTTCTACGCGCTGTTCCCGTTCCTGGTCCGCGGCCTGAGCTCGGTGACCGGACTGGGCTGGACGACGCTCGCCCCGGCGGTCGCCGTCATCGCCGGGCTCGGCGCCGTCCTGGTCGTCCACCGCCTGTTCCGGCTCGTGGCCGGCCCGAGGGACAGCCTCGCGGCCGTGACCCTGATCTGCCTCTTCCCGGTCTCGGCGGTCCTGCAGATCCCCTACGCCGAGTCGCTGCACCTGCTCCTGCTCGCCGCCGGCCTGTACCTGCTCGCCCGGCACCGCTACCTCGCGGCCGCACCCGTCGTACTCGCCATGGGCCTGACGCGGCCGGCCGGGCTGCCGTTCGCCCTGCTGGTGGCCGTGCATCTGCTGCTGCGATGGCGTTCTGCGGGCTTCCCGTGGGGTGAACGGGTGCGTGGCATCGTCCTGCTCGCGGTCGCGATCGTGGCCGGCTGGGCGTGGCCGGTGATCGCCTGGCTCGTGACGGGGGAGGCGGCCGCCTACACCGACACCGAGACGGTCTGGCGCGGCGGTGGCGGCCTCGTCCTCTTCGCTCCGTGGTTCGACACCGGGCAGTGGCTCTTCGGGCCGGTGTTCGGCCCCGTCGTCGTGGTGCTCGTCGGCCTCGCCGTCGTCCTCGCGCTGCTCAGTCGGCCCGTGCGCCGGCTCGGCACGGACCTGCAGGGCTGGTGCCTCGCGTACGCGGTGTACCTCGCCGCGGTCCTGCACCCGCAGACCAGCACGTTCCGGCTGCTGCTGCCGCTGTTCCCGCTCGCGCTCGCGGCCGTGTTCGTCTCCCGGTCGCGGGCCTACCGGATCACGCTCGCGGTCGGGTTCCTCGCGCTGCAGATCGTCTGGGTGGCCTGGCTGTGGCGGTTCGCCACCCTGCCGGGCGGCGGCGACTACCCGCCGTGACCAGCGACGGAGCGGACCGACGACGGCCGCTGCCGGAGAACGTGATTCGGACCACGGCGTCGATGCTGGAATAATGGAGCCAGTCAACCCGTGACGGCGCACACGCCCGCGGGACGTTGACCGCCCCGCCGGCTCGCGCCGGCTCATCCGAGGGAGAGGACAGTACCCGCATGGCGGCCATGAAACCGAGAACCGGTGACGGTCCGATGGAGGTTACCAAGGAAGGCCGCAGCTTGATCATGCGGGTTCCGCTGGAAGGCGGCGGCCGGCTCGTGGTGGAGCTGAACGCCGACGAGGCCTCGGCGCTGAAGGAATGCCTGGTCGGCGTCACCGAACAGGTCAGCTGACCCCTGTCGTCACCGCAGAGAACGCCCGGCGATCCTCGCCGGGCGTTCTGTGCGTCTGGGGCGACGGTGAAGCGGAGCCGTGCGCGACGGACGGCGTCAGCGGCGCACCGCGAGCAACAGCCCGTCGCCCGTGGGCAGCAGGGCCGTCTGCAGGCGCTCGTCCTCACGCAGGCTGCGCTCGATACGGCGCATCACCGTGGTGATCTCGTCCCGCGCGGCCGGGTTGGCCACCTTGTCGTGGTTCAGCGCATTGTTGACGATGAGCAGGCCCGCGGGCTTGAGCAGCCGGGTCGCCTGCTCGACGTAGGTCGGCGCGGAGGGCTTGTCCGCGTCGATGAACACGAGGTCGTACGCGCCGTCGGTCAGCCGCGGCAGCACCTGGGAGGCGCGGCCGGAGATGGTCCGGGTGCGGTTGGACGCGACGCCGGCGTCGGCGAAGGACTCGCGTGCGGCCTTGAGGTGGTCGACGTCGACGTCGATGGTGGTCAGCACCGCGGTGGACGGCAGGCCCGCGAGCAGGGCGACACCGGAGACGCCCGCACCCGTGCCGACCTCGACGACGGTCTGGGCCTTGGACGTGGCGGCGAGGACGGTCAGCGCGGCGGCGACACCGGTCGAGACCGCCGGCACCCCGAGCTCGTGCGATCGTTCGCGGGCCCGCAGGAGCACCTCGTCCTCGGTGGGCAGCTGTTCCGCGTAGGACCAGCTGGCCGACTTCTCCGCACTCATGCGCTCACTCTCTGGCCGTCCGCATCCCGCGCGGGCGCGCGGGTCCGCTTCAGCTTAGGGCATCGGCCGTGACGCCCCGGGGGCGGCCGCCGGGGACCCGATCATCGGGTGGATGCCCAGTCAACATCCAGCCTGATCCGGCACCATGGTGGGCGACAGCGGGGCGGTGGAGCGTCCCGGACGAGTGTGGAACGGGGTGCGCATCCATCATGACGACGTCGTCGGTGCCCGCGACCGGGACCCTCCTCGCGGCCCCGGCCGGCGATCAGCCCGGGACGGACGCGACGGCCGCCGTCGTGCCGGCGTGGGACGACCTCGTCCGTGAGCACAGCCCTCGGGTGTACCGCCTCGCCTACCGCCTGACCGGCAACCGGCAGGACGCGGAGGACCTCGTCCAGGAGACGTTCATCCGGGTGTTCCGCTCCCTCGCGACGTTTCAGCCCGGGTCGCTGACCGGCTGGATGCACCGCATCACCACCAACCTCTTCCTCGACTCCGCCCGACGTCGCTCGCGGACGCGGACGGAGACGCTCGGCGACGACGGCGCCGACCGGCTGCCGTCCTCCGAGCCCGGACCCGAGCGCAGCTTCGAGTTCAGCCACCTGGACCTGGACGTGCAGGCCGCGCTCGACCAGCTCAGCCCCTCGTTCCGCGCGGCCGTCGTGCTCAGCGACCTCGAGGGCTACTCCTATGACGAGGTCGCCGACGCCCTGGGACTGAAACTCGGCACCGTCCGCTCGCGCATCCACCGCGGCCGGGCGAAGCTGCGGGTGGCGCTCGCGCACCGGGATCCCGCCCGCCGCCAGCCGGCGCTCCCACCCATGCGTCTCTCCCGGATCGCCGGGGTCGGCTCGGCCTGATGAAGCTTCTGCGCACCCTCGTCCTGTTCGGGGCCCTCGCCGTCGTCGTCGTGGTGTCAGCGGCGTGGTATCTCGGCGGTCAGCGGGCACCGGGCGCCGCCGCCCGCGGAGCCGAGTCCGAGCTCACCGCCAACCTCTCCAACGGCGGCACCCGCAGCCTCAGCAGCGCCGACGTCGACGACCTGCGCGCCGCCGGCTGGACCTGTCCCGACCTGAACACGATGGGGTACTGGATCGAGGCGGCCGAGCTGACCCGGCGCGGCGGCTCCCCGGCGGTCGTCGCCGACCTGCGCAGCACCGCCCACGCGGTCACCGTCGTCGAACAGCACCCCGGACGGAGCGGCGCCGCGATGATCGACGGCGCGACCGGGCGGCCGATCTCGGCGAAGGCCTACCGGCAGGTCAGCCGGAACGGCACGATGCTGTGGGTGGCGCGGTCCGACGCCGCTCCGGCGTCGAACGTCGTCTTCCGGGTCGCGGACGCGGTCTACTCGGTGCGGTCGAACACGTCGACGACCGACGCCGTCAAGGTGGCCTCCGTGATCGCCGCGGCGGACAAGGCGCAGGTCGACCGCACCGCCCCGGTCGTCGACGGGAGCGTCCTGGACCGCGTGGTGCGGGGCCTCGGCCGGATGGCCGGCCAGCCGTGACTCGTCTCGCGCCGCGTCACCGCGCCGCGAACCGATAGGGTGTGAGCCGTGCTGGGTATCAATGGCTCCGAGTTCATCGTGCTCGCCGTCCTCGCCATCCTGCTGCTCGGTCCCGAACGGATCCCGGAGTACGCCTCCCAGCTGGCGCGGCTGACCCGGGAGGTCAAGCGCATCGCGACGGGCGCCCGGCAGCAGCTCAAGGACGAACTCGGCGACGACTTCGAGGACGTCGACTGGCGCAAGCTCGACCCCCGGCAGTACGACCCGCGGCGCATCGTCCGGGAGGCCCTGTTCGAGGACGAGCCGACGGGCACGGGCGGAACACCTCGTCCCGCCCCCGCTACGGCGGTGCAGACGGCGGTGCCGAGCGTCGCGACGACCCAGCCCGGCCTGGCCCCCGGCCAGCGTGCCCCCTGGGACATCGACGCCACCTGAGGCTCGTTGAGCCGGCCGGTTCTACCTCACGCTGAGGGGCAGGGGACGGCCCGGCAGGTGCCGTCCGCGGCCCCGCAGCTCGTCGGCGATCCGCCGCAGCTCGACCGCCGCCGGTGAGCCCGGCTCGGCCAGCGCGACGGGCGTGCCTGCGTCCCCGGCCCGGCGCAGCGCCGGATCCAGCGGCACCGTGCCCAGCAGGGGCACGGCGTCGTCACTGCCGTCCTCGGCCAGCGCGGCGCTGAGCCGCTCCGCCAGGGTGGCCCCGCCGCCGGTGCCGAAGAGGTCCAGCACGGTGCCGTCGGGCAGCGTCATCGGCCCCATGTTCTCGATCACGCCCGCCACCGTCTGCCCCGTCTGGCGGGCGAGCAGCCCCGCCCGCTCGGCCACGTCGGCGGCCGCCGACTGCGGGGTCGTGACCAGCAGCAGCTGCGCGGTCGGCAACAGCTGCGCGACCGAGATGGCCATGTCCCCGGTGCCGGGCGGCAGGTCCAGCAGCAGCACGTCCAGGTCGCCGAAGTACACGTCAGTGAGGAACTGCTCGAGCGCCCGGTGCAGCATCGGCCCCCGCCACGCGACCGCCTGGTTGCCCTCGACGAACATGCCGATCGAGATGATCTTCACGTCATGGGCGACGGGCGGCAGGATCATCTCGTCGACCCGGGTGGGGGAGCGGTGCACGCCCATCAGGGACGGCACCGAGAAGCCGTGCACGTCGGCGTCGATGATCCCGACGCGCAGCCCGTCCGCGGCCAGGGCGGCCGCCAGGTTGACGGTGATCGAGGACTTGCCGACCCCGCCCTTGCCGCTGGCCACCGCGTACACGCGCGTCAGGGAGGCGGCGTCGAACGGGTTCGCCCGGCCGCCGGAGCGCAGGTCGTCCTTGAGTCGTTGCCGCTGGTCCGGGCTCATCACGCCGGTCACGACCTCGACGGCGTCCACCCCCGGCAGCCCCCCGACCGCGCCCCGCACGTCGTCCTCGATGGTCGAACGCAGCGGGCATCCGGCGATGGTCAGCAGCACGCGCACGGTCAGCCGACCGGCCCGCAGGTCGATGTCCTCGACCATGCCGAGGTCGGTGATGGGGCGCCGAAGTTCGGGATCCTGCACCCGGCCGAGCGCCGCCCGCACGTCCCGCAGGACGTCGTCCGGGGAGGGGCTCACTTGCGTCCGACCGCCTTCTCGCGGGGGCGCCGCTGCTCGCTGCCGTGCTCGTCGTCCTCGGCCTGCAGGTCCTCGAGCAGGGACCGCAGCTCGGAGCGGATGAAGTCACGGGTGGCGACGTCACGCAGCGCGATGCGCACCGAGGCGAGTTCCCGGTTGAGGTACTCGGTGTCCGAGAGGTTGCGGGCCGCCTGCTGGCGGTCCTGTTCCAGGGCCACCCGGTCCCGGTCGTCCTGCCGGTTCTGCGCGAGCAGCAGCAGGGGCGCGGCGTACGAGGCCTGCAGGGACAGGATCAGGGTGAGCAGCGTGTAGTTCAGGCTCCGCGGGTCGAACTGCAGGGGCTCCGGGGCGAAGGTGTTCCAGCCGAGCCAGAGCACGACGAACACGGTCATGTACAGCAGGAACACGGGCGTGCCCATGAACCGGGCGAAGTTCTCCGTCCAGGATCCGAAGGCGTCCGGATTCGGGCTGAAGCGCGGCAGCAGACGCGCCCGGGCCTCCTGGGGGGTGTCCAGGCCCGAGCCCTTGAGGCGGTAGTTGTCAGCCAAGGCGGCCTCCGATCCGGGTCGAGCCGACCGTGGGTGCACGCGACGGGACCGGAGGGTCGTCGTGGCTGCGCCAGTCCTGCGGCAGCAGCGCATCGAGGACGTCGTCGACGGTGACGGCGCCGACCAGCCGGCCGGCGTCGTTGACCACGGGCAGCGAGTTGAGGTTGTAGCTGGCCAGCGTCCGGGAGACCTCGACGATCGAGGTGTGGTCCGTGACCGGCTCCAGGTTCTTGTCCACCAGGTTGCCCAGCGCCTCGGGCGGCGGGTAGCGCAGCAGCTGCTGGATGTGCACGACGCCGAGGAAGCGGCCCGTGGGGGTCTCCAGCGGCGGGCGCGTCACGAAGACGGCCGAGGCCAGCGCCGGGGAGATGTCCTCGCGGCGCACGTGGGCCAGCGCCTCCGCGACGGTGGCCTCGGGCGGCAGGATGACGGGGATCGGGGTCATCATCGACCCGGCGGTGCCCTCCTCGTACTGCAGGAGGCGGCGCACGTCCTCGGCGTCCTCGGGCTCCATCCGCTGGAGCAGCTCCTCCTTCTGCTCCTCGGGCAGCTCGGAGAGCAGGTCCGCGGCGTCGTCGGGCTCCATCTCGTTGAGCACGTTGGCGGCACGGTCGGTCTCCAGTGCCGAGAGGATCTGCACCTGGTCGTCGTCCGGCAGCTCCTGGAGCACGTCGGCGAGGCGCTCGTCCTGCAGTTCGGCGGCGATCTCGAGCATCCGCTTGTCGTTCATCTCGTGCATCATGTCCGCCAGGTCGGCGTCCTTGAGGTCCTCGTGCGCGGCGAGGAACTGGACCGCGCCCTGGGGCTCGCGCTGGTCCTCGAAGTACGCGTCGGACCAGTCGATCGTCAGGGCGGCCCCGCGCCGCAGCGGCCGGAGCCGGGAGGCGCTGTGCCCGCGGCGGACGAACATCTGCGAGCAGTACCAGTCGCCGTTGCGCTGGCGTTCGATGCTGATGTCCTCGATGGTGGCGACGCCGCTGCCGTCCGTGAGGGTGACCTTCCGGTCGAACAGCTCCGCGGCGATGCGGATCTCGGCGCCGCGCTGCTGGAACCGGCGGAAGTTGACCAGGCCGGTGATGAGGATCTGCCCGTTGTCGATGGACGTCACGCGGGTCATGGCGACGAACACGCGTTTCTTCGCGAGCACCTCGACGATGATGCCGACCACCTGCGGGGGGCGGTTGGCGCTGCGGTGCACGACGACGACGTCGCGCAGGCGTCCGAGACGCTCGCCGAGCGGCTCGAACACGTCCATGCCGAGCAGGCGCGCGACAAAGACCAGGGCAGGAGAATTCGTCACCCGTTCAGGGTACGTGAGCAAGCCTCACGGGCCCTGACCGGCCGCGTCGCCCCGCCGGTTGTGACGCGCGGTCCGGCCGGTTCGCAGCGAGGTCATGGCGATCGATCAGCAGATCGGGAGACAATGGCCGCATGTCCAACATGTTCAGTGGAGCGAATGCATCCCTCCGGAGCCGGACACTGCCCGACGGTGAGACCGTCGGACGCTACGGTTCCTACCTGGATGCCCAGAAGGCCGTCGACTACCTGGCCGATCACGACTTCCCGGTACAGCACGTGAGCATCGTCGGCAACGACCTCAAGAGCGTCGAGGTGGTCACGGGCAAGCTGAGCTACCCGCGCGTCGCGCTCTCCGGCGCCGCGAGCGGTGCCATGTTCGGCCTCTTCATCGGCTTCATCTTCTCCCTGTTCGGGGGCAACGGCGGGCTCGCCGCTCTCATCCCGTCCGTGCTCATCGGCGCGGTGTTCTGGATGATCATCGGCGTCATCAGCTACGCGATGCAGGGCGGCAAGCGGGACTTCTCCTCGACCAGCCAGGTCATCGCGTCCTCGTTCGACGTCGTGGTGGACCGGGAGGTCTCCGGGCAGGCCCGCAGCCAGCTGCAGAACCTGCAGGTGGGCCAGCTCCCGGAGCAGCGCCAGGGCCAGCAGTACGGGGGCCAGCAGTACGGGGGCCAGCAGCAGGGCGGCCAGCAGTTCGGCGGCCAGCAGCAGCGCCCGCCCTACGGTCCGCCGCAGTACGGGCCCCCGCAGGGCGGTCCTCAGGGCGGCCAGGGCCGGCCGCCGCAGGCCGCCCCGTACGGCCAGCGACCCCCGCAGGGCGCCCCGCAGGCCGGGCCGTGGGCACCGCCGCAGCCGGGTCAGCCGCCGGCCGGCCGTCCGGCTCCCGGCCAGCAGGGCGGCCCACAGCAGGGCGGCCCCCGTCAGCCGGGCCGGCCCCAGCAGGGTCAGTCTCCGCAGGGCGGCCCCTACACCGGTGCGGCGTACCAGCCCCAGGGCGGCCGCCCGCCGGCACGCGGCGACCAGCCGTTCGACGGGCAGCGTCAGGACGCCGTCCCCTCCCGCGACGCGGCCTCCGACGACGGACGGTCGACCCCGCGGGGCCAGTTCCCCGACCTGCCGGACGGCCGGCCCCAGTACGGCGTGCGCGTCGACGAGGGCCAGCGCCCGGCACCGGGTCGCGCCGCCGGCGCGTCGGCCACCGGGGCGACCGCCGCCGGTGGGCGTAGTGATCACCGTGACAACCCTCTGGAGGACCGCGTGAACGATTCCGAGAACACCCGCGCCGACGACAACGACGACGCACGCCTCGCCGAGCGGCCCGCGCCGCGCCCCGGTGCCGCCGCCGACGACGCCCGGCCCGCCGAGACGTCGTCGCGCCCGATCGACACCGAGACCGGTGCCGTCACCGAGGGCGAGTCGGAGGAGCCGGCCGTCAACAGCGACCCGCTGACCCGTGACCCGCTGACTCATGACCCGGAGCAGCGCGACCGCTGAGAGGCGTCAGCACCTCGCACACAGCACCGTGCCCCGGCCCGTCGACGACGGACCGGGGCACGGTGCTTTCCGGGCGAAGCCTCAGGCGCGGTCGCGGATGCCCGCCATCCAGGCCTCGACGTCGTCCGCGGTGCGCGGCAGCGCGGCGGAGAGGTTCTCGTTGCCGTCCGCGGTGATCAGCACGTCGTCCTCGATCCGGACGCCGATGCCGCGGTACTCCTCGGGCACGGCCAGGTCCTCGGCCTTGAAGTAGAGGCCGGGCTCGATGGTGAAGACCATGCCCTCGGTGATGACGCCGTCGAGGTAGAGCTCCCGCTTGGCCTGCGCGCAGTCGTGCACGTCCAGGCCCAGGTGGTGGCTCGTGCCGTGCGGCATCCAGCGGCGGTGGTGCTGGCCCTCGGGGCTGAGCGCGACCTCGACGCTGACGGGCAGCAGCCCCCACTCGTCGAGTTTCGCGGCGAGCACCTCCATCGCGGCGGCATGGACGTCGCGGAACCGGGTGCCGGGCCGGGCGACGGCGAACGCGGCGTCCGCGGCCTCGCGCACCGCCTCGTACACGCGGCGCTGCACCGCGGTGTAGGTGCCGTTGGTGGGCAGGGTGCGGGTGACGTCGGCGGTGTAGAGGGACTCGTCCTCGACGCCGGCGTCCAGGAGCAGCATCTCGCCGTCGCGCACGGTGCCGTTGTTGCGGATCCAGTGCAGCACGGTCGCGTTGTTGCCGCCGGCGGCGATCGTCTCGTAACCCAGGTCGTTGCCGTCCTGGCGGGCGCGCGCGAAGAACGCACCCTCGACGACGCGCTCCCCGCGGCGGTGGGCGACGGCGCGCGGCAGGGCCGCCACGACGTCCTCGAAGCCGCGCACGGTGGCGGCGACGGCATCGCGGAGCCGCTCGACCTCGTGGTCGTCCTTGACCAGTCGCAGCTCGGACAGGGCCTCGGTCAGCAGGCCGTCGAGGGCGTCCGCGTCGGGCAGGTCCACGCCGGTGTTGATGCGGGCGGTGTCGACGAGGGCGTCGACGTCCATGTCGACCTCCCGGACCAGCCGCACGCCGGTGCCGCCGATCGCGGTGACCCCGATGCCCTTGGTGATCGCGACCTCCAGGTCGGAGAGGTCCGCGGTGCGCAGGTCCAGCCGGGCGTTCAGGTCCGCCAGCGTCGGCCGGGGGCCGATCCAGAACTCGCCGTAGCGGGCGTTGGCGTAGAAGTCCTCGGTGTCGCGGCCGGCGAGCGGACGGAAGTACAGGGTGGCCTCGTGGTTGCCGCCGTCGTCGCCGGCGCCCTCCTCGACCGGCTCCATCACAAGGACGGCGTCGGGCTCGTGATCGACGCCGAGGCCCGTCAGGTGCGCGAAGGCGGAGTGCGGACGGAACCGGTAGTCGGTGTCGTTGGAGCGGACCTTCAGCGGGCCGGCGGGCAGCACGAGGCGCTCGCCGGGGAACTGGGCGGAGATCCGACGGCGACGCTGCGCCGCGAACGGGGCGACGGCGTCGCGCTCGGGCACGGTCGTGTCGGCGGGCGCCCACTGGCCGGCCATGAACTCCTTGAACGCGTGGGACTCGGGCCGCTGGGAGCGGTTGTTGACGCGGTCCTCGAGGGGCTGGGCCGCGCTCGCCGTTTCGGCGGTCGGGGCGTCGGCGGACACGGACGGGTCGGGCTGCTGCTGGGATTCCATCACCGTGCCATTGTCTCACCGGGGCAGGGCCCTCGAGCGGTTCCGTGAGGGGGCGGACACCGTCGGTGGCAGGATGGGTCGATGACCATCGACCTGCACACCCACTCGTCGCACTCGGACGGGACGGGGTCGCCCGCGATGGTCGCGGAGCAGGCCGCCGAGGTCGGGCTGACGGCGTTCGCCCTGACCGATCACGACACGACGGCGGGCTGGCAGGCCGGCGGGGACGCGGCCGTCGCGCGCGGCGTCGCCTTCGTGCCCGGCATGGAGATCACGTGCCAGACGTCCCAGCGGATCAGCGTGCACCTGCTCAGCTACCTGCACGACCCCGAGGACGCCGAGCTGCTCGCCACGGTCGAGGCCAGCCGCGCGTCACGGCTCACGCGGGCGGAGCGCATGGTCGACCTGCTCGCCGAGGACTACCCGATCGACTGGCCCACCGTGCAGCGCTTCGTCGCGCCGGGCTCGACGGTGGGACGCCCGCACATCGCGGACGCCCTCGTCGACGCCGGCGTCGTGCAGACCCGCTCGGAGGCGTTCGACCGGATGCTGCACCCCCGCGCCGGGTACTACGTCGGCCACCACGCGCCGGACCCGGCGGCCATGGTGGAGCTCGTGCGGCGGGCCGGCGGGGTACCGGTGTTCGCGCACCCGCTGGCGAGCGAGCGGGGCCGCGTGGTGGCCGAGGACGTCTTCGACGCGATGGTCGACGCCGGGCTGGCGGGCCTGGAGGTCGACCACCGGGACAACCCGTCGGTGAGCCGGCGGTGGCTGCGGGCGTACGCGGATCGGCACGGACTGCTCGTCACCGGATCCAGCGACTACCACGGGGACGGCAAGCCGAACCGGCTCGGCGAGCACACGACGGTCCCCGCGGTGCTCGCCGCGATCGAGGAGCAGGCGACGTCGGGCACGACCGTCCGGCGCCCGTGACCGTCGACCCGTCGGACGAGTCGCGATCGGCGTCAGGCCGGCGTGAGGTACTCGGCGGTCTCGCCGAAACGGCGGCGCATCGTCTCCACGGCCTGCGGGTTCTCGTCGACGCAGACGAAGCGGCGGTCCAGGGCCCGCGCGGCGGCCCCGAGGGTGCCGGAGCCGGCGAAGAAGTCGAGCACCCGGTCCCCGGGCGCGGACGACGCGGCGACCATCCGGCGCAGCAGGCCGACCGGCTTCTGGGTCGGGTAGCCGGTCTTCTCGCGGCCGGTGGGGGAGACGATGGTGTGCCACCAGACGTCGGTGGGCAGCTTGCCGCGCGCGACCTTCTCCGGCGTCACGAGGCCCGGAGCCATGTAGGGCTCCCGGTCCACCTCGGCGGCGTCGAACCAGTAGCGCTTCGGGTCCTTGACGTACACGAGGATCGTGTCGTGCTTGGCGGGCCAGCGCCGGGTGCTGCGGCCCCCGAAGTCGTAGGCCCAGATGATCTCGTTGAGGAAGCACTCGCGGCCGAACAGCGCGTCGAGCAGCACCTTCGCGTAGTGCACCTCGCGGTAGTCCAAGTGCAGGTAGAAGGTGCCGTCGTCGGTCAGCAGCCGCCACGCCTGCAGCAGGCGCGGCTCGAGGAACTCCCAGTAGTCGGAGAACGTGTCGGCGTAACTGCTCAGGTCGCCCTTGAGCGTCGCGTAGGACCCGCCACGGAAGCCGCGACGGTCACCCGCCCCCTCGAGGGAACGGGTGACCGTCAGCGTCTGGTGTGCTCGCAACCGGCCCGTGTTGAACGGCGGGTCGATGTAGATCATCCGGAACGAGGCGTCCGGCAGGGTCGGCAGGTATGCGGCGTTGTCCGCCTGCACGACGAGGTCACCGACCGGAGGCCAGGCCGGTGGCCGGGTGGTCACCTCAGTCGGCGGCGGGCGACGGCGAGGAGGACGGGGTGCCCTGCACGACCTCGCCGTTGCGGCGACGGGTGCGGTTGCGCCGACGCGGGGACCGGGTACGCTCGCCGGCCGGCTGCTCGCCGCCCTCGGAGGAACGCTCGGTGCGCTCGGGGGACCGCTCGGCCCGGTCGGCCGCCCGCGAGCCGCGCTCGCCGTCGCGCCCGGAGCTTGAGCCACCGGAGCGGGACCGACCACCGTCGCGCCCACCGGAGCGGGAACGACCACCGTCGCGGCCAGAACCACCGGGGCCACCGGAACGGCCGCGGTCGCCGCGGTCGGACGAGCTGTTGCGCTTGCCCGTCTCGCCGAGATCCTCGACCTCCTCGGCATCCAGGCCCGCGTGCGTGCGCTTGCTGCGCGGCAGGCGGCCCTTGGTGCCGGCGGGGATGTTCAGGTCGGTGTAGAGGTGCTCCGAGGAGGAATAGGTCTCGACCGGCTCGGGCACGTCCAGGCCGAGGGCCCGGTTGATCAGACCCCAGCGCGGCATGTCCTCCCAGTCGACGAACGTGACGGCGGTTCCCTTGTTGCCGGCGCGGCCGGTGCGGCCCACGCGGTGCAGGTAGGTCTTCTCGTCCTCGGGGCACTGGAGGTTGATCACGTGGGTCACGTCGGTGACGTCGATGCCACGGGCGGCGACGTCGGTGGCGACGAGGACGTCGACCTTGTCGTTGCGGAAGGCGCGCAGCGCCTGCTCGCGGGCGCCCTGACCGAGGTCGCCGTGGATCGCGCCGGCCGCGAAGCCGCGGTGCTGGAGCTCGTCGGAGAGCTTCGCGGCGGAGCGCTTGGTCTTCGTGAAGATGATCGTGCGGCCACGGCCCTCGGACTGGAGGATGCGGGCGACGACCTCGTCCTTGTCCAGAGAGTGCGCCCGGTAGATGACCTGGCGGATGTCGGCCTTGGTGACGCCCTCGTCGGGGTCGGCGGCGCGGATGTGGGTCGGCCGGCTCATGTAGCGGCGGGCCATCGCGACGACGGGGCCGGGCATGGTCGCGGAGAACAACAGGGTCTGCCGGACCTCGGGCAGCTCCGCCATGAGGCGCTCGACGTCGGGCAGGAAGCCGAGGTCCAGCATCTCGTCGGCCTCGTCGAGGACGGCGATCTTGACGTTCTTGAGCACGAGGTGGCGCTGCCGGAGCAGGTCGATGAGGCGGCCCGGGGTGCCGACGACGACGTCGACGCCCTTCTGCAGGGCCTCGATCTGCGGCTCGTAGGCGCGGCCGCCGTAGATGACGGTGACGCGGGCGTGCCGCTTCCTCGCCGCGGTGGTCAGGTCACCGGCCACCTGGACGGCGAGCTCGCGGGTCGGGACGACGACGAGGGCCTGCGGGGCGCCCGGGGCGGGCAGGTCCGCGTAGCCGGGGTCCTCGGGGCCGACGACTCGCTGAAGCACGGGGATGCCGAAGCCCAGCGTCTTGCCGGTACCGGTCTTGGCCTGGCCGATGATGTCGTGGCCGCCGAGGGCGACCGGAAGGGTCATCGCCTGGATGGGGAAGGGGTGGATGATCCCGGCGTCGGCGAGGGACTCGACGATGTCGGGGCGGACGGCGAAGTCCGCGAAGGTCTCGGGGCGCGCGCTGCGCGCTTCCTCGGTGCTGACGACGGTCTCCTCGGGGGCGAGGGACTCGGTTCCGGTGTCGTCCGTCAGGACGACGTCGTGCGCGTAGGTCTCGGTCACTTCGGTGGCGTTCCTTGATCTGTCCGCGGACGACTCGCCGGTCCTGGGCCGTGGTCGGCCCAGCGGCATGCGTCCGCACTCGTGGTGGAAGCCGATCGCGGGGGATTCGCCGGCGAACGGGTTCGCCGGTTGCCCTCACGGCCGTCGGCGGCGTACTGCCGCCGTGCGGGGCCGTGGTTCCGGGCGGTCTGTCTGCGGTACCGCGCCGGGCCGGACGGAGACCTGAGGTCACGAGGTCGACGGCGGTGGGCGGTACCGGTCGTGATGTGTGCTGACGACCGGGCATCCGTGAATACCCCGCTATTCTAGCGCGTCGGGCGGATTCCCGGTGCGACGCCGGTCACGGGCGGGGTGGCGGAACCGCCGGCGGGTGCGCTCAGGCCAGTTCGAAGGTGACGCTGCGGCGGGTGATGTCGGCCGCGGTGAGCCGGGCGCGGACGGTCGAACCCGTCGTCATCGTTCCGATGCAGCGGGCGCTGACGACCGGGTCGAGCACCTGGATGGTGCCGGCCGGCTGCTTACCGTTGCCGTTGCTCCCCGTCGGGGTCGCGTGGCCGTTGCCCTTCCCGTTGTTCCCCTTCGAGGAGCCGTTGCCGGTGCCGTCCTCGGTGCCGACCACGACGACGGCGTCGAACACCTGCCCGACGTGGGCGGCGAGCACCGCGGCCTCGACGGCGTCGAGGGCGGACCGGTCGAGCTCGCCGGCGCGCCGGTCCGAGTCCCGCATGAGCTCGGGCAGGTCCGGCAGCGCACGGCGGACGTCGTCGGGCACCGGGCGTCCCTCGACGATCGCGAGGCAGGTGGGCAGGACGAACCGGTCGACGAGGCGACGCAGGGGCGCGGTCGTGTGGGCGTAGGGCGCGGCGACGGCGGACTGCTCGGGGTCGGCGGGCGGGGCGCCGTCGAAGGCGGTGTACCCGGCACCGCGGAACAAGGAGGTCGCCGCGTGCAGGAGGGCGAGGTCGGCGGGACGGTCGGGGTGGAGGCTGCGCAGGAACTCGCCGTAGGTGTCCTCGGCCGGCCACGGGTGGCCCAGGGCCCGGGCCTGCTCGCGGTAGCGCTCGATCGAGCCGGGGTCCGGGGCGGGCATGGTCCGCAGGACGCCGAGCCCGCCGTCGAGCATGATGCGGGCCGCGCCCATGCCGGTGAGCAGGGAGATCTGGGCGTTGGCGTCCTCGATGGGGCGCGCCGGCCGGTTCTGCAGGGCGTAGCCGCCGTCCGAGCGGACGATCTGCTGCTCGGGCAGGTTGAGGCTGGCACCGCCGCGCAACCGCTCCTGCTCGACCCGGAGCAGGCCGACCTCCCGCAGCAGCACGAGCACGTCGTCGGCGGTGCCGTCGTCGAGCGCCCGCTGGACGGTGTCGTAGTCGAGACGGGCGCGGCTGCGCACGGACGCGCGGGTCAGCTCGGTGCGGGTGACGGAGCCGTCGGCGTCGAGGTGGTGGGTGAAGAGATAGGCGCCACGGATCCGGTCCGGGAGCAGGGAGGCGGCGTCCTCGCTGATGGCGGCCGGGTGCAGGGGGATGCGGCCGTCGGGCGCGTAGAGGGTCTGGCCGCGGCGGCGGGTGGCGTCGTCGAGTGCACCCCCGAGGGGGACGAAGGCCGGCAGGTCGGCGATCGCGTAACGCACGACGTAGCCGCCGGCGGCGCGCTCGATGTGCAGGGCCTGGTCGAGGTCGAGGCTGCCGGGCGGGTCGATCGTGATGAACGGGACGCCCGTGGCGTCGACGTTGGGCAGCCGGTAGTCCCGGATGACGGCGTCGGTCTCGGCGAGGACCTCGGGGGAGAACTCGGCGGGCACACCCGTGGCGTCACGCAGGGCCGCGAGGGATTCGCCCAGCTCCTGCTGGGCGTCCTCGGGGCGGATCCAGGGGATTCCGTGCGCCACGGCCGCGGCCTAGGTGAGGGCCGCGGTGGGGGTGACGGGGCGCGTCACAGGAGAGCGCCGAAGCCGACCCGGCGCTGCTCCTCGGTGCCGACCTCGACGTACGCGAGCACCGCGCTCGGGACGATGATCTGGCGTCCCTTCGTGTCGGCCAGCGACAGGACGGTGCCCTTGGCGAGGCTGTCCGCGACGGCGGCGGTCACCGCCTCGGCGGTCTGGTCGGACTCGAACACGATCTCCCGGCCCACATTCTGGATGCCGATCTTGATCTCCACGCCGGGGTCTCCTCACGCTCACGAACGGTGGTCGCCGCGCCCGGGCCGTGCTCCGATGACCGGTGCGCCCGGGCGGGCACATCGGAATCAGTCTAGGGGTGCGTCTCGTCGCCGGTCGGGTCGTCCGCTCTGCGCTGAAAGCCGCCGATGCCGCGCCAGGCCAGCCGGGAGATCAGGTCCACCGCGGTGGCCTGGTCGATGCCGCCGGTCTGCACCCAGTAGCGGGCGCTGACCTGGGCGAGGCCGGTGAGGGTGCGGCCGAGCATGACGGCCTGGTCCAGGGGCAGGTCGGTGTCCTCGACGATGACGCGGCCGACCGCGTCGGCGTACGCCCGCTGGAACTCCTCGAGGCGCGCGGCGACGGCGGTGTCGTTGAGCAGGTCCGACTCGAAGACCAGCCGGTGGGCCTGGTCGTCGCGGGCCACGAACTCGTAGTAGGCGGCGATGCTGTTGCGGACGCGCTCGCGGTTGGTCTCGGCGGTGGTGAGGGCGCGCTTGAGCTGGGTGGTGAGGCGGGCAAGATGCTCGTCGAGCAGGGCCAGGTAGAGCTCGTGCTTGCCGGGGAAGTGCTGGTAGAGCACGGGCTTGCTGACATGGGCGGAGACGGCGATCTCGTCCATCGCGGCGGCGTGGTAGCCGTTGGTGACGAAGACGTGGTGGGCCGCGGCGAGCAGCTGGCGGCGGCGTTCCTCGCGGGGAAGGCGGGCGCTGCGCCCGGAGGATGCGGGGGTGTTCGATGCCATGGGGTCCGCACGCTCCTCTCCCGTGACGACGGCCGACGGATCGGCGTCGTCGGGAGGTCGGCGCCGTTCGGGTCCGGTCAGCTTACCGCCGGGTAGCGTTCAGGCACACCTCGACGGCCGGGGCGTGGGCGCGCGTCAGGAGCGCGGTGACGGTTTCGGCGTCGTCAGGGGCGGAACGGGCAGCTCGGCCCGTCGACCGACGCGTCCAGGTCGACGAGGGCGGGCATCGCGGACGCCGTCGTCGGGGTGGCCGTGACGGGCTCGGCGTCGTCGGTGCCGGTGGCCTGCCGGGGCAGTTCCACGGGGTGCACGGCCGGCATGGAAGCGGCGGCCTCGGCGCGCTTGGCGGCGCGGGCGACCGGTTCGATGCCGTAGACGGCGCGGAGGCCCTCGATGTAGGTGTCCTGCTCGCCGCGGGCGGCCATCTCCTTGGCCCGCACCGTGGGCACGTGCAGGAGGGACTTGACCATGCGGCGCATCGCGAACTCGACCTCGTCGGCGGCGGCGGTGCAGCCGTGCTGGGCGCGCACGCGCTCGAGCTCGGTCTCGAGGACGGCCATGGTGTGTTGGCGGAGGGCGATGATGGCGCCGTCGACGTCGCGGGCAGCCTGCTTCGCGTGGAAGTCCTCGGCGGCGCGGGAGACGATGTCCATGGCCTGCAGGACCGGCAGGGTCGCCTCGCTCGGGGCGGCCATGCGCACCGATTCGAGGGTGATCAGCTCGACGCCCGGCAGGTCGGCGACCTCGGGCTCGAAGTCGCGGGACAGGGCCAGGTCGACGACGGTCACCTGGCGGCCGTCCGGCAGGGCGGAGGAGAGCTGCTCGGGGGTGACCCGACGGCGGGAGCCGCTGCAGCCGACGATGACGTCGGCGTCGGCGATGGCGTCGCGCAGGCCGGCGGCGTCGACGGCGGTGCCGCCGCGCTTGGCGACGAAGGCGGCGGCGCGGCCGGAGCCGGAGTAGACGCGGATGTCGGTGCAGTCGCGCTCGCGCAGGGAGGCGACGGTGGCACCCGCGTAGGCGCCGGTGCCGATGACGAGGGCGGTGGAGCCGGCGAGTGGGGCGCTGGCGATGTCGGCGGCCAGATCGAGGGCCACGGAGACGATGGAACGGCCGCGGGCGCCCAGGGTCGTCGAGGAGCCGACGTCCTTGCCGGTGCGGGCGGCGGTCTCGAAGAGGCGGATCAAGGAGCCGGTGGCGTGGTGGTGTGCCTGGGCCGACCCGAGGGCACGACGGGCCTGGCCGGCGATCTCGCGCTCGCCGATCACGGCGGAGTCGAGGCCGGCGACGACCGCGAAGAGATGCTCGGCCACGGTGCGCCCGCTGAGCATGCGGAAGGCGGCGCGGGCGGTGTCGGTGCCGACCTGAGCGTCCTGGGTGACCGACTCGACGACGGCGTTGCGCACGACGTCCAGGTCGGCCTCCTGGTCCACGTCGAGATAGAGCTCGAAGCGGTTGCAGGTGGCCAGGGAGACGATGCCGTGAATGTCGGGATCCTTGAGCAGTCGTTCCGGTAGGCCGACATGACCCTCGCTCAACCGAGCGATGGTCTCGAGATCCTGATCCGCGTGTGACGCGACCAATGAGAGAAGAGGCACAACCCCTCCATGGTAGCGGCTCGACCCTCGGACATGCGGCGGAGGTGATGGGAATGACATCGGTGGGAGCTGGCGAGTGCGGCAGAGGTCGGGGTGATGATGCGGTCGCGCGCGCGGACGCGGCGGAACGGTGGACGGGACGCGGCTGCGGGTTGGTGGACCACGTCGAACTCAGAACGGAGGTGACTCCGGCGTGGTGACCAGGTGGCGACCGGCCGGGGACGTCCAGACGAGGCGGTCGATACCCGAGCGCTCGAGTGAGACCTCCTCATCCGTACCCGACGGCGCCGATGCGACGTCGGCCGCCACCGTCCAGGCGGAATGGTGCTTGAGCACGTGGTGTCGCCGGCACAGGTGGACCAGGTTGTCGGGATCGCTCGGTCCGCCGTCCGCCCAGGCGACGACGTGATCGATGTCGCAGCCCTCGGCGGCTCGGCGGCACCCCGGGAAGCGGCAGGTCCTGTCCCGCACCGCCAGGGCACGGCGCACCCGGTCGGGGATCCGGTACAGCTGCCCATCCGTGAGGACGATCGGAATGACGCGCGGGTCGGCGCCCGGTGACACGGGTGGCGGTGACGTCGATGCGGCCGGCGCAGTCCGCGGGGCTGTGCCGCCCTGGTCCGTCGTCGAGTCGAAGGCCGCGAGCAGACCCGGGGCGGACGGCGGTCGGGAGGGCGGGGCAGGGCGTGGGATTGGAGGCGGACCAGAGGTCGGCGGCAGGCCGGGCGTCCGCAGAGAAGTCGAGGGCATCCCTTGGGCGGTCCATGGAGGGGCACCATTCGGTGGTTGCGAGTCGTCCGGGTGGTCCGGCTTCCCGGGTGGGGCCGGCCGACCTGCCCGTGTGGGTGGCGCGCTCGCCTCGGCGGTGACGCCCAGCAGGAAACAGCTCGCTGCGGCCGCGAGTTTGCGGGCGTCGGCGGCGCCGATCGGTCCGAACGCGCCGAGAGCGCCGGGTTCGTCACCGCCGAGCAGGGTGGCCGCCGGCATCGTGAGCAGCACGCGCGAAGCCGGCGCAGCGGCAGCGGGTGGCCCGGACCGACTCGCGCCAACGGGATCGGCGTCGGACAACAGGTCCGCCAGCACGTCGGCGCGCAGCTGGCCGAGCGTGGAGCCCGTCGAGGCTGACCCGCAGCCCCGGCCATCGCCGTCGCAGTCGCCGTCGCCAACGGTCGGCTGATCAACCGGCTGCTCAGGCCGATCGACCGAGTGCTGTGTCGCCGGTTCGGTCTGCTGCGCAGCGCGGGCCAGTGCGCTCAGTCGTGCATCGATGCCCACGGCGACGGCGGCCGGTAACAGTGCGGTCAGCCGGGCCATGCCGTCCCGGTCCGGAGCGATCCGCACGTACCGCTCCGCCAGCGCTGCCGCGTGCCTGTCGTGAAAGGACGTCGGGTGGCACCGTTCGCGCAGCCGCCGCGCCCGCGCTTTCAACGACTCCGGGCGGCACCCCGCCGCCGCGTGGCTCAGCAGGACCGTCTCCGTCGTCTCGATCGCGAGGTCGAGCGCCGCGAGCTGCTCGGGATCGGACGCGGCCGCACGAGCATCGGTGTACTCGGTGGCCTCGGCCGCGATGAGGCTCGCGGCGGTGCCGGTGATGACGCCTGCTCTCAGGGCGGCATCGGTGGCGGGAAGGTGATCGGCGAGCACGTCGGCCCGGCTCACCAGCCGGTACGCCGCGCTCTCACCCACGTGCAGGGCACCGGCGATCTCCGCCACCGCGCTGCGTTCCCCGACGGCGAGGCGCTCGGCACGCGACAGCCCGGGGCCGTCCTCGACGAGCGGGTGGGCGTCGACCCAGCGTTCGTGGTCGACGGCGGCGAGCGACATGGTGGCGCGAACGACCCGGTGCTTCGTCCAGGTCAGCCAGGATTCGAGCCGTCGCACGTCCTCCAGTGCGGCGACGGCGTCCTCGACGGTGTGGAGGCTCTGGGGCTCGCTCAGTGCGGCGACAGCGGAGAGGGCGGCGAAGGAGGCGACGGTTGGCCGATCGGCACAGGGTGAGTCGGCGTCAGCGGCGCCCCCTCGACGTGAGCGGGCAGCACCCATCGGGAGGGGCAGCAGCTCGCCCTGCGCCGGATCCCGTGGTGCTTCCATGACCCCACTACACCAGCCACCACCCACAGAACTCGCGGGAGTGGGCTCCCTGTGGAAAACCGGTATCGAGCGCGTGAGGGCACCCCGGTTCGCTCCTGGACCGGCCCGGCAGGCACAATCGAGAACCATGAGCACCGCAGCCGTTCCCGCCCTGCCCGCCGAGCACCCGCTGATGGACGGCCGGACCGCCCACAGCCCCCTGCTCCGGGCCCTGCGCGGTGAGCGGACCGGGTCCCGCGCCGTCTGGTTCATGCGCCAGGCCGGCCGCTCCCTGCCCGAGTACCGCACCGCGCGCGAGGGCATCGGCATGCTCGAGTCCTGCCTGCGCCCCGACCTCGCCTCCGAGATCACGCTGCAGCCGGTCCGCCGCCACCAGGTGGACGCCGCCATCTTCTTCTCCGACATCGTCGTGCCCCTGCGCCTGGCCGGCGTCGACGTCGACATCGTCCCCGGCCGTGGCCCGGTGCTCGGCTCCCCGGTGCGCACCCCCGACGACGTCGCCGCCCTCCCCTCGCTCGACGACGTCGACTTCACCGCCATCCGCGAGGCCGTCGCCCTGACCGTCTCCCAGCTCGGCACCACCCCCCTGATCGGTTTCGCCGGTGCCCCCTTCACCCTCGCCGCCTACATGGTCGAGGGCGGCCCCTCCCGCGACCACCTCGGCCCCCGTACCCTCATGCACGCCGACCCGGAGACCTGGCGCGCCCTGACCACCTGGGCCGCCGACCTCTCCGGCGCCTTCCTGCGCGCCCAGATCGAGGCCGGTGCCTCCGCCTGCCAGCTCTTCGACTCCTGGGCCGGCTCCCTGTCCGCCGCCGACTACGAGGCCCACGCCGCCCCCGCCTCCGCCCGCGCCTTCGGCCACGTCGCCGACCTGCCCGTGCCCCGCATCCACTTCGGCACCGGCACCAGCGAGCTCCTGCCCGCGATGCACGCCGCAGGGGCCACCGCCGTCGGCGTCGACTACCGCCTGCCGCTCGACGAGGCCTCCCGCCGGCTCGGCGGTGGCGTGCCCCTGCAGGGCAACATCGACCCCGCCCTGCTCGCCGCGCCCTGGGAGGTGCTCGAGGAGCACGTGCGCGACGTGTTGCGCCGCGGCGACTCCGCCCCCGGCCACGTCGTCAACCTCGGCCACGGCGTCCCCCCGGAGACCGACCCGACCGTCCTGACCCGGATCGTCGAGCTGGTTCACGAGGTGCCCCAGTGACGACGCCGACGGAGTCGGAGAAGGAGCCGGAGGAGGGCCAGAACGAGGTCGAGCGTGCCGACGTCGTCGTCATCGGCGCCGGTATCGCGGGCCTGATCGTCGCCGACCGCGCCGCCGCGGCCGGTCTGCACGTGCTCGTGCTCGACGCCGCCGACGTGCCCGGGGGGTGCGTGGCCCGGCACGAGGTGGGCGGTCTCGCGCTGGACGCCGGCGCCGAGTCCTACGCGACCCGCAGCACCGCCGTCGCCGACCTGGCCCGCGACCTGGGCCTGGGGGACGAACTCGTCACCCCGGATCCGGCCGGCGCCTGGGTCGCCCACCGGGACGGCACCTGGCCGCTGCCGCGGGCCGGCCTCCTCGGCATCCCCACCGACCTCGACGACCCCTCCCTGCACGCCGCGCTCGGCCCCGACGCCCTGGCCCGCGCCCGCCGCGACGCCACCGATCCCGTGCCCGCCGAGCTCACCCCGGGCGCCCCGACCCCGCCGAGCCTCGGCACCGTGGTCCGCACCCGGATGGGGGAGCAGGTCCTCGACCGGCTGGTCCGGCCCATCGTCTCCGGCGTGCACGCCGCCGATCCCGACGCCCTCGACGCCCAGGCCGTCGCCCCCGGACTGCTCGCCGCGCTCGAGGAGACCGGGTCGCTCGCCGCCGGCGTCGCGCGGCTGCGCAGCACCGCGAAGGCCGGCTCCGCGGTCGGTTCCGTGCGCGGCGGCATGCACCGTCTCGTCGACGCGCTCGCCGACCGCATCCAGGCCGCCGGCGGCACGATCCACACCGGCCGTGCCGTGACCGGGCTCCATCGCACCGACGACACGTGGCTCTTGACGACGGAGCAGGTGACGACGGAGCAGGTGACGACGGCGGACGGCCCGCACGGCCCGATCCTCGCCGACCACGTCGTCCTCGCCGCCGGAGCGGGCACGGCGGTCCCGCTGCTCACCGGCCTCTTCCCGTCGCTGGCGGACCTGCCGGCCCCCACTGGCGCGCCTGTCACCCTCGCGACCCTCGTCGTCCGCAGCACCGCCCTGGACACGCATCCCCGCGGCACCGGCGTGCTCGTCGGCGAGGACGTGCCCGGCGTCGAGGCCAAGGCCCTCACCCACGCCACCGCCAAGTGGGAGTGGCTCGCGGACGCCGCTGCTGAGACCGCCGGACCCGGCGTCCACGTCGTGCGGCTCTCCTACGGACGCCCCGGCGAGGACGCCTCCCGCTACGCCGACGACGCCCACGTACTCGAGACGGCCCGGCGTGACGCCGCGACCCTGCTCGGGGTGGAGCTCGGCGGGCCGGACAGCGAGGTGCTCGACGGCGACGTCGTGCGCTGGCCGGGCGCCCTGCCCGCCGCCGGTCCCGGCCACGCCGGCCGGGTCGCACGGATCCGGACGGCCGCGTCATCGGTGCGTCCCGCCGGCAACGGCAAGCACGACACCGGGCCGTCCGCCTTCGCCGTCGTCGGCGGGTGGCTCGCCGGCAACGGTCTCGCGGCGGTCGTCGCGGACAGCCGCGCCCAGGCCGCCCAACTTTTCGACAATATGTAGAAAAGCACGTCGGTCCGGTTAGCGTCAGCCGATCGATCGGGGCAGACTGGGAACCATGACCACTGCCCCCGACCTGCAGACCTCTGCGCCCGGCCTGTCCACGGGCGATCCGTACACGCTCTGGGCGGTCTTCGCCCGCACCGCGTCGCCGTCGCCGGCCGCCCCCGCAGGCGAGCTGGCCGCGCTGACCGGCACCCTTGCCGAGCAGGGCGTGACCGTGCGCGGCTTCTACGACGTCTCGGCGATGCGCGCCGACGCCGACGTGATGGTCTGGCTGCACGCCCAGCAGCCCGAGGACCTGCAGGAAGCCATCCGGACGCTGCGCCGGACCGAGACCCTGGCCGCGACCCGGCTCGTGTTCTCGTCGATGGGCGTGCACCGGGAGGCGGAGTTCTCCAAGGAGCACTCGCCGTCCTACTTCCGCGGCGTGCCCGCCGGGCAGTGGATGTGCGTCTACCCGTTCGTGCGCTCCTACGACTGGTACCTGCTCGACCCGGCCGAGCGCGGCACGATGCTCCGCGACCACGGCCTGGCCGGCCGCGAGTATCCGCAGGTCATCGCCAACACGGTGCAGTGCTTCGCGATGAACGACTGGGAGTGGATGCTCGGCCTTGAAGCGCCGGAGCTGACCGACCTCGTCGACCTGATGCGGCACCTGCGCAACACCGACGCGCGGCTGCACGTGCGCGAGGAGATCCCCTTCTACACCGGCCGCCGGATCGAACCCGCCGAGGTCGCGGGAGTCCTGCGATGACCAGCCCCGCGCTCGACGCCGAGCACGCTCCCGAGCAGCCGCCCGCCACCTACGACGCCGTCGTCCTCGCCTCCTTCGGCGGCCCCGAGGGGCAGGACGACGTCATCCCGTTCCTGCGCAACGTCACGCGCGGTCGCGGCATCCCCGACGAGCGGCTCGAGGAGGTCTCGCACCACTACCGGCACTTCGGCGGCGTGAGCCCGATCAACGCCCTCAACCGCGACCTGCACGCGGCCCTGACCGCGGAGCTCGCCGCCCGCGGCGTCAACCTGCCGTTGCTGTGGGGCAACCGCAACTGGGAGCCGTACATCGGCGACGTGCTCGAGCAGGCCCACGCCGACGGGCACCAGCGCCTGCTCGCGATCACCACGAGCGCCTACTCGAGCTACTCGTCCTGCCGGCAGTACCGCGAGGACTTCGGCAAGGCGCTGCTCGAGCGGAACCTCGTCGGCAAGCTGCGGGTCGACAAGATCCGCCAGTACTTCGACCACCCCGGCTTCATCGCCCCCTTCGTGGAGGGCGTCACCGAGGGCCTCGCCCAGGTGCGGGCCCAGCTCGCCGAGAGCGGCCGCGAGGGCCGGATCCACGTGCTGTTCTGCACCCACTCCATCCCCAGCTCCGACGCCGCCGCGTCCGGGCCGCGGGACCGCGAGTTCGAGGAGGGCGCGGCCTACGTCGCCCAGCACCTGGCGAACGCGCGGATCATCATGGAGCGGGCTGCCACCGGCGCGCCGGAGGGATCCGAGGACGTCGACTGGTCGCTCGTCTACCAGTCCCGGTCCGGGCCCCCGTCGGTGCCGTGGCTCGAGCCCGACGTCAACGACGCGCTCGTCGAGCTGCCCGCCCAGGGTGTGGCCGGCGTCCTGCTCGTGCCCCTCGGCTTCGTCAGCGACCACATGGAGGTCGTCTGGGACCTGGACACCGAGGCCCTCGAGACCTGCCGTGACCTCGGCCTGGCCGCGGTGCGCACCCCGACTCCCGGGACGCACGCCGCGTTCATCACGGGCATGGCCGACCTGATCGCCGAGCGGCTCGACGGCGGGCCTCGCCCGGCGGAGACCGAGCTGGGCCCCTGGTTCGACGTGTGCCGGCCGGACTGCTGCGCCAACCTGCGGCGCGCGGTGCCGACCGTCGCCGGGTCCGACGCGTGCGACCTCTCGGTCAACCCGGCGGGGCCGCCGGCCGACGCCGCCCCGGGTGCGGCCGCGGGAGGCGCCTCCCGTGGGTGAACCCCTCGTCTCCACGGGTGCCCGGCTCCGGCTGGGCACCCGCGGGAGTGACCTCGCGGTCACGCAGTCCGGCATGGTCGCCGACGCGCTCGCCGAGCTCGGCGGGTTCGACGTCGAGCTGGTGAGGGTCCGCACCGAGGGGGACGTCAACCGCGCGCCGCTCGCGCAGATCGGCGGCACTGGCGTCTTCGTCACGGCGCTGCGGGACGCCCTGTTGCGCTCGGACTGCGACGTCGCCGTGCACTCGCTCAAGGACCTGCCCTCCGCGCCCGCGGACGGCCTGACCATCGCCGCCGTGCCCACCCGCGCCGAGGTGCGGGACGTGCTGTGCGCCCGCGACGGCCTCACCCTGGACACCCTGCCGACGGGTGCCCGCGTCGGCACCGGGTCGCCCCGCCGGGCCGCCCAGCTGCGCGCCACCCGTCCGGACCTGACCGTCGTGGATCTGCGCGGCAACGTGCCCACGCGCCTGGGCAAGGTCACGAGCGGGGAGCTCGACGCCGTCGTGCTCGCCGGTGCCGGGCTGTCCCGGCTCGGCCTGCTCGACGCCGTCACCGACTACCTCGACCCGTCCGTGATGCTGCCCGCGCCCGGGCAGGGGGCGCTCGCCGTCGAGGTGCGCACCGAGGACCTGGTGCCCGGCGGCGAGCTCGCCGCCGCGATGGCCGCGCTCGACGACGTCACCGCCCGCGCCGCCGTCACCGCCGAGCGGGCCCTGCTCGCCCGGCTCGAGGCCGGCTGCTCCGCCCCCGTGGGCGCCTTCGCGCGGCACACGGACGGCGCGCTGCACCTCGACGCGGTGGTCGGCTCGCCCGACGGCACCCGCCTGCTGCGGCGCTCGGCCAGCACGAGGACGGCCGGACCGACCCTCGACGAGACCGGTGCCCTGACCGCCGAGGCCGTGACCGCGGCCCGCGACCTGGGCACCCGGCTCGCCGAGACGCTGCTCGACGCCGGCGCCGCGGACCTGATGCCCGCCGACGTCCCGGCGACGGCTGGGACCGCTGCCGCCGGCGTGGTCCGGGCCGCGACCGGCGAGGAGCGCATGGACTCCGACGGCGCGTGAGCCCCTACCCGTCGCCGACCTCCGACCGGCCCCTCGCGGGCCGGACGATCGCGCTGACCCGCGGCCCCGCCCGCGCCGGTGCCCTCGGCGCGGTGCTCCGCGAGGCGGGCGCCACGGTGCTCACCGTGCCGGTCGTCGACTTCGCGTGGCCGGCCGACCTCGGCCCGCTCGATGACGCCCTGACGGCCCTGCGCGACGGGCGGTTCGGCTGGCTCGCCGTCACGAGCGCCACGACCGTCACCGCCCTGACCCGCCGTGCCGCCGCCCTCGGCACCGGGCTGCCGATCCTGCTGGCCGTAGCCGGCGACCGGGTGCGGATCGCCGCCGTCGGTGCCGGAACCGCTGCCGCCCTCGAGCGCGCCGGCGTCGCCGTCGATCTGGTGCCGGCCACCGGTTCCGGGGCACAGGCCCTGCTCGAGGCCTGGCCGGACGCCTCGCCTGAGCAGACCCCGGTCCTGCTGCCCCACTCGGACCTGGCCGCCGGCGCCCTCGCGGACGGGCTCACCGCCCGCGGCTGGCCGGTGACCGCCGTGACCGCGTACCGCACCGTCGACCACCCGGCAGCGCCCGGCGAGGCGATCGAACCGGAGAACCGATGGTCGGAAGCCGCGGGAGAGCGGCTCACCGTCGCCGCCGCGCAGGAGCGCCGGCCCGACGCCGTCGTCGTCACCTCC
The DNA here is from genome assembly GCF_036881825.1 of Tersicoccus mangrovi. Lineage (NCBI taxonomy): Bacteria > Bacillati > Actinomycetota > Actinomycetes > Micrococcales > Micrococcaceae > Tersicoccus > Tersicoccus mangrovi. Next base: position 15,274 of record NZ_JBAJMW010000001.1, on the reverse strand, counting down.
CCGTCCACGCTGCGCCGGTGGCTCGCCGCCGGGGATCCCTGCCCGATCGTCGCCATCGGCCTCACGACGGCCGCCGCCGCGGCCGAGGCCGGCCGTCCCGCCGCCGCGACCGCGGCCACCGCCGACCCCGCCGCGGTCCGCGACGCCGTCGTGACCGCCGTGACCAGGCCCGTCGTGAGCAACCCGACCGGTTCGCCCAGCGCGAGATCGGCCGACCGCGACGCAGCCCCGCCGACACCCGAGAGAAGATGGAAAGCATGAGCTTCCCCCAGCACCGCCCCCGCCGCCTGCGCGCCACCCCCGCCCTGCGGCACCTGACCGCGGAGGTGCGCGTGCACCCCGCCGACCTGGTGCTGCCCATGTTCGTGCGCGAGGGACTGACCGAGCCGCAGCCGATCAGCGCGATGCCCGGCGTCATGCACCACAGCATCGACAGTCTCAAGGCCGCGGTGCACGAGGCCGCGGACGCCGGCGTCGGCGGCATCATGCTCTTCGGGGTGCCCACCACGCAGGACGCCGTCGGCAGCGGCGCCGTCAGCCCCGACGGCATCCTCAACGTCGCCCTCGCCGAGCTGAACGCCGAGTTCGGCGACGACGTCGTGCTCATGAGCGATCTGTGCCTGGACGAGTTCACCGATCACGGGCACTGCGGCGTCCTCGCCGAGAACGGGACCGTGGACAACGACGCGACCCTGGAGATCTACGGGCGGATGGGCGTCGCCCAGGCGCAGGCCGGGGCGCGCGTCGTCGCGCCGTCGGGCATGATGGACGGCCAGGTCGGCCACATCCGGGCGGCGCTGGACGAGGCCGGCTTCACCGACACGTCGATCCTCGCCTACTCGGCGAAGTACGCCAGCGCGTTCTACGGGCCGTTCCGGGAGGCCGTCCAGTCGTCCCTGCAGGGCGACCGCCGCACCTACCAGATGGACGCCGCCAACCGGCGTGAGGCCATCCTCGAGACCCAGCTGGACATCGACGAGGGCGCCGACATGGTGATGGTCAAGCCCGCGATGAGCTACCTCGACATCCTCCGGGACGTCGCCGAGATGAGCACCGTGCCCGTCGCGGCCTACCAGATCTCGGGGGAGTACTCGATGATCGAGGCGGCCGCCGCGAACGGGTGGATCAACCGCGAGGCCGCCATCGACGAGTCCGTGCTCGGCATCAAGCGCGCGGGCGCCGACCTGATCCTGACCTACTGGGCGACCGAGGTCGCCCGCCGACTGAAGGGCTGAGACCGATGACCACGTCCGCCGATCTGTTCGCCACCGCCCAGCGCCTCATGCCGGGCGGGGTCAACTCGCCCGTGCGCGCCTTCGGGTCCGTGGGCGGCGTCCCGCCGTTCATGGTCTCGGGGGAGGGCCCGTGGCTGCGCGACGCCGACGGCAACCGGTACGTCGACCTCGTGTGCTCGTGGGGCCCGCTGCTGCTCGGCCACGCCCACCCCGGTGTGCTCGAGGCGGTCCACGCCGCCGTCGACCGCGGCCTCTCCTTCGGCGCCTCGACCCCGGCCGAGGCGCAGCTGGCCGAGCTCGTGCAGCAGCGGGTGCCCGCCGTGGAGCGGATCCGGATGGTCTCCACCGGCACCGAGGCGACGATGACGGCGATCCGCCTGGCCCGCGGATTCACCGGCCGCGACCTCGTGGTCAAGTTCGCCGGCTGCTACCACGGGCACGAGGACGCCCTGCTGGTCGCCGCCGGCTCCGGCGTCGCCACCCTGAGCCTGCCCGGCTCGGCCGGCGTGCCCGCCGGGACCGTCGCCGACACCGTCGTGCTGCCCTACAACGACCTCGCCGCCGTCGAGCAGCTCTTCGCCGAGAAGGGTGACCGGATCGCCGCGATCATCACCGAGGCCGCGCCCGCGAACATGGGCGTCGTCGAGCCCGGCGACGGGTTCAACGCGGGCCTGCGCCGCATCACTGCCGACCATGGTGCCCTGCTGATCATGGACGAGGTGCTCACCGGATTCCGCGTGCACCCCGCCGGCTACTGGGGACTCAGTACTTTCAACGACGCCGGCACCCTCGACGACGCCGGCACCGCCGCGTGGGCGCCGGACCTGTTCACCTTCGGCAAGGTGATCGGCGGCGGCCTGCCCACCGCGGCGCTCGGCGGTCGTGCCGACGTCATGGAGTACCTCGCCCCGCTCGGTCCCGTCTACCAGGCGGGCACCCTGTCCGGGAACCCCGTGGCGATGGCCGCCGGCGTCGCGACGCTGCAGTACGCCGACGGCGTCGTCTACGACACGATCGACGGCCTCTCCCGGCAGCTGCAGGCCGAACTGCGCTCGGCCCTGGACGCCGCGGGCGTGGACCACACGATCCAGCACGCGGGCAACCTGTTCAGCGTCGCCTTCGGCACCTCGGGCACCGGGGTGCACGACTACGCGCAGGCCCAGGCGCAGGAGTCGTTCCGGTTCGCCCCGTTCTTCCACGCGATGCTCGACGCCGGGGTGTACCTGCCGCCATCGGTGTTCGAGGCCTGGTTCCTCTCCGCCGCGCACGACGACGAGGCGATGGAGCGCGTGATCGCGGCGCTGCCCGCGGCCGCGCAGGCCGCCGCCGCGGCGACCCCGCCCGCCTGAGGAGTCGACGACGCCGAGAGCACCACGCCAGAAGCACGGCGCCGTATGCACGGCGCGCCCATGTCAGCGCCACAACGGGTTGCACGGGGCGCGGGCCTGTCATCGGGACCGATACGGGTAGCGCCGCACGAGGCGGCCCCCGGAAAGGAGATCTGCAGATGAGCATCGGTGGCGGCGTCGTCCTCTTCGTGATCGGCGCGATCCTCGCCTTCGCGGTCAACATCCAGGTGGCATGGCTCGATCTGACGATGGCCGGCTACATCCTGATGGCCGCCGGCGTCGTGGTGTTCCTCGTCGGCATCCTCCTGCTGTTCCGGCGTCGGTCGGTCGCCTCGACGACGCGCTCGGCGGTCGACCCGGTCAGCGGTGACCGCGTCACCCGCCGGACCAGTTCGCTGGACGACCCCGAGTACTGAGCCGGCCCCCGTAGGGCGAACGGGCAGACCCCAGGGACCCGATGGCGGCATCTCCACGATGCCGCCGTCGGGTCCCTTCGTCTGTCCGATGGGTCGTCAGGGCGCCAGGAGTGCGTCCAGGACCCGCAGCGTCTGCGCGACGGGGCCCGACGCGTCCACGCGGTGGACGCCGGGCTCGGCACGGCGGGCGGCCAGGGAGGCGAGCAGGGCGGCGGCGTCCCCAGGATTGACGAAGCGGTCGTTCTCGACTTGCTCGGCCCGGGTCGGGCGACGGCGCCGCCGGCCGAGCCGCTGTGCCACCGTCGCCTCGTCGACGGTCAGCACCACCTCGAGAAAGCGGGCGTCGGCGTCCCGGGCGACGCGCTCGAGGACGATCACGAAGTCCTGACGGGCCAGGTACTGGTCGACGACGACGTCCTGTCCGCGGTCCAGCAGCTCGGCGACCCGTGAGGCCGCGGTGTCCCGCGCCGCCAGACCCGAACGGATAGGCTCGGCCGGCCACGTCGGCAGGGCGTGCTTCACCTCGTCGACGCTGACGGCGACCCACCCGGGCCGGGAGCGGACCAGGGCGTCGGCGACCGTCGACTTCCCGACGCCCGGAGGCCCGTTGAGCAGGAGGAGGGTCGGCACGCGGGGGAGTCTATCGAGCGGGTGGTGGTGCAGGACGACTCCCCAGATCCGTCCGGCATACTGACCCCCATGACGGACCAGGACTACAAGCAGCGCGGTGAATGGCTCCCGGGGCAGGACGACCTCGAGGCGTGGCTGGCGGGGCACGCCGAGCGGACGGCTCAGCGAGATCCGGGCACCCCGTGGCATCCGTCCGTCCGGCGTTTCCACGACCTCGTCACGTCCGATCCGGTCCTGCGGATGTACGCCACGCGGATGATCGAGCAGGTGCCCTCGTTCAAGCCGTACCGGAACCGGCACCTGACGAGCTTCGAGCAGATGCTCTCCCTCATCGACGCGGTGCTGACGACGGCGCCGGAGTTCAGTGAGGGATCGATGATCACGACCCCGATGGCCGGCATCCTCGACTGGACGATGGGCACCCCCGCGGGCTTCGCCTTCTACCGGGACCCGCGCGTCAACGCCGGCCTGAAGGACATCCTCGACGCCTGGTGCTCGTTCCTCGACAGCGAGAAGTCGCTCTACGTGCTCAACGACTCGCCGACCGGGTGGAAGAGCGAAGAGGCCCGGCGCGCCGTCGGCATGGACGACTTCGTCCACGACCCCGCCGACCCGCACTGGGGCTTCACGTCCTGGAACGACTTCTTCACACGGCACTTCCGCGAGGAGGCCCGCCCGGTGGACGGGCCCGACGACGACCGGATCATCGTCAGCGCCTGCGAGTCCACGCCCTACAAGCTCAGCACCGACGTGCAGCGCCGCGACGAGTTCTGGGTCAAGAGCCAGCCCTACTCACTTGAGGACCTGCTGGCGAACGACCCGGCCGTCGACCAGTTCGTCGGCGGCACTGTCTACCAGGCCTTCCTCAGCGCCCTGAACTATCACCGGTGGCACAGCCCGGTGTCCGGCACGGTGGTTCGCGCCTTCGTCGAATCGGGCACCTACTTCTCCGAGGCCGACTCGGAGGGCTCGGACGCGGTCGAGCCGACCGTCTCCCAGGGCTACCTCGCCCACGTCGCCAGTCGCGCCGTCATCCTGATCGAGTCGGACAACCCCGCGATCGGCCTCGTCGCCGTCGTCCCGGTCGGCATGATCGAGGTGTCCACCTGCACCATCGGCGAGGACATCGTTCCCGGCCACCATGTCGACAAGGGTGACGAGCTCGGCTACTTCCAGTTCGGCGGCTCCACCGAGTGCGTCATCTTCCGTCCCGGCGTGATCGAGTCCTTCGCACTGGCGGCGGTGCCGCAGCACGGCGCCGGTCCCGTCAAGGTGCGCTCGCACCTGGCGACGGCGGTGCGGACCGCCGACTGACGGTACCGCTCCGGCACGGGGCTTCCGGTCAGTTCAGCGCGGCGCCGGCCTTCCGGAGGGTGTCCAGGGCCCGGAGGACGTGCGGGGCGAGTCCGGACTGCTCGGTCGATTCCACCCAGTCGGCGTAGCCGAGCTTGAAGGCGAGCACGCCCAGTTCGGCCGCCATCGGCCGTCGACTGGATCTGCCCGTCGCATCGGTGCCCGAGGAGACGTTCGGCCCGCTCGGGGCGATCTTCGCCATGGACCAGCCCGCCAGCAGCGCCCATACCCGGGAGGCGTTCGGCTGGACGCCGACCCACCCGAATCTGCTGCAGAACCTCGAGAACCTGCGCTGAACCCGTCCGCTCCCCGGTGGTGGGACGGGTGTTCCGTCCCACCACCGCGGCGGATCGGTCAGTGCGCCAACTGCGCGATCAGCCGCGTCGCCGTGGCCTTCGCCTGGTCGTACCGGGTGGGGTAGGCCGAGCGCTGGACGCTCTGGGCCACCTGACCGGCGGTCCAGCTCGGGTGCCGGCGTGCGTTGGGGATGGCCTGGTCGAGGAACCTGTTCGTGGCCCAGGTGACGTTCGTCCGCTGCGCGTAGGTGCCCCACGCGGACGTCTGCTGGAATACGCCCACGGAACTGCCCGTCCCGCACTTGAGGTTGTTCGCGTGGCTCTCCACCCAGGCGGTCTCGAACATGGCCAGCCGCACGCGGTAGGTGATGCCCCGCTTGTCACCGACCGCCTTGAGTGTGCGGAGCACGGACTGGTTGGCGGTGCTCGGCACGAAGCAGCGTGCCGAGGAGGCCGTGGCCGGCGCCTCGGCCGCGGCGGACGCGGTCGTGGCGCCTCCGCCGGCGAGCAGGCCGAGGGCGATCGCGGCGGCGGCACCGGAGCGCAGCAGATTCTTCATGTTGTTTCTCCCCTGGAATGGTGACGACCTCTGGTCGTCGAGATGAACATTTCGGGCATGACGCATCACCGGCGGAAGAATGCACACGAGTGACGAGGCGATCGGCTCGGACAATGGTCGAGGTGAATGTAGGCGGAATGATTCGGCGACGGCTAGACCTACTGGCCGGTAACGTGCGATCGCCAGTGGAGGAGCACGTCAGCACGGCTGATCCGAGCCGTCCGCCCCCGGAATTCCGGGCTTTCTCCACCCCGCGACTGCATGAAGTTGCAATTCGACCGCTGCTGTTGCCCAGTGCGTTTCCGCGCGCCACAATCGAGCCGTGATCCTGATCGGATCGTCGAGTGATCCGATCGGCGGAAGGCATTGTCCGCGTCAGTGATCCGCGGGGGAATTCTGCACAAGGTTCGCACCACACCAACGGGCAGGAGTGAGTCATGCGCGCACACCACAGGAAGATCGTCACCTCCGTCGGGGCCGGTGTCCTCGCCGCCGGCCTCGGGCTGAGCGGGCTGTCCCCGGCCTCGGCCACCACCGCCAGCACGTCCACCACGTCGTCCACCGCCTCGACGGCGACCGCCACGGCCACCATCTCGCGGTCCACGATCATCTCCCGGGCCAGGACCTGGGTGACCGCCCACGTGCCCTACAACCAGCAGGGCTACCACCGGGATCCGCAGGGCAAGCTGTACCGCGAGGACTGCTCGGGCTACGTCTCGATGGCGTGGCACCTGCGCACGAGCTACGTGACGTCGACGCTGCCGCAGGTCTCCCACCGCATCACCAAGACCCAGCTGCGGCCCGGCGACGTCATGCTCAAGACGAGCGGGCACGTCGTCATCTTCAACGGCTGGGCGAACACGGCGCACACGAAGTACAACGCCATGGAGGAGAGCCGGCCCGGGGTGGGCACGGTCGCCCGCGTGACGCCCTACCCCTACTGGTCCGGCCAGGGCACCTTCGTTCCGTACCGGCTGAACGGGCTCTGAGACACGACCGCGGAGGCCTCGGACAGCGGTGTCCCGGGGCCTCCGGCGCGTCCCTCGTAGGCTGCACCTGTGCGCGTGGACCTGACGGAGCTGATCGACCCCGGTCTGGAGCCGCTCGTCGCGCCGACCCGTGCCTTCTACGCGCGGCGTACCGCGGGACGCGGCCCGGCTGACCTCGCCGAGCTGCGCCGGGCCCGGGCAGCCGCGCCGGTCCCGGTCGTGGTCGACCCTCCGCCGGAGGTCGTGACGGTCGGTACGGACGGCCATCGCGTGCCCGTGCGCATCCACCGGCCCCGCTCCGCGCCGCCCGCGGGCGTGCTCCTCGAGATCCATGGGGGCGGTTTCTTCCTCGGCTCCGCCGCGGCGAGCGACCGGGCCGCCCGCCGGCTCGTGGATACCCTCGGCGTCGCCGTCGTCAGTGTCGACTACCGGCTCGCCCCCGAGCATCCGTGGCCGGCGGCGCCCGACGATGTCGAGGCCGCGGCGCTCTGGCTGGCCGAGCACGCGGCTGCCCGCTTCGGTACCTCCCGCCTGGCGATCACCGGCTTCTCCGCCGGCGCCACCCTCGCGATGACGACGCTCGTCCGGCTGCGGGACCGTGGCGTCGACGCCGTCGACGGGGCCGTGCTTCAGTTCGGCACGTGGGATCTCGCAACCGCCACGCCGGCCGGTCGGCTGATCGCGGACGAGTACTTCCTCCCCGCCTACGCGGGCGACGCGGTCGACCGCACCGATCCGGACCTGTCCCCGCTCTTCGCCGACCTGCGCGGCCTGCCGCCGGTGCTGATGATCGTGGGGGCCGACGACGTCCTGCTCGAGGACAACCTCGCGATGGCGGCCCGGCTCTCGGCCGCCGGGGTCGCCGTCGATCTGCGCGTCTACCCCGCGGCTCCGCACGGTTTCACCGGGCACGCGACGCCGATGGCTCAGGCGGCGCTCGGCCAAATCGACGCGTGGCTGGGAGAGCGGGTGGGCGTTCCGGGGCCGGTGCGAGGCGTGACGAAGAGCACGCCTCCGGAGTGACATCGCGTGACGTGCATCGTCGTTCGCGGCCCTGGGCGGCCCTTACGCTGGAGTGATGTCGTCGGCCGGTTCAGCGCCGCGCCGACCTCGCGGGTCGCCGGTCGACCCCTGCCGTCCCGCCTCCGCGGGACCGCCGAGCGCACGCGCCGTCGTGCCATCACCACCGTCGGCGGGGTGTGAACCCGTCCCGCCGCTCGCACCGAGGAGACACCCGTGGCCCTGCCCCGTCGTCTGAAGTCCATCACCACGGCGATGACCGCCGTCGTCCTGGCCGTGAGCCTGAGCGCCTGCGCGGGCGGCGCGTCCCAGAGCGCCAGCACCGGCGCCAACGCCCTGGCCGGCAGCGACCAGAAGAACACCGACAAGTACACGACGGCGAACGTCACCCCGCTCGCGAAGATCGACAAGTCGAAGCTGAACCTCATCTCCGACGGCACGCTGCGCGTCGGCACGCTCTCTGACGCGCCGCCGAACATCTTCATCAAGAACGGCGTCTTCACCGGCTACGACAACGAGCTGCTCAAGGCCATCGGCGCCAAGCTGGGCCTGAAGGTCGAGTTCGCGTCCACCGACTTCTCCGCCCTGCTCTCCCAGGTCGCGACCAAGCAGTTCGACGTCGGGTCCTCCTCGATCTCCACCACGGACAAGCGGCGCCAGAACGTCGGCTTCACCAACGGCTACGACTTCGGCTACATGGCCGTCGTCGTCAAGAACGGCGCCACGGTGCAGAAGTTCGCCGACCTGAAGTCCGACACCCGGATCGGCGTCGTGCAGGGCACCGTGCAGGACGACTACGTGACCAACACCCTCGGCCTGCAGCCCGTGCGCTTCAACGACTACAACACCGTGTACGCCAACCTGCGCAACGGGCAGATCGACGCCTGGGTGGCCCCCTCGCAGCAGGCGGAGGGTCAGGTGAAGGACGGCGACGGCACCAAGATCGCCGAGAGCGTCGTCAACACCCAGAACTTCACCGCCTACGCGGTCAACAAGGACAACAAGGCGCTCATCGACGCGCTGAACTCCGGGCTCGACGGGGTCATCGCCGACGGTACCTGGTCCAAGCTGACCAAGGAGTGGTACCCCAAGCGGGAGACCCCGAAGACGTGGAAGCCCGGCAGCAAGGCCGTCACCGTCAAGTAGCACCCCACCCCGCTCATCCACGGCGCGGTCGCACTCTCGTGCGGCCGCGCCGTGTGCGGGTTCCCGACTTCCCAGCCACACCGACAGGGGGAGACCCATGGACGCCTGGTCGCAGCTGATCGACACCTTCTTCAACGGGCAAGCGATGGCCCAGGTCATTCCCGACCTGCTGACCGTCGGGCTACCCAACACGCTGATCCTCTCCGTCTCGTCGGGCATCATCGGCAGCCTGCTCGGCATGGTCCTCGCGGTGATGGGCATCTCCCGCAACCCGGTTCCCCGCTGGCTCGCCCGCATCTACACCGACGTCTTCCGAGGGCTGCCCGCCGTCATCATCATCCTGTTGATCGGCATCGGGCTCGGGCCGATCGTGCGTCAGGTGACCGGCAGCACCAACCCCTACCCGCTGGGCATCCTCGCCCTCTCGCTGCTCGCCGCCGCGTACATCGGCGAGATCTTCCGTTCCGGCATCCAGAGCGTGGACCGCGGCCAGATGGAGGCCTCGCGGGCCCTGGGCTTCTCGTACGGCGCGACGATGCGCCTCGTGATCATCCCGCAGGGCGTCCGCCGGGTGCTGCCCGCGCTGGTCAACCAGTTCATCTCCCTCATCAAGGACTCGTCCCTGATCTTCTTCCTCGGCCTGCTCGCGAGCCAGCGGGAGATCTTCCGGGTCGGCAACGACGCCACGGCCAACTCCGGCAACCTCTCGCCGCTGGTGGCCGCGGGCCTGCTCTACCTCGTCCTCACGATCCCGCTGACCCACCTCGTCAACGTCATCGACCACCGGCTCCGTGAGGGACGGCGCGAGAAGACCGCGAGCGAGACCGCCGACGCCGCCGTCACCAGCGATGCCACCGGCGCCGCCGGTGTGACCCCAGGAGGACAGCCGTGACCACCCCCGCATCCGAGCACGACGGCGCCACCCGCGCCGGCCATCTGCGTGCCACCGGCATCCACCTGTCGTTCGGCGACAACCACGTGCTGCGCGGCGTCGATCTGGACGCGCCCGCCGGCACCACGACCGCCGTCATCGGGCCCTCCGGGTCCGGCAAGTCCACCCTGCTGCGCGTGCTGAACCGGCTGATCGAGCCGGACCGGGGCGACCTCAGCCTGGACGGTGAGTCGGTCCTGGGCACCAACCCGGACGCCTACCGGCAGCGGATCGGCATGGTCTTCCAGCAGTTCAACCTGTTCCCGCACATGACCGTGGGCGACAACGTCGCCCTGGCCCTGCGCAAGCTGCGCGGTATGGACAAGGATCGGGCGCGGGACGTCGCCCGCGACCAGCTCGACCGCGTGGGCCTCGCGCACCGGGTGGGTGCCCGTCCGTCGGCCCTCTCGGGCGGCCAGCAGCAGCGCGTGGCGATCGCCCGGGCCCTGGCCATGGAGCCGGAGCTCATGCTCTTCGACGAGGCGACCTCCGCCCTCGACCCGGAGCTCGTCAAGGGCGTCCTGGCCCTGATGAGCGACCTCGCGTCCTCGGGCATGACGATGGTCGTCGTCACCCACGAGATGGGCTTCGCCCGCTCCGTCGCCGACGCCGTGACGTTCATGGACGCCGGCGCCGTGGTCGAGACGGGCACGCCGCAGCAGCTGTTCGGCGAGCCGCGCACGGACCGGTTGCGCCAGTTCCTCTCCGACGTGCTCTGACCCTTCGTTCTCGTTCGGCCTCCCTCCTCGCCTCAGCCGACCGGCCAGGGGTGCGGGCCCGGCAGGTCCGCCTCTGCCCAGCCCTCGCGCCGCAGGTGGGCGGCTCGTCGCTCGGCGCGGTGCTGCAGCCAGGAGACCTGCAGGTCGTGCAGCCAGCGGGCCGGCATCTGCAGTTCGGGCCAGCGCCCGGCCATCGCCTCGGCCAGGACGAGGGTCGCTGCCGCGTCCGCGGCTGACGTGTGGGCGTGCACCAACGGCACCTCGAACTCCTCGCACAGGGCGACCAGCGTGCGCTTCCGGCCCGGCTCGAGCCGCCGTTCCAGCTCCCGGTGGATCTGGAACGGGTCGAGGACGGGCATCGGCCGTGGCGGGTCCGGCAGCGACCAGCGGCGGCACTCCTGCAGCAGCACGGTGAAGTCGTAGGAGGCATTGAACGCCAGGACCGGGATCCGCGCGTCGAACAGTTCCCGCAGGGAGGCGCTCACCTCGGCGACGACGGCGGGCGCCGGACGCCCCTCGGCCCGCGCCCGCTCGGTCCTGATGCCGTGGATCGCGCTGGCGGCCTCGGGGATCTCGACGCCGGGGTCCGCGAGCCACTCGTGCCGGCCGATGAACCGGCCGTTCCCGTCCGCGACCACGACGGACGCCGAGACGATCCGGGCCGTCGCGGGATCGCGGCCGGTGGTCTCGAGGTCGAAGGCCGCGCGGGGGAGCAGGTGCCAGCTGCGCATGGTCCTCACGGTACCGGCGGCCACCGACAGTACCCGCCGCGGCAGCCGTCGGGCGGTGGTCCGTCGCGCGCCGCCGCCGGCTGTCGGACTGGTGGCTGCCGGTTCGTGGCGGCTCGGTGACGTCCGGTGCCGGTTCCGTCGGTGGCCGGTGATGTGATGGACCCATGACCGAGGCCACGACCGGCGGCACCGACCGCACCGACCGCACGGATCCCTCCGGGGACGCCACTGATGGTGCGACGAGCGGTGCGACCGGCGGGGCGTCCCGCGGTCCCTCCTCCTCGGGCGGATGGATGCTGTGGGCCGCGATCGGGATGACCGTGCTGCTGTGGGCGTCGGCGTTCGTCGGCATCCGCGCCGCGGCGCACGACTTCGCCCCCGGGCCGCTGACGCTGGGCCGGGTGGCCGTCGGCTCGGTCGCCCTCGCCGGCATCCATCTGACCGTCCAGTTCCGCCGATCGCGTCGCCGGCGCGGTGCAGGAGCGGGCGGAACGATGCCGGCGGCCCCGTCACGCGCGCGGCCGTCCGGACGCGTGCTCGCCGCCGTCGTCGTCTGGGGCGTGGCCTGGTTCGGGATCTACAACATCGCGCTCAACGCCGCCGAGCAGCACGTCGACGCCGGAACCGCGTCACTGATCGTCAACCTCGCGCCGATGATCGTTGCCGTGCTCGCGGGCCTGTTCCTCGGGGAGGGTTTCCCCCGGCGTCTGATCGCGGGGATGCTGGTGGCGCTGTGCGGGGTGGCCGTCATCACCGTCTCGACGTCCACGGGCCGGTTCGACCTGCTCGGCGTCGTCCTCGGTCTGGTCGCGGCGGTCGTCTACGGCAGCTCGGCCACCCTGCAGAAGAGCCTGCTGCGCCGCATCGACGCCTCCACCATGACCGTGCTCGGCTGCGTCGCCGGCACCCTCGCCTGCCTGCCCTTCGCACCCGAGCTCGTACGCGCCCTGGCGGTCGCCCCGACATCCTCGGTGCTCGCCGTCGTCTACCTCGGCGTCTTCCCCACGGCCATCGCCTTCACGACGTGGGGCTATGCGCTCTCCCGGGCCAGCGCGGGCCGGACGGCCGCCTCGACCTACGCCGTGCCGCCCGTCGTGGTGCTGCTCTCCTGGCTGGTGCTGCAGGAGACGCCGCCGGCCGCCGCCCTGCTCGGCGGTGCGCTCGCCCTGACGGGTGTGGCGGTGGCGACGTGGAAGCGGCGGGGCCGGACCGGGCGGCGCTGGCGCCTGCGTTGGTGGGGCGCCTGACGGACCGCGCGGGTTCCGCCCGCTCGCGCCTCAGGGCGCCGTCGTCAGCGTCCCGGCCCAGTCCGCCACGGTCGTGACCTCCGCCTGCCGCGGGAAGACCTTCTCCAGCAGCACGCGGTGCACCTCGGCCTCGCGGTCCGCGCACGCGTCGGAGAGCACCACGAGTCGATAGTCCAGGTCCGCCGCCTGCCGCAGCGTCGAGAGCACGACGCCGCTGGTGCTGATGCCCGCCAGCACGAGGGTGTCCGCCCGGGCGGCGCGCAGCACCACGGCCAGGTCGCTGCCCGTGAACGCGCTGATCCGTCGCTTGACGACGACGGGTTCGTCCTCCCGCGGCCCGAGCGCGGCATGGATCGCCGTGGCGGGGTGATCCATCGTCATGGCGTCCCCGGCGCTGCCGACCAGGCCGGCGAACGACGACGACGCGGACACCTCCGGATAGCCCGGTCGGAAGGCGACGCGCACCCAGACGACCGGGATCGACGCCGCACGGGCGGCCTCGACGGCCTTCCGGGCGCCGGCGAGGACGGCGTCGTCGCCGAGGCGCTCGACGATGCCGTGCTGGAAGTCCATGGCGAGCAGAACGGGGCGGGGATCGGTCATGTCGGCTCCTGCGGATCGAAGGTCGGCGCAGCGCAATAATCAGGTGACACTGATCAGTGTAGGCTGACGATCATGACGGGCACGACCACCGACCATCCCGCTTCGGCGTCCCGGGCCGCCGTCGCGGTCCGCGCCACCGTGAGCCGGGTGCGCCGCCGCATCATGGCGGTCACCGACGGGGCCGACCTGACGCCGAGCCAGGCCTCGGCCCTCATGCGCATCGCCCGCAACGAGGCCGCCACCGCGAGCGGCCTCGCGGCCGCCGAGAAGGTGACGCCGCAGTCCATCGCGGTGACCATCGCCGCCCTCGACCGCGACGGGTACATCGTGCGCACCCCGGACCCGCGCGACGGCCGGCGGCAACTGCTCGAGGCGACCGAGAAGGGCCGCAACCGCGTCGAGGGCGCGCTCGACGCCGGGCGGGCGTGGCTGGAGACCGCCCTCGCCGACCGCTTCAGCGAGACCGAGCGCCAGTCGATCATCGCCGCCATGGGCCTGCTCGAACGGCTGCTCGACTGATGAGCATGACCGCACGCCACCCCGCTCCCACCGACCGGTTCGACCGGCGGCTGCTCGCGCCGATGATGCTCGGCTCGATCCTCAACCCCGTCAACTCGTCGATCATCGCCGTCGCCCTCGTGCCGATCGGCGTCGGTCTGGGCGCGCCCGCGGCCGAGACGGCCTGGCTGATCTCCGCCCTCTACCTCGCGACCGCCATCGGGCAGCCGCTCGTCGGCCGGCTCGTGGACCTCTACGGCGCGCGCCGCCTGTTCCTGGCCGGTGCCGTGCTGACGATCGTCGCCGGCGTCGTCGGCACCCTCGCGCCCTCCATCTGGGTGCTCGTCGCCGCCCGCGTCGTGCTCGGCCTCGGCACGTGCGCCGGCTACCCCGCGGCGATGGCGCTGATCCGGGGCGAGGCGGACCGCACGGGCATGGCGAGCCCGAGCGGCGTCCTGGCCGCCCTCTCGGTCGCGACCCAGACCATCGCCGTCGTCGGGCCGTCCCTCGGGGGGCTGCTGATCGGCATCGGCGGCTGGCGCAGCACGCTCGTGGTCAACGTCGTGCTCGGCCTGGCGAGCCTCGTCCTCGGCTGGCTGTTCGTGCCGGCCACGCCTCCGGGGCGGCAGGCCGCGGGCCAGATGCGGGACGGGACCGCCCGGCTCGACACCGTCGGCGTCGGGCTGTTCGCCGCCCTGCTGCTCGGCATGCTCGTGTTCCTCATGGACCCGACCCCGGCCCGGCTCTGGCTGCCGGCCCTCGCTGTCGTCGCCGGCGTCGCCTTCACCCGCTGGGAGCTGCGCCGGCCCGAGCCGTTCATCGACGTCCGCGTGTTCGCGGGCAACGTGCCGCTGCTGCTGACCTACGCCCGGTCGCTCGTCGCGTCCACCGTCTCCTACTGCTTCCTCTACGGGTTCACCCAGTGGCTCGAGCAGGGGCGCGGCTTCAGCCCGTCGGGCACCGGTCTGCTGCTGTTGCCCACCTTCGCCGTCGGCATCGTCGCGACCGTGGTCGCCGGCCGCCGGGGGACGGTGCGCGTCAAGCTGGTCGTCGGTGCCGTCGCGCAACTGCTGGCCGCCGGGATGATCCTCCTGCTCGGCGACGGCGCCCCCGTCTGGCTGCTGCTCGGGGTCGTCGTGATGCTCGGCCTGCCGCAGGGACTGGTCAACCTGTCCAACCAGACCGCTCTCTACCACCAGGCCCGGCGCGACAAGGTCGGCGTCTCGGCCGGGCTGCTGCGCACCTTCATGTACCTCGGCGCCATGGTCGCCTCCTCCACGGCGGGCCTGGTCTTCGGCCGGCAGGCGACGACCACCGGGCTGCACGGGCTCGGCCTCGTGATGCTCGTGGCCGCCGCCGTCTTCCTCGTGCTCGCCGTCGCCGACCGCGGGCTGGCCGCGATCGACGCCGGCGAGCGTGAGGCGGCGCGGCGCTGACTCGGCGAACTGCTGTGTCGTCGGCGCGGTGGCATCCGCGCCTAGGTGTTGTGGGTCATGACGTTGCCGACGGTGGGGTGGGGGTGAGGAAACGGGCTCCTGGTCGGCACGATGGG